>JAYTJV010000001.1:0-6573 GCA_043730825.1 Pseudobdellovibrionaceae bacterium
CTCTAGTTTTTCCGGTCCCAGGAGGGCCTTGGAATATTGCATAAGTAGCATTTCCCTCCTTCAAAGGAAGTTCATAGGAGTTTGGTTTCTTTTTATGAACTTGTGGAGCTTGCACTTGGGCAAAAGTTTGAGCCCCGTACTTTTTTGTTAGTTGATCTACGATTTCTTTGAAACCTGATGCAGGCCTATGTTTGCCATCAATGATAATCGGAGTTTCACGACTTCTATCGGTAAACCACTTTTCCAAAGCGTAGAAACTTTGGAGCGGTATCCATTTTCTAAGAGTATCTTCTAGTGATGCAGCCATCTTTGCAGGGTCAGTAGTGTCATAGGCGAGTTCGAGAAATAGTATCATGTCTCGCAATTCAGCTAAGGTACCACTGTCAACCTTTGCAGCTTTTGTACCGAAAGGACAAGAGTCGTTGTCCCAACTTTCACACATTGTTGATGAAGTTCTCGAGCTAGAGCAATCGCTATAGCAAATTTTAACTAGTACATCTTCGTCCAAAGTATTTTTTGCAATTGCGGTTGTTCTCAATTTTTCGAGACAGCCAAGCCGTCTCCATGCATGTCTGTTTAAAGTCCCCATATGATCCTCACGCTGCTTTCAAAACTTTTTTTAGCTGTTCTTTTGTTTTCAGGATCTGGTCTATATCCATGTCGAGTATCGGGATTTTTAAAATTTCTTCTTTGTTAAGGTTTGGTGTACCAACTCCGCGCCCGAGGATCTTTGCCCACCAAGGCAGAGTTTGACCCAGAGAGGCGATCATGATGCTTTGAAATACGATTTTTCTTTCATCATTATTTTTGAAGCCTGAAAGAACGTAGATTTCTGAACGTGGTATGAGTGGGTAGTCTTCAGATCCGACAATTGCGATCTTTCCTAAACATCCGCTACCACTGCGCACTAACAAAAGATCACCAGATTTTACGATAGTTCTTTCAAGATTAGGTTCGATTTCGACAAATGGAGCTTCATCTACTAGAATTTTTCCGTCGGAAATGTATTTGGATGAGATATACTTCGCTACATTATTTTTCTTTGGTGGGTTGAACGTTGCTAATGGCTGCTTTCCTTTAAATCCGGATTTAATAACTAAGTGTGGAAAGAGAGTGCCGAGCGATTTCCATGGTAAATTTTCTTGTCCTGGGGGAGGCGACATAAAATCAATATTTTTAAACGGAAACCAATTGCCTTTTCCAGAATTGACTTCGATTTTTTCTCCGTGCTCATTTTGCACTGGAAATGAATAGTCTTTCTTTTTTGAGCGTCTATTTTTAAAGAATAGGACGGCTGTCGAAGCAGACGCATTTGATCCTGAGAATGCCGAAACTGGAAGTTGAAGAACTCCGAACACCATGTATCTTTTTTCGAAGTTTTCTCTGAACTCTTGATAGCTCGCACAGGTAAATACTGATTCTGGTAAGACGATCGCGCAAGTGCCATTTTCTTTAAGTAACTGAGTTATCAAGCCCAAGAAGGCCAGCTCTAAGGTAACTTGCATTCGGTGTCTTTTCTCTAGCTTAATTTCAGCGAGTAGCTCAGAAAAATAGTCATCCATCGCAACTTGTGTTCGCATGTCTAAGCTAGGGTGACCCTTCCTGCCAAAAGGAGGATTGCTAATTATTAAATCAATTTTATCAAAAAACTTGGTGCTGAGTTCAAATGCATTTCCCTTTACGACTGGATATGGCAAATCGCGTTCTGGAAAAATATCGATGCCCATGATCTTTAGCTGTCTTTCGCCAAATACCATATTGAAACCACGGAGTAGATCCATGTTGCCACATGCTGGATCCATGACTGACAGACGCGATGGTAATCGATCTCCGTGATTCATTATGAACTTTGCAATCGAGACCGAATACTTCGGTGGCGTGTAGTGTTTAGCGTAAGAATAACGATTAGTAGGTGCATCAAGTTCCATGGTTGCCTCCATCCTTCGTATCGGTTCCCGTCCAGCAGACTTAAGGATTTGGAACCACTCATATTTTTGGATGTTGAAATCAGGCCCTAGGAACTGTAGTTTTGATCAAATTTTGCAATTTTTAGCGAATACAATGCCTCGCGTACTGGGTTTTGGGAGAGGGGTAGAAAGTCTAGTTACTTTTATAACTGGCCATCCCCAAACATCACCTTCTCTTTGCTTCCATGAGAATTGCATATCTTTTTCTGTAACGAGATGTTTGGAAGAATCGCTCCTCCAGGAGCGGGCGTTTTCATACTTGATTGGCGTTCCGAAGATAATAGTCCCCACGATTCTGGCTACAGAGGGGCTGTCTTTCATTATTACTTTTGATTTTGCTGGCGTTTCAATTATTGCCATCTCCACGCCAATATACTTTTTGGGAATCGGGTAGGTCCTCGTCTCAATCGTTTTTTTCCCAGACAAAAGAAATTCAGTCCATGGATGTTGAATATTTATTCCTGGCAGAGTTCGACTTTTCATGGGTTGAGCTCCAGATCGCGACGTTCCGGAATAGGTTGAGATTTTCCAAATAATTTGTCAGCATCCTCTTCTTCTCTTTTTGAATCGGCCACCAGATTTTTGTAAGCTGCATGCTTTTCTCGCTCCGCCCAAGAGATGCTTTGGCTAGTTTTCTTAAATGATTCGATATTTCCAACTATGTCGCAGCAATCAGATTTATTAGACCAAAGTTTTTGGTATTGAAAGTAGTCTTTAATCCCATTTCCAATATAACAAGTAGTAAAGCGCAATCCTGCTTCACGAGATCTTTTGCTAATTTCTTTATAATAATAAGCAATTTCGGCATCAGAGAATTTTTTGTCTCCATTTGCTTGCATAGTCTCTGGGGTAAAGAACTCTCTAAAGTCTACGCCTGTAGCCTTTGTAATAGAGTTTATTGCAGGAGTTGAGAGCCTCACAAATCCAGCAAGAACTGTATGTGGTTTGTATTCGGCTAATTCGGAAATGAAATCAAAATCGAAAAGATCAAACTTAGGAATTTCCCTTCCGTTAAACCGCTGTAACACTTTTTCACTATCAGAAAAATATCCATCAGGATAGATCGGGAATAAGGGGTTTAGTCGAGCTGCAGTAAGAAATCCGCTCTCTGATAATTTTTTGATGGCCTTCAGTCTTCTCGATACTGCAGGAGCACCAGGTTCAATTTTTTTTGTTAGCTCTTCATTGTTGCCAGCTATTGAAAATTGAATACTAAGAAAACGCGGGTCCATTTCTTTCATATAGTCGTCGTGCGCGACTAGATCAGATCTTGTGAAAATGACGGCCGGATATTCATAATGTTTGAGGATTCGAAGGAATTCTTTTGTAATCCCATAACGCAAATCCATCCACATGAAGCTGTCTGACATTGCACCTATTCTTAAGGGGACTCTTTTTTCGAGGATGCTTCTCCATTTATGTGGTTTATTAGTTTCAAATACTATGTAGAAAGCATTTCGTATTTCAGCTAAGTCCACCGGAAAGGGAGTTGGGCGATTCCAATATCCACGTTTTGTAAGTTGATCCTTGGCGTAGCAATAGACACAGTTGTGTACACAGCCTCTGCCATAAGTATCAATTTCCAAAGCGTAATGGCATTTTGAACATGTTGAGTGGTAGTTAGCTAGCTTAAAAGTCGTTCTAAAAACTACACCGCCGTTTGGGGGTTCATTTCCAAATCTAGCTGCGATTTTGTCATAAATACTCCAGTCAAATTGATCTTTGTAGGATGTATTTTTTAACTTTGATAACGTCTGACGCATTTCGGATTCTATTGGTCCCCAGTTTTGCGAATCTGCAATAACAGGTTGGAGCGGAAGCTCTTTGTCAGAACGATAGCTATCGAGAGAGACCACTTTATTTTCTAAATTCATAAATTACCTTCCAAATCTCTTTTCGGAGATATCTTTGCCGGTTTCTCAAGGTTAATTTTAGGGTTTTCCAAAAACTTTCTGAGGGACATGCGCGCGAGGGTTGAAAAATCCAATACGGGATTTCTCCTAAGAAAATCGGCAATCATTTTGTCTTCATCTTGGTTAAGTCGAACCGCTCGTATTTTGGACACACATACCTCATGCAAAAGTTGCTAGGAACTAACGTTCCATTTGAAGTTTGGCAAACGTTAAACAGTGTTTAACAACGTAAAACATACGAAACTAGATCTGATAAGTCTTATGTGTCTGACCTGGTAAATTATTCAGGCACCAGAACTCCGAGTCCGATACCCATTTGAGTTTAAGTTCTCTACACTTTTGAGACGTAGCAAAACCCAGTTCGTTCAATAAGTTTCGAATTGGACTTCCAGAGCGTCCTGTAGGCCCGTGAGATAGATTCCAGCGAATCAATTGGATGATTCAGCTCATTAATTATAAAAGACTCAATTGTCGCAGAGTCGACAGAATTTATTTTGTGCTGATACCCGCTAATAATATGGGCGCCACTCTGTCGATAGGTCTTTTTTAAAGTTTCGTTGTCTAAGTCAAGTGTATGACAGGAGCTGAAGTGTATTGATTTATTCGACAGCGGAGAGAGGCGGGCCAAGAGTTTGTCGATGTGAACTATATTTTCATTCGTTATCAGTCGTTGCCGCATCCCGTGACCACTAAGCATGATAATGCCAGGCTCGTTTTCAGTTACTGATAGCCAAACGTTCGCATATTTGATCATGGCATCTATCGATGAAAAAAATTTGAACCTTGTGTGTGGCGATCTAATCAACGATGTATCCCACCAACATAGCTCCTGATCAAACTGTAGAAGCTGAATTTGTGGCAAGATCATTTGTTAGACCTATGGGCCCCTGACCGGGACCCATTTCTTTCAAAAAAATTATGTCGCTTCGAGTTCATCTTCGTCCTCTTCCTCATCATCTTCTGCGTCATCATCGCAGGGATCAGCATCCGCACAAACCTGATCAGTTGCAGACCACAAATCGTCGCGATCAGTCCTTGCGAAAGCTGCAAGAAAGCCTTCCTTCGAGAGCGATAGTGATATTTGTAATTCGTCTGTTAGACGATTAATTAATACCGCTATAGCAATGAGTGTATTTTTGTTTTCTCCCCGAAGCCAGTTGACGATTTCTTTTCGGCTCGAAGTTTCATCGATCGTGTTCACATTTACCTCCATGTGTTGTCTGAAACGTTAAATCGTTTCGACAACTTCAATGATCGCGTTCAGGAACTGAACAGTCGAACTTTTGAATGGTCAGGTGAACATGTTACGACAAGTACGATATTTACGATCTACATTGGTCGTAGATATCGTACTTGTCGTAAGCCGAGGTTGACACTTGTGGACTTTAAAAGGCCGAAGACAAATGGCATTTGCCGCAGACATTACCATTGGGGCGGAAGCGGTCTTTCAATATAGTCTCCACCTTCCGGGTCATAACCCGTAAATAACGATGTACGTGGAACAAGTTTAGTTTTTGGATTTAAAAATTCAAATTGCTTCTGAATTTTTTTTGAGGCAGCCGCATCTATTTCCCATGGCCAAAGTATGTGCTCGTGAGCGTTTTCATCGACTTCAATTCTTATAAAGCCCACTTTTTTTCCAACACCAAAAATGAACTTGAACCAAGGCTTGAGAGCCTCGGTGGACGGAATGTGGTGCTCGCAATTTTTTTCACCATTGAAATAAGCCTTTAGACAGGCCTCCCGAAATTCTGTGATCGAAAAATCGTTCCTTGAAATCCGAGGGTGTGATTTCAAAATCATCATTAAACGTATAAATGGAGTTATCTGTGCATCACGCCGAAACGCGGTTCGCTTCACACCTTTTCTAAGACTCACGCCAAGGACAGGGCGATCTGGATTAATCCGTTCACCTTGCGAGTATTTTTTAAATCGCATTGATCGGCCTGTATAAATATCTCCCAAGAGTGGTTCGATGGAAAGCGCTTTTGCAAAAACAAGTTCATCTTTTAATAATTCATTAAAATCAATTCCGAAAGATTTTTCGTCAGCTAATTTCGGCTCAGTAATTAAAAGAAGGTCAAGTATCAATTGAATTGCTCTGCGCTCGCAGTAGATTCGGAGATCCGGCTTTGAAATATCTGAACGTGGTTCGGGTAGGTTGCCAAGAGGAACTTTGGTTGGATCAGACGCTGAAACCTGCTTTGCGCGCTCCGTGTAGTACCAGTCATGCGTGCATTTGAAATCCCAAGGCGTGTCCGCATCGACATAATAGTGTTGGTATCGAAGCCATAAAGCGTCTTCCAAGCTCTTCACCTTGTGGAGATAGTCTTCTAAGGTTTGAATGTAAGCTTCAGGCAAAACAGTATCGAAGAAATAAGCGTTGTCTGCCGATTTAACCGCTGCAGCATAATCGATACCTAATGGAAATTGAGAAAAAATCCAGGTCAGTTTGTCAATAATTCCGCGATCTTCGGCCATTTCAATTCCCCAGGGGTGCAAAAAATAAATTTCTGTATCCCGACTTCCTACGTTCGTTCGTTCATATTCCTACTCCATGAACCATCGGTTGATCAACCGATCCTAACAAAAGGAGAAAGAATGAGCGGAAATAGTGAAATAAACACTGATGTCCAAGGAGCAAAAGGCCCTGTCAAAGGCTTCGCATGCAATGGTGTTCGGCAGATTATGCT
>JAYTJV010000002.1:0-6525 GCA_043730825.1 Pseudobdellovibrionaceae bacterium
ATTCCGGCTTGGAGCATTCCAGATTTAAGTTTTGCTAAAGCTAAGCGCCATTCTGATGAGGAAATGAAAAAGGTGCAAAAACTGATCGTTGATAATTTGAAACATGTCTAAATTTGAGAGACTCAAAATTAGACACCAAAATTAAGCTTGCGCACTTCATTTAAGCGTAACTTGTTAAAATAATTGGCTAGCAAACGAGATTTCTTCGTAGAAAAACCACATAACTTATTCTTATATTAGCGATGCTTATTTCTCAGCTAGTCAGGACTGGTAATTAATTTTAGTTGGGTTATTATATATACAGAGCCGTTCTAACGGCATGGAAGGAGGTGATGCTATGGTTAATAAATGTGACAGTATCGTGGCGGGGGTGAGTACTCAATAGGCATCGCAGACCAATTTGGTTTGCTGTTTATAGGGTTACTACTTCTGCCGCATACTAACTCAAATTAAAACATAACCTTCTGTGAAAGCAGAAATGTTTAAAGCTTAATTTGTTCACCGAAAGCGCCACTTCTTACGACTAACAGTCAAAAGGAGTAGGCGCTTTCCTTTTTTAAAGATCTCAGGCATAAATCTCTTATGTCTCAAACTTTGAATTATTTAAGCAACGAGTTCTCACCTGGCCCTGCCACCGCAATGGATTTTGTTAAAGCCCTTCATTTAGCGAAAGAAGCGCAAGAACAATTCAAAAAGACAGACTTTACCTTTAAGGCTGATCTTTTAAGAAAATTTGCTGAACTGATAAGTGACGCAAAAACAGAGCTTGTAAAAGCCGAAGCTCAAGAGTCATTCTTACCAGAAGAATTTTGTTATCAGGAAATTATTGATCCCGCCCAAAAATACATCGAAAACTTAAGTCTCGAGTTAAGACTTTTCACAAAGCCTGAGTCATTACTTCCAGCGGGAGTTGTGGGGATATCAGGTCCAAGAACTTTAAGTTTTTTATATCAAGCAAAGTGGATTGCAAATTGTCTAGCAACTTCAAATGCTGTGATCTTAACGCCTTCAAACGAAACTCCGGGTTCGGCAATCAGAATTGCAGAGATTTTATTAAAGCTCGATCTTCCCAAAGGCCTTATTCAAATTTTAAATGGGAGCGATGAGGAATTAAACCCATTACTAGCTGGGCATCCTGGTATTAATGCGTTTCTTTATTCTGGAGGCTTTCAAAAAGCTGAAAGCCTCATTCAAGAAGTGGGAAAAAGAAAAAAGAAGGCGCAGTTTTTTATGGGCGCGAAAAATAGTGCATTGATTCTCCCAGATTTTGATTTTAAGAACAAAATAGCTGAAATTTTGCGTCCCGCTTTAACAGGTATGGGCCAGCTTGACGTAAATACTCATAGATTTTTTGTCTCCCAAAATATTGAAAAAGATTTCTACGAAACTGTTCAAACTTACATTCAAAGTCTTAAACCAGTTCTGAATACGCAGCTGCTTT
Source organism: Pseudobdellovibrionaceae bacterium (assembly GCA_043730825.1). GTDB lineage: Bacteria > Bdellovibrionota > Bdellovibrionia > Bdellovibrionales > Bdellovibrionaceae. The sequence continues at coordinate 1,442 of JAYTJV010000002.1, forward strand.
CGGATTCAAGACGAGAAGCATACTTAAAAGCTGTTGAAAGAATTATTCCTGAAGAAGGAAAACTCTTAACTGAAGGAATTCCGACATTAACCAAAGATCTTCCGAATTGTTCAGAACTTCAGCAAGATGAAGTGCCTGGGCCTTTGTTTATTATAACTGCAGTTAAATACGTGCACGAAATGGTAAAGTGGAGCAACACGGGCTACTTCGGCCATTCAGCGATCATCTGGGGCCCTCAAGACAAAGCCTTGAAGCTTGCAAGTCAGCTTCAGGTAGGCCAAGTCTTAGTTAATAAATGGGCTGATTTTAGCGATTGGGGAACTCCCGTTAAGCAGTCGTTTTGGGGAAACCCGGACAGCAAGTGGTCCGGTTCATTTTATTCAGACGTCAAAAAAGTGTTATAGACCTTGGGCCGTCAAAAAACTGTCAGTTTAGTGTATAAACTTTGGCGCGTGTTTTGACATCACACTCGATGCAGTAAGCTTCTTCTTTAATTTGGTTTACATCTTTCTGAGAAAAATGTTTCAGCTCTAATACATTTCGACAGAGGACACAGTGTCCATGGTTCTGCACAAAATCTTGGTGCTGCGGCGTTTGAATTCTTTCAAAATACTGAACCTTAGCGCTAATCATTTTTTCCTCCGGGTTGCTGTCTTATCCGTACATTATCCGTACATTATTAGAAGCAAAGTCCGTTCCACGGATCTCAGTCTAGCTTATAAACAAATTATCTGGGTATCCATCCTTGCAAAAGACATGTTTCAGTTATGATTCGCTCTCATTCTTGAACTTTAAAATAGGAGACCCCTTATGATTTCAAAATTTTTACTCCTCATACTCTCGCTGCAACTTATTTCCTGTATCGAAGTCCGAGACCCCGATAAAAAAGTTGAGGTTACGGAATTGCAGACACAGCCAAAGCCGCAACCACAACCAGTTGTAGAGGTAAGATCACTTCCGCAACCTCAAAGATATGCAGTTTTAATCAAAGGTCTTCCTGATAGATCTCGAGTCTTCCGAAAAGTTATTGGGAATTTAAAGTTTGGCGAATCGATTCAACTTTCGGTTCTAGGTGCAGAAGCAGAAGATATCATCGAGCAAGCTGGGTATTATGAATACTCTGTTCAGCAGGTCGATAGAGATATTTCACTACAGGTAGTGATTCCTCAAGATTATGTTGTGAATGGGGATTTGAAGCTTCAGCAATTGGAAAAAGATTTAAGACGAGAAGGGAATTTAAGAGTTTTGGGGACCGATGGCCGAGTTTTTTTCAAAGCCGGGGCATCACTTACGACGATGGGCGAAAATCTATTGATTAGAGCTCGAAGCATTGAAAGTGAAGGTGCGCTGTTACAAACTTTTCCTTTAAATCAAACTTCAAATTTAGGTTTTGATGGAAATCATGGTGGGCGCATAATGCTTGAAGCATCTTCACTTCGAGGAACTTTGCAAGTAGTCATGCGGGGAATGGATGCTGGGCTTTCTGAAAGCTCAAACCCATTTGGAAGTAAAAGTTTCGAACAATTAAATACCAATGGTCATAAGGGCGGAAACTCTGGCCTGTTGGAAATTAAAATTCAAGATCAGTCCTATGGAGATATTACCTTTGAACTTCAGCCTGGAAAAGGAAGTGCTGGTGTACCTCTTATGACAGGTTGTTTTAATCTTACACCTAATCCTCCTCCTTGTAGTCCCAGCGTGTACAAAGAAAAGGGTCCAGACGGTCTTAATGGTGTAGCGCAACAACCTGTAGGGATTAAATAAAAGCATTAGAAGACGATTTTGTTTAATTTGCCGGAACAAAAATAAAAAATGGGCGAAAAATTGAAACAAGGATGCTACAAAAATTAGAACTACTTTCAGACAGGAGAATTTATGAAATTAGCTCTAGGTTTTGTGGCGCTCATTTTTTCGATAACATCTTTTGCGGGCCCAGAAGAACATTTCCAAAATCAATCCTGCTATGTAGCTGATGTAAAAGAAGGTTCAATACTACCAGTCGGAGTTCTCGCGGAAATTTGTCTTGAAGATGTGATTGTAAACGCAGAAACAAATTCAATTTCTATTTTTAGCTATTTTCAACCGGAAGTTTGGGAAGATTTGGGATTGTTAACTTTGGTCAAACGCTCTGATGTTGAATATAAATTTTTGGCTTCGAAAGTCCTGTCTGAAAATTCAGATACGGCTTGTGGTAAAGCCGAAGTTGTTGAACTTTATGTGTCGGGACTGACGGATATAAAGGGAAATGGAAACCCAGCTGCGGTCGAGATTTCAGTTACCCATCGAGTAACCCAAGATTCTTGCCATCTTGAAGGTGAGACAACACTTTATCAGTATCGCCTTCGTTGAGTTTATTTTTCCAGATTGAGATAGTTAAAGAATGTTTGGCTATCTCGCTGGTGTTTTTCAAAACCTAATCCAATTAACTGAGTAATCAATTTTGAATAAGGTAAACCAGAAGCTTCCCACATTTTGGGATACATTGAGATCGAAGTAAACCCGGGTAGCGTGTTGATTTCGTTCACGTAAACTTCGCCAGTTTTTTTCAAAAAGAAATCAACCCGGGTAAAGCCATCACAACATAATAATTCAAAAGTTTTGCGTCCAAGTTCCTGGATGCGCCTGATCTCGTCATTTGTTAAATCAGCAGGTACTTGCGGAGTCGCGCCTTTCGCATCCAAGTATTTGGCTTCGTAAGAATAAAATTCGTGATGCAAAATAATTTCACCAGGCAAAGACGCTTGAGGCGCATCATTGTGGCCTAGAACTGAAATTTCAATTTCGCGGCCTTGAATGAATTCTTCAGCTAAAACTTTTTCGTCATACAAAAAAGCATCTTTAATCTTGGGCTCAAAATCTTCTTCGGATTTAATTTTGTGAACGCCGACCGATGACCCACTGCTAGCAGGCTTAATAAAGAAAGGGAGTCCCAGTTTCTTTTTGATATCACTAAAGCTTATCTTTTTATTTTTATGAAGCACTAAATAGTTAGCATTCGGGATGCCTGCATAAGTTAGAAGACGCTTCATGATTTCTTTATCCATTCCCATTGCGGAACCCATAACTCCCGTTCCAACAAAAGGCAGATTCATCATCTTAAATAAACCTTGAATCGTGCCATCTTCGCCAAAAGTTCCGTGCAGAACTGGAAAAGCAATATCAACTTCAATGCTGACATTTTTTTCGAGTAGATGAAGACTAGGGCGGCCCTTTTGACATATGAGGGATGTGGCTTGAGCATCACGGGGTAAAGTAGAGTCAGTCAGTGCGGTCATCTTTTTTAAAGATTCAGCAGAACCGATATGATACCAGCTGCCTTCTTTTGAAATCCCAATCAGATGGGCATCAAAAAGGTTTTTATCAAGAGCTTCATACACATTTTTGATCGAACGAACAGAGATTTCATGTTCAGCAGATCTGCCACCAAAAACAAGAGCAACTTTTTTTTTCATATGGCTTAATTAAGCCATTTCAACAAGTTCTTTGGCAAGACCGGAAATTCCTTGGAAAACTGATGCGGGGGTAGCGTCATGCATATAGGCCGGGGACGTGATGATTTTATGATTACGGTCTGTAATGAAATCATCAACCGGGCATTCTATATGCTGAGCCCCAGTTTTCTGAACCTCAAGCACTGCTTCAGATTTTGCACCCAGCGTAAGTTCTATTTTCTTATCCCCCAATACGCGCGCGAGTATTACCGGAGCAATGCAAACTGCCGCAATCGGTTTACCTTGCGAATAGAAATCAAGGATCGCCTTTTTAACTTCGGGTAGTACTGTGCAGAGGGCTCCTTTTTCTGCCCAATCTGATAAAACAGACACGGCACCAGAGCCGCCGGCAAAACATAGGGCATCAAATTCATTAACGTTAATCTTTTTTAAATCAGTCACTTGGCCGCGAAGAATGCGGGCGGCTTCATGAAGTGCATTTCGAGTTTTTCCAGTTTTTTCACCAGTCAGGTGATCTTTTTCTGAAACTTCGATGTCAGGAGCAAAGCCTAATACAATTGCACCTTCTTGAGAGAGCGCAATGAGCAAGGAAACAGCTTCAGTGATTTCAGTACCGTCGCGATTACCGCAACCCGATAAAACAAGAGCTACTTTTTTAGATTTTTTCATGAACCTTGTTTAGCAAAACTTTTAGAAGGACTCAACATTATTGCAATTTGCTAACTGATAAATCGCATTATCAAATTTTTGTAAACCTTCCACGCAAAAACTTAATACTTTTGAGATTTCCTGCACTTGAGTTCCAATTTGAATGACATAGCGAAGTTTGCCCGTTTCAACTGCTCCGGTTGCTTTGTCCGTCACTTCGAAAGCTCTATTAAGTGCTAATTTGCGGACTGGAATACTCTGAGGACCAAAGTTAGCAGCTTCAACAGTCAGGCTTGAACAGGTCATTTTAATCGAGCTGTTTTCAGTTTCATAGCTGGAGCAAAAGCCGCGCATTCCAACTAAAAAATCCCATGAGAAAATAGTGTATTCAGTGCCATCACCAAAGAACTGATAAAATCCTTCAGCAGACAACGCGAGAACTAGAGTTCTAATTGTTGTCACGGGTGGTTGCGAATTCCCCTGATCGTCTCTTTGAATGACTTTAACCTGGAATTTGTACTGGGTTTGGTTACCATTTTTATTTACTTCTAAAACAGTTAGCTCTCGACGAAATCTTTCGCGAGTCATCGAATTTGCGATCTTTAAAGATTCAACCATGACATCTTTGTCACCAACTTTGATAGCCTCAGGAACGATCGTTTCAGGACCTACGATATCATCGATGACTTTTTCATAGTCAGCCGCGCTATAGACGACTTCTTTCCTCTCTTTAGGTTCTTCCAAACAAGACGTCAGAGATAAAAAGCAAATAGCAAGTAGAGCGGTTTTTAAAACATTAATCATTTGGTAACCTTTTTTGTGGTCTTTATACCGAATCCCAACCCCATACCCAAAAAGGTAGAGGAAGAATTTTGTTAATTTTGGGAACAGTAGCTTCATTTTGAAATCCTAAAATAGAATAATCTGCCGGACCAAAAAGCAGCTTTACGATATCGTGTTCACGGTCAACAATCAGGAGGTCAG
>JAYTJV010000003.1:0-6500 GCA_043730825.1 Pseudobdellovibrionaceae bacterium
TGGAAGATTCCGCAATAAATAGCCAGCGCTACCACTGTGATAAACGAAGGATGCGAAATAAAAAATTGCATTATGACCGCTAGGAATAAAAAACTAGGCAAGGCTTGAACGACATCAAAACTTCGATTTAAAGCATAGCCCGTTCGACCTTTTGACCAGGCAGACCAACTGCCCAAACCAACGCCAATAACAAACGAGATAAGTGTACTTCCAATACTAATAATAAAACTTGTTCTTAAAGCAAGAACTAATCGCCAAAAATAGTCTCGGCCCAATGAATCCGTTCCCAACCAATATTTCGAGGAGCTTGCTTTAAAAACCTCTCCTGATTGGGCTTCGATAAACGAACCTGGGAATTTAACTGTCGCAATCAGCATAGTTGAGAAAATAAAGAGAAGAAATATGCTAGCTACAAATCTCAAGCGTGGGCCCGATCTGCCCGCGGCTCTAATTTGAATTGAAGTAGCTCAACCAGTGCGTGAATAAGTAAACTGATAAACGAATAAATAATCGTTAATGCTAACACAACTGGAAGATCCCGGCTTTGCAAACTTTGAACGAATAAGTAGCCAATCCCGGGAAACGAAAAAAGAGTTTCAACTAATACCGATCCCATCAACGATTGAACTAAAAAACTTCCCATTTGAGTTGTATAGGGAATCAGCGCATTTTTAAGACCGTGGCGATAGAATACTTGAGTTCGGGAAAGTCCCTTTGATCTTGCTACAAGAAAATAATTTTGTGTCTCTGCCCGTTTCCATTCGTTTAATAGAATCTCGGTACTTCCGCATAGGGGCCTTAACATCAAAGCAAATAGTGGTAAAATCCATCCCAAGATTGTAGGTTCATAGCGAAGTGGGAAAATTTCGAGCTTCAAGCTAAAGAAATAAACCAAAAGCGGAATCCAGAAAAGCGAAGGGGCTGAAATTCCCACTACTAGCATTTTTCTTAAAGGTTTTAAAATCCAAGCAACTCTAAGCGCTAGAAGGCTTAGCCCGAAGGATAAAAAAAGAACCAAAAGAAATGAAAAAATTTGCAACAAAATCGAATGCCCTAAATTTTCTGCAATCAAAGAACCAAGCGTCTGATCAGGATAATCCCAGGATTTGGTCCAATCTAGATTTTCGGACGACGAAACCGTTTTTGTTTCGTCCATATTGAAATGACCGGGTAATAGCATCACAAGCCATACTGTTATAGCGACTGATACTAAAAAGGTGCCGATCAATATGACCGCTTTACTCAAAGAGCTTCCCAATTTTCTTTTAAACTAATCGGACCCGAAATCTGGTAAGTAAATTTCTTATTAAGCCGCGTAAACGGTTCTTTTTTACTCGAATAGAGTTCACGGTAAATTTGCATATTCGTTAAGACTTTTTTAACGTAATTTCGAGTTTCAGCAAACGGAATGTGTTCGATGAACTCGTCAGCCTCTAGATGACCAAATGATTTTGTCCAAGAATCAACCCGATGTGGACCTGCATTGTAAGCAGCAGCTATCAATCCATAATTTTCGTTTAGCTTTTTCGATAAACGCCTTAAGTAAGCTGATCCAATCTCTATTGCCTTGGGCGGGGTTAATAATTGAGCTGGCGAAAATTCATCGTCGCCACGAAGGCGGCTCATTTTATAACCGGTATTTGGCATGACTTGCATCAGCCCCAAAGCACCGACTGGTGAAAGCGCTTCTTTTTTGAATTGAGATTCCTGTTTCATGATGGCCCAAGCTAATTCTTCCGGAATGTTTTCTTTGTTTGCCCACTTTTCCACTAAGTTTTTGTAAGCTTTTGGATAAGCTGCTTCCCACAATGTTTTGGCCGAATAGCCGGCTTTATTTCTTTCGCTGCCAAACTTCAAATGTGCGATCTGACTTGAGCGATGGAACTGCTCAAGCTTCTGATAATCTTGAATCAGATTCTTAAGATAATCTTTATTCCGGGTCTTCTTTTCGATTTCATAGTTTTCCCATTTAGCCCAATCGTACAATCCCATTGAAGAAAGGATCTGAGCCCGCTCAAACCGTTTTGCCAAAATAGGCGATTTAAATTCAGTTGCTTCCGGGTTGTTCGGTTTAATTTCTTCTTCTATCTCGGCCTGATTAGTTTGCTCTTCAAGTTGCTCGCGCTCTTCCTCGACTAGAACAAAAGATGTTTCGGTTTCTTCATCGTCTATCTCGTCAGCTATTTTAATATCACGGTCCATATCCGGTGCCATGAATTGAAACCCCGTCATTCTTGATCTAAAGAACGAAAACGGAGATTTTGGCTTCGTTGTTGTCGTGCCTTCAAGTCTGGATTGAGCAGCTAGCGCATAATAATTTCTTAAAGGATCCTGGGCTAACTTTTGAAAAATCTCGTGAGCCCGATCGTGTTTATCGATTCTTAAGTAACTCATCGCAAGCCAATATTGATATCTTGGTAAGGCATTTTGATTTCTCTTATTTTTCTTAACTAAATCTTTGAAGCGATCAATTGATGAGTCGTAATGTCCACGTAAATAATCAAGCCAAGCCAAATGCCAGCCAACTTCTTTCGTTAAAGGATTTCGAGGGTAAAGTCTGACGAATTCTTTAAATCGATGCTCAGCTCCGTCATAATCTTGAAACTGGTAGCTCATGATCGCAGCTAAGAAGTGCGCCCGCTGTCCCTGCTTTGTTTTAGGAAAATTTCTTGCAACATACCAATAAGCGCCCGAACCAATTAAGCTATCCCCTGCTCTTGAGGCAGTTGTGGCAAAATTGATTAAAAAATCAGGATCTTTAATTCCCGTTACCATATGGGGCTTTAAAATCTCGTAAGCCTTAACTGTGTCGCCTTCTTGTAAGTCGAACTGCGAGCGAATCACGTCTGAAAGAAGAGGCTCTTCTTTGCTAATGCGACCAGAAACGACAACCATTTCCGAGAATGCTTTTTTATCTAAGCCCGCAAAGAGCAGCGCGCGCAATCTTGTTCTAAAATCTTCAACTTGATATCGACACTCTGTCGGTGAACCAAGAAATTCATTCTTGTCTAAATCTGCATCCCAATGCTTAACTTGCGGATAGTCTGGAAATTTTTTGTATAGTTCGAGTAAGTATTTGCAACCCTTGCCTTGTCCGGCAAGACGTTCAGCTTTTGCCATAATGAAAAGAACTTTGGGCTCATCTTCGGTGACTTTGACTCTTCTTAAGATTTTTACGAAAAGTTCCCGAACTCGTGCCGGCTGATTTAGTTCAAAATAAACTTGAGCTAGCAGAATTCTTGAATCAAGCAATAACTTAAAATGAGACTCTAGTGCCGAGATTTCCAGTAAATCTTTTTGCGCCTCTGCCCACTTACTTAAAGCGATATAAGACTGCGCCCGATAATAAAAAATGTAATCGCGAAGGACCTGCGGCTTTTCCAAAGCGGTCGTAAACTGAGAGATCGCGTCCAGATAAGATTTTGATTTAAACTTTTCATAACCCTTTTGGAAAAGGCTGACTTCTGTCACTGAATCCGTGACGGCATGTGTCCGAATAGCGGTCATAAAAATTAAAAGAACGATCCATTTCAACATGAGAATTTCACTCCACTTTTTGCTTCAGTTCATGATAACTACAATCATGGCAAAATCTAAGCTGAAAACGGTATATGTTTGTTCAGAGTGCGGAGCGAAAAAACCTCGATGGGAAGGCAAGTGCGCTGATTGTGGTGCGTGGAATTCTTTAAACGAAGAACGAGACGTCCAACCTGCTGCCGGTCGAGGTTGGGTTCGGAATCAAAGTCCCACAAGTTCCTCTACTGCAGTAGTTTCCCTAGATCATAGTCCAGATGAACAGCGCCTTATTCGCCACACCACACGTATGGAAGAATTTGACCGAGTTTTAGGTGGTGGTCTAGTTGAGGGAAGCTTCGTCCTTTTAGGTGGTGCACCCGGTATCGGAAAATCCACCATCCTTCTACAAATGGCAGCAGGTTTAGCCCAAAACGAAAATAAGTTACTTTACGTATCTGGTGAAGAAAGTGTTGCGCAGACGGCATCACGTGCCCAGCGGTTAGGTTTAAAATCTGCATTCGTTGAAGTCGCAAGTTCTAATTCATTACCTGAAATCTTAGACATGATCGATGCACGAAAACCTAAGATTGTTGTGATCGATTCGATTCAAACAGTTTATTTGCCTGATCTTGAATCAGCACCCGGTTCAGTTACTCAAGTCAGAGAATGTGCAAACCAACTTTTACAAGTCGCTAAAAAAGATAATGTAGCGATTATTTTAGTAGGCCACATTAATAAAGAAGGCTCGATTGCAGGACCAAAAGTTTTGGAACACATGGTTGACTGCGTGTTATCTTTCGAAGGCGATAGCTCTTACCAATATCGATTATTAAGAAGTGTCAAAAATCGCTTTGGCCCAGCCAACGAATTAGGCGTCTTCCAAATGAGTGGCGGCGGATTAGAAGAAGTCAAAAACCCTTCTGAACTTTTTTTGCAAGAGCGTGGAAAAGTTTTAGTTGGCTCTTCAATTTTTGCGTCAATGGAAGGGACTCGTCCCCTGCTTTGTGAAATTCAAGCTTTGACGCTTTCAACTAATCAAACAAATCCAAGAAGAACAACTTTAGGTATTGATGCGAATCGCCTGCACATGTTAGCTGCAGTTCTTGATCGACATTTAGATATGAAGTTAGCCTTTCAAGACATTTTTATAAATGTGGTTGGTGGACTCAAGTTGATTGAAACTGCATGTGACCTAACGGTCGTTGCCAGTCTGATGAGTTCATTTAAGAACCGACCTTTGGATAGGTCGAGCGTTTTCTTTGGTGAAGTTGGATTAACCGGCGAAGTCAGAGGCGTCCCCTTCGCAGATATAAGGCTCAAAGAAGGGGAAAAATTAGGTTTTAAAACTTTTATGATCCCGACTGCCAATAAAAAACACTTGAAGGATGTTAAACTTTCAAGCGATTCTCAGATTGTCTACATTCAAAACATTCAAGATTTGCAAAATTGGATTTAGTGATTTTACGTACGAAATAGATCTTAAAGAGAAGGACAGTCAAATGCCTGATGTTCAAGATATTGAAAAAGTAGGTTATAAAACAGGCGATTTCGTATTTCTTGAAGGCGATCAGGAAACTCACTTTTATATTATTGAAAGTGGTCGCGTTTTGATTTTTACAAAAAAACCCGGCGGCGAAAGAATTAATATATGTGAGATTGGCGAAGGCGAATCGTTCGGCGAATTTGCATTACTCGATAAAGCTCCACGCTCGGCATCGGCAAAAGCACTAACAGATGTTGTTTTGGTAAAAGTATCGGCTGCAGGTTATGAAAAGTTAATGGCTGAAATTCCAGTGTGGGCATCAAGCATGCTTCGCTCATTCATGTCGCGCCTAAAAAACATGAACGACCTAGTCAAAACTCAGCCCCAATTCATGCTAAAAAAACCTTAAATGTGATCGCCGCTGTCCCATTTAAGAAATAATTCTCTTTGTACATCCATAAAAACTACGAGCATTTTATTTTCTAGCATTGTGTTTTTGATAACGAACTGAACTCCAAATGTTTGTTGCCCCTTGGCTTTATCAAACACGTGATGCTTAATTTCGCCATCAAGCTCGAGTGGTTTGCGGTGATTCATATGAAGCACGCATTTAATAACGTCGCCCAATTTAAAAAGTGGCAAGTGCCCAGTGTACTCGACTCTACAGCCACCGCTACTGAAATCTAGAAATTTACATTCATACATAGAAACTTTTCCATTGTACGAAATGATATTAACTCCGCGCGGATAAGCGTCGGGAAACTCTAAACGAGGAGTTTTTCTCCTTTGTAAGATATAGACATCTGCATTCGCCGATACGTGAATGCGGTCATCATAAACTTCAGCCATCGCATGAAGAAAGTATCGATCTTCTCCGTAAGAAAAATTGAGAACGATATTTTGGTTCGATAAAATCCTTGGCGAATTAAGTGCGTAATTGAAAGTTAAGATTTTTGAATCCACATATTGATCCAAAACTAATTTGATTAGATCGTCAGACTCGCCTTTTCCGTAAAAAGCCATTTTGTTAACTGAACCCTCTTTGAAGATGGCTTTTTTTTCACTTACTGGGACTTTACGAAAGATTTCTCTCATTAAGCGCGCTCCACGGCTTTTAGCCATTTCTCAATTCGAACTTTTTTATTTTTTGCCGTCATCTGAGGTGAAAACTCTGCATCCCTTTGCCAGATCTGTTCAATCTCTTGAAGATTTTTAAAAATCCCAAAACCTAATCCTGCCATGAGGGCCGCACCCAGTGCCGTCGTTTCAAAAATTTTAGGTCTTTCAACTTTGAGAGATGAATAATCTGCCTGCATTTGCATAAGAAGATTATTTTTTGAAGCTCCACCATCGACGCGAATTTTTTTAAGTGGTTTTTTCAAATCTTTTTTCATCGCCTCAAGCAAATCGACATTTTGTAAAGCCATCGCCTCTAAAGTTGCGCGTGCAATGTGTGCTTTCGTGGTCCCGCGAGTCAGCCCGGTTAAAATCCCGCGCGCTT
>JAYTJV010000004.1:0-2303 GCA_043730825.1 Pseudobdellovibrionaceae bacterium
AGGTATCCCACGTCAAATTTGGAACGTGATGGAGCGACTTAAGCTATTTCCATCGCAAAGAATTAAACCACTTATCCTCAGAGAACTGACAGTTAACGACGAGAAAGCTTTTTTGGCTGGTTTAGAAAACTGGAAAAATGAAGAACTCAGTTGGTACACTTTTTCTTGGAAGCCCGGAATGTCGCATGCAGAACATTTAGCTGATCTTGAAAAATTTAAAGATAAATCTAAAGTTCCAAAAGATTTTGTGCCAGCAACAACGTTATATGCATTTGTCGACGGTCAAATTGTGGGGCGTTTAAATATTCGCTATGAATTAAATGAAAATTTATTATTTCGCGGCGGAAATATTGGCTACGCGGTTAGTCCGCTTCATCGTAATAAAGGCTATGCCACAGAAATCTTTCGGCAGGGGATTCAGTTTAGCCAAAAGCTGGGTTTAAAAAAACTTTTAGTGACTTGTGCTGATCAAAACATTCATTCATGGAAAGTGATTGAGAAATTTAACGCTGTTTTAGAAAACAAAATTTTTGATGAAGAAGAAGACGAATACGTACGCCGTTATTGGGTTGATTTAATCAGCAACATCTAATCAATTACGTAAGCTCATGAAATTTTATTTTTTGGATCTGAAATTTGATAGGCTTTTTCGTTCAAAGCTAAGACTTTTAAGAAATTGTAAGTTTGAAAGCTTGGTATTTTTCGACCGCTTTTAATTTCTGATAAATACTCAGGCGTGACCCCAAGGCGGATGCAGAGATCAATTTGTAAAGTATCTTCGCGTTCAATAATTTTGATTATGTATTTTTTAATATTTTCACAGAGACTTTCTTCGATAAATTGATCGATCTTCTGTCCAGCGGCTAGTGAAATGATTGTTTCACTACACGCGCCGCATTTAAGTACTACGACACTTTTTTTGATGTGAACAGCGGGAAAATCTTTCCACATAAATGGTCCGTTAGTATCAGTTTCCATCAATTTATTCGAGCCACAGTTACCACATCTTTTTGCCATTTTAAAATCCTTTAGGGATCAATAGACCCCCCATTGTTTTTAGTTCTGCTTTTGGAGGGTGAAAAGAAATTTGTTCTAGCACGCCATCCTCGATCACAAACTTTATATACCAAGGCCTTTTATCATAGATAAGTCCATACACATCAGCGATACATTTTGGATTATTCCATTGGATTGAACGCTTAACATAGTTTAAGTCAGTGAGCGTTTTGAGGCCAGCCAAAATAAACAATCGGGCCCCTATTATTGACTTTGGTGAGCTAGTATTAAAATAAACTTCTATAACAGGGCCAATCGATTTTGACGTTGCCGAGAACCACACTTTTTCACTGTCTTCTGTATCTATGAAGTCAAAGACCTGCTGCAACGGATACTTTGCAGATATTTTCATCCAGTCTCCATTCTAAACTTAATCTGAGATTAAGTCAAGCTTTTCAATATAGTTGTTAATAATTACTTTTTTTTACTTGCAGAAATAAGCTCAGGTTGAAAAGCCCTTAAAAGAGACCTGGAGCTTAGACATTTACGAAATTCGGATATTAAAGCTACACATCAGCACAAATTATGTTTTATAGTTTTTCTTTTATCGTGAAAAAAGGAATTCCTATGATTGTTTCAAAATTTGGTGGCACTTCGATGGGGGACGCGGTTTGTATGCTGCGTTCTGCGGAACTATCAATTAAGAAAAATTCGTATTTAGTTTGTGTGTCGGCGATATCAGGCACAACTAATCAGCTAATTGAACTTGCACAACTTGCAGAAGCCAGCCGTTGGGACGATTGCACGGCGAAAATTAAACAACTGCGTGATCGTCATGAATCAATAGCAAAAGAGCTTGGATTTTCAATTACAGATACTGATTTTGTTAAATTATTTGATGAATTAAATTCGATACTACGTGGAATGTTCTTACTAAAAGAATGTTCAGCTAAAGCCCAGGATTTATTATTAAGTCTTGGTGAAAGATTATCATCGTTATTATTTGTTCAGGCCATGAAAAAAATGTCCATGTCTAAAAATATTATTTTATTAGATGCAAGATCTGTGATTGCGACAAATGATCAATTCGGAAAAGCCAGACCAAATATTTCTGAAATTGAAACAAGATGTACAGATTTAATTTTAAATAAATATCCAATGGATAAAAATGTCATTGTCACCCAAGGTTTTATTGGGGAGACACCTTCTGGGCATACGACAACATTGGGCCGTGGGGGAAGTGATTATTCAGCGGCACTGTTTGCTGAAGGATTAAATGCGACAGCTTTAGAAATTTGGACTGATGT
>JAYTJV010000005.1:0-113880 GCA_043730825.1 Pseudobdellovibrionaceae bacterium
GAAAAATATTCTAGTTGTTGTTGATAACACATTTATGTCGCCGTACTTTCAGCGCCCTATCGAATTGGGTGCCGATATCGTAGTTCATTCTGCGACAAAATATATTGGTGGGCATAGCGACGTTGTGGGCGGAGTCGCTGCAACATCAAATCAACAATTGGCAGAGCGTTTGGCTTTTTTAAGTAATTCTATGGGTGGTATTCAAGGCGCTTTCGATTCTTTTTTGGCGCTTAGAAGTTTAAAAACACTTCCACTTCGCATGAAGGCCCATGCAGAAAACGCAATGAAAGTTGCTGAGTATTTGCAAACTCATCCGCTTGTGGAAAAAACTGTGTATCCAGGATTAAAGTCGCATCCGCAGTATGAATTGGCGAAAAAACAAATGCACGGCTTCGGCGGTATGATTACTTTTTTCATAAAAGGTGGCTTGCCAGCCTCTAAAAAGTTCCTAGAATCGGTTCAAGTTTTTGCTTTGGCAGAATCATTGGGCGGAGTCGAATCACTTATCGAGCATCCCGCAATCATGACGCATGCCTCAGTGCCAGCTGAACAAAGAAAAATACTGGGAATTGATGACTCTTTAATCAGATTATCGGTCGGAGTTGAAGATTGTGACGATTTAATCGCTGATTTGAAGCAAGCCTTCGAAAAAGTGAATCGCTAATTCTTAGCCAGAGTTCTGGTTGACTTAAATAGCCCAAATCGTTAATTTTCTTGTTCACGTTTATATCTTAAGAAGTGGCCAGGTAGCTCAGTCGGGAGAGCAGAGGACTGAAGATCCTTGTGTCGGCGGTTCAATTCCGTCTCAAGCCACCATTTTCCCAATGTGACAGGTACATTTTGCGTAACGACGAGTCACGAATCTAAGGTTTCTATTTTTTAACAGTTCAGAGATTCAAAAGTCTGAAAGTTAAAGGCTAAAAACTATTTACTAAATTCTTTTAATATTAATAAACGGGTATTTCTTGATAAAGTGCCGCATGGACCAAGTTAAATTGATAACGCTAATTACTTCTACTTTATTTGCCTTCGAAGCTATTGCCAGTAGCTGCCCTAAAGATCATTTTTGGGTAAATCCTTATTTCCGAAATGCTTATGTACGCTTCGATGGCACATCAGTTTCGGCATCAAATGTAAAAGGTCATTGCAAAAAACTTAGCGAAACTGATGAGCTTTGGCTAAAAAAATTTAGCGATTCTGCACCCGTCCAATGGCCACATAAAAATGAAAAATTTAAAAAATGGTCAATGGCAGACAAAGAAAAAATTCTAGAAGTATTAAGCACATTCCCCAAAGAATTTATTGATAGCAAAATAGTGAGCATACACCGCGGTCTAACGTCGAAAGATGCCCCAAATCCTGCAACATCAGCAGATGGAATTATAACTGTATACGACTCCGCGCTTACAAAAGATTATAATTTACAGCGAGTGTTAGCTCATGAGTTTGCACATCAATCGTATTTGGATCTGACCGATGAAGATCGAAGAGATTACCAGTTTTCTACAAACTGGATTTTGCTAGATGAAAGATCAAACTCTTACGTTTCGAGAAAAGATGGCTATGTACAAGACGATGGTCGAGGTTCTCCGGAAGAAGATTACGCGAACAATATTGAATTCTATCTAATTGAACCTGATCAGCTTAAAAAAATTACTCCTAATGCTTATGAATGGATCAAAAGACGTTTTGGTGATAAATTTAAACTAAGTAACAGGAAAGGGAATAAGTGATGGAAAAGTTCAAATTAGCAATGATCCTAAGTTTACTTTTTCTTCTATCGGCCTGTGCATCAAACTTAAATAATTCACAATCTATTAGCTTATCAAAAGTTGAAAAAACCGATTGGAAAACAATCAATCGATTAAATGCGGTAGCAGCATTTGGTAACCCTAAGCTGCGGAGCCAAATCGATGATGAAAAAAAAGAAGCTTGGATCTATGGACGCGAAACGGCTCACTCCCCACATCTTGCTCTTATTTTTGATATTAAGACTGACGCGCTGATTACTGCGAATTGGTTTTTTAATTCAAGTGAACCCGAAGTAAATTTAACAAATTTAGTTAAGCGCTACCCCCAACAAAATTTTGATTTAGAAAACCCAGTTGAAAGCGAAGGTCTAAATAAACCGAAAATGTTATTTTACTCTAGCAGACAGGGTGAACTAGAAATCGCCGTTTTTAAACAATCTGGCCATGTTAGTTCATTATCGTGGCAAACCGCTTCAAATATCCAATTGAAGAAAAGAAAACCCAGCAGTCACTAGAAAAAACTGCAAATATCAATCCTATAGGCGGATGCGAGTGCTACAAAGTTTTACGGTATTAATTTTAAGTTCACTTCTGTTTTTAGGTTGTCAGTCAAAAATGACGGCGGTTTCATTCCATTCGGATGTAACCTACAAAGACACCCTCGATGGCGAAATTCCAAAAGCTCCGCTTCTTTTTCAGTACAAATTTGTTTCACCCGTTGAAGAGCATGAAATTTTACTTTTAGATTCTCAACGAAAACATTATTACGTCCGAATTCCAAAAGCTAAAGAAGCGGTTGATGGATTTATCGTTAATTTACCTGCGGTAGAACAATATGCGCTGGCCGGTTTTTTTATCGTGACGGGAAAAACGAAAAAAGAGCTTAAACTTGGTAATGAGCTGTTCTTATTTACGTTATCTCAAAATGTTCTGACTCGGATTCGCGGGTTTGATATTATTAACGACTCAAATCCCAAATCGAATTCGGTTTCGATCGCTCCGTGGGACGGGATGACGGACAATATGTTGGTTGTTCAGGCTGCAAAGAAGTTTCAAATACCTGAAAAATCGATTCGAACGATTAATATCTTTAAAAGTAATAAATTAAAGTAAAACGATAAAGCTGTTCTGTCTGCCAGCAGCTTCTTTTTCTCTTCGGTGAGAGTGAAATCTGAGATCAGTTTTCGTATCAAAAATCAGTGTAGTTAAAGATTTTTGAGCAGTCCCTACTTCTTTGATTTGATCAAAAACTATCTTAGTTAAATCGGCTTTTTGATTTTCATACCATTCTTGTGACTCAAGCCGGGTACACTTTTTAAGTGATTCAAAGCAATCGTTCTGGATTTCGAAAGATTCTTTTGTGATATGGGGACCGATAAAAAGATCCCATGAAGTACCAAGGTTTTGAAGAGATTTCGGAATAATTCGATTTTGCACACCACGCCAACCAGCGTGAATGGCTAAAACTCGGTTTAGTTCTTTGGAAAAACCCAAAACTGGAATGCAATCAGCGGATTTTGATATCAGCGCAAGATTTTTTTCTTCCGTCCAATGAGCATCGGCTTTTCGATTATCTTCTGCCTCTGAAGTTGAATGTAAAAGTTCGCTCCCATGTACCTGCCAGAGCATTTTAAATGTCAAATTCAGGTAGGCTTTTTTCAAATTTTCTAATGAAGAATCTTTTTTACCGAAAAAAACCAGGTACTGATCAGTTTTGAGTTCAAAACCTAAATCAGTTTCTTTAAAGCTCATATTAAATCCCAGGATTTTAAATGTGCTATGTCTTCATCTGGCCAAGTTTTTTTGAATTCCATCCATTCTTTTGTCGTTGGATGTTCAAAACCTAATTGCTCTGCATGAAGTAAGAAGCGGTTAAGCTTTTTAATTTCATCTTGAATTTTTCGAGCTTCAACTGATTTAATCTTTTTATGACTTCCATACATGTCATCGCCAACCAGCGGATGGCCTTTTTCGCTCATGTGAACACGTATTTGGTGCGTTCTTCCAGTTTCTAATTTTAACTCTAAATAACTTAGCTTATGAGCTGTTTTTAGGACCCGATAATTCGTGGCAGACCATTTTCCATTTTCAATTGAAGCAAATCGTTTGCGGTCGGTAGGATGTCTACCTAAATTACTTTCGACCCTGCCGACGTTAGAAGTGAAATCTCCGAATACCACAGCCTTATAAACTCTGTGAACTTTTCGATCTTGAAATTGCTTAACTAGTTTTTCGTGAGCGTAATCATTTTTTGCAACGACTAGAAGCCCGCTTGTTTCTTTATCGATTCGGTGGACTATTCCGGGTCTTTCTTCATTGAATTTCATAGACAGATCATGCGTATGAAACAAAAGTGCATTCACTAATGTTCCCGTGTCATGACCTGCTGATGGGTGAACAACGAGGCCTGAAGGTTTGTTCACAACTAAGACTTCTTTATCTTCAAAAACAATATCGAGAGGAATATTAACAGGTTCTAAAGTTCTTGTTTTCTCCAATGGAATCGAGATTTGAACCTGGTCGCTTAATCTCATTAGGTAAGAACTTTTAACGAGCTTAGAATTTACCAAGATAAGTTCAGCAGAAATAAGATGATCAGCGCGGCTTCGAGTTCTGATTTTTTCATGAAGACTTAAAAATTTATCAAGCCTCAGGCCCACATGCTCTTCTGAAACAATTAAATTTGTAATCTCGGAAGTCATTTAAGGGTTCTTTTTGAACAAAGACATATAAGAGTCTGCAACTTTTCGATCGTTCAGGTTTAGTTCTTTTGCGATTTGAACTATGTAACCGCGAACGAACACGGGCGCAGGTAAGCTTTTGATATCCATTTTTTCAATTGCTTGAATGTAGAATGGATTAATTTTTGTCTTATCACTTAAGCGCTCGACAGAGTGGCCTTTGTATTCACGAACTCTTTTAAGAAATGGTCCGTCCCAGTCGCGCTTATCAACAATTTCTCTTTCGAGAGCTTCATCTTTTTGATAAGTGGGCTTTTGCTGTTGTTGCTTAGGCTCCGGATAATATTGTTTGCTAGCACCTAAAATTGATCCATATGACAAATCTTCAAGCGTATAAGAATTTGAAAGTAGTCTTTGATCATATATAGAACGAAGAGTTTTGTTTCCTAATATAGAATAGGCCTCTTCAATTAAACCTAAGAGCTCTCGAGCCTCTACGTCAGTGAAAACGGTGTAAATAGCAGGATTTTCGCCTGAATATGTACGCTTCGCACGGTCATAGGCAGTCGTGACTTCATGTTGAGCCGCATTAGTTGGTAACTCTAGTACTTCATAATAATTGTGCTTCGGTAACTGAGGCATACACCTATACTACGGCTCTTAGCTGACCAGGATCAATCATATGTTTACAAAGTGAAAGAAACTGTCCTGATAGGGGAGTAAAAGGTTGGGCCACTAAAACCGGTTCGCGATTTCGAAGTGACTGCCACACCGCATTGTCAAAATCGATCGCCCCACAATATTCGAGGGATAGATCGTAATACTTGTAACAAACCGAGCGCATTGAGTGACCTAATTCTGTTTGTTGAGGACTTCTCACAGAATTAATAAGCAATCGAATTGGATTTTTAGATAGTTGATCAAAGTGATCAAAAACAAACCCTTCGTTATTTAAAAGATATCTTTTAAAAGAGAACGGCTCAGGCAAAATTCTTTGGCGGTGATCTCTCAAAACGTACATCAATTTGCCATAAGCATCAGCCGTTGAGTTGTCTTTCAAGGTCGAACAGATAAAGGATTCAATAAAACGGTAAGTTTTTTCGATACTTGTAGGCTCTGGATTTGAAACAAGGAACTTTTCATCACAACGCTTAAAGATGTCGAGATGGTGAGCATAAGATCCGGTACCTAAATCAATTAAAATATAATCAGCCTTAAGGCTCTTGAGATCTGTCCAAAACTTATCAATATCACCCGTTGAAAGGTGAACCGGAGACCAAGAATCCCAGAAACCTTGCACGTATTGTAAGTGTGGATAAGGAGTATTTAAAACAACTTCGGCTAAAGACTTTTGAGATTCAAAATAATGTCGAAGGCTAAGATGAGAAGGATCAACGCCCAAAGCTGTATGAGAATTCGCACCCGTAAGATCGAAATCAATCAGCACAACATTGTGTCCAAGTTTTGAGAGAGTAAGCGCAACTGAGGTTGCGATAAAAGTTTTCCCGACTCCGCCTTTTCCTGACGAAACACCCCAAACGCAAGGCTCAACTTTTTCAACTGCATCTAAATTTGAATTATCCTGTAGAGCCACTTCACTACTCCTTGAAGTCGAGAGGCGACCAAACGATCCCTCGTTTTGTCTCTTCGGCTTCAGAGTAGCGAATATAAAGGGGTTTTATTGATTTCCAGTCTAAAGTTAAGCCCGCCTGGATTTGTTCACAGGCAACAACTCCTAAACTTTCTGCGGAAGGATCATCGACAGTCCCTGTGGGCCTTAACATTTGCGAGCGAATATTTTCAGGTAGAAAGCTTTCATAAGTTAAAAAACCATCTCCGACAGTCAAAATTGGGTCGTTTAATAAAGTTTTGATATCTTTCATTGGAATAACATCGGGACCTTGCAGGGCCTTGAACTGGTTGTCTGGACCAAAGTTATAAATGGCGTAATAGCTCATGTTTTTGTAAGCATTGATTAAACATAAGATTTTTGAATTCGAGATTTTTGCTGGACTAGCTGTTCCTACCAGACCTTTGTTGAGCTCTGCTAGGTTTCGAAGTGAGTTAACCTCTACTATTGGTTTTTGAAAAGCATAGGCAAAAGCTTTTGCAGTATTTAAAGAAACTCGAATTCCAGTAAAACTTCCAGGGCCACAACCGGCCGCATAGAAATCAATATCTGTTAATTTTAAATTAGCTTCATTGAGGATTTCAAAAACAAACTGGTGAAGAACTTCGGAATGAGATTTTTGAGTCGTCGATTTTCGAGAGTGAGTGCAGACCCCATCTTGCATGAGGGCCACACTTCCTAACTTTGTACTCGATTCAAACGCTAGTATTTTCACTGCGCTTAATATGAACCGAAAAACACCCTATTAACATCATTAAATAATGCAAAAAGCATAAGACTCATCAATAAAACAATTCCTACTTGTTGAGCCAGTTCCATCTTGCGGATGCTAACCGGTGAGCCTTTTATGAGTTCAATTGTATAGAACAAAATCTGCCCACCATCTAAAACGGGGATTGGAAGTAAGTTCAGAACGAAAAGACTAATTGAAATTACGCCCATCATTTGAAGGAAATAATTTGCACCAGCTTTAAAAGACTCACTTGCCGCCTGACCGATTGAAAGAACTCCGCCAACATTTTTAGGAGAAATCTCGCCAGAAATAAGTCTTACGAAACTCATTAAAGTCATTACAGTCATTTCATATGATTTTTCAATTCCGGCACCAACTGCAGTGATTGGATTCAAAGTTCGAACAAGTAATGACTTTTCAGAAGCCATGGCGATCATTGGAACAATTCCAATTGTATATCGCTTTTCTTCTTTTCCAGAACTGTTCATGTGACTTGTCATCTGCGGTGTAATTGTAAGATCAGTTGTCTGACCTTCACGAAGAACTGTGACTTTCACACTTCCAGTGTCGGGTGCGTACTGTTTGATTGTTTTAATGACGTCTTCCCAACGCTTTAAAACAAAACCGTTAATTGCCACAAGCTTGTCAGACTCTTTCAAGCCGGCTTTTTGCGCAGGAGAATTATCGAAAACTTTAGCAAGATAGAGATCTGACTGTTCAATTCCAACACTTGCCAAGCTTGCCGCTGTAGGAACTTGAACATTGACTGAAAGAACTTCAGTTTTTTCTGAACCTAAAGAGTCAGCTCTTTCGAAAACTAAATTTAGCTGGGAATTCGCCTGAAGACTTTTTTCAGCTTGCTCGACTTCTCTCCAAAATTGAACTACCTGTCCATTGATTGATTTAATTGTGTCGCCAGTTTTTATTCCTAAAGAATCTAGTAAAGAGCCTTTAGAGATCGCAATCATTGAGCCAATTGAATAATACTGAAAACCCTCGATTGAACCAGCCATTTTAGAAAGTGCTAGTGGATTAGGATTCGGAACTGAAGCAACCTTAGCTGTGATTATTTTCGGTTCAGGATTCTGTTTTGTTACAACTTCGAAGGAAACTTCCTGATCTTTTAAAGTGTTAAGCTGGTCTTGTAACTCATCCCAAGTTGTCAGCGATTGACCGGCAACTTTATTAATTTGATCTCCGGGTCTAAATCCCATTTCAAATGCGGGTGAAGTAATTTCGAGATCACCCAAAACTGCAGGTTTACGATCCTCGCCAACAGCTGCTACCATTGCGAAAAGTAGAATGGCGAAAAATAAATTCATCAGGGGTCCCGCTAACACGATCGAAATTCTTTGCTTTACCGTTTTGTGGGTAAACGAACCAGATTTATCTGCTTCAGAAAGTGTTTCGCCTGGTTGTTCGCCGAACATTTTAACATAACCACCCAATGGGATTAGCGAAATACAGTAAACTGTGTCGCCTCTTTTCCACTGAAAAAGTTTTTTACCGAAACCTATGCTGAAGACTTCAACGCGAACTCCGTTGTATCTTGCAACTAGGAAGTGACCAAGCTCGTGGACAAAAACTAAGATGCCCAAAAGAATGACGAATGGTACGGCTTTAGATGATAGAAAATTTAATAATATAGACAGTAATTCCATAGAACTATTGTCATGGGCCTATATGAGTTTTTCAAGAACTATGGCGCCTAGTAGAAAAATGGGACAGGCGAATAAAACCCCATCAATGCGGTCTAAAACGCCACCGTGCCCAGGCATTAACCCCCCAGAATCCTTCACATTTGCAACGCGCTTCAGAAGAGATTCGAAATAATCTCCGAACTGGGCAATAACGCCCGTCGCAATACTTAAAACACAAAATGAAAATTTAGAGATTTCTGGAAAGAAGAAACTGCACGAAAGTCCTGCGAAAAAGGAAAAAATCAAACCGCCAACGGCACCTTCGAAAGTTTTTTTAGGAGAAATATTAGGCATGATCTTTTTCTGCCCGAACCCGATGCCAACCGCAAAGGCCCCGATATCCCCAGCAAAAACTACGCATAGAAGCGTAAAAAACCAATAAAGGCCTTGGGGCAAATCCAAAATTTGATAAGCAAACGCTGGAAGTAAGCCAACATAGAAAAAACCAAGTGCAGCTTTAGCTTGGACAGCAGCAACGACATTCAGTTCGCTGCTTCTTCTAGACATGCTGATGCTAAAAACGCAGAAACAAACAAAGAAGAACGAATAAACTAAGCCAGAGTAAAGTGGTTTCCAGCTTGAGAGCAGAAAAATAAAGAGATTAAAAATATAAAACAAATAACTTTGATAAACGTTTGTAACGCCAGCAAAAAGAACGCGCGTTAGTTCACGGGCGCCAGCAAGGACTGCAAAAACCACAACAACTTTCAAACCAGTAACTTTCCAGAAATAGAAAAGAGTCAGGATAATACTTATTGCAATGACTGCAGAGATAATTCTAGTTCGTAAACTGCTCATGAGTTTCCATAGTTTTAATTTGGCCAAATCTGCGTTCGCGCGTATTAAAATCTTGCAGGACTGCAGCCAAATCTTCAACTGTGAACTCAGGCCATAGTTTTGTGGAAAAACAAAACTCACTATAAGCGGCCTGCCAAAGAAGGAAATTTGATAAGCGCATTTCGCCGCTTGTTCGTAAAATAAGATCAGGATCAGGCGTTTCATAAGTCTGAAGGAAAGCCGAAATAGTTTCCGCAGTAATTTCTGATGCTTTTAAGTTTCCCTTTTCAACTAGTTCAGCCATCTTGCGAACCGCTGAAGTCATTTCTTGGCGAGAGCCATAGCTAAGAGCAAAAATAAGTTTCATTCCAGTGCAATTCGCAGTCGCTTTTTGAGAATGTTCGATTGCTTCCATTACATCGCCTGGAAGTTGCGACGTATCACCAATAGTTTCAAAGCGGATATTTTCTTTAATCAAATTCTGAGTTTCCTTTTTCAAGTACTTTTTCAAAATCTTCATCAAAATTGTGACTTCAGCTTTAGGACGAAGCCAATTTTCGGTACTGAAAGCATAAAGAGTTAAATTTTTAATTCCCTTGTGGGCACATTCTTGAATAATCGTCTTCGCCACGCGAGTACCTTTTATATGACCATAGGCCCGCTGATGACCCCGTTGTTGGGCCCAGCGTCCATTTCCGTCCATAATAATTGCAAGATGTGTAGGTAAACGCATCAAATCTAAGCTCACTTCCAAATAATCAAATAGTTAAAATGCTTTGTTCTTTTTCTTTAGTGAGTTTATCGACCATTTTAATTGAATCATCAGTTAGCTTCTGAACATCAGCTTCAGCGCGTTTGTTTTCATCTTCGCTGATTGCTTTATCTTTAGCAGCTTTCTTCAAAGCTTCATTCGCATCTCTGCGAGCCATACGAATTGCGACTCTTGATTCTTCTGCGATTTTATTTACTTGTTTAGCTAAGTCTTTTCGTCGGTCTTCAGTCAAATCAGGCACTTTTAAGCGAATGATTTTTCCATCATTAATCGGAGCCATTCCCAAATCAGATTTAACAATTGCTTGTTCGATCTCTTTTAGAATTGAGCTTTCCCAAGGTGCGATTGAAAAAGATTTCGCGTCAGGTGTAGAAATCGCAGCGACCTGGCTAAGTGGAGACATATTTCCATAATAGTTAACGCGAACGTTATCTAACATTGAAACCTGGGCACGGCCAGTTCTCACTTTTTTGAATTCTTCACCAAGGGCTGCGATAGCCTTGGCCATTTTGTCTTGAGTTGCTTTTTTTACTGTATCAACCATGTTGACCCCTTACTGAACAAGAGTTCCGATTGCGTCGCCTTTTGTAGCTCTCAGTATGTTGCCTTTTTTCATCAAATCAAATGTTAAAATAGGAAGTTTGTGGTCCATGCATAAGCTAATTGCCGTCGAATCCATAACTTGAAGGCCACGATTTAACACATCCATATAGGTGATATTATCAAACTTTTTAGCTTCTGGGTGTTTGACCGGATCCATGTCATAAATGCCGTCAACTTTTGTCGCCTTCATAATGATCTGGGCGCTAATTTCCATAGCGCGAAGACTTGCGGCTGTATCAGTCGTAAAATACGGATTTCCAGTGCCTGCACCAAAGATCACGATTCGACCTTTTTCCAGGTGTCTGATCGCTTTTCGACGAATGTAAGGTTCTGCAATTTCAGCCATTGCGATAGCTGACTGAACACGAGTTGGGACATTTTCTTTTTCGAGAGCATCTTGAAGAGCAAGCGCATTAATAACTGTCGCAAGCATTCCCATATAATCAGAACTGGCGCGATCCATGCCCTGTGCGGAAGCAGAAACACCTCTGAAGATATTTCCACCACCAATAACAATTCCAAGTTGCACGCCAGATCTATGAGCTTCAGCGACATCTTGTGCGATTTGCTTAATAACCAGAGGGTTAATGCCTTGGCCCTGTTGTCCTGCCAAGGCTTCACCACTGAGTTTCAGTAATATCCGTTTGTAAGGTCCCTTACTCACGTAATTAGTGTCCCTTCATTGCAGCAGCTGTCTGAGCAGCAACTTCTGCAGCAAAATCATCTTTTTTCTTTTCAATGCCTTCGCCTAATTCAAAGCGTGCAAAGCGCTTAACAGTTAAACCGCCACCGGCTTTTAAGTGTTCAGAAACCTTGATGTCAGGATTTTTAACGAATGATTGGTCAAGTAAGCAGCTCTCAGCCATAAATTTGCGGATTTGACCTTCTACGATCTTATCAAGCATTTCAGGCTTTTTGCCTTGCTCTAAAGCTTTTGCCTTTAGGATTTCTTTTTCCTTAGCGACAACAGCAGCTGGAAGTTGATCACCAGAAATAGCCATCGGATTCATAGCAGCAATGTGAAGAGCTACGTCTTGAGCGTAATTTCTTACGGCGTCTGATTTAGCGTCGCCAGTCATTTCTAAAAGAACGCCAATTTTACCTTCGCCGTGAATGTATGTGTGAACCAAACTCGTTGCAGTTCCTTCGTACTTTTCAGAACGACGGATAACCAAGTTTTCACCGATAGACGCAATGTTTTCTTTTAAAAGATCAGAAACTTTTTGAGAATTGTTCTTGTGGTAAGGCTGATCTAACAAATCACCAGTCGCTTTAGATGAAACGATATGGTCAGCAACATTCTTTACGAAAGCCCGGAAGCCATCATTACGAGCAACGAAATCTGTTTCAGAGTTAACTTCCACTACGATTCCAACGTTGTTTTGCACCTGAGCAAAGACAGCGCCTTCTGCAGCAATTCGACCGGCTTTTTTAGCAGCGTTCGAAAGACCTTTTTTACGTAACCATTCAATCGCAGCTTCGAAATCACCTTGAGTTTCTTCCAAAGCTTTTTTGCAATCCATCATTCCTGCGCTAGTTTTTTCGCGCAGTTCTTTAACCATAGAGGCAGAGATAGACATATTCGCACTCCTACATAGAAATTTTGAGATTAGAAAGTTTTAAACAAACGTGTTCGGGGGACCGAAGCTTCTTATTCAGAAGCTTCGTCAGTTGTGTCCGCTGCTGCTTCAGGGTTTTCAAGCTCAGCTTGAATTTCCACTTCATCAGCAGTTCCCGCTGCAACCAGTTTTCTAGCTTTAGTAACCTTCACGATTGCAGGTTCAGCTTTTTTATCTGGTTGAGCTTTGCCACCACGACCAGCAGCTGCTGCTGCAGGAGCTGGAGCGCCACGTCGCTTCATTGGAGCTTCACCTTTGTCTTCAGTCTTCATAGCTTTTTCAGCTGTGTCAGACTGCTTGTCAGAAGATGAACGAAGTCTTTGTTCCCAAATTTTCGCGCCTTCGATGAAAGAATCAGCAATCATGTTAGTGAAAAGCTTGATAGATCGGATAGCGTCGTCGTTTCCTGGGATTGGATATTCAATAGTTTCAGGATCTGAATTTGTATCAGCAATTGCAACAACAGGCATACCCAAGCGTTTTGCTTCAGCAACTGCGATGTGTTCTTTAGGAAGATCCACAACGAACATTGCAGAAGGCATTGTCTTCATATCTTTGATACCGCTTAGGAATTCAGAAAGTTTACCGTATTCTTTTTCGATACGAGCGCGTTCTTTTTTAGTTAAATAAGTAAGCTCGCCAGCTTCTTTCATCTTTTCGATTTTTTTCATGTGATCGATTGATGATTTGATAGTTTCGAAATTTGTTAGCATTCCACCTAACCAACGTTTTGTAACGTGGTACTGACCACAGCGTGCAGCTGCTTCAATGATAGGTTCGATAGCTTGCTTTTTCGTTCCAACAAAAATCAAACGTCCGCCAGAGGCAGCAACTTCTTTTACGAAGTCAGCAGCTTTTTGAGCGCGAACCATTGTTTTTTGTAGATCGATGATATGAATCCCACCACGGTCTGTGTAGACGTAGTTTTTCATTTTTGGATTCCATCGTTGAGTTTGATGTCCGAAATGCACACCTGCATCCAACATCTCTTTCATAGTAACACTAGCCATATAATCTCCTGTTCTGGTTAAGCCACCTCCCGATCAGAGCTCAAAAGCGAGTTACCTTTGAGATGCGACCCCCAACTATAGCTATGTTAGAGGACCAGAAAATAATCTGGAGTGTGTAATTAGTGACTGAGAGGGATACCAAAGCGCCGCACCAAGTGCAAGGAGTGCTTTATTTATAGGACTTTTAGTTTTTTAAGTGGACCCAATTGGGGGCTTCTAGTTTTTTCAGAGAACCCGCCGCCGCACAGACTTCGCGCCATGCAGCAATTTGTTTATTCGTAGCTGGAATCGTTAATTGTTTCCAAGCATTTTCGATTTTGCTCAGGATTAAAATCGGATTCAATTTTCCCCTTACGATCTAAAACATATCCAAGTGAAGTGCAGGTCGCAGTCCCATGGTTTTTAAGACCGGGTCCAAAACTCGTCTTAATTTCAGCCGTACAGAAAACGACTTTGCGTCCTTTTGTATATATAATCTTGCTACATTTGATTTGAGGGGTTTTTCCGACTCTTAAAACTTCGGCGCGAGTTTCCCCTTCGTTGACGGTTTCCAAAAGGAGACTATTTAGTTTTTTTTCGACAGCTAAAACGACCGGATCAAGATTGGGTTGAGCATGAGAAAAAAGACATAACCCAAAGACGGCAAAGGCAACTTTTTTCACTCTGATTCCCCCCCGGAAAAATGAAATTAAAGGCAAAGTTGAATATAAACCACCTCATACTGACTGAGGGGGAATTTGCGAGGAGATGTAAATATTACCCGCATTCCACTCTTGCGGAGAGGGGGTCATGATGCTATACGTCATCAAGAACTTTAAAGGTATTACTCTCAAGGAGAAAAAATGAAATCGATGATTATCGCAACGACGTTACTAGCTACTCAAGCTTTTGCTTACAATACAACTTACGTTCCAGTTCAATTTGGAAAACACACGCAAGTCGAGACTCGCACAAAAGCTTTGTATAATGCGACTCTAGTTTCTTTAAAATTAGATCTAAACTCTAAAACCGGCGCACAGCCCCTTGTTATGATTGCAAACCAAGATCAAAAAAATTGCTCTCACAAACAAACTCTTCTTTTGTACAGCGGTTACGACATGGTGACTAAGACTTACAAGCGTACTTATGAAGTTCAAGTAATACGCGACCCAGCTCGTTCTTGCTACCTTGCGATCTACGGATCAACAAGCAACCAAGATAAAATGAAAGCCGCACGCGTAAGTATTCTTCCAAGTAAATAAAAATATAAGCTGGCTCAACTTGATACTAGCTTCGCTGTTGAAGGATGCGACAGTGAAGCTTACTCGAACACTATCCAATTCTTTTGTCTACTTTCCGGTACTTATCCTTTTGTTTTCCTAATCAATTGTCGAAATTCAATTCAGTAAATCTTCAGGTTTGTTTTTAAGCCACTTCAGTTCGCTTTGGTCCGGCTTAGCTTTTGCTATTCTATTAATTCAGGTGGGGACCTAACGTTAAAAGGAGTTTTTATGTTTAATCGTCCATCTACCAATTTCTTTTCAATGATCATTTTAAGCGCAGTTTCAATTATCGCAATTAGCTTGAGCTCGAGTGTTTCAGATGCAAAAAGAGGAACTCGTGTTAGCGAAAAGAAAATTCGAATCGCGACATTAATGGAATCAGCTGGCGGTGAAGGCTTAGGAAAATTCCAGAGTGCTGGCGGAAAGTACAAGTTTGTTTTCGCGGCTGAAGGCTTTAGTGAAGGAGACAACATCGATATTTATGTTAACAATAAAAAAGTTGGTTCGATGACTATGGCGCTTGATCCAGTCGAAGGCATTGTTGCAGCTGAACTCGTGTTTTTGGGGGCAACAGGTGATGCGTCTGAATGGGCACCAGGGATACCTCTAGATATACCAGTAGGAACTATGATTCGCATGGTGAACACTGGCAACGGCGAAATCATGGAAGGAAGTTTAGATATTTTATAAATTTCGAATTAGATTTTAATTTCAAAAAACCCAAGCTAAAAACTTGGGTTTTTTATTTTGCCAGTAGCTACAGGCTTGCGTCGACAGGGGCATTATCAGAAAGATTCGTAGTCGAAAAGCCCAATGATGCTAAAACTAATTGGGCTTGATTTAGAGCGCCCACGATATTTCGTGAATCTTGAATTGTGCTTGAACCAATCCACATATTTTCTAGATCTGGCCACGATTGATTTGCATTTAATTTTAAATCAAAGCTTCCGCCAAAATTGGGTTGAACGCTTATTTTTTCCAAAGTCTTTTCGTTTAGTGAATCTGGGTAAGCTCGCTTAATTTGTTTCTTTATTCTTTTTAAAGCCTGTCCTACAACTTCAGCGTCTTCCGCCTCTTCGTCTGGAACAAATGTCATCCACGTGCTTGTTGTGCCTTGGAACTGACCAACACATGTTACGATTTCGTCTTGTGATGAGCCGATAAGGACGTGGTATGCTGAGTTTTCAGTGACTCCAGCTTCGTGATCTAACTGCAAAGTAGCCCGTGTCCAAGTTTTTGTTTTTGTAATCTTGGTTTGGAGTTTGTTTGGAATTAAATCTGTGGGCATAAGTCGGTTTAATGATTTTACATCACCGCAATAAATGAAATTGTGGCCCTGAACTTTTTTTGTTCCATTTACGAGAACGTGTTGAATGCGACCGTTTTCTGCTACGAATTTTGTAACGATTGATCGCGGAGCAAACGTTCCTTTAAATTTTTCTAAGAGTCTTTGAATCCAAATTGTTGGATGCGCCTTTAATTCGAAATATTGCGAAGAGCAGTAGTAAGCCATCTCGTCGTAAAATTCTGGAGTTTTTTCCCCGAAGCCCATGAATGATTTGAACATTCCTTCATCATAAGTGACGGGCGAAAGTTCTTTGATAGGACCTGTGATTTTGATTCCTGTTAGGTCTTCTAAGAAAAGAAGACCTTTTTCTGCTGAAGGGGTTGCGGGAACTGCCGCTAAGTGAGGCTTTCTAAGCCAGCCACCAGCAACTTCAGCTGCGTCTAGTAAAAGAACGCGACTTGTTTCTTGTGAAAGTCTTGTGGCGATCGAAAGACCTGATAACCCGCTGCCTATAACTACATAATCATAAATAGAACTCATGAGGAAATCCTTATCAACACAGCAATTCTTGGCAAGTAGTTTACTCAGAATTAGCTAACGCATTTGATCAATAGCTTAAGAAAGGCTCTTACCATCGGTTTTAGATAAGATTTTCTGTCTAAAAAACCAGCTATGCGAGGAGAATACTTATAATACTCTTTAACAAAAAGTCGACCATATTTAAAGCGCTTCAGCTTGTGATCTCGAAAGTGTCTCAACATTTGAACCTCCGGATGAAGTGTTCCCTCGAAAGCAGACGTTGCAATGAAGCAGCGAGGTCTTTCGTTTGAAGCATTTTTTAAAAACGATTTAAATGCTGTGGGATTTTTAGCTTGTTTTACGAAAGCTTCTGCGCGCTTCATAATATCTGGAAATATCGGAGTAAATCGAACAAACAGTGCTAATTGCTTGGAAGCAATGGCTTGGCGATCTCCGTATTTTGAGCTCGTGTCATAGATCCGCAGTAAGTCCCAGTAGACAGATGTCACAACTGTGAGTTCTTCAGTCCGAGCTGATTCTTTGAAATGATCTGGAACTAAGTTCTTACCCTTCTCGACATTAAAAACGATTTCTAAAATTTTTAAATATTTTTCGTAAAATATTGCAGCTTCTGAATACTTTTTTTGATTCATCATCTGTCGGCCATTTTTCACAAGTGAAACGCGGCCTTTCCAAAGCTGAAGTCGATGCTGGTCTTTTGCTTTTTCTTGCGCCATTAAAATGCCGCCAGCACCGGCGCCAGAGCTTGCAACTTTGCGAAGATCAGTCAAACACGACATGCAAACTTGCGTTGATGTTGTTTCACCAAGCTCATTTAATCTTTGCAATAAAGGACCATCAACTCCGTGAAGATCGATAACTTGAAGGCTGCAACGGGGACAAGTAACCATATTGATTATTATGCTTAAAGTAATTGGAGGGGGTCAATATCCACGATGATCCGACATTTCGACGGGATCCAGGATTCATCACCAAGTAACTGCCTGATAAACTTACTTAAAACAGGCTTTTGCGCACCTTTAAGTAGAATATAATAACGATATTGGTTTTTGAGTTTTGCCATTGGCGCTTCTGCAGGACCTAAAACTTCAAGACCTTTGTAGGGCTCAAATTGGTTCTGCAAAGCTCTAGCGCGCGACCCCACGTGCTGAGCAAGCTGATAAGCCTTCGAATGTTCGCTTGATTGAATTCTGATACTAATCAAATTTCCATGCGGAGGATAAAGAAGTGATTGTCTGTGAATCAATTCCTGATTTGCAAAACCTTCGTAGTCATGTTTTATAGCGAAGGCTAAACTTTCGTGTTCAGGATTAAAAGTTTGAATGACGACTTCACCTTTAGAGTCTTTTAATTCGAGTGACCGTCCAGGTCTTCCACCCATCTGAACCATCAACTGAAAATTTCTTTCAGTGCAGCGGAAGTCAGGCATGTTGAAACCGATATCTGCTAAGACAAGTCCTACGAGCTTCAATCGTGGAAAGTCCAAACCTTTGGCAATCATCTGTGTTCCTACTAAAATATCAACAGCTCCTGTTTCCATTTCATTTACAAAATTTTCCAAATCTTCGCGAGATTGAATTTCATCGCGGTCGGCGCGGAGGATTTTTTTATCAGGAAATAATTTTCTTAAATCATTTTCTAATTTTTCTGTACCTAAACCGACAGCTGAAAAATCGCCGACTTTGCAGGAGGAACATTTCATTTTATAATTTTCGTGATAGTCGCAGTAGTGACAAACCAGATGCGATTTCCCGTGGAGCGTCAGATGAATGTCACAATTTGGACATTCCGAACTATAGCCGCAAGAATTACACATCACCACGTGGGCCATTCCGCGACGATTTAAAAATAATGCCGTTTGATAACCTTCGTCTAGGGTAGTTTGCATTTTTTCGTAAAGAACTTTAGATAACCAAGAGGGCACTAGTGGATTTGCGTGCGGGGTATCCTTTTCAAGTTTTAAATCAACGATTTGAACATTCGGTAAATGGCTTGTGTGGACTCTTTTTTTAAGTTGATGTAGTTGATATTTTCCGTTTTTTCCATTGTGCCAGCTTTCAAGGCTAGGCGTAGCAGAGCCTAACAGCACGGGACAATTGTGAAAATATCCCAGCATGACCGCGGCATCCCTGGCATGATATTTTAGTTTTTCATCCTGCTTGTAACTTGATTCGTGTTCTTCATCTACAATTATAAGTCCTAAATTTTTTTGCGGACAAAACAGAGCGGACCTTGCGCCAATTAGAATGGGCCTTTTACCCTCGACAACATCCCACCATTGAGTCGTTTTTTCCCTGTCAGTTAATTGCGAATGGAGAGCTGCGATCTTATTGCCAAATCGTCTGGCAAACCTGTGAACCAATTGAGGAGTTAAAGAGATTTCTGGGACTAAAACTAAAACCGTTTTACCTTCATTAATCGTTTTTTCAATAAGCCTAAGATAAATTTCTGTTTTACCGGAACCGGTTACTCCGTGAATTAAGTGTGCGCGGAATTTATTTTGCTTAGATATTTCATCAACGACTTTAAATTGTTCATCTGTTAATTGTGGTGGAACATCACTGGCCAAAACGGGGATGACGGGAGCTCTCTTGGATTTGCGAACTTTTTCAGTTCGCTTAAGTGGGGGACGTGATGATTCAGCAACTAGTCCTAAAGGGTAAACATAATAGTCTGAAAGCCATTCGAGCCATTTCACAAAGGGTTCATGGAGGAGAGGCAATTCTTCATCTAAGTTTTTAATGGATTTCATTTTGAAAGTTTCGACTTCTGCCTTTTCGGCAGTGCCTAGAACAAGTCCCATCGATGAGCGTTTTCCCAAAGGAACATGGACCCAGCGACCTCTTTCCAAATTTTCAGAGTATGTATAAGTCAGAGGCTCTTTTAAAGGAGCCTCTACAGCCACGCGCCAGAGCTTTTCTTGTATCAACGAAACCTCTTGTAAAACTCCATTACAGCATTCCAGCGAGAAAAATTCGTCTGAAAGTTTTTTGAATCTTCAAGATTAGTGGATTGAAAGACCGTCGGCGGAAAGGCTTTTACCATTGTCACGGAAAGCGTATTCATCCGAACTTTTTGATCGGCCCAGACTAAATTTGTAACCATTGGGTAATTCAAACCTTTAGGAAAAATTTGATAATTATTAGCAGTCATTTCTGTGTCTTGAGAAAAACGAACACGCTTTACCACAAAGGCATCTTGTTCAATCCATACATAAGGCGCTGTACCCTTGGTGCCCTCTTCGCCTGGTTTTCCCAGGCCAAAATTAATCACGCCTTGTGACCGATTTAATCGAGCTAAATCCAAATTACCTTGGGTTGAATTGAGAACTCCCAGTTTATTTAGATGTTGAGCGAGGCTGTCGACTCTTTTGAAATGAAAAAATTGTTCAGGCATTTCTTCAGGAACTTTTCCAGTTTCCTTCGAGGTGCCAGATAAAGTGTATTTTACACCGGCAACATAGAGAGCAGTATATTTTGGATTCACAGTTCCAGCAGCAGCGGGAGCTAGTAAAGTAACTGTTAATCGAATCGTTTTATTATTCGCAACATACCAAGTCTCTTTGAGGGCCGGAATTTCTGGATTTGAAAAGCGAATCTCTTTTTCAATTTGATAAGACGCAGTTCCAGAATTTTCGATCGTTTTTTCTAAGATTACTCGTGTAGGTGGAACGTAAGCGTTTGCAAACATGCCACAAAACAGAATGAACGAAATCAATTTCATTTTCCCCAACCTTTTACAGTCTCTAACAAATATGACCTAAATGGTCCTTCAAGTTCAGGATTCATTAAAGCAAGTTCGACCGTCGCTTTCAAGTATCCAAGCTTATCACCGGCGTCGAATCTTTTAGTAGTAAAAGTCAGTGCTTCCATCCCTTTATGCGCGATGAGACTAATCATAGAATCAGTTAATTGGATTTCTCCCCCCATGCCAGGCTTGCCATTTTTGAGTTCCTCAAAAATCTGAGCATCAAATACATAACGACCGGGCATTGCCATTCTGCTTTTTACTTCTTTAGGATTTGGCTTTTCAACCACAGATAAAACTTTATAGCGAGAACCTTCAATATGTTTAACTTCGGCGATTCCATATTTTGAAACATCTTCTTCTGAAACCTCCATTATTGAAACAGAAGACACCCCATTATTTGCGTAATTTTCTACCAATTGCGAAGTGACTGTTTTTTGTCCATTACGGCTAACTGTGATTTCATCACCAAGCAAAACTGCAAAAGGTTCATTTCCAACAATTGGTTTTCCACAGTAAACAGCATGCCCTAAGCCTAAAGCTTGCTTCTGACGAATACTGATAATATTCGCCGTGTTTCTGATTTTAGTCAGGCGATCAAGAAGGTTCAATTTTCCTGAATGGGCTAATTTATCTTCGAGTTCATAAGAGGTATCAAAAAAATCTTCAATAGCATGCTTACCCCGACCCGCTATAAGTATAATATCTTCGATTCCTGCTTCGATAGCCTCTTCGACTACATAAAGAATCGTTGGAGCATCAACGAGGTTTAACATTTCTTTAGGAACCGTTTTAGTGGCCGGGAGAAAACGAGTACCTAGACCTGCGGCTGGAATAATAGCTTTTTTTACTTGTGACATGCCCTTTTTTCTCAAACGTTTCATTTTAAGACAAGCAACAGATTGTTGGCTGTGCCGCGGCCAAGTATGTTAAGATTTTTAGATGGGGGAACTGCGAGTGAATAAGCGCTTTGCTGCTTTGCTTACGGGCATTACATTAGTTTTGTTGACCTTCCAGAATTGTGGAAAGTCAGGTTTTCAAACTGTCGATGAAGCAGATTTACTCAGTTCAAGTTTAAATGGCACAAATCCCGGCGGAAAAGCGACGGCGCCCATTGCCTACGAAGTTGGCTTAGATTCAATATCTTATAATTCTTGTGTTCCTAACGTAAAAGGTGCACCAACATATTTTACTTTAAAAGCAACAGCTGGTGGTACCCGTGGAGGAGTCAGACTTTCACCTGATTTCCTGGCAGCAGCTGGGGGTTCACTTCGCCCTATCTTAGGAAATGCTCAAGTCCTAGATGTGCAGTATAAAGAACTTATTGAAAACACGAGCGCAGGTTTAGAAACTCAAGTAGCGTTGAGATCGGTGACAGATTTTAAAGCTTCTTACACTGGAACTTCTCCAGGTGGAATTTGGGGTTCATTTGATTATTTAGCAGACGATTCTTGGATGACTCCAGTCGTTGAATCGGGTCGACGTGCCGGAAACGCATTTGTTGGATATTCTAATCGTGCGCCTTCAAACAAATCGCGCCTTGATTTTAGATTTAATCAGGATTTTCCTGCGAGCGATTATTGGAGTTCCCTTTTAGGGACTCAATCTTTCAGAGCTTGTACTGCTCAGGGCTGTCAGGGATTTGGACAATTTCATATTGCTGTTGGATTTTCTGAAGAAGGAAATAGAAGCGTCATCAGAAGCCCCATTGCTTACTCTTCTGCTCAGACAAAAGCAGTTGGACGCGGTTATCAATTGCAGTTCGGATATCCAAGCGATGCTCCAGGTGCTGGAATGAGAGTTCTAAAAGGAATCAATGAATATAATTTAGCAAGTGGTACACCAGTAGTTGAAGGCAACAGCGCTACTCAATGGAGATGTACTGAAATTCCTATTATGAGTTCAAGACAAAGAGGACCAGCAATGGCCCCGCAACCAGCTGCGGCGGGTTGTAATCCGATGTCTGGGACTTTTGCTGCCCAATATTATTCAGTTATGAACATAGAAAAAATTCGAGAAATCCTTCCGCCAAGTCAATGGGAGTTAGGCTTTCAGAACACTCCGGCTGGATCAAGACTTTGCGTTGTTCCAACTGGCATGGACTGCTATCCAAATGAAGCATTTCCAAATTACCAAACCGATGGAAGCCAGCGACCATTTCCATACTACGTGCAGTATGACCCAACTCAAACCTGCATAAATGAAGATAATATGGCAACCGAGCTCACGCGGACGAATGCTGGAGCTATAAACGCGGTATGCGCTCACTATATTACGGTCTGCACCAAACAGTAATTCCTCATTGTAATTTCCGATCAATAAGAGAGATGATTTCTTCCTATGAAGAAACTAACTATTCTTATCATCTTACTTCTGACTTCATTATCTTTTGCTAATCTTCCAAAAAGTGCGGTTGCCTTAGGTGCGGGCGGAGCCGGTGTTGCGTCTGTCGAACCTGGCGAAGCGAGCTTCATGAATTCTGCAAGCTTAGTTCACTTAAAAGGCAGACACTTCTACACGAGTTTTCAAAAAGATTTATTTGCGATTAGTTTAACTGAAAACGATCGCGACTCTGCCGTTCCAGGAGCTTTCAGTTATTTCACCGATAAAGAAATTCAGATGTTTGCTCTCAGTTTGTCTGATTTTATTTATGAAAGAATCGCGTTTGGGGCAACTCTGACTTATTGGCAAGCGGAATTTGAATTTGAAGTTAAAAGAAAAACTGCAATTAACGGAAACGTCGGGCTTCTTTGGACTCCAATAAATGATTTCGGGATTGGCTTTGCTGCCGAAAATATTGCCTCAGCAAGCGATGATTTTGAGCGTAATGGTCGTTTGGTTCCGACTTCTCGAATTGGTTTCAACTGGAACTATAAAGAATGGTTTCGATGGCGACTAGATTTTGTGACCCAAACGAATAACCGTTGGGATAATTGGATTCCTCAGATGGGTGTTGAGTCTTACACAAGTAAATGGTTCATTTTTCGAATTGGCGTAAGTCGCCCCCCAAAATTGAAAGAATCATGGTCAGCGGGCTTTGGCTTCGATTTACCTCGATTTAAGATCGACTATGCATCTCAGTGGCATGCAGATGGTGGAAATGATCAACGCCATTCCGTTGACTTAAGCATACCCTTTTGATAGCAATCACGTTGCTTTTTTGAACTGATCCAAGTTTGGATATTACTGGAGGACCCCTCATGGCATCTAAAACACGTAAAACTAAAGTTATTCGTAAGAAAAAACTCGCTCGTAAAGGCGTAAAAAGAAAAGCTGCTTTAAGAAGCAAAGGGACTACTCCTAAGAAAAAAGCCCTTTTTCAAGACTAAATTTCCTGAACAATTAGGATAGCTTAGCTTACAATTGCGCTTTGTAAGCTAAATTCTATGGAGCCTTGCCGACTTTTCTTCTTAAGAAGGCAGGCATTTCTTGCGGCCCACCTTTTAGATTCCAATTAAATGGTAATTCGACTGAACCTTCTTGGCCTGGATGAAACTTCCACTGCTTTAATGCTTTCAAAGTTTTTGCGTCTAAATTGCGATGTCCAGAAGACTTCAACAATTTAAAGTCTGTTAATTGACCTTCCTGAGTAACAAAAGCCTGAAAGACAACGATCCCCATGTGACCCTTAAGTCGTTCTTGAGAATCATATTGAGGTTTTGGATTACCGGGCATTTGGCGAAGTTGTTCTAGAGCTCTAACGTCTGAACTGATTTCGCCTGGGCCTGCGTTTTTTTCTCCAGAACCATCTAGAGTTTTTTCAGCTGGAACAGCAGATTCTGCAGCGGCGGCAGTAGCAGCTTGTTCTGCGGCTGCATTTTCATCGGCAGCAAGTTTTGCAGCTTGAGCCTCTTCTTCCGCAGCTAGTTTCGTTTCTTGGGCTTTTTCTTCTGCGGCTAATTTTGCGGACTCTGCTTTCTCAGCTTCTTGAGATGCGGCTTTCGTAGCAGCAAGTGCTGCAACAGCTTTCGCGGCTTCTTCTTTTTTCAAAGCGTCAGTGCGAGCTTTAATTTTGGCAGCTGTGGCCTGTTCTTCTAATTTAAGTTTTTGCTCTGCTAATTTTGCTGACTCAGCTAGAGCTTTTTCGGCCTTATCAGCTTCTTCTTTGATTTTAGCTGATTCATTTTGAACTTCTTGGTCGTTCTGTGCGTCTACCTGATTTAGATTTTGATCAACTTCTTGCGGATCTACTTGTGGAGCCGCTACTTTTTGGGCGACTACTGGAATTGGTTTAGGCGCTTCTTGCACAATCGGAGATGGAGCAGCTGTAGGTTTTGTAACTGGAGCCAGGACTGGGGCAGCCGCTTGGATGGGTTTTGCGGCCTCTACGGTAACAGGTTCCGCAGCAGCTGGTTCAGTTTCAACAGCTGGTGCTTGGGTCGATGCGACGGTCGCAACTTGCTCTGGGGCTGAAGCATATTCCGGAGCAGAATTTGCTTCAACTGGTGCTGCGAAATCAATTACAACTAAGTCTTTTTCAGTTTCAGTCTCAGTTGCGGGAACGTGATTTGTTATTATGATTGCTGACGCGGCCATGATGTGGAAAAGGCCTGATGTGATAATAAATCGACCGAAAGACTTCTGTGCAGTCTTTGAAGGCGCTTTAGATTCAACAGCGCTATTTTCTTTATTAATTTCCATATCTAGTTTCATAAAACCCCGCTTTTCAGATACAAGTAGACTTCAAAATTGGGGCCTGACTATGGGCACACTAAAGTGAATTGAATTGACCTGAGCAGACATGCATTGAAAATTCTTCCAGAGTGTAATCTTCTTAGGCGGGTGCAGATTTCTTCAAACGAGGTTTCATGTGACATTAGTTAAGCTCACCGGCGTTAAAAAATCATACAAACTTGGCGAGACCGTTGTGCCAGCATTGCGCGGAATTAACCTCGAAATTAAGGCAGGCGAATTTACAAGTGTTATTGGTGTTTCTGGCTCAGGGAAAAGCACGCTTTTAAATTTAGTAGGATGTTTAGATCAGCCAACTGAAGGTTCGATTACAATTGCGGGCAAAGAAATTACCAAGATGAATGAAATTCAACAGTGTGATTTAAGAAACGAAAAAATTGGATTTATCTTTCAGTCATTTAATCTTGTTCCAGTCTTAAATGTTTGGGAAAATATAGAGTTGCCGTTGTTAGTGAAAGCAAAACTACCATTGAGCGAAAGACAGAATCGGGTTGCAACTGTGATTAAAGCAGTTGGCTTAGAAGAGTTTAAAAAACACCGACCAGATCAACTTTCCGGGGGGCAAAGACAGCGCGTTGCAATTGCTCGTGCGCTAGTTACGAATCCATCTTTGGTTTTAGCAGATGAGCCTACTGCGAACTTAGATTCTAAAACGGCCCATATGATTTTAGATTTGATGGCAGATTTAAATAAAACTCAGAATGTGACTTTTTTATTCTGTTCTCATGACGAAAAATTAATTGGCCGGGTTGGTAGGATTGTTAGAATTGAAGACGGAGTCATCGTCGAATGATGTGGAAATTATCTTTCCGAAATTTATTTCGAAATAAGCGTAGAACGGTTGCTACGGGAGCTGCTGTTATCGCAGGATTTGTCGGATTAACGCTTTTAGGTGGATTTATTTTCAGAGTCGAAAAAGGTCTAAGATCTAATTCCGTTTATCTTCAGAATAAAGGTCACGTGACTATTTTTAAAAAAGAGGGTTTGCAAAGATTTGCAACCAGACCTTCTTTTTACCAGCTAACTTCAGCTGATCAGGAAAT
This sequence comes from Pseudobdellovibrionaceae bacterium, assembly GCA_043730825.1. Lineage (GTDB taxonomy): Bacteria > Bdellovibrionota > Bdellovibrionia > Bdellovibrionales > Bdellovibrionaceae. The sequence goes on from JAYTJV010000005.1 coordinate 25,849, forward strand.
TGTAAAAAAATATATTCAGAAATATGCAGATAATATCGAGTGGACCGGAAAAGCACTAACAGGCGCTGGCCTTATCAGTAACGGAGAAAAATCTGTTCCCTTCATGTCGGTCGGTGTCGACGTGCTGACTTTGGAAAAAAGCTTTAGTCATACTGAAGTGACTAAATGGGCTGAAGATTTTTTAACTGAAGACAGTGTCAACTTTAACAACGCTGTAAAAAATGATCCCCTTTCAATTTCAATAACATCAAGACTTGGGGAGCTCATCCAGCGAAAAGCTCCGTTTGAACAATTGCCTATCGAACAAAGATCTGTGCAACTAGCGGGAATGAATTTCTACGGAGATTTAAATGCAATTGATGCTACACTCACAGTTAATCATTCAACAGGCTCAGAACTTTTAGAAGACGCTGGTCTGCTGGCGCCCTTTGAGCTTTTGCAGGAACTTTACAGCACTGATGGTGCGCATTACCTGATGATTTATCTAAAAGATGATTCCAAAATTTCAAATATCGTTCGGGAATTAAATGAGACATTTAAAAAAGAAAATTTACCATACGATGCTTACCCATTTGACGATCCGGCAATCTCACCAAATTATGTGGGTTCAATGGGTTTTTTATATGCAATGACAGGATTTTTTATTTTTCTTATTTGCGGAGCAGTAGCTTTATCAATCGTGAATTCTTTGACAATGGGTATTTTGGAAAGAACGCGTGAAATTGGTACTTTCCGGGCAATTGGTTATAGACCTTCGCAAATTTCTTGGATGATGACACAAGAAGCACTCTGGCTATGTGTTTTAAGCGGTGTTATTGGGGTTATACTGGCAGCTATTATAGCTGTTATCGTTAATAGTATGCACTTTACATTTTCCCCGCCTGGCATTGCTGCAGCTCTTCAATTTACCTTGTCAATTAATGCAGTTTTAGTTTCGATTATTACATTCTTGTTTCTATTATTAGTTGGACTGACCTCTTACCTTGTAACTCACTTTAAACTTAAGATGAAAGTCGTAGACCTTTTATCTGATTCGGGGGCATAAATGATAAAAAATAATTTTTTTAAAACAATCTTTGCTGTAGTTATTTTTTCAGGAACGGTGTTTGCACAAGTGGATCTGGAACTTTTAAAGGCATCAGACCGTGCTCGTGGAAGTTTGGAAGGCGGACTGACTTGGGAAAGTGAAGTCACAACTGTCGAAGACGGGGAATCTTCAGTTCGAAAATTTAAAGTTCGAGCCAAGGGTGTTAATGCAAACGTTGAAGCTCTAGAGCCTTCACGCAATAAAGGTGAGATGTATTTATTCAATGATCGCACAATGTGGTTTTTTAAGCCGTCTTTGAAAAAGCCAGTTGCGATTTCTTCCCGTCAGAAACTAACGGGCCAAGCAGCGATCGGTGATATCGCGTCTACTCACTATGCCCGGGACTATACGCCGACAATTGAAAAGACCGAGACCATTAACGGAGAAAAAGTATACGTCCTGATGTTGAAAGCGAAAGCTAACAACTTAACCTATGATCAAATTCGGTATTGGATCTCTGATAAATCAAAGCGCGCAATTAAGGCCGAGTTTCTAACTTTGCAAGGTCAGCCATTTAAAAGAGCAACTTTAGAATACGCTAATAAAGTAACAGTTAACGGTAAGGCTATAGATTTCGTTAGTAAAATGGAAATCGTTGATGCGAAGTTTGAAAATAACAAATCAATCCTTCGCTATATCAGTCCAAAATTAGAAGAGCACAAAGAAACAATCTTTAACGTGAACAATTTGAAAAGATGAAAATACTAGCTGCTATAGCTTTTAGAAATGCATTTAAGAACTGGCGACATAGCCTTGCTGCCATTATTTCTATTTCAGCAGGCTTTCTGTCTTTGGTTCTTTTTCAAGGTTACATTACGGATGTTAATCACATGTACGAAGAAGGCTACACTCATCGTGCAATGTACGGTCACTTACTTATTGAAAACCCCGAGATTCAATCAGCAGAAGGCCGTGCAAGATCAGAAGACTTCTTAATTCCGATTGAAGAACAACAAAAGGTTAATCAGTTTTTAAAGGAAAACGCTGCAGATGTTAAAGAAACAGTTCGTTTTTTGCCAGCAACGGGAATGGTTACAAACGGTAAAAATTCGTTTATTTTTGTGGCCATGGGTTATGATATTGATGCTGGCGCCATAATGAGAGCACCAAATTGGACTTGGGAAACTCTTTATGGGGTTCCGCTTCATGTTGCGAAAGATCCTCAAGGTGTGGTCTTAGGTCAATCATTAGGATTTTTGCTTGGTTGTGTTGCTGTAAAAAAAGATACAACGATGGTTCAAAACTCTGGATACGTTCCAGAAAATAGGCCTTTCCAGTGCCAAAGAAGTTCAATCCAAGTTTCGGCCAACACTGTAACTGGTCAATTGAATGCTCTCGACCTTAATGTCGTTGGATTAATTGATGGTGGCTATAAAGATATTGATGAAAAGTGGATGAAAATTTCACTCGAGAATGCGCAGATGCTTTTGAATACCGATAAAATCAGATTCCAATCTGTCTTATTAAAAAACGATAGCAAGATGGATCAATTTGTTTCTAAATTTAATGATTTTTCAAAAGCCCAAGGTTTAAAGCTTCACGCAATTAAATGGTATGATCATAAAATTGCTGATCTTTTCAAACAGACAAAAAGTTTACTGGGGATTTTTCAAACGTTTATCGTAACTGTTATTCTAACGATCGCATGTCTTTCAGTTTTGAACACGGTAGTGAAAAGTGTAAAAGAAAGAACGCGAGAAATTGGAACATTAAGAAGCATCGGCTTCACGGGTCGACAAGTGGGACTTATTTTTTCGATGGAAGCTTTGTACCTTAGCATGATGGGAGTAGTCGTTGGTGCGACTGTCGCGATTATCACAACTTTTGCAATTAACCAGGCTGGAATTTTATATCGTGCGGGATTGTTATCTGAACCTATTATCTTTAGAATCGGTTATGATTTTAAGGCTTACTTACTTTGTACAGTATTACTTGGAATTCTTTCTGTTCTTGCCAGTCACTTAGCTGCCAAGTCGACAGTTCGAGCTCCCGTTTCCCAGAACCTTACACATGCATAAATTTTTATATTTTTTCTTATTATTTTGGTCTCATTTTGCATTAGCGGAAAATACTTACCGCTTTGATATTTATGGCTCTAGCACATTTAGGACTTGGAACGAAGATTCTCCGTTTAACCCGAATAATGTATTGGGCGCTCCAACTTGGACGCATACTTTAGAAATGCGACCTGACTTTCAGTTTAACTTGACCGAAAAGCATTCACTTGTTTTGAGGTCTCGCCACTTTTTACAAAGTTTTGAAACTGAATTTACCAAACCTGATAGGAAACGTTCTACTCAAGACGAAGATTCAGATTTAAGCGATTTGTTTTTTTCTTCAAGCTGGTCAGATTCATTTGGTACTACAGTTGGCCTTCAAAACTATCAGTGGGGACCTGCGGAAATATTTTCTCCGTCAAATCCGTTCTTTCACTTTGATACGAATCAAAGAAGTTTTTTCTTCAAGGAAAAAGGCCGGGCACTTGTCCGGGCAAATTGGAATCCCGATCCAAATTCAAACCGTTGGTCTGTTGTTGGAATGTATGAACCTATAGACAACAACACCAGGTTTTGGACCGCAGACCGAGATTTTGATCCGCGCTCTGCTTTGAAAGTTGAGTATCAATTTGAAAATCCGGCAAACGCTTTTGCATTTGTTGGGGGTCAAGGTGAATACATGCGAGGATTCATCGGCGAATATTTTACCTGGTCATGGACAGAGGGCATTTCGTTATACGGGGATATGCAACACCGGCAGGGTCGAACGAATTACGTGCCCCAAAGAAACACATTCGGAGCTTATGATTTAGTCGAGGCAGATGATAACCAAGTTTATTCTTTGGCGGTTTTAGGATTTCGCTGGGAAGGCCGAGTTGATTTCAGGCAGGAGTTTATCTTAAACGAAGCAGGCTATGATTCTGACGAATGGAAACAGGTAAGAAGATCCGCCACAACACTTTCTCCGAATCTGCTGACGAACGTAGGTCGTTTTGCATCGCCAGGTTTGGAATTTCGCACTCAAACTTATTCTTATACGTCATTAAGGATTCCAGACTTAGGCGCAAGCAAGATGGCAAGCGTCGGTGCTAGGTGGTTATCAAGCTTAGAACATTTTTCCTCCGTTATACAATTAAACTACGAGTACAATTGGAATGATCACTTGGTGATTTCTTTAGAAGGTCTGCAGTTTATGGGTAGCGATAATAGTGAATTTAAAATTGTCGATAATCAGCAAGCCTCAATCGGCTTTCGCTGGAGTTATTAAGCTTTTAAAATTTTTGTCTTTAATTCTGCGATAATTTCTTCGGCAACTATCTTGCTTTGTTTATTACAAATGGCCGGGTGCACTTTGATCGTGATACTTCGATTTCCACACCATTCAATTGTTGTGATGCCAATAGGGTAGGCATGAGATCCTGGCGGAGCAATAACCCAGTTGCGGTCTTTTACGGAAGACATCATAAGTGGTTCTTGATCCCAAACTCCCAAGTCTGAAAAACTTCCCATCCAAAATGAACGATTAGTCCCTTGTTTTACTAGCCAGCGCATTCCATTTAACCCAACCCATCTTCCGATATGAGCCAGTTCCCAGAAAGCCCAGTATACGCCAGCTTTGAGATCAGACTTATATTTTTCGAAAGACCGTTTTACTGCTTCAGGATTATTTATTCCAACAAGCTCAGTTGGAATAAAGCTAACAAAGTTCTGCCCAGCTGGTGCATTTGGGAAAGCTCCGCGCAAATCAACTGGCGAAAGCCATACGCCTTTATCTTGCGGGTTTTTATAAAGCTTTAGTTTAATAATTTGATCAATCTCTGAAACAATAAAAAAACTTAAATTTAAGCTTTTCGATTTAGCCAACGTCTTTAATTTTTCATTTTCGCCAATAGTTAAAAACCAATAACTAACTTCATCAGGTTCACCTGATTGAGTACTAATTGAAAAATGCTTCCATGGATTGTGCGGAAGACGAGGGTGAATCAAAAGACCTTTTAACAAAAGATAGAAGTGAAGAAACGAAGCTGGCTTTTTCAAATGCCTTATTGGTGCCTTGATTTCAATTCCTTCTTGCTGAAGAAGAGATTGAATTTTTCCAAACCCATCAGCTTCCCGGTGATGAAAATGAACTTTTTTGAAAGTTAGGCCCTTATCCTGATACATCATCGTGGCCATGTCGGATTGGCCCATTTCGGCGCGAATCTCAAACCATTTTGCGGCCCAGTCGATCATAGAAATCCCACCTCAAGGTGAGAAAAGTCATTTATTTCGCTAAATATCGGTGACGTCTTTTCTGTGGTCACTTTATAAAGTGCACCTTCAATAGATGTAACAAGGTAACCTCTTTTGCTAAGGGGTAGAGGTTCTTGTTCTGGCTTATCCCAACGATTAATTGAAAGAATACTAAATTGTTTTTCTTTCGGTAATTGATTGTTCTGATACCAAAAGTGATCTGCAAACTGCATTAGATGGTTATCATCTTCATTCGTAAAAGACTTAAATAGCATGAGTTGAAGAATTTCGATTGGCTCGTTTAATTTGACACTTCGTTTACCAAAAAGCGGGAGAAGGCCTGCCATAAAGTTTAAATAAGCTGGCCACTTCTTGATCAGAGTCTTCTTAACCTTAGATGTTAAAGCTGGAAGTACGAACGCTTTTGCGATTCCATTTTCTTCTAAAACTTGAAAATCTTTAAAGTTTTTTTGAAAAACGCCAAGCGTGCGAACCAAATCAGATTCAATCCAGCTTAATTTATCTTGGTTACATAATACTTTTATCACTGTGGGAATTTCTGATTCCTTTACTTGCCGGATCGTTGATTTAGGCTTTGAAAGCGGTTTCCAGCGCCCCCAGATCGAGTGCGATTGATAAGTATTAGCAATGTCATAACTAAAATCACCAGGCCGCTTTTTCTTAATCAAGGCTTTCTGTGCAAGTTTATTTTCATTCCAAACAAGAGTAACAAAACCGATGCAGCCACCGAACTCTTCAATTTCAGGCGAAAGTTCAACTCCGTGGCCATAAAATTTCCGCCACTGGAGGCGGGCGTCTCGGTCTAACTGCGGAGTTGTTCTTAGGTCGCTGGTGTAACCAATTGATATCGGCAGACCGTTCCAGCAGAGTTTACGAAACGTTGAAACGGCGAAGCCGTGTGGCGTTCCATCCTTATTAACAAAGACAAATACAAAAGCCCGATCTCCCTGGGCGTCTAGAAAATAATAAAAGTCAGGTTTTCGATCAAAAGATATTTGGAGTGCTTCAGAACTGATAGAGGTCTGATCAATAAGCGAGAAAATAGCATCCTGTTGGCTTGGATCTGCAATTTTCATTCGTGGATATTGATCAAGAAGCTCCTGAAATTTCATTAACCTTGTATAACAGTATTATAGAAAATTTCAAAGCCCTCCTTGGGGGTTCTGACAACTGTCTGTAAATACGGATGAGCTTCATCTAGCTGTAGTCGTAAATACTCGTGTGCGGCCTGCAAATTGTAATATGGAATCTGAGGCGCTAAATGGTGCAGTGAATGATATTGCATTCCTGCAGGTGCCCAAAGGAAAGATAGAAATTTCTTTTCGATAGTAAATGAATCTCTTAACTGAGCGAGTGGCGTAAGCATTTCTCCTGGATTGTCGTACCTGTGCGCAATTCGGGCTCTCCAAACATTTACGAAAGCGCCCACAACCATTAAAGAAAACCAAATAAGAACGAGTTCAGGCTTAACAAGACCTGTCGCCACTAAAGCAACTTGGCCTACGAAGAACAATGCGCACAAATTCTCTTCCATGCGAGATTGTTTTGATTCTTCTTCTTCAGGTAAAAGTCTAATGTATTTTGGATTTACAACAATTGTTGATGCCCTTTGAAATATCGCAAGCCTCCACTTTTTAGGGAATGCCCAAGAAATTATCGGTAAAATTCCAAAGCGAAGAATTAAAAGTAGTGGAGAAAGTAATCCAATTAAAAACGGCTTTAAGAGCGTCTTTGTTCCAGAGCCTTTTAGATAAGCGTATTCAGGGTCTTGAGCAGTTCCAAATGTATTAGGTAGGTGGTGGTAGCGGTGTGGATCGTGAACGAAAAATGGAATTCGGCAAGGAAACCCAAAAAACAAATTATAGAGTAATCGGTAGCCCTTTATTTTTTTATTAAAGTGGACAACTTCGTGAATAAACATCAATCCACGGTAGAAAGCCGAGTAAGAAATCACAACTAACAAAAGTTTTGCTATAAGTGGAATAGATTCAATTTGAAGAGAAAAAAACGATAACCATGCAACAAAACCCGTAACACTCAAATCTAAGTAGAATATTACGGGTTTGATATTAAAAAACGGTTTTAATTGCTCGAGTAGGCTGCGGACGATTTCCCGCTCAGTTGAATACTGGGACTTGTTCGAGTTCATGTGCAGCTTCCTGTTTTCTGTAAGCTAAGCGCTTACGAAATAAACGTTTACCCAAGAAGCGTGCAACATAGGCTGGTTCTCTATAAAAAGCTCGAATAACTGCATGAATTGAACCCATTTCAACAATCTCTGTAGCTTGTTCAGTCATGCCTGGAATAAAGACTACGCCTTCGAAAATTCTGCAAGGTTTACAAATACTGTACATTTCTCCGAGCTTCTTTTTAGAGGCATCGTAAGAGTAGAGAAGGTACGACTTCCCTTTGATTGTCTGAGCAACAAGGTCCATGAAGAGTCTAAGCCAGAATTTTGCACGGAAAGTGCCATTCTTTAACATGGGATGAATCCAAAGACCTGTTAGTTCAAAACACTTATCTAGTTTTTCTTGAAGTTCCTTATGATCCTGAACGATAGCTTGAGGAAGTTGCTCGAGAACTCTGAAGGGGCCTTTAAGCGCAACAATATAACCACCGAACATAGACTGAATATCTCCATCATCGTTCTCTGTAACAAGGGCTACAACCTTAGAGCGCTTTAAATAATCGAGTGGATATTCAACGTCGATATAACGTTTCGTGAATGTGCTGTAAGCAATTAAGTGAGCATCGCTTGTGATTTCGCGAAATATAATCGGTGATTTCTGAGCCATTTTGTCTCCCCCATTTAGCCATTCCTTAGGCTACTTATTGACAATAGCAACGAAAGTGCCAGTCAAGATTTCGTCAGCGCGGTTTTATTTGATTACATCGGGGCCAAATAGGCACCAATGAGATGAAATCCGAACTAAGTTGTAATTATCTCTCGGTAGATGCATCTCGATAATGAAAGAAATAATTAGAGTGATTCTTCGCTTTCCTTGAAAAGTTCATCGGGAATAACACCGGTAAGAATTGCTTGAGCTACTTTCTTATGATGTTCACTACCTATTATTTCCAGAGCGTCCACTAGGGGCATCGGATCTGGATTTTTTATTTTATCTAACTTGAATTGCAAAATCCTCTTATATCCAACTTCGATTGAATCTCTGTTCAAAGGACCGTTGGCTGCTGCATCCACTAATGCGTCAATTGCTCGCATTGGAGCATCGGGCTCGTTACAATAAAGTAATATATCATTACCTGCTTTTAATGCCTGAATTGCAATTTCTTCGGTAGTGAATTTATTTGTAAGTGCCTTCATTCCGAGATCATCAGTAATTACTAGACCTCGATACCTACAAATATCTTTGAGAACTTTTTGAATCATAATCTCTGACAAAGAGGCCGGAAAATTTGGATCAATTTTCGGATATAAAATGTGAGACATCATACAGAGCTCCACTCGGGATCTGAATGATTTTTTAAAAGGTTGAAGCTCTACTTCATCGAGACGCTTTAAATCTGAATCTTCGATGGGAAGTGCTTCATGGCTATCAAGCAAAGTATTACCGTGACCAGGGAAATGCTTCACGCAGGCAATGACATCGGATTTAAGTAATCCGCGAACTAGCGCAGAAGCGTGTTTTGCGACCATGTTTGGATCAGAGCTGACTGCGCGATCACCGATGACAATATTTTTTGGATTCGTAAAAACATCAATACAAGGAGCGTAATCCAAATTAATTCCCACTGCGTTTAGTTCGGAACCTAAGCAATGACTAAATTGAAAAGATAAAGTTGAGTTATCAATATCACCAATTCTTTTTACCGGAGGCCAGATTGTAAACGGAGCTTTTAGGCGGGCAACACGGCCACCTTCCATATCGATACTGATAAAAAGTGGAGCTTTGTCAGCCATTTGATGGCGAAGAGACTGAATTTCACTACAAAGTTCGTGAAGTTGTTTTGGATCTTGAATATTTCGAGCGAACAAAACAACGCCGCCAATATTGTTTTCAACAATAAAAGATTTTTCAGCAGTCGTTAGCGCAAGACCTGAAAGTCCAATGATCATGTGCTGACCCAAAATAGTTTGAATCAAGAACCCTCCTTCTTTTTTGGAGGAGAAATAGGTTCTGGGTTTTGTCCTTTAATCATAATGCCTTGGCCCGGTGCAACGCCTTGTTGTTTTCCAGCTGCAGGAGTCGCTTGATCAATTGTTTTGAAATATTGAGTGACCACGTTTTTGTCGCCAACTGGAACTGAGCCAAAAATACTTTTTGCAACAGATTCAGGTAAGCCAATTGTTCCAATTGCGTCAGCAGCTTTGGGAACAAGTTCACTTGTGATGCGCGCATCTTTTACTTCTGTGGCTAAAGCTTCGCCTTTATCATTTACGAAACTGATAAATTTATTTTTCTTAAAAGTGTTTTCGACTTTGAAAGAAGTAAAACCTTTATACTTTTCTTCCTTAAGAACTTGGGCTTTTCCAGATTCGATTGTGCCGTCTTCTTCTGCAATTGCGGAATAATCGTAATTCGAATTAGTCTGAATTCCGCTAGGAGAACGTAACATTGTATAAACCAAGAATGTGCTTAAAAAAGTTCCAGGCTTAAGATCATTCTTAATCGAGACATCTTTTTTGCCAGTCTCTTTCACAGTAGCTGTCATTTTTTCTTTGGTAAATTTCGCATCAACCGTCTTAGACTGTTTTCCACCCATCAAAGAAGTGTACTTGTAAGAAACCGGATTTAAAGTTTCATCAGCCGTCGCCACAAGACTTTCCATCACTTCAGTTCCACCAGTAGAAATTCGAGTCATCTGTTGTGATGTAAACTTTTTTTCTTTTGGATTAAACTGATAGCGGATGACAGAATAACCGATGTGTTGATCACCGGAAGTCACTTTGTAATACCCTTCGAACAGGGTATTCGGATCAATTGTATTGGCAAACGCAAATGGAGTTAAAACAAACAACAAAAAATTAAATAGAAGAACGAAAATTAAGCTCTGGACCATAGTCTTGTCACACCACTTTCTGTAATTTATGATCTCGTGACGATAGTGTTACGTCAAAGTATGACTGACAAAAGTCTTAATGCTGAAAGAACACGAAGATTTTCTCGAAATGTAAGAGCAGAATGAATAGGAATGAAGTTTAAGTTTCTACGAAATAATCGGGGACAAGTTGCTATCTTCATAGCACTGATGTTTCAGGTTCTATTTTTATTTTTTGCAATGATCGTAAACGTTGGTTTACTTGTTCACCATAAAATCAATCTGCAAAATTCAGTCGATATCGCCGCTTACTACGGAGCTTCAAAACAAGCTGAAGTATTGAACGCGATTTCGCACGTGAATTATCAGATCAGGCAGAGCTGGAAACTTTTGGTTTGGCGGCAGAAAGTTTTGGGGACCGCGGGGATTGATCGATCGACTCCAATGTTTCCTTACGGGAAACTTCTAAGCGGCCAATCTCCCGATGAGGTGTTGGCTGGAATTACTGGAGGTAATGTCGGAACCAAGGTTTTTCAATTGCCTACTTTTTGCATTTCCTATGCACCACATGAAATTAATGGCAGCTCCAATACAACTGAAAATTCCTGCAGGTACATGCACAACGCCACCGTCGTAGATTTACCCCGTGCGAATATTCTTTCTCTTCCGTCATTTATTAGCTTTGGTTTTGCTGTATCTGCGGCCATTACTCAAGCCGCACAAAGCGCTTTTGATCGATGTGCCGATACAGGTGCTCTGAATTTTATAATGGGTGGAAAATTCATTTCGGCACATTACCTTGATTCCATTGAACGAGCTTTCTTAATGAATTACTTGGCGACGGGATTAAGTTTAGAAGAAAATAACTTTTTTGAATTATCGGGCGATGAAGTTAAAATAGGACTAGAAAAAACTCTGAAAAAAAACTTAACTAGTGCAAATAGTTCAACGGTAGAATTTGAGATCTTTAATTCACTCGGTGCAAGCTCTTGTAAAAATTCGAATACCGCAGGTAAAAATACACCTCAGTGGCTTGTTCCGATAGAAATTTACCCCATATGGCGTTATCTCGATTGCAAAAACAACAATAATACTGCGGCCGGACTAATCGAAACAGAATCACGGCAGCTAGTAAATAGCATGCTACCAACTCAGTTGAGCGGCGCTAAACCAGACCTGATACAAGGCGTTCAGAATATTGCGAAGAATTTACCGATGCGAACGACACTTGTAGGCTTCGAAAAAGACCCGTGGTGCGTGCCTTATGTCGGACTTCGTGCAAAGGCAAAACCGAAGATTCCATTCATGCCGCTTTCGGAAGTCGAGATAACAGCAGAGGCGTATGCAAAACCATTCGGTGGAAGAATCGGTCCATGGTATGTGAAAGATTGGCCACAAGCAGTAACATCAAATGCTCGATTGAATTATAAAACGGACGCAATACAAGCGAATGATCAAATCGATCCGATCGGCGGAGTTAGAGTCAGTTCTACTAGTGGAATTACTGGAATTGATGATCCTGCCTGGGCTCCGAATATAGCCAGGTTTTTTGGCGATAGATTAGGATTTTCTTCAGAACGAGTGCTTGCTTACTTTCACCGTGCTTTAGTTGGAAACAGCTACACTGCGCTTCCGCAAACACCTAACTATCCTTTTCCTGTTTTACCACCTGCTCAAGACTTAAATATCAGTCTTCGATATTATAACCACATATCGAGCGATTACATAGGCCCAGACAATCCAGATCGCGATCAGCTAACTTGGGATACTATAGGGAAAATGGCGCCGCGACTTAGACTATTAGAAATCGCAGCCATTGCGCCAACAATTTATGATTTAGCAAATTACTCAATTGATCCCGATTTTTATAACAACTATTTTCTTCCAATTGAAAAACACATTGCAAAAAGAAACGGCTGGGATTCCGCTCATCGTTTGCTGGGAGATTACGGCTGGCGCTGGACGGACGAAAAAGCAAAGAAGATGAACATATTTGACCAAATTAAAATTCAACGAGATGTCGGCGTGGCGGGAGCTCTAGAGTCAGACAGTACGATGCCATATGTAGTAAAGAAAGCGGGACACCTCTTGAACTCATGGTCCGTTGATAACTTGTTAGATTATCGTGCGAACAGCGTAAAATTTGGAAAATGTTTTTCTCCTGACGATAGTAATTTTGAAACTCCCATGAACCCGCCAACTCCTGGAAATTGTGTCGATGGTGGTCGTGTGGGAAATTCTGTAAAGCTCGTTTCGAAAGAATGGCTAAAAGCTACGGATTTAGAATTGGGTGGCAATGGACAAACAGGATCAATTAGAAACCCACCTCCTTGGTAATCTCCGTCTCAAATTGAGATTTTCCCTCTGAAAACTGCATTTTCTTTGGACAAGTGTAAAAAGTTAATGAGATTTTCTCTATCTCATTTTGGGAACTTCTTGTTTCCCCATTTAATTTCAAATGTTTAGAGACGATACTATATGTAGAGCAGGGGGGAATGTGGCCAAATTACGCATTCTATTATTAATAGCATATTTATTTCCAATACAAACATTTGCGCAAGAAAATGAGGGTGGTCCCGAAGCAGCTGAACCACTGGTTGCGATTGCAACGAGAATTAGTGGAATTGTAACGGCAAATGCTGTCCACTTTGCTCAATACAGTGCTCCTCTTGAAGCCGGAGCTGCGACACTTCAAACTGCTGCGGGATCTTGTGACGGGAAAAAGAAAATAGCAGATACAATGTGCCTAGAACAATTGAGTCCAGAAATTCTTAAGTTTACTGCAGAAAACGGTGAGCTGGTGAATATGGCACTCATGATGGGTGGTAGCCTTGGTGACCAATGTAAAGGTTTGGGAAATGCGCTGTCTAAGGCGAGTATGGTACTAGGTGCTTATCAAGCTGCCTGCGCTACAGGACAAGCGATGTGTACATCTAGTTGTACTTCTGTAAACGCAGCTGCGACGAAATTAAAAACTGAAGTATTGTATGCTTTTCATCAGGTCAACACGGCTTGCTCTGGTGTTACTAGCCCAGATTGTGCTAACCGCATCATAGCCGTGAAGACAGCCATGACTCAAATAAACTCAGAACTAGCAGTCATCTCAGGTATGACTGGAAAAAAATTAGCAGTTTGCGGAAAGTATAAAATATCAATAGCTACCGCAGTAATGGGCGGGATAAGCGCGATCAAGGGTGCGATGCAAGCAAAGTCTTGTGCTAATAAAAATCAAGAAGAGAATCCAGTCGCAGATCAAAATTGTACTAACGATAAATCTCCAAATTACCAAACTCCAGGTTGTCAGTGCGCGCGCGGAGAAAAAACTGCGGCGGAATGTCAGGCAATAAATATCAACGGTTCTAATTTAAATGCTGGAGGCATTGCGCTTCCGAAACCTTCGGGCGCGGGTAAAGATGGTGCTAAAGGTGGACCGATGGAATTAGGTGGCGATGATGATCGTAACCTTGGAAAAATTGGTCCGAGTGCTAGTGGTGCTTCTCCTCCGACAGGTGGTGGTGGTGGCGGTGCTGGTGGCGGCAGCGGCGGTAGTGGTGCCGGACAAGATGGTGCGAATGCGCCGAAGCGACTAAACACGAATATTCTCGGTGGAGGATTTGGTGGCGGCGGTGGCGGCGGCAGTGGTGGCGGTGGCCCCGGTTATGGCGAAATGGATTCTAAATTAAAAGATTATATGCCGGGACAGAAAAATGATCCGAATAGAACTTTAGCTTCTCAGTTGGCGAAAGAAGTGACTCCGCAGGCGGGGCGATCGAATTGGGAAAAAGTGAGACTAAGATACCGCGACAATTATAGTTCTTTGCTTAATAAATAAGGGGAAACCATGAAGCGAATATTTGTGATGAGCTTGGCATTGTCGGTGGCATTCCAATCTCAAGCGAAAAAAGTTAATGTGGGTGAAGCCATAGCTACGGGTACGAGAACTGGTGATCAACTTAGTTCGCAAATTTCGGGCGATGGCCAAAAGGGTCAAGAGACTGCGGTAACTGCGAATGAAACATTGCAACAGTCTGCCGTGGATACAACGAAGAATAGTCAGAAAGGGCAGACTACTGCGCTCCTAATTGGAGCTGGTTTAGGAGCTGCGGCACAACACTATTACGGAGTGTGCGCTAGCAGTGGGGGAACATTTGGTTATGCAGCTTGTATAACAGGTGGAATTTTAGTTGCGATGGCTCTGCAATCAAAAAAATCTGCTGATAGCTACAAACCGGTTATTGATAATGCTTCAAAAAATTCTTGTATTTACAGCACTCTTGGTTGCGCGGGTACACCACCCAATCCATATACAGCGGGTACGGGGAATCCGAATATCAACACAGGTCAACTTACTGCGATAGCAGAAACTTTGAATAAAGGTGGCTATGAGGTTGATGTGAACTCAGGAAAAATTAAATCACCTAAGGGTACAGGTAATCTTAACGATCCAGCTTCGATGGAAAATTTACTTGGAAAAGAAGGTTTTGATAAATTAATGGGCGAAGTAAGAAAAGCAGAAGCTGATGCTAAAGCCAAAATCGATCAAGTAAAGGGTGGAGCCGTGACGGCAGCACTTGGTTTTGATGGCGGTGGCGGCGGCAACTCGGGCGCAGTGACTGAAGCTGGTTACGGTGACGGAACTGAGACTGGTGGCAGCGTTGCGAGTCGAATCGCGAGACTAAGAAATCCATCGCAAGCAAAAGGTTTAACGAAGAATTTCAATGGTGACCCAATTGGGGTGGCATCAGATAGCATTTTTGAAATGATGAGTCGTCGTTATAACTTAAAAAATACTCAAAAGACTTTTTATGGACCAGAGGCGGAATTAAAGAACTAAGTCTTTCTTAATATTGACGGAATCAAACGAAGTGGATGCGCCGACAACGGAGGCTTCCACTTTTGTGTTTTTAAGGTTCGCGTTTTTTCCAATGACAGCGAAATCTACAAACTCACAATTAGAAATTCGCGAGCTGGATTCTTTCCAAATTAATATTCCATTTTTTGTTTCAAGCTGTGAATGCTTCGCAAATTCAGACAAGAATCGTTTTAGCGGTTCAAACTCTTTTGTGCCCTTAGCTAAGTGACTTAATATTTCTTTCGTGGCGTGCAAATAGTCTGCGATGTTTCCAGTCTCATACCAGTGGCCAGACGTTTCAAAAATTTCAACTTTGTGTCCAGCGACTTGTGCAGCCGACAGATTGTCGTACAAAATATTTTGCTGTAAATCTGGCTTAATAAAATTAAAAATTTCCTTATTTAAAATCTGAATTCCTAAGAAATGATAGCCTTCAACTGCGTCAGCGGGCTTTTTAAGCCCATAACCAATCACTTTTTTATTTTCATCGACCCAGATGCCGCCAAATTTTGTGCCAACTTCAGGATGCTTCATAACAAGGAGGGTACTAATAGGAGTTTGCTTTAAATGCTGAGTCTTCATTTCCTCGAGAAATTTTAGTTTGTGAGGTACAAAGACTTCATCGGCATTCAAAAGAAACAAGTTTTCTTCATTGGCGAAATATTTTTTCGCATTTCCTAAGCCACCGCCATTACCTAGAATCTTTCCAGTTTCATGGCTGAATTCGACCGGGAATTGAGTTTGGGCCGAGTAAAGATCCTGAACGACTTTGGGTAAGTGAAAAGTATTAACAACAATTGAATCCACGCCAACTGAATGCAAAAAAGGAAAAAAGTAATAACCAAGTGGTACGTTCAGCAGAGGTAATGCTGGCTTTGGGACTTTTAACGTCTGAGGTCTAAAGCGAGTGCCTTCACCGGCAGCAAGTAACATGGCTTTCATTTAGATCCCTACATTGTTTCGAATTTTTTTTCGAGAGCGCCTGAATTCAAAAGAATATCAGAGAATATTTTGTATTGAGGAAATTGGTTCAAGCAATTAATAACTCTTTTTAAAGTAGGCGTTAAGTATTTTAAATAGCGCTTATCGCCGCGCTGATGATAGAAACTTGCGAAACTTCCACAAGCCTTGAAACATCTTTGCAAGCTTTGAAGCTCATAGATTTGATTAAAATGCTCTCTTGAAAAATTTTGAGGCAAGAAAGACTTAGTTTGAGCTAAGTAATAATCCATGAGTTGGGCAACTGTGCCGTCTTCTAAATCGACATAAGAATCTCTGAATAAGCTAACAAGATCATACTGAACCGGCCCCATGCGAGCATCTTGAAAATCGATCACAAACATTTTATCAAGTTTGATCATCAAGTTTCGAGAATGGTAATCGCGGTGACAGATAACCTTTGGTTCGTTATGAAGTGTTTCACAGATGTTCAAAAAGACTTTCTGTAACTCATCTTTAACTTTTGGTGATAGATCGGCATTTAAAACACCCTCGATCAAATTGTCTTTGCCGTAATTAAGTTCCCAAAGTAGCTTTTCAGTGTCGAACTGTATCTTAAAAGCGGTACAATTGGATTTATTTTGCGAAGCCTTGCCGTGAATTTTAATGATCTCGTCCAAAGCCATTTTGTAAAAAAAGATAACAGTTTCTTGATTTTGGTTTTCCCAAAATCTTCTCTCTAATGTGAGATCACCTAAATCTTCTAATAAAACTAAGCCTTCACTGGGCGACATTCCAACTACTTTTGGAACCTGGATGCCATTATTAGCAAAGTGCTGCAGTACGCTTAAAAAAGGATACTCATCTGGATTGAAAGGTTCCCATTTCATAAGAACCCAAGACTCTTCGGAGTGAACAATACGGTAATACTTGCGGTTAGAGGCATCGCCTGCCAACGGCAAGATTTTAATGTCTTTAAAAGACAGAGTTTTTTCTAAGAACGTTTCCACGTAGGGTTCAACTACTGACACTCTAAAATTGTGTCAGAAGCTGACCTCGTGATCAAGACTTGATTAAGATTTAAAGTAGAGCATTTCTAGCACTTCGTTCATCGCTGTTTTATCAAGCGGCATACGATCTACTGAAAACTCTAGGGTCATTAAGGCTTTTATAAGCGGTTTCTCTAAGGACAAATGAGCAGCTGCTTTTGATCCTACAAAGATAACAAGCGGACCTACTTTTGATTCAGTAATGAAGTTTGCTAAAATATTCTGATGTTCAGCGCTTAAATCTTTTTCTAAATCCACGACCAAAGTCGAACTATCCATTGATTCAACATCTTGAACTGAATTGATCTGCGTTGCTACATCCATAAATGGCAAATAGCAGAAGTTTTGAGTAATCTCATGAACTTCCAAAGCAGCTTTTTGAACAAGGTTAGACTGAGTTCCAAAAAGAAATAATCCCTTTGTCTTCGGAGCATCTGGATTTTCTTCGATCAAAGATTTCTCAATCTCGATATTGCTGATCGTTCTTTCCAAATGTTGTGAATAAAGGTGTGGTTCCAAAATCATTCGCACTAATCGTGCAACTTGATTTCGGTCGTCAGTAGAAAGATCCCGAGCTTCGTGAACCAAGCCATACCCCAAGAAAATTTCTTTCACGAAGATCGGGATGCAGAGATCTTCCCCCCTCAGAGAAGTCTCATCAGTCAAACTCTGTTCGATTCCCGCTAAGCGACGAATCGACAACCCCTTACCATAGCGATGCTTTAACATGTCGTTAAGTTTCTCAACCATGACGACTACCCCCCGGTATTTAATTACCTGCTGTTAATATCTATATCCAAATATCGTGCCGAGAATTGGCGCTACTTAGGCCTTTGAAAAGCTGATTGGTTGCAGCTTATATTAGATTAGGAAGACGTTTTAGAATTTTTTCTATGAGTGTCAATGAAGAGAACAGTGGATATTGAAGAGTCATGTCGAGTGAAATTTTCACTGGACCGGTAGAACGTTAAGCTATCTCCGCAAAAAGAAAAAGCCCTAAGTTTTGAGCTTAGGGCTTTCAAGTTTTAAGGGAGAGGCGATTAAGGCGACACCTACCAATGACACGGCGTCACTGGTAATGTACGCGGGCTGCGTGCCCTGTCACATTAGCGAGCGAGCTTTCGTTTATCGAGGCCGTACTTTTCGACCTTCATGATGAGACCTGCGCGGGAAATACCTAATTCTTTTGCAAGTTTAGATTTGTTCCAGCCAGTGCGACGTAATCCTTCGCGGATCATTTCGCGTTCTAAATCTTCCAATGCATCTTTTAACTTACCTTGTAAACGAGCGCCTTGAACTTTTGTTTTTTCCGAAGACTCTAAGATCTTACCAGAAAGATGTTCAGCCATAAGCTTAGTCTCTTCGCCAGATAGAACAAACAAGCGCTCAATTTCATTTTGCAATTCTCGAACGTTACCTGGCCATGCGTAATCATAAAGTTTTTCCAAAGCACGCTTTGTTAAAACTTTTTTAGACGCTGTCGGGTGAACATCATGAAGTTTAGCTAAGAAAAATTCTACTAGATAAGGGATATCTTCTTTTCTTTCCCGAAGAGGTGGAACGCGAATGTTGATGACATTCAAACGGTAGTACAAATCTTCTCGGAATGTACCAGCTTCAACCATCTCTTTTAAGTTTCTATTTGTAGCGGCAACGATTCTAACATCAACGCGCCTAGCTTCTGTTGCTCCGACCGGAGTAAATGTTCCTTCTTGAAGAACGCGTAGAAGCTTTACTTGCATCTGCGGAGAGGTATCACCGATCTCGTCTAGGAAGAATGTTCCTTTATCAGCGATTTCGAAAAGACCTTTTTTATCTTTAAGAGCGCCAGTAAACGAACCCTTCGTGTGACCGAATAATTCTGATTCTAACAAGTTATCATTAAAAGCAGAACAGTTCTGAAGAACAAATGGTTTGTCATGGCGATGAGAGTTATAGTGAATCGACTTTGCAATCAATTCTTTACCAGTTCCATTTTCACCCTGAACCATAACTGTTGAATCGGCACCTTTAATTTTATCTAATAAGGCGTACAAAGATTGCATAGGCTTAGATTTACCGATCATGTTGTCGTACTTAAATCTGTTACCTAATTCTTTGTTCAATTCCTGAATTCGGATTTCACGAGAAGAAATCTCTACGTGAAGGGTCACGATCTCTTGAGCTACTAATTCACAAAGTTCGCTGAAGTGAGTTCTGTCGTAATCACTTAGACATTTTACCTTGCCCATACCTTTTTCAATCATGTCATTAGATAAGCCAAATGCAGCCCATCTTTCACGGATTTCTGTGAAACGATTTGAATCGGCTGGATCTTTTAAAAATCCCATCGCAACAACTGTTCCAACCATGTCGTTTTCGATCATGATAGGAAAAATTCCTACGTCAAAGCCAGTAACATCCCACTTTTTAATAGCGAAATTATTTTGCGATACTCTTAATTCATCAATCGTCTTAGCGACTAATTCGCCAATCCCTTGTTGCGCAGACTCTTTCGAGCAATAAAAGCCAACAGCTGGATTGCAGAATGCCTGCTTGCCACCATCGAAACCTTTTAGCTGTCCACGTTCGTCGGTGAAAATAACATCGATATTCCACCAAGTGTTGAGGATTTGCTTTAACTTTTTGATCACATGTATATGTTCAAATTCATCCCAATTGATCATCGACATATTCAACTCCCTCATTGTATAGCTGACTAATTACAGTACACATATCGTCCAATCTTTTGACGGACTTTACGGTTGAAGGGAAAATGCTGTCGTTTTTCTGGTCAATTCTATAATAAATCTGAAGAGTGTTTCAATCCGAAACGCGACCTGTATCAGGTTGAGGCAATATGATTCTGTAACGTATAAAATTTGAAGTATTCACCCTGACTTTTAAGCAAAGTCTCGTGGTTTCCCATCTCAGCGATACGCCCAGATTTAAGGACTACTATGCGGTCACAGTTCTGAACTGTAGATAATCTATGAGCAATTACAATCGCTGTACGGCCTTCCATAAGCGAATTCAAACCCTTCTGAACCTCGACCTCACTTTGGCTATCAAGTGCACTGGTCGCTTCATCTAATATAAGGATCGGAGCATCTTTAATGAACGCCCGGGCAATACTAATTCTTTGTTTTTCGCCACCAGATAATAAGCCACCACGGTCACCGACTTGAGAATCATACTGATACTTCAATCGGCTAATAAAGTCTTGTGCATGGGCCTTTTGAGCCATCGTTTTGACGAGATCTTTTGATTTTGCGAAATTTCCTGACCAAATATTATTTTCGACCGAATCACGAAGTAAGAATACGTCTTGGGAAACTAAGCCGATATTTTTGCGAAGCTCGGCAACGTCTAAGGCTTTAAGCGAAACTCCATCAATTGTAATCTCACCTTGAGTGGGATCATAAAAGCGCTCGAGTAAATTTGCGATGGTTGATTTGCCACTGCCACTTTCGCCAATGAGTGCAACAGTCTCGCCTTTTTTGATTTCGAGATTAAAATTCTCAAGAACCTGGTGGTGCCCGTAAGAAAAAGAAACATTTTTGAATTCAATCTTGTTCCAATTCTTAGGGAAGGCAACAGGTGTCAAAGACATTTTTAATTCTGAAGGCTGATCTAAAATTTGATGAATTCTTTCTGTTGCGACAACAGTCTCTTGTATCCTTAAATAGCTTTCTTGAAACTTCTTAATGGGCTGATTAACTGTAAGCATAGAAGCAATATAAGCTAAAACATCACCAACGGTGGCTTCGCCTCTTGAAATAGCGGCGGCGAAGTAAAAGAAAATTCCTAAGATCACGCAAGTTGCAACAAATTCTGTAACGGGACCCATCACTTCTACACGTGCATGTACTTTTTTGCGTAACCCGAAATAAAAGTCAGATTCGGTCTTTAATTTGTTTTCAAGAACGGGCTCTAGGTTAAAAGATTGAATAGTTCTTACGCCATCTAGGCTTTCTTTAATCGTCGCAGAAATCTTTTCTAAATTTTCCTGACCATTGCGAACGTACTTCCGCAAGCTTTTAGAAATCTGTCTTAAGAAAAAGATAATAATTGGAGCAATTAAAATAATCATGAGAGTAAGTCTAGAATTCAGAGCAAATAAATTATAAATCAAGAATACTGCTAGCAAGGGTTCGCGAAAGATGTCCGCAACCATTCGTAAGCCATGTTGAATGACGTTAATATCATTCATAATGCGGCTCATAAGACCACCGGAACCAGAGGCATATTCAGCATGAAACTTGAGGTCCATACTGAGGAACTTCTTTTGTAGTCTTTGTCTGAATTGATTTACGACTTGTTCAGCAGTGATATTCATTAAATAAATATGAAAGTATCTACTGATCGCAACTGTTAATGCTAAAGCCAGAACCGTTAAAGTGACTTCTTGAATCCGATTCGGACTCCCAGATCTGAAGGAAGCTTCAATATCTTTCACCATGTACATAAGTCTTGCTAAGCAAGCGGCGTAAAGAACGCCCGTAATAGCAATAACAATAACACGTTTCCAGTGCGGTTTTACTTCAACCAAAATTTTCTTAATTTGATCAATCATCAGCCACTAATGTAACGCTTGAGGAACTGCCCAGTCAGGCTTTTTTTCACCTTTATGACGTCTTCCGGTGAGCCTTGAGCAACAAGATAGCCGCCTTTTTGGCCAGCTTCGGGACCTAAATCAATTACGTAGTCAGCTTGGCGGATCACGTCTTGATTATGCTCTACCAAAATTACGCTGCTGCCAGCTTCGATCAACTTATTGAGAACTTTCATAAGTAAGTCGACTTCTTTAAAATGAAGGCCGGTTGTTGGCTCGTCTAAGATATAAAGAGTCGCTTTTTGATTCGATTCAGTCAGTTCTTTTGCAATCTTGAGCCGCTGAGATTCGCCGCCGCTTAAGGAATTAGCGGGTTGGCCTAGCTGAATGTAATCTAAACCCACTTCTTTTAGGACACTTAAGGGTTTTCGTATATTTGGATGAGCTACAAAGAAATCAAGTCCCTCTTTGATTGTCATCGATAGGATCTGAAAAATATTTTTCCCGTACAGTTGAACCTCTAGGATTTCAGGACGAAATTTCTTCGAGTCACAGACATCGCAAGGTAAAATGACATTATCCATGAACATCATATCGATTTCTTCATAGCCAGTCCCTTTGCAAGAAGGACATCGGCCGCCATCGACATTTAAGCTAAAAGTTCCAGGAGTGTATCCGCGGGATTTAGATTCTGGAATATTTGCCATCAAAGTTCTAATAGCATCGAAAGCTTTTAAGTAAGTAACTGGATTAGACCTGGCCGATTTTCCAATCGCACCCTGATCAACTAGGATAACATTTTTAATGTTATCGACGCCTTCGATTTCCTTAAAAGGTTGAGAAGGTAGGAACTCAATCTCTAATTTCCGAGCTAAGGCAGGGTACAAAGTTTTAGTCACAAGCGTTGATTTGCCTGATCCGCTAACTCCAGTGACAACAACCATTCGGTTTAATGGAAACACCACATCGATATTTTTTAAATTATGTCCTGTGCTGCCTTTTAAAGTGAGCTTGTACTTAAAATTATCAATATTCACCGGACGAGGTTCTTTTAGCGAATGATACTGCTTTCCAGGCTTTACGAATTGAGCAGTATTTGAAGTTGTAGATTTCATAAACAGAGAGGTCGCGCCTTCAAATACAATTTCGCCACCCAAAGATCCAGAACCTGGCCCCATTTCAATAATGTGCTCGCTGCTTTGAATTACATCGTGATCATGTTCAACAACGACTAATGTGTTACCCAGCTCTTTTAGTTCTTTTAGAATGCTAATCAGTCGATCATTATCGCGGGGATGAAGTCCAACAGTTGGCTCGTCTAATACATAAAGTGCTTGAGATAAGCCCATGCCTAATTGATTTGCTAAAACTAAGCGCTGGTATTCTCCACCTGATAAAGTTCTGGTTTCACGACTTAACGTTAAGTAGTGAACTCCCACACGCATTAGAAAGCTTAGTCGAGCACGAAGTTGCTTTAAGACTTCTGGTACAACTTCTTCCCGCTGCTTCGTTAATTTTAGATTCGCAAACCAATCGCACAAAGCTTCGATTGTAATCTGACTTAACTGATGAATATTTTTACCATCAATTAAAATATGTTCAACTTCTGATCTAAGTCTTGAACCTTTACATTCCGGGCAAAGCGAAGCACTTCGATAGCGGGAGATAAACACGCGAACGTGCATTTTGTATTTAATTTGATCGAGATATTCAAAAAGTCCCTTAACACCGTAGAAATCGTCGTTACCATTCCAAATCATGTCTCTTTGATTTTTCGGCAAGTCTTTCCACGGAGTCGAAAGGCTAATCTTTTGTTTTTTACAAAATGCGAACAGCGCCTTTTTATCAGTCTCAGCAGAGGGCATTGTAAATGGATTTAAAGCACCTTGCTGAACACTCAAATTAGAATTCGGAATGACTTTGTTTTCATCGATTTCAAGAATGTTTCCAAAACCCTTACACGTCGGGCATGCACCAAGAGGTGAGTTAAAACTAAAAAGTCGCGAAGTGATTTGCGGTGGATTCCAACCACATTCAGGACAGGCCGGTTCTTCGCTGATAGGAATCAATTCACCGGTTGAAAGTAATAGCGAACATTTTCGAGAAGTAATATGAGTATTAAACTTTATACTAGCTTCATAGGCTTGTTGAAACGAGTCAGCCAAACGACCACGATCAGCTTTTGAAAAGGCCATTCGGTCGATCACAAGATAGAATGTTTCTTCAGGTAAGCCTTTTTTAATTATCGCCGGATCACTGATTTCAACTATTTCACCTTCCACATTTTTTTCATGAGGCTTTTCAGCAAGCTTTTCTAAAGTAGCATTTATTGTTGCTTCAGCTTTTTTAGCAGTCTTAGAGACTTTTTTGACGGTTGTTTTAACGTTCGACTTGGCTTTTCGAGTCGGAACAAAAATTCTTAAGTAACCATCTTGCAAAAGCAGAGAATGAAGTTTTTTGCCTTCAGCCAATCTACCATCGTCTGGAACTTCAACCAAAATTGTTCCGCGCTGACCTTCGTACTTGTTCAAAATTCTTTCTGTCGCTTCAGTCACGGTCTGCTTTTCAGCTGGCGTATGATGAATCGGGCAGTGGGGAACTCCGACTTTTTCAAAAAGGAGTCGCATGTAATCAACAAGTTCTGTTGTCGTACCGACAGTTGATCTACTGCTTTTAACTGTATTTTTTTGTTCAATCGAAATACTTGGCGGAATATTTTCCACACCTTCGATATCAGGCTTTGGAGCTTTATTTAAAAATTGCCTAGCGTAATTGGACATGCTTTCGATAAAGCGTCGCTGTCCTTCAGCAAACAGTGTTTCAAAGGCAAGAGAACTCTTGCCCGAACCAGAAGGGCCACACACCACTGTGAAAGATCCCAGTGGAATTTTCACATCGATATTTTTTAAATTATTTTGTTTCACACCCCAGAGGTGGATTTCCTTCACTGTGTTTCATCCCGGATTAAAAATCCTGTTTCAAGAAGTCACTGTTTTCTTGCTCTTTATTGGAGCTTGTCGTGGGCTCGGTGCCCTCGAGATATGCTTGCTTTGCAACTCGCTTAGAGTCTGCATTTGCTAGCTTACCCGTATCTCCGTCTATGTTGGCAAAAACAATACCTTCCGGCACTGGTAATGTCATCTGAGGAAGTTGCTCATGAGCGCTTTTCATGTAGTCGACCCAAATTGGTAGCGCAGATCGTCCACCAACTTCTCCACGGCCAAGACTACGTTCTTTATCAAAGCCAACCCACACACCAGTAGAGACTTGTGCTGAATAACCAATAAACCACGCGTCATAGTAACCGTTAGTTGTGCCGGTTTTACCAGCGACATCGCGGCCCAGAGCCCGGGCTCTTGCGCCTGTTCCGTGAGGATCATCAACAACACCTTTAAGTAAACTTGTCATGATGTAGGCAGTTTGAGGTTTAATCAGCTGATCAGGATCTGTGAAAAATAAATGTGGAATAAGTTTCTTCGTAGCTTTTGCCGTACCATCTGCTGGCAAATCTGCTTTTGCCACACCTTCTTGATTAACAGGTTCTGCATTCGCAGAGACGGCAGCAGGTGAATTAACGAAAGCAATCCGTTTTTCTTCAAATTCTTTTTCTAGCGGAGCAATGTCTTTTTCAAAACGAACATCTAGCGAAACTCTTTCGAGCAAAACTTTTCCAGTGTGGTCTTTAACTTCTTTGATCACTATCGGACGAAGTCTTTTTCCAAGTCTTCCAAATTGAGCAAAAGCTTTTGTCATTTCGTAAAGAGTCACAGAACTTGAGCCCAATGCTAAAGTGAAATCCATATTCAGCGGACTAAAAATTCCAAGACGTTTTGCATAGTCTGCTGACCAGTGAACTCCAACATCTTCAATAATTTTCACAGTTGGAACATTGAGAGATTGAACGAGTGCGTTTCTAAAAGTAATTTCGCCGCTAAATTCCCGGCTGTTATTAGCTGGCTTCCAAACTTTAGTTTCTTCTTGGCCTTCTTCGTCCTGTTGTTTTTCTTCGTAAACAATTGGAACGTCCATCACCGGAGTCGAAGGATTATAGCCCTTATCCAGTGCCGCAGCATAAACGATTGCCTTAAATGACGACCCAGTTTGTCTTGCGGCTTGAAGCGCGCGATTAAATTCATTTCGTCTAAAATCGTACCCGCCTACAAGCGAAAGCAATTCTTGAGTCTGTTGATCAAAAGAAACTAGGGCGCCTTCAACTAAAGGTTCTTGATCAAGCTGAACATTCAAGTAACTTGATAAATCAATTTTAGGCTTCACCTTTATTTTTGGATCTTTAAATTTAGTAAGTTCGACTTTGTCAGAAGTAAGTGAAACGGAAACCACATCTCCAATTTTTAATGCAGCTGAGGGTTTCGTGATCTGGGCATTTTCTGCTTTTACTTCTGGATTCGGCTTTCTGGCCCATTTCATACTTTCAAAATCAATAATGCCTTCAGCGCCAGGAAGTTGAACGACTACATATCCGTCCACATCGTTTACTTCTTTAACTATTGAAACATAGCTTTCTTTGAGTTTCATGTAGCCCGGAATCTTTGTACCAGCCGCCAAGACTTCTTCTGCCAACTGAACTTCGGCAAACTGGCCATCCGGCAAAATTGTTCTTAACGGATTTGCTTCTAAGATCAGCTTCGTTCTTTCTTTTTGCAAAAGATCTACAATTTCTTTCTGATCCGTCATACTTTTCAAAGGACCGCGAAAACCTTGACGCTTATCTAGCTCTTTTAGCCCATTTTTTAATGCTTCCTGAGCTGCAATCTGTTTTGGAAGATCCATCGCAAGTTGAATTGAAATACCTTCATCAAGAACAACTTTTTCCCCCAACTTATCCACAAGAATCTGACGAACAGTTTCCATATAGAAAGGCGCAAGATCTTCGTAGTTATCCCGGATATAAACTTTCACAGGAAGTTCTGAAGCAACTTTCGCTTCATCCTTCGTAATAAATCCCACATCCGCCATTCGCTTTAAAACATAAAGCTGACGTTCCTTCGCGCGACTCGGATTCGAAACCGGCGAGTAGCGACTCGGCGCCTGCGGAAGTCCCGCTAGAATAGCCGCTTCTTCAACGGTAATGGCATCAATAGACTTTTTAAAATAAGTCTGCGAAGCATTCTGAACACCATAAGCCCCATGGCCAAAATAAATTTGGTTCAAATAAAGAAAAAGAATTTCCTCTTTTTTTAAATTTTTCTCCATCTCAATTGCAAGTAGAGCTTCACGAAATTTACGCATCAAAGTTTTCGTTCGATCCTGAAGCAACAGAGTCTTCGCCAATTGCTGAGTAATCGTCGATCCACCCTGAACAGAATGACCGGCGCGAATATTGGCTAAAGTAGCTCGAAGAATTGAACCATAATTAATTCCACCATGCTTAAAAAACTGATCATCTTCCGCCGCTAAAAATGCATTCACTAATTGCGGAGGCATTTTTTCATAAGGAACTAACGTTCGTCGCTCACGGTAAAATTCACCCACTTTTTTTCCATTACGATCATAAACAGGAGAAACAAGTAGCGGCTTGTAATCGGCAACCGAAATAATTTCAGGTAATCCTTTTTTAACGGCTTGAAAGAAAATCAAAGCCGAAGCAATCCCAATAACAAAAAGCGAAACACAAACAAGAATAATTTTTTTAGCCATACTTCTCCAGAAAAGGTGAGCCCTGCCGGCAGCCACTCCACTTTTCTTGTCGACGATGCGTCGAAAAGGGTGGAATTACCGCAGCTAGAAAAGTGTAACAAGGTGGGGAGATGCAGTCACGACTATGAGAGCTGTAATATCAAGAGTCTGGGAGACAAATTTCAAACGAAAAAAAATCGCGGCTCGTTTGGAAGCCGCGATTTGCAAGGCACTAGACTTTTGGCGGGAAACTATCGCTTTCCTTCCGCGCGCTCTTCTTTACTCTGGTTGGACTTTTCCATGGCTTCTTTCGGCGAAGTTTTCCCAAAGCCTGGGCAGTTACGAGGCTTTGCTTCTTGATAAGTTTCCTCGAGCTCATTGTGTTTGCTCATGAGGTCTTCGGCTTCTTCATTTGAAATTTCACCAGCCGATGTTTGCTTTCCCTGCAGCTTTTGTTGATCTTGCATCTTATTCATCATAAGACGTTGTTTTTCTTGGGCAGCACGCTGCATAGCTTGATTATATTTATTTGCAAGTCGGGAATCTTCCGCCATATATTTTTGCTGAGCAGTAGTTAAACTTCCCTTCAGCTTTTCGAGTGTCTTATTGTAATTTTCAACAGACTCTGCATACATTTTTTCAGTTTCTGAAAGTCTTGTCGCAATATCTTGTGCTCCTTTAATTCTATGCTCGGCACTATTCATGTAGGATTGAGTAACAGATTCACGTTGATCACGTAGTTCTGTCAGACAAGATTCATATTCTGCCTTCAAAGCTTTTACTCGACTTGTCCCACTTGAAGCATTTTTACTATTTCCCGCAGCATAGTTTTCTTTATTCACTAATTTTGCTCTTGAAACGCAATGCAAATGGATTGCACTGTCACTTCTTAAGTTTACAACTTTTCCCGTTGAAGTTTTAGCCGTCGACATAGCGGCCTTGATTTCGATTTCAATACTATTGATATCTTGGCGAGCTTTAATTTCTTGAGATCTTAATGTTCTAATAGCATCAGCCAATTTTAATTGTTGATCTCTCATATCGTTTAAAGCTTTACCCTGAGCAGCTTCGGTCTCGGTTTGCTTTTCTTCCCAAGCGTCCTTAGCATCTAATCGTTCTTTTTCAATTTTTTCAAGATCGGATAAATTGCTCTGTTCTTTTTTTATAAGTTCTTCGTCAGATTTTCGAATTTTTTCGTCAAGCTTTTCTATGTCGCTTTCCATCGTCTTCTTATCATCTTTAAAAGTTCCTTTGGTCCCTTTGATGTCACAGCCCGGTTTCCGTTGACCCGCTTGATTAACCATTGTCATTAATACTGTTCGCGTGATTTCAAGATCATCTTCTGCATCGCCAGCTAAACACTTGTTAGCCGAAACCTGCGCCGTGTGCGGATGCTCTTTAAGGATATCATTGTATTTTTTAAGGGCTTCAGTGCAAAAATCTTTATTCTTAGATTCTTTTTTGTCTTCGCTGGTTTGGCATTTATCATAAACCGATTTTGCTTCAACAGTAGCTCTGATCAGGTTGTCACGGTCTGTATCGAGTGTACTTTTCGATTTATTTTGTCGTTCTGCTGTCTGGGCTGTGATCCAGGCGTCATAAAGAGGTTTACATTTGTCCTCTTCAGCCCAAACTAAATTCGGAGTGCCCAAAGAAAACACGACAAGTGTCAAAAGCATAAGCGGTGTAAAACGATTCATTTGGAATTCCCCCAAGTGAGAATATATAAAGCAATCTCAATGCCAGTATCGGTTAGCCCACATAGTAAGTTTAAAATTCTCGTCTCATCTTGAGACCCTTGGTCTCTAAAATGCAAAAAGCCAGATCGGCATCCCGACCTGGCTTTAATACGACTCTGTGTCCTCAACTTACAGTGGAGGTCCAGATGTCGGATATTTACGAAACTACTTATCGTAAAGATCGGTCTCTGTTCGAAATTCTTAAACGTGTCTTGCGTCTAGTTCTGCTAGCGCTTGAGATTGTTAAAAGAATTCTCGAACTCTGGTAGGTTAACTCAGGGCTTAGCTTTTTGTGGGCAGGTCATGGATAGGCTTGAAACCTAGAGGAACTCAAAGTCGAAGGAAAATAGGCTGTCGGGGTGCCACTCTTATTTCAGCCAGTCTTTCATCAAAACTTTGATTTGTGTCTGGTAGGGTACGCCCATGACTTGGGATTTTGCGCGGAATGATTCTAGCAAAGGCTGGGGGATTTTCATGCTGATAAGCTTTGATTTCCCCAATTCCTTTTTTTCTTCGAGCTGTAAATAGAAGCGTAAGTTTTCTAAGCGCTGGATCAAAAATTCAGACGAGACCTTGGAAACAACGGGAGTGTTCGAAGGTATCCGAAGTCCTAGTTCTTTTAAGTCTTCGATTTTTAAGAATCTAAGACTTCGGCTTTTAATGACGACGTCGAGTGGCTGAAAATATCCGGGCTCAGCACCGAGGCGTATCATAACTTTTTGCGATTTTGATTTGGGGCTTTGGAAAGTCCAAAACTTCATGCTTTTTTCTGATTTGAATTGATCGAGGAAATGGAAAAGTTCATCGGC
Source organism: Pseudobdellovibrionaceae bacterium (assembly GCA_043730825.1). GTDB lineage: Bacteria > Bdellovibrionota > Bdellovibrionia > Bdellovibrionales > Bdellovibrionaceae. The sequence continues at coordinate 55,746 of JAYTJV010000005.1, forward strand.
ACCGACGGGAAGAGTATTTTCATAACCCAATTTCAAAAGAGCCTTTTCAGCTTTTTTAAATTGTTCCAAAGACTGGGGGATGATGACTTCGATTTCGGGATCATCTAACAAAACGCCATTTAAATTAGCAGCAAGTGATCCTGAAAAGATAAACTCGACTTTGAAAACTTGAAAAGCTTCAGTGATTTGGAGTGCTGTCATAGGATCAAGGATAGACCGGTATAGATCGCAGACAATCTGAAAGTATTAAGCGATCAGAAACTGAGACCTAAGACTGGCATCACTCTCTTCATAAAAAACTCCTTATTTAACGGGAGTTTGCAAGGGAACAGGCTGTGGGTTGTTGCGTCTTAACCTATTGAAACCCTTAACGATCATGAAGACGGCGAAGGCTACAATGGCAAACGTAAGAATGGCGTTTATGAAGGATCCAATTTTGATCGCAACTGCGACAGTGTTGTCGTCAGCATATTTCAATGGAATGACAAGATTTTTGAAATCGACTCCGCCAATTAAGACTCCGATTGGAGGCATGACGACATCGTTCACTAGCGAGTTTACGATTTTGCTGAATTCAGCGCCGATGATGATCCCGACCGCCATATCTAAAACATTTCCCTTAACAGCAAATTCTTTAAATTCTTGAGTGATTCCCATCGAATTCTCCCTTCACATCTGAAATAATCTTGGATAATATCTAGACCAAAGCAAAGCTAGAGGATACAAAATTAATCCTAAGCTCATATTAGGTTGGTACATGGTAAAGGGTTTTAACTCTGATTTTCACATTTCTGGTAAGCACTACCATCTTCAATCGGAAGATTGGGGAACTCAGAATCCCTTTTTAGTGACGCGACTTTATTGCCAAGGTGCTGTCGTCAAAACTTTGAAGCGTTCTTATGTGGAAATTTTCGGTACAAATCGAATTGCTTCTGATGTGGTCAAAATTGCTCTTAAGCACCAGCATGAAGAATTGGCTAAAGAGCTTGTTTTGGGCCGTACTCTCTAAAACGCGACAAAAGTCGTCTACTTTCTTAAGTCATCTATTCGGTAAACTATAAAGATGATCGAGCTATCCCATATTTATAAAACATTCGCAGGTCCCGTTCACGCACTTCGAAATGTTGATATTCACATTCAAAAGAGCGAGTTCGTTTTTATTACCGGTCCAAGTGGTGCGGGTAAAACAACTTTGTTTCGGATGCTTGCGGGGTTTGATCAACCAACTTCGGGTCAGCTTAAAGTAGCTGGTTTTGACTTAAATCAAATGACTTCACCACAGAAGCCACTATTTCGAAGAAAACTAGGAGTAGTGTTTCAAGATTTCAAACTATTAAAAGATCAATCGGCTTTAGAAAACGTTGCCATGCCACTTTTAATCAGAGGCGAGAAAAGAGCCCGAAGTCTTGAGCTTGCAAGCGTGTTTTTGCAAAAAGTAGGATTAGAAGACAGACAAGATATGAAGACAGAAACGCTATCGGGTGGAGAAGCGCAGCGAGTGGCTTTGGCGAGAGCAATCATCCATCAGCCAGATATTATTTTAGCCGATGAGCCCACTGGAAATTTAGATCAAGAACGAAGCGAAGAGATTATGAATCTCCTCGAATTCTGCACGAAATCTGGAATGACAGTTTTGGTAACAACTCATGATCTCGATTTAGTGAGACGTCGCAAGCAAAGAATTATTTCAATTAAAAACGGTGAAGTGGTAAAAGATGGCCGCGCGTAATTCTTGGGTCATCCAAATCACATCCACTGTGGTTCTGACTTTTAGCTTAGTCCTCTTAGGAATTATTTATAGTTTTATTAAGTCATCCCGGTATGCGGCGACGAAATCCCAACAGAGCGTAAAACTAGAGCTCTTCTTTAAAGAAGATTTAAAGCCTGACGCGGATTTTCAGTGGATAGATCAGATTAAAGCTATTCCTGAAGTTTTAGATATTTCTTTCTTAAATCAAGAGCAGGCCCAAGATGAATTCAAAAAAATGATGCTCTCAAGTTTTGGAAGCTTAACTGAAGAGGCATCACTTCTATCACGACTTCCATCTTCGGTCTCAATTCAATTTGAAGAAGGTGTTTCTGCCCAAACGAAACAACTAAAAGTCACAGAGATAGTAGATTTAGCTAGGCAAATATCAACCTATGATGGTCACGTTTATCAGCAAGATTGGGCCGAGTGGCTAAGTACATTTAGTCAAAAAGCTGAAAAAGGAATGCTTGGCTTAGGCGCGTTCATTTTCCTGATCTTTTTTCTTATTGTATCAAACGTTATTCGAAGCCAAGTCGCACATAAGCAGGAAGAAATTGAAATTAGGTCATTTCTTGGCGCGACAGTCTGGCAAATCGAAAAGCCTTTTATTATTCTGTCGATATTATTAGGTGTGATCAGTTCTATTCTAGCAGGTGCTGTCATTGTGACGCTTGTTCAAATAGTCAAAGACCGACTACAGGGATCTAATGAATTGATTTCTTCAGACTTAATTTTGGCTCCGAATATCCTTGAAATCGCAATTGTGATAGTTGTCGTTGCGGGGATTTCTGCTTGGGCTGCACGAACTTGCGTTAGGGAACGCGTTCTTCTATGAGATTGATTTTAACCATCAGTTTTTTCCTTTCTGCGATTGCTTTTGCAGAAAATTCAACTCGCGAGCAGCTAAGCGAGCTTCATCAGATCAGAAAAGAAATCAAGAACGCGGTTTTTGATAAGGCTCGTTTTCAGCAAGATATTCTAAAATCAAAACTTGATATTGAAAATCAGAATCAAGAAATCAAGAAAACTGAAAAAGAAGCTTTAGAAATCAAAGAAAAAATAATAGAACGAATTTCGACTCTTTATAAAATCAGACGTGCATATCCCGAAGGATCTCTTTTATCTGTTGTGAAAGAAGACGATTTCCTTAGGAAAAGCTATTATCTGAAATACCTAAATGCCCAGGATAAGGCGCTAGTTACGGAATACAAAAGTAAAGCTGAGACAACTCATCGACTTAAAAATAAAGTTCAAGCATACATGCGGCGACTTTTAGAACTTCAAAAAAGAAACGACTCCAAATTCGCCGAACTCAGTAAGCGTGAAAATAGACAGCGAGAATTAATTCGAACAATCCGTGAAACAGTACGAATTCGGGAAAATGGACAAATTCCAAAATTTTCCGATGATAAAAAATTCTTCTCCGAATTAAGAGGGCAATTGGAAATTCCATCTGTAGGTGGAGAGTTAAAAGGAAGTATTGGAATTGCACGTGATCCAAAAACCAAATTAGCGATTCTTAAAACCGGCATTCATGTCGTTTCAAAGCAAGGGTCTGAAGTAAGAAGTGTTTATGACGGCGAGGTCCTGCACAGCGATAATATTTCCGGTTGGGGGCCAACAATTATCGTAGATCACGGAGAATCTTACTATTCCGTCTACAGTCGCCTCAAAAACCTGAGCGTAAGGCCAGGCGATCGAGTTTTAGCACAGCAAAAACTGGCCGAGGTGTCGGCAGTGCCCTATCATGGAGTCTACGGCGAACAGGGACTTTATTTCGAGATTAGACATTATTCTGAGCCCGAAGACCCTCGTTTATGGCTTAAAGGAGAACAGCAGTGAAAAATTGGTTCAAAAATCGAAAACATGTAAAGCCCCTGCTTCTGGTGACGACATTATTTGCTGTTTTAGTTGCAGTTGGATTTACTCAAAGAGCAACAATGGGTTGGGCGCAAGATCGATACGCGGATCTTCAAAACTTTTCAAAAGTTTTAAATTTAGTTCAGCAGTATTACGTAGAAGAAGTTGATACGAAGAAACTTATATACGGCGCGATTAAGGGAATGCTTAGAGAATTAGATCCTCACACGAACTTCATGCCACCTGATATGTTTAAAGAATTTGAAAATGAAACAAGTGGTGAGTTCGGTGGTTTAGGAATTGAAATCTCGGTTCAAAATGGAATTTTAACGATTATTTCTCCGATTGAAGATACGCCTGCCTGGAAAGCCGGAATTAAAGCCGGAGACAAAGTTGTCGCAATAGATGGTCACTCAACAAAAGGTATGAGCTTAGTTGAAGCTTCTCAATATTTACGTGGCAAACGTGGATCAAAAGTAATCTTAAGAATCGTACGAGAATCTGAAGAAAATCCCAAAGATATTACGATCGTTCGAGGAAGTGTAAAAATCCGTTCTGTTAAGTACACCGATATGGATGATGGTTACGCATATATCAGAATCACAAGCTTTATTGAAAATACAGCAAGAGATTTAGAAAAAGCCTTAGCAGAACATCAGTCCAAAAATAAAAAGATCGAAGGCTTGCTAATCGATTTAAGAAAAAATCCAGGCGGTCTTTTAGATCAAGCCGTTAAGACAAGCGATATGTTTCTTAAAGAAGGAATCATCGTGAGTACTGTTGGTAGAAACGTAAAAGAAAAAGAAGTGACTTCAGCAACGAAAAAAGGCAAACGAACCGACTTCCCAATCGTAGTGTTAGTTGACCAATATTCGGCCTCAGCAAGCGAAATTGTTTCAGGCGCTTTGCAAGACAACAAAAGAGCTTTAATCGTTGGTGAAAAAACTTTTGGTAAAGGATCCGTTCAATCAATTGTTAAACTTCAGGATGGTAGTGGTCTTAAGCTTACGGTAGCGCGTTACTTCACTCCGAAAGGAATCAGCATCCAAGCAGAAGGTATCAAGCCTGATATCGAAATTGATGATGTTGATCCAGAAGTTTTCTCGAAATCCATTGTTAAAACAAAAGGGACGAGAGAAAAGGACATTCAAGGCCACTTAAAAGGTGAAAAAGAAAAGAGTGAAGAGAGTGCAAATAAGCAGAAATCAAATGACGCCTTAGCTTGGTGGATTGATTACGGGTCTAAACAGCAAGATTTAACACCGAAAGAAAAGATGTTTCGATCTGATTATCAGGTGTTTCAGGCGTTTAATTACCTTAAAGCTTGGAAGACACTTCGCTCCATTTCTCAGTGATTGTCAGAAGAGTTTAGTTCAACTAGATTCATTATATGAGTTCATCGGTTTTCTGTTTATTATTCGCTTTTTTATCGATTGCTGAAGCAAAATTCACGCGCGGTGACAGCTTTGAGTACGCAAATATCGAAGGCGAACTAACGCTAACATGTAGGAACAAAACGAAAGTAATGACCTGCCGGGACGTCTTCATGAGTCCCTGGCCTTACGATGTTTACGTAGGACCAAAAAATTTCAACGCGGAAGTAGTGAAATTGACTTCCATAGTTGGTGGAGAAACTCAGACATCCGTCGTTAATTATGATGGGAAAACTGGAAGATCTGCGGATGTAAACTTAGGGGTTTATTCTTTGTTTCAAAAGCCACTTTTAAAGGTCGGTGAAAACAGAGTTCAGGCTGTTTTGTTGAATAGAGACGGGAGCGTCTTAGATTCAGAGTCTTTTAATATTTCTGTTACTCGGGGTAAAAGTAGAACTTGTGATGCGAAGGAAACGTATTCGCAGAATCCTGATGATTGCGAGCATACTTATTCGGTATGTCAGCAATACTTTCGTGCGCAGAATTTTTGTCGGTAATTTATTTACTAGGTTCCCATTTTTTACTTTTAAGTATTTTAACTTTTTTCTGGGATTTTAGGCTATTTAAAAGCCGGCGTGCTTGGGATGGCGAAAGTCCTACCCGATCAGCTATTGAAGAAACTGAATTCGGGGATTCTCGCTGTAACTCCTCAAGAATACTAATCTTAAACTGTTCTAATTGAGTATTCGTCATACGTAATGGCTTAACTGCTTTCATGGCGTTATGATTTGCACTCCCCTTCAATAAATAGCGTTGTTGCTTATCAGATGTAGCTTCTATTAATTTGTCTTCTTTAAGCTTACCTAAAATTTCTTGCGTTACCGATGTGGGCCTTTGAATAATATTGGCCATTTGTTCAAGTGTAAGATCACGTCGAAAGAATAAAGCATTTAAAATTAAGAGTTCTGGAATACTAGGGTTTTTAACAGATGAAATAATGAATCTGCAAAAATCTAAATTTGCTTTCCCTCCGGTTAACCTCACTGAGACCTTAAATGCATCAGATCCGGAATAATCTGGGGCAGGTCTTCCATACTCTGCCTGACCTTGAAATATGAAATCTATACCTCTTCCAGAGCTCTCGACGAATCCAAACTCTCGCATCGCTTCAGCTAAGCGACGGTTTCTTGGGTTGGGAGATACGTTCAATAAATTGGAAAGATTCACGCCGGCTGGAAATGAGCCTGGATTCGTAATTATAAGTTCTTTTTCGTACAATTGTATCTGAATACTTGGTTGAAGTGTATAATCACGATGCACGATGGAGTTGGCAATTGCTTCTCGTCTTGAATCTTCAGGATATTCTGGAATTACAAAATTTGCGCCCCGATTACGGAACTCATCGGAGTTTTGCAGTGTTTCTGGGAGTTCTAATAATTTGGGGAAAACTTCCGCAATTGGGCCTACGAAAGCATTATTTCTTAATAACTCTCCTCGCGCACCAAATACTTGATACTGTATTTCATGATTAGGTAGCTTCTCTTTTAATTTTTCAGAACGGCCAAACAGTAGCAGCGCTGCAATGTTAGGTTTGCCGTCTGATATGCTAAGTAAACCAATAGCTTTTAAAATCTCTCTAGGTGGCTTTAGAAACAAATCTTTTCTGTAAGGCTCCGCAACTTCTGTGCTTCTACGTCTGCTGACTGCGGTGACTAAATCCAGGTTTAAATCATCTATATTTGCATCAGATAAAATTATTCCTGAAAAATCTTGAATTCCAATTCTAGTAACTCCACTTACTATGTCGTCTGCTGTCATAGGTACGTTTTGCGGTTTTCCTTTGGTATCTAGCTGGCGTTTCAAAAATTTTCCAGATTTCGTACCTGTGGTGGTAATAGATTTGGGAATCCTTATTACAAGTACCTTTTGATCTTTAATTTTTTGAATCGAAATTGATGTAGCACACGCCGGAAGTGTATTAGCCATTATCATTCCGGCGACACTTTCAATAGTTTTCCAGGTTCCATTACTAATCCGTTGGCAACCTGTCACATTTCCATCATCCGTTACTCCAACAAATATTATCCCACCAGCTGTGTTGGTCATAGCAACAACTGCTTCATAAACATGAGAATCGGAAAAGTTGCGGCTATCTTGTTTAAATTCTACTTCAAGGCTTTCGCCACGTTTGATTAATTCCAGTAGGTCCGCGTTTTGCGTTTCAAGAATTTCAGACATTTCAATTTGCTTCATACGCCTCCTTATTTATAATGTAACACAAAATAAAAAGATGTAACACAAAACGTAACACAAAAAATAGCCGATAAAACCAAGTAATTTCAATACCTTGGGAATCCTATAGTTTTTTTGTGTTACGTTTTAGGAGTAACCTTAAGCGCGTAATCTGTGATTGCGATGAATTAACAATTGCCTGGCCTTCAAGAGTCAGGAATTTTGAAGGCCACTGAATTCTTACGGCTGTTCTTTGTCTTTTAGTTCGCTTGCTGGGACTTCTTTTACTTTTGCAGTTTTGAGCAAGAAGTCGATTACTTTTTCTTCAGTTAGTGAATACGTTAATCTGCTTAATTGTTCTGGTTTTGCGTAGAATTCTTTTACTTTTGCTACTTCAATTCCAGTTTGAGCGGCGTATTGTTCTAACTTTGCGTCGACGTCAGCTGGAGTGCAGGCTAAATCGTGTTTTCTTGCGATAGCATCAATTAGAAAACTTGATTGGATCATTTCTTTTGCGCTCTTAGCGAAATCAGCATCCCATTTTTGCACATACTGTTCGAAATCCGGCGGGGTCATGCCTTGATTTTGCATTCTGCTTTTGAAATCTTCGACTAAGCTTTTCTTTTGTTCTTCCATCAATTTTGGTGGGACGTCCATTGGATTTTCTTCAGCTAATTTTCTTACCAATCTGTTTTTGAAAGCTTCGTCGATTCTTTTTTTGTCGCTTTCGAGCATGTCGGTTTTGATTGTTTCTTTTAAGGAAGCTAAATCTTGATCGCCACCGATTGATTTGATGAATTCATCAGTGAGCTCTGGCATTTCTTTTTTCTTTAAAGACTTTAATTTTACTTTGAAAGAAACTGGCTTACCTTCTAACTCGGCTGCGTGATACGGAGTTGGGAATTTTAAATCGATCGTTTTTTCAGCGCCGATCTTCATTCCGGCAACACTTTCTTCGAAACCTTCGATAAATTGTTTTGTGCCTAGCTCGAGCGGATGATCAGTGCCTTGGCCGCCGTCTAGTGGCTTTCCTTCTACAGAGCCATCGAAATCGATAACCGCAGTGTCGCCCATTTGTGCTGGGCGATCTTCTAATACGTCGACAAGTTTTGCGTTTTTAGTTCTGACATTATCAAGAACAGCTTGGATGCGCTTTTCGTCGAATTCTAATTTTTCTTTTTCTACTTCTAAGCCTTCATACTTTTTTAGTGTAATTTCTGGGCGAACATCGAATTCGGCAGAGAATTTAAAATCAACTCCTTCTAAAGGATCAGCAAATTCGAATTCGGGATTACCGATTGGATCAAGCTTGTGAGTCGATAGAGCTTGTACGTAATGATTTTGAATTAAATCTTGAACCACATCCATTTTCACACGATCGCTATACATAGAACGGACTGCGGATAATGGCGCTTTTCCTTTTCGGAAACCTTTTAGTTGCACATTTCTTTGAATGTTATTGAAATGCTTTTGGAAAGTGCTTTCGACTGTGGCAGCTGGAACTTCAACATGAAGGCGTCGCTGTAATGAAGAAACGTTTTCAACACTGGATTTCATTAATTTCTCCTGTATATGGTCAGTCACCGGCGTGACTTCTCGTATGAATGATTGAATGTTTAAAATGCTGTGGGATACTATGAAAACCACTCTCAAAAGGCAAATAAATTGACGCGACAAATTAAGGGTCCCTTGAAAGAAATACATTTTGTCACCGGCAAGGGTGGAGTCGGTAAATCGACTTATGCCGTGATGCTTGCGTCTCAGTTTGCAAAGAAAAATAAGAAAACCCTTTTGGTCGAAATAGGCGAGAGAAGCTTTTATTCATCTCTCTTTGGAAAGCCCATTCAATATAAGCCCACATCCATTGTAGACAACTTAGAGGTCGCACATTGGTCAGCAACTGAGTGTTTAAAGAGTTATGTGCTCTCATTGGTGAAAGTTCGGGCAATTTATAATTTGTTTTTTGAAAATCCAGTCAGCAAAAGTTTGATTCAAGTTGCGCCTGGCTTATCGGAATTGGCCATTATCGGTCAGATTACATCATCGCCAAGACAGCATGGTCCCCACGGAGATCATGAAATATTAGTGGTTGATGCCTACGCCACGGGTCATTTTTTGAACTTGGTTCAGTCTCCCAGAGCTATGTCAGAGACAGTTCCAATAGGACCTATGCATGACCAAACTAAAAAAATGGATGAGGTATTAAGAGATTTCGACATGTGCCAATGCCATATCGTGACCATTGCTGAAGACCTTGTTTTAACTGAGTCATTGGAACTACTAGAGGGTTTAGAAAAAGAATTTAAATGGGAACCTGATTTTATTTTAAATCGATATCTCGAAACAACATTAGATTCGAAAGATTTAGATTATCAATCTCAATTTTTACTTCAGGCTTTGCAAAACAAACTCCTTCAGCAAGAACTTGCTATCAAAACTTTAAGTAGCAAAGCTAAAAATATTAAAACTCTTCCACTGATTAAAAAGCTTCATACGTTTGAAGATATGGAAGCTCTATTGTGAAAAAAGCAACGCAAGTCTTGATTCAAATGGGCCCAGGGGGTGTTGGTAAAACAACAGTTTCGGCTGCGTTTGGTTTTTATTGGGCATCAATGGGTAAAAAAGTATTAGTGATGACAATTGATCCTTCAAAAAGATTAGCTCAAGCTTTGGGAATTGAAGGACAAAAAGGTGCAGTTAAAGTTGACTACAAAGGTGGCTTAAAAGGCGAACTGTATGCAATGGTTTTAGATCATGAAGAAATTTTTGATTCATTTGTAAAAAAGGCTGCTCAAAAAAATCCAGTAGCTGAAAAACTTTTTGAAAATAAACTTTATCAGGCTTTGAAAACAAGGCTTCAGGGATCGCAAGATTTTACTGCATTAATCGAGCTCTATCAAATGACGTTAAAAGCAGAGTATGACATCATTATTTTGGATACTCCTCCGGCCGAACATGCGTGGCAATTCTTAGAAGCACCACTTCGCTTGGTTAATTTATTTCAAGATAAAATTGCCAAGTGGTTTCGCTGGATGGGTGGCGAAAGCACCTCTGTTTGGTCGCAAGTGTTGAATGTCGGAACTAAACAAGTGTTTAAAGTAATGGAGCTTTTAGCTGGTGCGGAATTCATTCAGCAAATCGCACAGTTTTTTAAAGCAGTTCACTTTTTTCAGGATCAACTTCGCGATCAAATTCAAAAAAGCCATGATCTCCTTAAAAGTTCGCAAACAGAATTTACGCTCGTAACCACGCAAGACGAACTGAAGATCCAGGAAAGTCTTGGTTACGCGAAAGAGATGAAAGAAAAGGGTTATCATTTAAAGCGGGTTATATTAAACCGTGCTTGGCCTGAAGAAAGTATTACGGACTTAAGTCTAGAGGCTTTCGCTACCGATCAAAAAAAGCAGATTCAAAATCTCTTAAGTTTGCTAAGCGAGAATCATAAAACATCAGCGAACTTAATGAAGCGATGGCCCAAAGACGTAAAAGTATTGAAAGTGTACGATACGCTAAAGTCGTCTCATGATTTAGAGAGACTTAAAGAAATGTCAGATGATATGCTAAAAGCCTTCTGATGAGAAAAATTATTCTTTTTATTATTCTTTTTATGGTGATTTCTTGCCAGCATCTCAAGCGAGATTTGGTTTCTCATGACAAAACCTACTATGAAAAACAGTGGGAAAAGGCAGTTCTTTTAATTCGTGGCCAACGACTCGATGATGCCGAAGGAGTTTTAAAAGAACTTTATTCTGCAGCTCAAACGGCAGATCCTGAATTATCTACTAAAGCACTTTTTGAGTTAGCTCAAATAAGCGAAAAAAAAGGCGAGTGGCTAGCAGCTCTTTCGCAATTTAAAGAATGCGAATCGAAGAAAAGCTATCTTCAAGGTTTCAAAGCCGAGCTTGAATTACCAGCAAGACTTGCAGGCCTATATGCAACTTTAGGGGAACTCAAGATCTCTGAAGGATATGCTAAAAAAGTTGAATCAAGCCTTCAGGTTTACATGCAGCAAGTTAGCCTGACTAAGCAAAAAGGTTGGTGGGCTGAAACTTTTTATAGAATGGGTAGCTTTCCAACTGAGTACATCACTTCAGAAAACTGGCAAGAGTTCGCAAGACGATTTCATTCGACTAGCCAGTTCTTGATCCGTTCGATGGAATTATCCGACCCCATTTGGTCAGATAGAAGCTTAGAACTTGCACTTACGTTTTATAAAAAGTCTTTTGAATTTTTAAGTTTGAGCCCGAATGATTTAGAAGAAAACAGCGTCCTCTTAGGCACGCAAATTCGTGAGCGAATTAATCTTCTTCAAGAAATTATGCAAAAAACTGATCTCTATCGACCGGTTCACTATAAAAAATCGAGAGCTGTTTGGCAGTACTATCAATCCACTTCAGATTACCAGAACCAACTAAGAACCGTATTACCTCAAGTTAAGGAATCAGCCCCCCTGAGCCGGGAAAGCCAACGGCGAAACGCACTTGAAAGAGAAGGAAAGTTAGTAACTCCTTCATCGGGTGGCATTGACAAAAACTCGAAAGACCCCAACTTATAGAGAACCTATGATACAAAAAGACTTACATAACAATACCATTCAGAACTTCGATGCCATTTGTGACTGGTATAGCAATAAAATCAAAGAGATGTCGTTTCCTATATACTCTAGTTACGATATTCGGGATTCCGGTTACAAAGTGACGAATGTAGATGCGAACATCTATCCAGCTGGGTTTAATAACATTTGTCCAGTTGATCAGGAAAATTTACCTGAACTTTTTCAGAAATATTTAAAAGCCCATTATGCAGGCGATCTTAAAAAAATTCTTCTGATTACCGAAGAGCACACGAAGAATCCATATTATTTAGATAATATCGATACGATTAGTTCCGTACTTCGTGAAGCGGGTTATGAAGTAAAGGCAGCCTTTCCAAGCAACTTAGAAAAAGACCTTATTTTAGAATCCGCAAAAGGTAAGAAGGTCGAAATCTTTAGCGGTGGCACTGAAAGTTCAGTTTGGAAAGATTTCAAGCCTGATTTGGTTATTAGTAATAATGATTTTTCGATCTCTCACGAAGAGTGGGGGAAGCAGTTAAAAGTTCCCTTGAATCCACCTCGTGAGTTAGGTTGGTATCAGCGAAAAAAATCGCGATATTTTAAGCATTACAATCAACTCGTCGAAGAATTTTCTAAGCTTACCCAAGTAGATCCATTCAAAATGAGAGTCGAAACTGAAATTTTCGAAAATTTTGATATTAACAGCGAAGGCAGCAGAAGTTCTTTAGCTGATAAGGTAAATCAGTTCTTAGTAGGAATTCAAAAATCGTACACCGAGCGTGGGATTGATCAAAAGCCGTTTGTTTTTGTAAAAAATAATTCGGGCACTTACGGTTTAGCTGTTATCAAAGTCAGCAATCCACTTGAAATCAAAGACTGGAATTATAATTCCAAAAAGAAAATGAAAGCTGCTAAAGGCGGACGTGAAGTCGAAGAAGTCATCATTCAGGAAGGTATTCCTTCTGTAGTTCAAGAATCGGGGGGCGCCACAGCCGAACCCGTTATCTACATGGTTGGTTGTGAATTAGGTGGGGGCTTTTTAAGAACTCATGCTGAAAAAGATGCGACGGAAAGTTTAAACAGCCCGGGCGCACTTTACAAAAGACTTTGTATGTCTGATTTATTGATCAAACCAGAGCAATGTCCTATGGAAAATGTTTACGGTTGGTCAGCAAAACTAGGACTTTTGGCGATAGGTATGGAAGCTCAAGAAATGGAAGTTAAGTATCAAGGCTTTCTGAATGCTCCTTGCTTGAAAGCCGTGCCTTAAGTCCGGGGTGCCACTTTGCGTTTATTGAGATTATTCAATAAACTTAAAGAATGAACAAATATATCGTTGGCGCAGTCTCATTTGTCGGAGCAATTATCATTGGTTTCGCATTCTTCGCGAGCACTTTTGAATATCAGCAGAAAAGATCAACCGCTTCAGTCAAAGGTGACTATGACCTCAGCTGCCTAAGCGGCGAGGAGCTGAACAAAGCGATCGTGAATCGAATCGTTTTAGGTTTAAAAGGCGTCAGAAAAGATGGCTACATGGGAATCAACATTGGCCATTACACTTATTCTGAATCTAAAATTGAAAACAAAGAAGCGTGCGCAAATTATAAAGATCGAAAAATTAGCAGCACATTTTCAGCAAACCCAAAAAAGATGGCGTGCGAAACTTACCCTAAGATTGTTTTAAGCTTTGTCGCTGACGGTGAAGCAGATAGTGGAAACAAAAGACAAATGGATGTTATAACTCCGTGCTCTGTATCCGCAGATTTAAGCCGCACTGAAACAGCTTGGATTCCTTGGAAGCAGTTAGCGTTAGAAACGCCGTTTGAAGGCTTATCAGAATATAATGTTCCTTCTAAGGTATCGGTTAAGACCCAGAATATTACAGATAAGTGGCCCGAGAAATGGGTTTTAGATAAAATTCAGATGGAAGGCGAAGCGGGGACTATCTCTGTTGATGCTTCGCAGATTCGTGAGGTAGCGGGTCGGCCGATTATTTTTGAGTTTAATTAGGGACGGGGATGGGTGCGGGGATTTGGTTTTTAGGCAATGATTGGTGTCACGGAGTTGTGGCCGGCAGAGTTAATAGGATTCGAAACTGTGAAATCTTGTGGACTATAAAATATCACTCGCAAGACGCTGTAACTTTTTATCGAATGTATATAAATTTACTTTGTGTAGGTGCGCAGATCCTAATAGATGGCTATCAATAATTCCTATGCCTTTTCCAAAAATCTTATATCTATTTACAAAATATCGAAATTGATCATCAGATAAAATTGAAAAACACGGTAGTTTTCCTAATCTTTCAAAAACGAGTTCTTTCCCTTTTGGTCTACCCAGATAAAGTTCCTGCATAACAAAAGGGTGCAAAAAAACTTCATCTGCCTCAAGTAAGGAAATTAATTTTGAATCCGCTTTTTTAAAATGACCAATCCAAACAGAGGAGTCCACTAATGTCTTCAATCCTAAACTCGCTCACGTCGAATTTTTTTGAAGCCAGTTATTTTTCCGCCCAATGAAATCAAATCTTGACGGGCTGCCTTTTCAATCAAAGCTTCTAAAGCCATATGAATAACCGCAGTTTTTTCTTTTTGATCAGTTAACTTCATAGCTTCTTTTAGTAGGTCTTCTCGAAGATCTAGCGTCGTTCTCACAAAATTCCCATTTCTATGCATATAAACATGTACATATTGTATGCATAGAAATGGAAAAAATCGAGAAACAAAAAGTCTAGTTTTTGGCGCGAAGGGAAAGGTACTGACGGCAAGTCCCAACAATCTAAAATGTAGCAAAAAAGAACGGTAACGAAAGTGCCTCCCCTTGGTAGGCAATGAAATAGTAGAGAGTACAGGGGAGTAGAGCCTGCTACCTAAGCCTTGGAAACAAAGCGATCAATCTACAATTACAAAAGTTTCGTTTTAAGTTACAACTTTAAAAAGATCGAGATTGAGGCAAGCTACTGTTTCGCCTTCGCTTGCTTTCACTGTTTTTAAAAACTCTTGAATTACTCCTACCATTTGCTCACGCAAGATTGAAAAATCTTTTTCCGAAATTGAAAAAGGCGCTGTGTACATCAGTTCTTGATCAGTCATATGATCAATTTTTTGAAGGGCTTTGACTCTCCAGTTGGCATGATGACGATTCAAGTACGGTGAGCCTTTTCCTAAATGCGTATATTGGGTTCCAATTTCAAAGCGTGCCCCATTTTGTTTTACGAAACCGCTTTCGCGTAAAAAATCAATCGCACTTAAAATTTGAGTTCTAGGCACAGAAAGTTTTTCTGCGACTTCATCAATTGTAAGCCCGCTCCCTATTGAACAGCTCAAGCGAATCGCAGAATAAACCCATGACGAATAAAAAATAGAGCTTTCTTGCTCCGTTAACTTTCGTTCAGTTTCAATTCGTTCGGATAATTTAAGTGCTTTTGAGCTAAGCTCCTTTAGTTTCATTTGATGATATTTTTTAAGATTATTAGTACCTGCTCTTTCAAGACGCAAAAGTTCAAGTAAATAGTCTTTTTCAAGGGCGCCGAGCCCGATGAAGTCACATAGATCAAGCGCCTGTTCTTCTGTAAAATCACGTTTGCTCATCATGACTTGGCTCACGAGTGTGCTATGTACCTTTAAATGCTCAGCCCAGGCCTTTAAAACACCATGGGATTTAGGCAGTTCTTTTAGGTAATTCTTTAGAAAATCACGATAATTTTGAAAATTGAAGATCGTTTTTTTGTCCATAATTTCAATATCTTATCATAATACATTACAATTTTGTCATTTTTAAATAAGATACTAGATATTAAACATGTGGAACCCGATTGCGCGCCACGTTATATTGGCTGGGAATTTGAATAACATAAAAGGAGAATGAATATGAAAACACAAACTCAATTTAAACAGTTACTAGCGGCGGTTTTATTGACAGTCGCGGCCCCCATTGCGGCACTGTCTCAAAATGGAACAGTTTTGTTAAGTAGAGACGCCATTGTTCGGCAGAAAGTTAAATCTAATAAAGCGGGCTCATTAAATACGAGCCTAACTTACGACGCACGAATCAAAACAGTTCAAGATGCATTGAATCCAAAAACTAATTTGGAAAAAGATTCGATCCCTGTGAAATCAAAGTGGGAGATCCAACAAAAATATTTCCGTGGTGGTACAGGCGTAGATGGTGGCGGCGGTAGTGATATAGTCGCTGAATTTGTTATCCAAGGAAGCAGCTTATTAAATCGTTTAGAAGTGTCATTTCCGAAGATTTCAGAAGTTCAAACTCTTAAAAAATTATTAGCTGGAAAAGCTTTAAGAATTTTACCGGTAGGGAATCTCATCGACATTATTAATGGTTCTTCAATACCAAATCAGGATGGATTGATTGCGTACGGCTTACCCGGACTCATTCAGCTCAAAACAAAAGAATGGGACGAGGCCTTTAAAGGTAACAAGAATATGGATCACCATATTTTCCACGAACTTTGTCGGGCAGCGGCTCCGGAATGTAATGATGAAGCTTATCGTATTTCGATTATCCAACTTGGATTGGCACCCACAAGCTATGCACCCTCCGTTGCGGTTGCAGCACGAACGCCTCAACTGTTAATGAAAGAAAGCGTAGAGAAAGCTGATATAGTCGGCATGAGGAAAGCTATCGAGATGGGCTTTCGAATTAATTCTGAACTCCGCATCGGTTCAGGTCCTAGCTACACTTCCTACGAACTTCTTTCACCATTAGCTTATGCCGCCATGCTTGGAAATGATAAAAGCCTAGAAATACTCTTAAAACTTGGCGCTGATGTTAATCACCACGATAGTTTTGATCAAGTAGCGTTACATCGTGCTGCAGCCTTTAATCGAGTGAGCTCAATTAGATATTTGGTTTCTCATGGGGCAGAAATTGAAATTGCTGGTAGAATGTACTGGCCACGTGAGGATAGATGGAAACGCACACCGCCGGGAACGCCTAACCAGCCTACGCCCCTTATGGCCACTATTCGTTCGTCAGCGCTAGATGCGGCTAAAACTTTAATCGAACTAGGTGCAAAGCTTGATTACGCTAATGAATCTAATCAGGGAACTGTAGATCAAGTTGATAGTCCATTGGGACAAGCTGTGAATCAGGAGAATTTAGCATTTGTAAAATTATTTTTGGCAAGTGGAGCGCGCATCAATCAACCTTTTTGGGGTTGTTGGAATCCTCTTACTTGTGCTGCCCACATGGCAAATTTACAGATCACACTAGAGTTGTTAAAATTTGGAGCTAATCCAAACGAAATGTGGACTGATCGCTGGGGCACAACACATGCCCCACTGATGTACGCTAAATCTTTACCCATGATAAAGTTACTTGTATCACGTGGCGCTCGAGCTGATTACATTTCTCCCGAAGGTGTTACGGCGCTTCATAACCAAGCTTTCGAAGGTAACGTTGAAATTCTTGGCGAGCTTATTAGGGCAGGCGCACCTTTGAATCAAGTTAAGCAAAAAAGTCTCGATTATCCACCTATGACTGCTTTAGATATTACAGAAACTAATTTAAATGGCAGAGTCAAAAATGAAGCGGCTTTCAATTTTCTTCGTTCGCTGGGTGCGAAAAGGGCAGCAGAGCTAGATTAGAATACTTAAAAATAACGGCTAAAGTGATAAACAAATAAGAATTAAAGACCAAATTGAAAAGTTACTTCCACCGCGGAAGTAACGCCAGTCGCCATCAACAAGAAAAGGTAACAGTCACCTTTTCACTTTTTTCAAAACAACGCACCGTCACTGGTAATGTACCTGTCACATTTAACATCTACTTCGCGGCAGCGGATCTTGCGAATTCTACGAAGGTTCTAACCATGGCGCCGCTGGCACCTTTTTTAGAACAATAATTCAAGCGATTTCCAACAGCCCAGCCAGTTCCCGCGATATCGAAGTGTGCCCAAGCAATTCCTTCGCCAACAAATTGCTCTAAGAATGCTGCAGCGGTTGAAGAGCCTGCGCCTTTGCCAGAAGATATATTAGAAAGGTCCGCATAAGTGCCCTTCATGTCAGCTAAATGGAAATCAGTTAGAGGCATTCTCCATACCCATTCACCAGAAGCATCCGCAGCTTTTTCAACTTGTTTACTGAGGTCAGTATTTCTTGTGAAAAATCCTGTGTGAGTATTTCCTAAAGCCACAACCATCGCACCAGTTAAAGTAGCAGCATCAAGAATCATTTTAGGTTTTAATTCTGAGGCATAACTTAATGCATCCGCTAAAATCAGGCGACCTTCGGCGTCCGTATTATTTATTTCAAAAGTTTTTCCGTTACGTGCTGTATGAACGTCACCAGGTTTTGTGGCAGAAGGACCAGCTAAATTTTCAGTTGAAGGAACAAGGCCTACCACGTTGATTTTTAATTTGAGTTTAGCAATAGCTAAAATTGTTGCGATAACATTTGCGCCACCGCACATATCAAATTTCATTTCTTCCATACCAGCGCTTGGTTTAATGCTGATTCCACCACAATCGAAAGTTAAACCTTTTCCAACGTAAACAAGTGGCTTATCAGTCGCTTTTGCACCTTTGTATTCCATTATGATAAATCGGGGTTCTTCAGAAGAACCCATTGAAACACCAAGAAGTCCGCCCATTTTTTCTTTTTTAATTCGAGCCTTGTCCCACACTTGAACTTTAACGCCTGTGCCTTTAGCTGCTTCAACTGTGCTGTCGGCTAAAACTTCCGGAGTCATCAAATTTCCTGGAGTGTCGCCCAATTTTCGAGCGAAATTCACACAAGAAGAAATGATGACGCCTTCTTCAAAAGCGCGTTTCACATTTTTGTCAGCAGCGTGTTGAGAGCAAAGGTGAAATGTGATTTCTTTTTTAGAATCAGATTTTTTCGATTTTAAATCGTCATAAGAATAAGAAGCTAAGTGTAAGCCTTCTGAAGCGGCCTTCATGTAACGAGTCGCATCTTTTAAAGATGTTGTGATTCCATCGAAGTGAAACGCTGCTTCTGTACTCTTCAATGATTTTACAGCATCATGAGCACATGCAGCGACTTGACGGACTTTTTCGTGATCCATTTCAGAAAAAGCGCCAAGGCCGACGACAACCACGTGTCGGTAGCCTTGAAAATTCATTTCTCGGTAAATTGAAACTTCACAATGTTTGCCAGTTATGTGTTTATCATTCACTGCATCGACTAGACTTTTATTGAGGTCTTTGTGGGTGATCTCTGCTAACTTCTCTTTTTGAGATGAAGCTTTTGAAAAAACAATCAAAGTGGGACACTTGATTTCGGAAACGGTTTTTTTAATCAGATGAGTCAGCATGAATTCCCCTTGCTTAAAACGATGTAAGTTATCAATAACACGCGGAAATCAGAGATAACATAGATCTAGGTCCAAGCAAGTGAATTTTTAAAGTCAGTTGTGCCATAAACCGATAGATTGAAAAGAACCAACCAGGAGACAGCCGTGTCAGCACTCATTCCATACGTCGTCGAGCAAACATCAAAAGGTGAACGATCATATGATATCTACTCAAGATTATTAAAAGATCGAATTATTATTTTAGGGACAGCAGTAACGGACGATGTCGCTAATGCGATCATCGCCCAATTACTTTTCCTAGAAAGCGATAGCCCTGAAAAAGACATCCATCTCTACATTAACTCGCCGGGTGGCAGCGTAGCTGCGGGCCTTGCAATCTACGACATGATGCAATTCGTGAAGTGTGATATTGCGACATTTTGTATGGGAACTGCGGCAAGTATGGGTTCTTTGCTTTTACAGGCTGGAACGAAGGGCAAACGATATAGTATGCCAAATACTCGCATCATGATTCACCAGCCCCACCTAGGCGGTGGCGGATTAGGTGGTCAAGTTACTGATATTGAAATTCACGCAAAAGAGCTCGTGAAGACAAAGGAAAAACTTGTTAGGATTTACGAACGGCATACGGGGCTTGGTTATGATATCCTCTATAACAAAATGGAGAGAGATTATTTCATGAGCGCAGAAGAAGCGAAGTCATTGGGACTAGTGGATCATATCGTTGAGTCTCGTAAAATAAATAGCAAGTAGGCCTGACAAAAAAACTTGTCGGGTTAGTAGTTCGCGAAAAAACTTTAAAAGTAGCAAGACTAATAAGGATAATAAATTGATGAGCACTTTGAATAGCAACCTCCGCTGTAGTTTTTGTGGAAAAAGTCAAAAAGAAGTAAAGAAGCTTATCGCCGGACCAGGCGTTTACATATGTGATGAGTGTATTGATCTTTGTACTGACATCATTGTTGAAGAAAAAGAAAAAGAAGTTTCAACAAAAGGTAATTTAAAAGTTCCTCGCCCTGCAGAAATTAAAGCTCATCTAGATGAGTACGTAATCGGACAAACTGATGCAAAAAAAGCACTAGCGGTTGCGGTTCATAATCACTATAAGCGTGTGAATGCTGCTGGTAGTAAGAAAAATCAAGAAGTTGAACTTCAAAAATCAAACATTTTACTTATTGGACCGACAGGTTCAGGTAAGACATTACTTGCGCAGACAATTGCTAAAATTTTAAATGTTCCTTTCGCTATGGCAGATGCAACAACACTAACTGAAGCTGGTTATGTGGGTGAAGACGTTGAAAACGTTGTTCTTAATCTTTTACAAGCTGCTGACTGGGATATCGAAAAAGCTCAAAAAGGTGTCATCTATATAGATGAGATCGATAAGATTTCTAGAAAATCAGAAAATCCATCTATCACTCGCGACGTAAGTGGTGAAGGTGTTCAGCAGGCCTTACTTAAAATCTTAGAAGGAACAGTTGCAAATCTTCCTCCCAAAGGTGGTCGTAAGCATCCTCAGCAGGAATTTATTCAAGTTGATACAAGTAATATTCTTTTCATTGTTGGCGGAGCATTCGTCGGGCTTGATAAGCAGATTGAAAGTCGTACGACCAGTAGATCTCTTGGAATCGGTGCCGATATTAAGACTCAAAAAGAAAAAAATGCGATGGTCGACAGCAATATCTTAAGAAAAGTAGAGCCTGATGATCTTGTAAAGTTCGGATTGATTCCTGAATTTATTGGTCGTCTTCCAACGCTTGCAGTTCTTGATCCATTAGATGAAGCAGCATTGATTGATATTTTGATCCGTCCAAAGAATGCGATCACTAAACAATATCAAAAGCTATTTGGCTTTGAAGGTGTGGACTTAAAATTCACCGATAAAGCTTTAAAGGCAATTGCTGAAACTGCAATTAAGCGTAAGACCGGTGCCCGTGGTCTTCGTGGAGTTATTGAAACTTCAATGCTGGATATCATGTTTGATATCCCGTCTAAGACGAACATAAAAGAAGTTGTGATTGACGAAAATGTGATCCTATCTAAGGGACAGCCTTTGCTAATCTACAAGACAGAATCCGAGACAACCTCGGGTAGACAGACCGGTGATCCTGCAGAAAGCGCTTAATAGCGCTATTGTAGGACCTAACCAAAAATTTATTGTGACATCATATAGATAAGTTCGTCACACTAAAGCCATAGAATTCTAAAATGGAGATTCTGTGACAAGTGGTTTGAAAGACGATTCAGCAAATTCCAGGTCGAAAAAAAATGACAAAATTTATTACGTACTTCTGGTAGAAGATGATGCAGCAATGCGCGATATTACCGAGTCGCGATTAACATCTCTGGGTTTTCGAATTGTAACGGCAGTTAACGGACTTCATGCAATGCAAAGACTAAAAGGTGCAAAAGAACCTATTAGTATTGTGATTACTGATTTGCACATGCCAGGACAAAATGGCCTCGATTTGATCTCTAGCATTAAGGCGAGCCCAGAATTTAAGCACATTCCGATCATTGCTCTAACCGGGAACCTTCAAATCGAAGTCCTCAAAGCCGCAAAATTAAAAGGCGCGCAAGAGGTGTTAGTTAAACCCGTTTCGTTTCAGGCGCTTTTGGAACGAATTCAACAACTGATTTAAAGGTTAATAACAAATTCTTATACTGATTTTATATCACTTGTTTGGGGTCCAGTTTCAAAACGGAACTTTTTCCTTTTCTCTCTGACAATTAAGTCCATATACTGACAGTAAGTAGGTTTACATGAGTAGACCGAAGAATCCACTGAGGGAGGCTTCATGAGTGATACTAAGGGACAAGACTCTAAAGGACAGCAGCAGCTACCGTTGTTGCCATTGAGGGACTTGATAATTTTTCCACATATGATGATGCCATTATTCGTCGGACGTGAAAAATCAATCAATGCACTCGAAGAAGCTATGAGTAAGCAGACGGATATTGTTTTAGCAGCTCAAAAAGACGCTAAAACGAACAATCCAGAGCCTAAAGATATTTATACAGTTGGAACGATCGGGACGATCATTCAATTGTTACGTTTACCAGATGGTACGGTAAAAGTACTTGTCGAAGGTAAGCGCCGCGTACGTATTAAAAGTTTCATTAACAATGATTCTTATTTTTCTGTGCAAATTGATGAGATTCCAGAAGATGTCGACAACATCGTGGAAGCTCAAGCACTCATTCGTTCAGTGAAGAACACATTTGAAACTTATGTAAAGTTAAACAAACGTATTCCACCTGAAATTTTGATGAGGGTTTCTTCAATCGATAATCCAGGCGAATTAGCTGATATTATCGTGGCTCAATTAAACTTGAAGCTTGAAGAAAAACAGAAGGTTTTAGAAATCCTAGATCCAGCTAAACGTTTAGAGCATTTGTTAAATACCATGACGGGTGAAATTGAAATCCTAGAAGTGGAAAAGAAAATCCGCACTCGCGTGAAGAAACAAATGGAACGCTCTCAAAAAGAGTATTATTTAAATGAACAAATGCAGGCCATCCAAAAAGAATTGGGTGAAAAAGATGACTACCAAGCAGAGCTTCAAGATCTAGAGATCAAAGCAAAATCAAAAAAGCTATCGAAAGAAGCATTTGAAAAGACGATGAAAGAAATCAAGAAGCTTAAGATGATGTCTCCAATGTCAGCTGAAGCAACTGTTGTTAGAAACTACATCGACTGGGTTTTATCTCTTCCTTGGCAGGATTATTCAGCTGAAAAGCATGATATCAAACGCGCACAAAAAGTTTTAGATGATGATCACTGGGGATTAGAAAAAGTTAAAGATAGAATTTTGGAATACTTAGCGGTTTTACAAATTTCTAACTCGATGAAGGGTCCAATTCTTTGTTTAGTCGGACCTCCAGGTGTGGGTAAGACTTCTTTAGCTCGATCAATTGCAACTTCATTGAACCGAAACTTTGCCCGAATTTCATTGGGTGGCGTTCGTGACGAAGCTGAAATTCGTGGTCACAGAAAAACTTACGTGGGCGCTATGCCAGGTAAAATCTTACAAGCTTTAAGAAAAGTTGATAAAGGAAATCCAGTTGTTCTTCTTGATGAGATCGACAAAATGGCAAATGATTTCAGAGGCGATCCTTCAGCAGCAATGCTTGAAGTTTTAGATCCTGAACAAAATCATAATTTTCAAGATCACTATCTTGAGCTTGATTATGATCTTTCAAAAGTGATGTTTGTAGCGACTGCAAATTCGCTCCATACAGTACCAAGGCCATTACTTGATCGTATGGAAATCATTTCTTTAGAAGGTTACATCGAACAAGAGAAGTTCCATATTGCCAAAAATTACCTTGTTCCTAAGCAGATCGAAAATCATGGATTGAAGGATTACAAAGTCAGTATTCCTGATGCGACGATTAAAAACGTAATCCGTTATTTCACGAGAGAAGCGGGTGTGCGTAATTTGGAAAGACAACTTGCCAACGTTTGTCGTAAAATGGCTAAAGAAATCGTGATGGAAGAAGCTGTTGCGGAAATGAAGGGTGCAAAGAAGCCGAAGAAAAAAGATGCTGCAGCAATGGCGAAAGCCCACGTTGTAACACCTAAAAAATTGCTCGAACTTCTTGGCCCAGAAAAATACAAATTTGGTAAGATCGAAGAGAAAAACGAAATCGGTCTGACGAATGGTATGGCTTGGACTGAAGTGGGCGGAGATTTACTCTCTGTTGAAGCAACAGTGGTTCCTGGAAAAGGAAAATTCACTGTAACAGGTCAGCTTGGCGATGTGATGAAAGAGTCTTGTACGGCAGCTCTTTCTTACGTTAGATCTCGCGGTCCTTTGTTTGGCTTAGACAAAGAGTACTTTGCTAACATCGACGTTCATATCCATTTACCTGAAGGCGCGGTTCCTAAAGATGGTCCTTCTGCTGGTATTGCACTTACGACTTCAATCGTATCTGCGATCACGAAGATTCCAGTTAGGCGCACTGTTGCGATGACTGGCGAGATCTCTTTACGAGGCCGTGTAATGCCAATTGGTGGCTTAAAAGAGAAGATCTTAGCAGCTCACCGTGGTGGTATTAAGATGATCATTTGTCCAAAAGAGAACGATAAGGATTTGAAGGATATTCCAAAAGAAGTCATGAAAGAGCTTAAAGTGATTCTTGTGGACCATGTCGACCAAGTCTTGATTAACGCACTTGATATTAAGGCACCAAAGGATTTGTTTAAGAACATGAAGCATCGAGAAGCTGGGATTATGGCTCAGTACGAAGGCCAAGTTCTTCATACGACTCACTAATTTGTAATTTGTTACGAGTAGATGAAATGTTTAAGAGGCGCCTGGTTAAATAAACCAGGCGTTTTCTTTTTAAGAAAGCCAAAGTCTATTGCCTAAAATAAAGGCAAAATGACGAATTGTTTAAATCAATGCATAATGACTTTATCACTTTCAATAAGCTTTCTCATTGACCACCAAAACAGATTCTGACATTTTCTTGCCCTTCTTGACAGTACATGAAATGAGAGGGCTACCGCTACATGACACCTAATACCCTTTTAGAATTAGGACGACTCTATTGTGACAGAGGAGATCTCAAGCAAGCTGAACCAAAATTGGTTGAAGCTGCAGAGCTTTTCTTTGCACTCAGAGACTTCGATAACTTCTTAGAAGCTCAAAATTATCTCTTAAGAATTTTTGCAGAACGCGAACAGTATGAAAAAATCCAAGAAACAAAAGAGAAGTTGCAAGACCTCATTTTGAAAGAGGGTTTTGAACTTTCAGCGAAGACTTTTTATTCTTTGGGTTTAGCTGCTCACTACCGAAATCAAGCAGAGCTTGCTTTAGATTACGGACAAAAATCTTTATCGCTGGCACTTGCTCAGGATAATAAAAAAGATATCTGTTACGCGATATTTTTGATCGCAAACACTTATACATTAGAGCCGATTAATCGTCTTCAGGATGCTTTAAAAGAAATTTACAACTTACAGGTATTTTTCCAAGTCCTTGATATTCCGGATCTCAAAGCTGCAACTTATATGCTCAATGCCCGCATTTTGTGCATTTTAAAGAAGTACGATGAGGCAATTGATGTCGCTTGGAAGGCATATGATCTTCTTAAAATTACCAAGAGCAGTTCAACATCACTTAATTTGATGGGCCTTTTAGGTTGGATCTACTCTGAATCTGGCGATAAAGAAATGGCTCGATTCTATATCAGCCTCTTATCTCGAAGTGTTGATCCTCAAAACTTCGTTCGAACATACAAAATGTCGAAGCAGCTGGCTGAAAAATTGGGAGCCGAAGCGCAATCTCAGTTTGACCTTATTTTTGATGAAACTCAAAACGCAGTAATTGAAAAGAAATTAGGAAAAGTTGATTTCAAGAATCAGTTTATTCTTCTCGATTTATTAAAGCTTTTTGTTCAAAATCCAGGCTCTGTGTTTTCTAAAGAATACTTAGTTGAAAATGTCTGGAAGCAGCCATACGACCCAGGCGTTCACGACAACAAAATCTACGTTACAATTAAGCGTCTTAGAAAAATGATTGAACCAGATTACGAAAAGCCAAAGTATATATTTAGGGCCAAGAACGGCTATTTTATGAACAAATCAGCTCGCGTGTTGATGGAACAGTAGGGGATAAGAGCTTATGAAAATGAAAATGATTATTGGAATTATTTTAGCCGGATTTTTAAGTTTGCCAGCAATGGGTGCCATTGCAGAAAAAGCTCAAAAAGCTCCAAGTAACTGGGTGCCTTTTCCGTGGGCAACAGAGCTTCCATTCACGTGGTCAACCGCCCAGGGTGTATGGACAGTGAACACAGGGGGCCGTTCAGTTGGCAGCTACTTCTATATCCGAGTCACAAAAGATCGTAATAACAGTGATATTAAGTTTCTATCGATTACCGAGCGAGAAGCTGAAACCTGTATGATAGTTGCAACCGGATTTGGAACTGAAGAAAGCAACAGGCGAATCGTAGCTCAAATGAAGACCGTTGAATCGCGAATGCGCTACCGCATGATGCTTCGCCTATTCGACCCAGCCTCGGTACCACAGAACCAGCACGTTCACCCATTTAAGGGCAAAGTCATGGTTCTAACAGTGATGCCTCAAGGTTCTTACGGTCAGTACAATTATCCGATGAGTAAGATCTCGGACCGTACCGAGTATCCTTGCAAACCAGTAAAATAATAGTTGCCATCGAACAGCCGAAGTTTTAATACTTCGGCTCAGTTATCGACAAATCATGAAAGTGATTTGTTTACCAAACAGGGAGTTAGCTCAGTTGGTAGAGCGCGACCCTTACAAGGTCGATGTCGCAGGTTCGAATCCTGTACTCCCTACCATTTTCCGGTCTCGGAAATTGGATTCCCAGAAAATCTCAAGTCAAATTAACCAGATACAGAGCTGAAAATGCTCACAACAAACACACGAGTATTTCAAGATATTTCAGCATATTTCAAAATATGGTAGGAATTGGTAGGGTTTTGGTAGGACTGTAAAATCGTCTGAACCTTAATGACCACCGGCTCATAAAATTGAAATTTAAAACGACCAAATCAAAAAGTTAAAATAAATCTGCATCCGCAACTTCGGTTTTTAATAACCGAAAAAGGATGATCTATGGAAATAGTAAAATTTGTATCGTTTGTTGTTAGGCTTGGCCTGATACTGGCCCTGTTGGGGCAGCTGAAGTTCTGCACGTTGATGATGATGGGGAAAGCCGCCGAGAAATCACAACGCGGAATCATGTCGTATTCAAAATATACAAAGAAGCTTACCGGACGTTAGCCATCAGTCGCGGCGGCTCCGCCGAATAACAAAATAAAAAATATTTTTTAGCCCGAAGTAACCCTTCGGGCTTTTTTTCATTCAAAAACCCTCAAAATAGGACGTAAAATATGTCGAAAAAAACATTTCTATACATCAGAGTTTCAACATTGGATCAAGTGAATGGGGCTGAATCACAGGCCCGTGCACTTTTAGAATGGTGCACTCGAAATAATATCACCGAATACGAAACTTTTACCGATCAGGGTGTTTCCGGAGCCAAAGAGAGCAGACCAGCCCTTGATAAAATGATGGACCGAGTGAAACGGCTTGAGGCCGACCAAGTCATTGTTTTTGCCTTTAGCCGATTCGCAAGAAGTACAATGCACTTATTAAAAGGTCTGCAAATTTTCAAAGACTGCAAAACTCGTTTTGTCAGTATCACTGAGCAAATTGATACCGAATCCAGTATGGGAATTGCAATGTTTACCATACTTGGCTCGTTAGCACAGCTTGAGCGTTCAATGATTCAAGAGAGAGTTCGCGCCGGAATGAAAAATGCGAAAGCCAAAGGTAAAATCATTGGTCGTGTACGAAAAAGAAATTCCGCCTTAATCGAATCGCTTTTAGAAGCGGGTTTATCGTACAGAGAGATAGCTAGGATTTCTAAGTGCTCACATGGATCGGTTCACGCGCAAAAAAAGGAGTTTTTAGCTCGTAAATCAAAAGAACAGCAGCAAAAATTAGACGACCTTCAGAAGCACATGAGCGAAAATAAATCTGAAAATCCGATTGATACCATGAAGTCGATGAATGTATCAGAGGATATCATTCAACAAGTTCAAGTTAAAATCGAAACTGAAGCTAGAAACAAGGTTCATGAAATCACTGGCGGCGCAGGTTACGAAACTTACGATTAAAGTTATCGGGTAAAAAATATGGGAGCCACAGAATGGCTCCCTATTTTTTTGTCTAAGGTGACCAAAAGGACCACCTTTTGAGAAATATAATTTCCGTCCCCGTTTTAAAAATAAATTTATTCGTGTAATAAAAATATTTTTCTGAATCAATTCATAGAGACAGGGATCGCAATCCGCTTTTTTCGAGCGGATTTCTAGTAACTAAAAATTTTCAGAATGAAGGGATTAAAAAGCGCCGCTAAACTCATACAAGAATTCATCAATCTTTTGTCCTCTAACTGTAATATGCTCTCGAAGTATCTCTATTTTTTCAAATCCAGCTTTATGTAAAAGAGCCTGTGAGCGCTGATTACTGATTGCAGTTGAGGCAGTTAGTCGACGGAATCCGAGGTTGATCAGATCACCACAAAGAGCTTCAAGGCCTAGCTTCGCAAATCCGTGACCTGTAGCAGTTTTTATTAGCCAAAAACCAACGTCGGCTTCCTTTTTTTCCCAGAGAACCTTATTTACTGTGAATAGCCCGAGTAATTCATCCTGTTTCCAAAGGCCGTAATTGACCCCACTACCTGTGTTTTTGTATTCAATGAGCGATGCAATAACTCCTTCGACCTCTTTCAATGATTCAAAACTGGGGGAGATAAAATCGAACGCCGCGAAGTGATTTTTATTTTCTCGGATCGTTTTAAAAAAATTCACTGCATCTGACACCTGTACAGATTTTAAAATTAAATTATCTGAAACAGGTATTAAGACAGAGAAATTGGGCTGATGAAGATCCATAACTTTTAATATGGAGAATTGGCGAGGTGGTCAAGAAGGTAATCTTATGCGGCATTCTCTAATCTATAGCAGTGTGCGCCTTTTAATCCATAAACTCGGGGCTTTGTTTAAATAGCTATCCTTTCGAAAAAGAAGGGAAGCGCATAGAATCTTCTATCAACTTGCGAAGACTGTTTTGTTGGTTGTGCGGCTGGGGCAGTGGATTCAGATAGCTGTTGCTACCCCTATTCATCCATTTTGTTAGAGCCATTTGCCAAACATTTAACAGCGCAGGCAATTCTTTTGCTTCTTCTGGATTTCAAGAAATTTCTAAATCCACATACAGATTATTGATTAACTTTTCTAAAGGTTCAGTTGACTAGGTTCCATCGAGCCTGGCTTAAAGTGTTCTGAAAGTTCCGCCTTCATGACTTTTTTCAAAAGTACCGATTTCGTCTCCGTCTGAAGATGGTCAACATGGATATATTGAAGGTGGTTAAAACTTAGCTTCAAAGGATTCCTTTCTGGACAATTTAATCACAAGCGTCGAAAATTGATTTTATGGGCGAGAGTAGTGTTTCAATTTTAAGAGAGTTTTGGTTTGAAGAAATCGGATGCAGTGAGAGTGACATTACTCCAAACCGAGTTCTGGTTATTCCTCACGGTACGATGCGTGGATATAAAGGCGTTCTTTTTTTTCTGTATAATCAAGCCTGCGTTGTTTCTGCACCGATTGCGCTTGTCGCCTCTCGTGGGATTAAAACCAGAGATATGTCTGCACTAACTTGCTTCCGACCTGAAACCATTGCTGCTCTTCTCGAAGACAATTTGGATCGTATTATTGGGCCCGCATGGCTTGGCCAAGTTGCTTTTAATTCTTATCGTAAGCTTCATTCAGAAGAGACCAGGCTTCTTACTGAAAGTGATTCGAGACACTTAGAAGAACTTTTAAATTCTTGTTCAGAAGATGAATCATCGAACAGTTCTCTTGAAGTGGGCCGATCGCCCACAGTCGGAACTTTTGATAAGGATAGGCTCGTTGCTGCTGCTGGATACGAGGTTTTGGCAGGCAAAATTGCCCATATTGGTGTGCTAACTCATCCACAACACCGTGGTAAAGGCTTGGCAGCAAAAGCCATTAGCGGAATCACCGAGCTTGCATTAAAAGCAAATTTGGGAGTTCAGTATCGAACACTTTTATCAAATTATGGTTCAGTTGGAGCAGGCAGAAAAGTTGGATTTCGAGATTTTGCTGAAACCATTGCTGCGAGAGTTCGGTAGACGTTCATCAAACCACTTCTTAAAATTCACCTCGGCAATCAGAAAGGTTCAGTCTAAAAAACTGAGCCTTTATTTTTTACTCGGCTGAGTCGAAGTAAGCATCCGTGTGTATTTCGAATGCGACATAATCCCTTTCTGCGATTTTTCGGCTGCGTTCCCCATCATCATCAAAGTACAAAATTTAAGTTGGCCAAGTAAGGCTAAAATAAACCCAAGTCGTACGATCAAAGATACAAATTGCACAACTGCCATAAAAATACCTTTCAGCCCACGGGCTTAAACTTCTTCACCGCATCTGAAATCGTGGCGCGCCGTGTTTTACACCGACGAGCTATTTCCACCTGCGATAAGCCATGAACCCAGTAAAGTTTTGCCAGCTCTTCTGGGTTCGTTATTGTCTTCTTCCACTGAACCTCGTATATTCGTTTTACCGATAAACGGGTTGGTTCGAATACAATATCGTCGGGCCTACCATTTCTTTCCTCATCGTACTTGCTTCGCTTACGCTTCGCCTCTTGTCGTCACTCCACTCTAGTTGGAGCCAAATCGCTGCGCGTTTTGCATTTCCACTCATCACCGATTGCTGCAGGAAAAAGATAAATAAATTGTGGGGATATAGACAGAATTATTTGGAGACATCAGGCAATCACGGAACCCGGGTGGGGATCAAAACAAAGCCCGTTATTTTTTAACGGGCTTGTGGTTTCAATCAGAGGATTGTTTAAAAGTTTTTAAATTCAAAAATTACGGTGATACAGAGTTTTGATCAAGGGTAACAGCTGTCCCAGCTAGAAGTTTACCATTTACAGTAGCACCGGTTAGTAGGGCAATCGATGTCTGTGAAATGATAGTGCCTTTGAAAGCTGATGTTGTGCCAAGCTCCACTGAGCCAAAAACTTGCCAATAGATATTCTCTGCACGCGCGCCGCCCGCTAGAGTTATCTGTGCACCTGATGCAACCGTTAATCCCTGTGCAATTTGAAATATCCAAACATCATTTGGTCCACCTGTGAGCTTGAGACTAGTTACTATTAACACACCAGTGCCCCACTTATATGTAGCTGGCCCAAGATTAAGGTTACTTATATTTCCTGCACCGAGTTCAGTATAATCAGGAGCCCGGCCTGCGGCATCCGTATAAGCTGTGCCTTTGTTAGTTATTGCAGTCGTTAAGGTTGGGGCCTGATTCGTACTGCATGCGGGTCCGGCACCGTCAACAGCGTGAATTAATCCCGTTACTTCTACACATGTGATTCCAATTCCAGCACCTGTCGCAGGACTCAGTCCGACGTTTCCAACAACCGCAGAGCTAGGAATATTTGTAATTGCAGATTGAGCTAGGATTATATAATTTCCGGCTGCCCCCAGTGCGACTGGTGAAGGTCCTCTGCCCGCGCCACCAACTCCGGTCCCAACACCTGCTGGGAGGGCAGTTGCTTCTGTGGGCTCACCACCTTTTGCACATCCAATTGCGAAAATTAGAGGTAAACAAATAGAGATACATGTCATTTTTTTAGCTAAATTTAGAACGTTCGATGTAGTCATTCAGACCCTTCAGTTAAGTGGAGCTAGAATTTAGCCCCACAATCTATGGTAGTCTTTAACTTAGAATTTTAAATAGAGGAGTTCGATATATTTTTCTTAATCGTCGGAGAACCCTACTGGATTTATTTAGGTCGAGTGTTAATTCTGAATTCATTTTTATTGTGTGGAGTTCTTAACATAATTCTAAAATTTTAACGGGTTATAACAATTGTCTTCCATGGCTTAGAATCACATTTCACGAGTTTAACTAAAAACAATAAACGGATGCTAACCAAGAATCAATTCCGCGGCCCATATTCCATAGATCTTCCACCCTTCACCTTTGGTGATAATCAGTTGAAGTAACTCTTTGGTTCTTTCTAAAGTTGCTGGCTGACCATTCGAAATATACGGTAACTAATGATCTTTTCGTTGTGCAGATTTAAGCCTGTTTGCAATTGTTAGGCGTTCAATTGTATCAATAAGCTCAGCTTGGTTCAAAGGTTTCGTCAGGTGCCCATCGCAACCGGCTGCAAGTGTGCGTGCTCGCTCTTCCGCCATGGCATGTGCAGTAAGCGCAACAATTGGTTTTTTAAATCCCGCTTCGCGAAGTGCACGAGTCGCTTCGTATCCATCCATTTCGGGCATTTGGATGTCCATTAGAACAAGGTCGAAGTTGCCGTTCATTCCCATTTTAAATGCTTCGACGCCATTGACTGCAATATCCACGGTTGCGCCTTGTCTCCTGAGCACTAACCCTACTAAAACTTGGTTATCTGGAGAATCATCCGCCAAGAGAATACGAATACCTGAAAGGAGTTGAGTGTTTGCTTCATTATTTTTTGGAGCTTCATCTTTAATTTTTACTTGAGTCGCGACTAACTTCGGAAGTGCGGCGACAAATGTTATTCCGAAAGTACAACCAACTCGAGCCGCCTCATCAACTTCAACGTAAATATCACCGCCAAGTGCGTTGGCGAGGCGTTTAGATAGCGCGAGTCCCAAGCCCGTTCCGCCGTATTTTCTAGTTGTGCTGTTGTCCGCCTGCATGAAGGGCTGAAAGAGACGCTCTTTCTGTTCGCCAGTCAAACCGACGCCAGTATCTTTCACCAAAATTTTAAACTGAGTCTTTTCGCTGGCGTTGCCGTTTGCGCTGACTTCAATCGTCACTCCACCACTTGCTGTGAACTTCACGGCATTACCGACAACATTGATCAAAATCTGGCGAATACGTGTTGGATCTGAAAAGACTCTGTCAGGTATTTCTTTATTAAGATGGGCGCGAAGAAATATATTTTTAGAACGAGTGCGTTCGCGAAAGACATCCAAGACATCATCGATTAGATCAAAAAGTGAAAAGTCTAAATTTTCCACATCGAGCTTACCGGATTCAACTTTAGCCAGATCAAGAATATCATCAATGATTTTTGTCAAAGCCTTGCCATTTCGCGAGATCGTATCGAGATATTGGTTCCGCTCTTCATATGATAATTCTCGATCTTTAAGTAGATCAGTGAACCCGATAATAGAACCAAGTGGCGTTCGAATTTCGTGAGACATATTGGCAAGAAACGATGACTTGGTTTGATTCGCTTTTTCAGCCTCGCCCTTTGCAACCTGAAGTTGCTTTCTTCCGACGACGCGGTCTGTGACATCAACTGCATGATCGTAAACGCCGTAAGGTTTTCCACTCGGATCATCCACTCGGACATAAGTAAAATCGAAGTATCTATCTTCGATGGGACCGCCCTTTTTTCGAATGATCTTCGCTAATGCTTCATGCCCGACAACGGATTCGCCGGTCTCAAATACCTTCTTTAACATATCATTAAATGGCTGACCTTCGAGTTCGGGTATAGCATCAAGAAGCGACTTACCCAGTAGTTCGCGGTTTCCGAAGATTGATTGGTAGTTAGGATTTACCTTTTCAAATATTAATCCTGGTCCTTGCCACAAAGCCATAGCAGCAGGTGAATCTTTAAATATGGTCTCCAGCTTATGACTTTCAAATTGAAGTTGGAATTGAATCGCTTTTCGCGCCGTAATATCGATTGATGTTCCGTAAAAACAAATCGGGGTCCCATCGTTGGCATAGACGACAATTCCTTGAGCCTCGATCCAAATTATTCGACTATCCGGTCGCACCACGCGGTACTCGGCAAAAAATGGAGTGCGTTCACTGATGGACTTTTGAATGAGCTGATAAGTCTTTTCCCGATCGTCTACGTGAATTCTGGCAATTACTTCTTGAAGCGAACTCTCAGAATTTATTCCCCAGTCATTTCGCATCTGATTACTGAAAGTCATGGAATTTTTTTGGACATCCCAATCAAAAAATCCAACTTTGGCGACTCGCACTGTTGTCGAAAGCAGTTCTTGATTTTTTATAAGACGCGCTTCGCTCTCTTCGAGTTTTAATCGTGCGCTTATCTGATCAGTGACATCGATTATTACGGCAACAATTCCTATTATTTTTCCTGCGGTATCACGCAAGGGCTGATAAACTAAATTGATGTGAAACTTTCGAACTTTGCCGTCCGGTTGAAGAAGATCAATGGGCGTTTCAGTGCCGATGTAGGGTTCTCCGGTTTGATAAACATGGTCGAGCAATTTTTCAAAACCTTGCTCGACGGCTTCAGGAACGGCCGCGCGGACAGATTTTCCGATAAGATCCTTTCGTCCTCCAAAAAACTGAGACACGTATGCCGGGTTCGCCATTGTAAATATGTGATCAGATCCTTCAAACACGGCTATCGCGCCTGGAGTTTGCGCGAACACAGCTGAGAGTTTCGCACGTTCATTTTCTGCTATTTGCTTCATCTGTTCTAGCAGTTCTTGACTTCGCAGAAGGCGCGCTTCGCTATTTTCTAAATTTTTGCGAGCTAAAACTTGCTCAGTGACGTCGATGTGAAACGCCAAAATGGCTGTGATTTTATTTTCAGAGTTCCGGATCGGATTATAACCAAAGTCGATAAACCTTTCGCGAACTTCACCCCCTAAATCAAGAAGTGGAACTGAAGTTTCTTTCCCGACGTAGGGCGCACCTGTCAAATAGACTCGATCGAGAATTTCGAAAAAGTGACCGACTTCGGCTTCGGTAAAGGCGTCGCGTACTTTTTGCCCAAGCACTTTTCGTCCCGCAAGCTTGTCGTAGTGTTGGTTGGACAAAGTGAAGATATGTTCGGGGCCTTCAAGAACGCAGATTGCAATCGGAGCTTGCATGAAATACTCAAAAAGTTCTTTGCGATCATGCTCGATTTCTCGTCGCTGATTTTTTTCATTTTTAAGCGCAACCTCGGCGTACCGTGAAGCGGCGTTTCGAATACCCCGATCCATGAATTCGTGAATAAGTGTACTGACCTTAGTACTCAAGGGCACTTCTGCTTCTAAGAATTTTATTAAAGTCGTTCGAAGTATTTGGTACTCATGAATAAGTTGGTCCAGAGTGTAAGCATTTAAATCTGATCGCTCTTTGCCATGATCACTAGCGACTTTGGAATTTGCTTCGTAGTCGGTTATGAAGTCCGGACGAATGTTTAGGATCAGTTGATCTATAAATTTTGGAATTTCATTCAGTAAGGCTGGATGGCTTTGAAGTTTTGCTGCAAGTACTTTTTCACGGCATTGCGATTCCCAAGCATGAAGGATATTTCCTTTTACTATAAAAAGGAGATCTGCCACGCTCGACAAACTTAAGTTTTCAGATACGGAGTCGGGCGGAAGACTCTCGTCGGACTCCTTTGACATTTGAACCTCGTTTAGCGAACAGCGGTCTCATAAATTTTTTTTTAAAGCAATGTTTTGCGGGACGAAGGTAGCTTCCATTAGAAAATCGAGCGTCATAGCGCACTCATCGAAGGCAGACCTGATAAGGCACTGCACCGATGGATGAGTCAGACTGTGCTTCGACACGCGGAATAAGGCAGGACTCTGTACCACTTTTTGCTTGAAACCTTTTAAGCGCCTGCTCATGATCACCGACATCTATGAAAAATATTTTTTGTTTAATTCTTGTTTTGTTATGCAGTAGTTCTTTTGTCTTTGCCGATGAATCGAAGCCTGAAAAGACTGCTCCGCTTATTGATCAGTTGGGTGGGTGGCTCAAGAAAAATAATCCACTCGATAAAAAAGCGGTCACTCCAGAAAAGAAAGTAAAACCTCCTGAAGCTCAAGTATCGGAAACACCTTCTGCTAAACCTGTCGCAGAAACACCTGCTACAAAAGTAGTTGAGCCTGAAAATTTTAGCATGAATCAGCCTCGTTGGCATTTATCTGCTGGGTTGGGGAATCTCGCACTCGAAGGTAATTCGGGCAGTGTGATAGAAGATAACTACAGCCCGTCAGCCGGTGCGCAATTGGGAGTGACATACGAAAATCCAGTTTCTGAAGTTGGATCTTTTGAAACGGGATTGGAATTTCTCTTGTTGAGCTCGAGTTTAAAAGGCTCAACAAGCACGGATATGAACCTCACGTATTTGGCCATTCCTCTTATGTATAAACATATCGTTTCACCAATTCGCACGAAATCGAGCTTCTACCTGAAAGGTGGGCTTACGCCATTATTGTTGTTAAGCGCTTCTGTGGACACTTGTGCCAGCGCAGCGTGTGGATTTGATAGTGACTTAAATGCTTTCCTCACAAAAAGCCGATCTATTTCAGATTCGTTTCAAAAATATTCTTTATTGGGCACAGCGGGAATCGGCTTTAACCTTCATGTGTTCAGCGATTTCGTTGTTGAGACAATGTGGTTCAATACTGACGTCAGTTACGTTCAAGGCTTAACTTCGATTAACAGAGGAAAAGAATTGGGCAAAGAAGTTAAGATCTCTGGGGTACAAGTTACTTTGGGAATTGCTGCTACGTTTTAGTTTAGGATATTTTTAAAAGGCACTTGATTTGGTATTGGGTTGAACGGCCCGTGCCTGTTTTTTCTAGTTCACCTGAAACGATGGCCCATTCAGCCAAGCGATGGAAGCCGGATCGTGATAGCTTTAATTTTGCGCAGGCTTCGTCGGCTGTAAATGGTAAGTCTTCACTAAAAAGCTGCAACATCGCTTTTAATTTTACAGGTAGGTTTGCGATGGCATCTCGCTTTAATGGAATGTGAATCGAAAGAGGTCCCGTGAGTAAAAATCGGTAGCTGCCATTTTCTTCAACAACTTGTGCGGGCAAATTATTTTCTTCAAGCCAACGGCGGGTCCGCCGGATAAGCTGACGTAATCGTAATGGTGAAGAATTGATATTAAAAAATTCGTCTGGATATAGTTCGGCGAAGAGAGTCCCAATATTACGGGGAGCATAGAAGTCTTTAAGCATGACAGCAATTACTTGGTGAATTTTCTTGCCGGGATTGAGTTGATGATCGACCTTGATGAGTCCAAGTCCTAAACTTAATTCAGGGCCACCTGGTGCTCCAAAAACATACTCGCCACTTGGTTTGCCGCTGACTTCATCACAAATTCTTTTTCTATAGGATTCTGAAGGTGTGCCAAAAAAGATGTGATCAAAAAGCTTTTGGTCAAACTCTAGTTTTAGTTGAAAGAGATCAGCTTCTCTAACACTTTCCCAGTGCAGGCGCTTCAGGGCTTCCTCTTTAAATTTTTTAAGTGGTTGGGTCGATTTTTGTTCTTGGGAAGTCATAACGGCTTGCCACTTAAAAATTAAAAGTTGGTCGTAGCTTCCGCTTTGATTGAAAATTTCAAGGGCATTCTTTAATTCTGTTCGCGCTAAAGAAAAATCTTCGCGGAGGAGTGCTACTTGGCCTCGTAACTCAAGACAGTTTCCGACTAATCTAGTGGCTGAGTTTTTTCGCGCTAATTCGAGAGTTTCGGATAGTAAGAAGTCGGCTCGCAGGAGGTCTCGGTTTGCAACATAAGCTGCAGCAAGATTAACACGGCCAATAAGTTTTGAATAATCATCGGCTGACGATTTTAAAAATTCTTCTAAATGAGTAGTCGCTTCGGAATATTCCCAACTCGATATATGACAAAAAGCACGATAGAGCATAGCTTCTGGAACGGTGGGGTCATCCACTTTTGAAAGTAAGGAAAGTGCTTCTTGAATGGAGCCGTTTCTAGAAAGTAGAACGGCATATTCGCAAATTTCACCGTTAGATGCCGGTTTATCAAGAACATGCTCACTTCGAATCAAAGGATACAAAAGTTTTAAGCCTTGATCAATACGGCCCGATCTCCTGCATATTTTTGCAAAAGCCTGACGCCATTTTCTTGGCATTTGCACCGAATTGAGATCGGCTAAGGCATCACCCACCGCACTGATCTTTCCAGCTTTAATCAGCAAATCACAATGTAGAAGTAGGGCTTCATAATCCATCACTTATTATCGGATATGAATAAACAGCCCGTTAACTGAAAATAACAGATCTGGGGAGTAAGCGTTTCAATTCGAGATAGATTCTCAAATTGTAACGCAATTTACCAAGCTGCTCACCAATTTTGTCACTCAATTAGTATCGCAAAGTTTGAAAGAATAATAACAGATCGGTAGTTCAACTAAGTGTATTTTTAATGGGGGTATTTAAGTGAAATGGAAAAACTGGGCTTTTAAAGCCATAATTTTTGGAATCATTTTCGGAGTCGAGGCCCATGCTTTCGAAAGCAAGCCAACTTCGATGAAAATCAACACGGGAACTGTAAATGGAACTGTGCAAGCGATTGTGACTAAAGACGACAATCAAATTCTGAGTCTCTATTCTAACCGAAATGGAAATCTCAATGTAGATTTTAAATATTCTGCTGCAGGACTTTCCAGCTCGCTTGTTGTCAAGGGCGCGCTTCGACAATATACCGCTGCAAACAAATTTAATCTCAGAGTACAAAATACCTCTGGTTCTTGGGTTAATATAGGAGCGATCACGGGAAGTAATTCTATGCGGTTAATTTCCATGTCACTACCTACGGGAATCATAGTGAATGGATCGATTTCGCTACGTCTGATAGGTTCTGGCGTCGATGATATCGATATCGACCAACTTGTCATAAGTGATTCTATAGTTAATCCGCCGCCACAAGAGACTGTGCCGACAATCTCCAATTTTTCTGCATCACCTTTGACTATTTCAGCGGGACAAAGTTCAACATTAAGTTTTTCTGCTACCGGAGCGTCCTCACTTATTCTTAATCCCGGAAATATTAATGTAACGGGTCAGTCTCAACGGATTGTAAATCCGACTGCCACAACGACTTACACATTAACGGCCACAAACAGTATTGGCTCTGTTGCAAAATCTGTTTCTGTGAGTATCAGTCAGATTGTGCCACCGCCAACGAGCTCAGCAATTACACCGGGAACAACTTGGTTTTGGCAGTTGCAAGGATCAATTAATATGAACGTTCAAGCAAAAGTATATGATATTGATCTATATGATACGAATGCGGCCGCGATTTCTTCATTGAAACAATCTGGACGAATGGTGATTTGTTATTTCTCTGCGGGAACCTATGAAGACTGGCGTTCTGATGCAAACTTATTTCCTTCGGTTGCTTTAGGAAGTAACGTTGATGGTTGGGCCGGAGAAAAATGGCTTGATGTTAGAAATCAGACAGTTCGCGATATTATGGCTAAGAGAATGGATCTTGCAAAAACCAAAGGCTGTGACGGTTTAGAGCCTGATAACGTTGATGGATATTCGAATAGTCCAGGATTTCCGCTTACTACTCAAGATCAGATTAACTTTAATAGCTTTTTAGCTGATCAAGCCCATGCCCGCGGATTGATTATCGCTTTAAAGAATTCAACTAATCTAGTAAATGCACTTGTCAGCAAATTTGACTTTGCAGTTGTTGAAGAATGTTTTCGCTACAATGAGTGTGAAGCTTACAGCCCATTCATTGCGCAAGGTAAAGCAGTGCTTAATGCTGAATATTCAAATTATTCCAGCGCCATTTGTTCACAAGCGGCTAATCTTAAGTTTTCGACCGTGTTCTTTAACTTGGATCTAAATGGTTCAGTTTATAAACCATGTCCATAAAAGTTTAAGTGTTTTGAGTGTCTCAAACTGAGAATAAGTGTCCGCAAGTCCTTTTAGTGCGGACAACTTATTAGAAATGAACGAGCATAAGAAGGGAGGGGTGATTGAGTCTATTTTGGCGATTGTTTTTAATCTTGGGCTTACTTTCAAGCCTCGTACTTTTTCAAAATTGCACTGGCGCAGTCGATTTATCCAGTGTTAGTAACTCTGCAAAATCCTATTCGAATGGCCAACCTTATGACGGGAAAATTTTTATCAACGCAGGCGCGGGATGCCCTGATGGAACATTCGTAGAATCAAGAATCGAATTAAATAATGAGTTCTCGGCTACGGTTGTTCGGGAAAATTGCGTGAATACAGAGAGGACTATTTCATCAGGTGAATTTTATTTAAACCCGCAAGATCCTCAGCAAATTCAGTTTAATAATAACACTTTGGTTAAAGAATTGCCTTTCACTCTGATTCCCTTGCAATCAACTTGGTACCACCAGTTGACTGGAAGGCTTCAGTCAAACAATTCACTCGTTTATGCTATCGATATGTTTGAAAACAGTGTGGACGATATCCAGGCCATGAAACAAACGGGTCATATTGTAATTTGCAATCTCTCTGCTGGGACATATGAGCCTTGGCGACCTGACGCTGGAGCTTTTTTAGCAAGTGATATTGGTAATCCCGTCAGCAGTGGATCAAGTGAGCGCTGGGCTGACATACGCTCTGCTAATGTTCGAGCTATTATGGTGGCACGAATGGCTTTAGGAAAAAGCAAAGGGTGTAATGGTTTTGATTTTGATAGTGTTGATGGCTATGCAAATTCGACCGGCTTCCCACTGACAATGCAAATGCAGGTTGCGTACAATAAACACTTAGCATTTTCGGCCCATGACCGGCATCTCATTGTTGCTTTAAGAAATAACGCTGAACTGGCTGAGAGTTTAGTAGACTCATACGATTTAGCTATCGTGGAGCAGTGCTTTGAGTACAATGAATGCGAAAGATTCAGTGCATTCACGAAAAAAGGAAAAGCAATTCTTGCTGCCGAGTACACGCCAAAATCAATAAACCAGTGTAGCGCTGCCAATCTAGCTTCGATTTCGCTGGCGTATTTTAGCTCTGCTTTAGACGGCAGCCGTTTTGAATCCTGTTGGTAAAGTGACTCTCTGAATCTAGCGGTTAACTTA
The DNA here is from genome assembly GCA_043730825.1 of Pseudobdellovibrionaceae bacterium. Taxonomy (GTDB): domain Bacteria; phylum Bdellovibrionota; class Bdellovibrionia; order Bdellovibrionales; family Bdellovibrionaceae. Next base: position 96,218 of record JAYTJV010000005.1, read on the forward strand.
TTCTATGGTCAGTGCAATATCTTTCCCCCACTCACTTCAAGTCAAATCTGTGATCCAGCTTCAAAAGAAATGGCCGACGCGCAAGAGTGTTCAAAGAGAAAAGCCCAGGCAAAGTGCGCAATTGCTGAAAAAGCAGATTGTAAAATTATCGATACGACTACCAATTCCGTTCTTAGCACCCGATACGTCGGTATGCGCTACTGCGAAGTTCTAACAATAGCTAAGTAAATTGTCTTTTCTCTAAGTGTTTCAAATCCTGAAACACTTGTTTCAGGATTCGTTGGACAATGGGCAAAAAATGCTGTTTTCTGCGTTCATGGATCAACAACTTATTTCAATTTTAAAAAAGGAACTTGAGAATAAAAAGAGTAAGAACTCGGCTTATTCGCTAAGATCATTTGCGCGGAATCTTTCTTTAAGTCCCGCTCAACTATCTCAAATCATGTCGGGCAAACGAAATATCACGCCAAAAATAACAGAAAAGATTCTTTCCAAACTGCAAATGTCTCCGGCTGAAAAAAGGAAGTGTTGGAAAAGTCTATTTGAAACGCCTTTAAGCACTTCAAAAGCAGAAACCTTGCTATTGGAAGACCAATTTCGACTTATTTCAGATTGGTACCATTTGGCAATTCTTTCCCTGGGCCAAATCAAGAAAGCAAAGAAGGATCCCCGCTGGATTAGTCAACAGCTGGGGATTACAAGCCAGATGGCAAGCACTGCGGTCGATAGACTAGAACGAATGGGCCTTTTATCTAAACATCCGACCCTTATCGTTCAAACAAAGGCGCCACTTAATGTTTTTTCTAACGTTTCATCAGAAAGCATTCAGCGCTATCACAAGCAGATACTGAATTTAGCCATAGAGAAAATAAATGAAGTCCCAGTAGAAAAACGAGATTACTCGGCACTCAGTTTTGCGATAAGTGCAGGTAAAATTGATTCAATTAGAAAAGTTATCGAAGAATTTCAAAAACAAACCCAAGAAGAATTTGAAGGGGGAGATGAACTGTATATGTTATCAGTGCAGTTGTTTCCTCTGACAAGCGAAGGAGTTTCCCGTGAATAAGTTAAGTATTTTATTAGTAACCTATCTGTTAGTCGCTTGTGCGACCAAACATCCAGGAAGTATCGCGACCTCATTAAATCCTGATCCAGAAAATAAATTAATCGTAAGTGCAAAAGTTGCGAAAGATTACTCTGATCCCTATAACATCTTTATTGATGTGGCCTTTGAAAATGACTCGGCTAAATGGCTACGCATAGATGAAATCGAACTTGAATTTTCTAATAAAGAAAACCTCGCTCATAATATCATTATTGGTCAGGATCTCTACGCGTGGGCAGAGTCATTTGAAGAAAAAAAGAAAGTTGATAACCATAATACGGCACTTGCGATTAACAGTTTGATTTTAGGTGGAGCAATTTTAGCTGGTACAAGTCGTAGTTCGTCGCCTAAAGCTATTGGAGCTGCCGCAGTGATTGGTGGTTTTGGATGGGATGCGACCAGATCTTATGTAGGTCAACTTAACAAGGCCCAGCGAAGTCTGTCAGTTCCAGAAAAACATGTCTACCGTCCCTTTACCGTACCTGCTGCGGGCCTTATACGTAGATGGTTTATAGTTAACACACCGTCGGATAAAATTGTTAAAAGTTTTCAGATGAAAATCCGCACGGTTGATGGAAAAGTTTTAACTTACCAAGTGCCAATTAAATTTTAGGAGCTAACATGAACTTCATATTTTGGTTTACCTTATTAATGCCTCTTGCAACCTTTGCTAATAACCGCGTAGGCAATGGGGGCGACATCATCCAGTGTCCCACAAAGTCGCAAGTACTGGATCTTTATGAGTCTTCAGAGCCGCTTGTCAAAATTACTGAATCTGATGAGTATCTTTTCGCAGAGAAAATTTTAGTCGGTCTTAAATTACACGCACCAGACCTGGAAAAACAATATCAAAACCGACTAAAATCGATGAGAGATGAAATTGAGTTCAAATCAGAAATTAAGCTTATTAATATTAAAGACTCAAAAAATCTGTTTAAGCCTAAAGACAAAAAGTGCAAGTTGCTTCAGATCGTAGTCCGAAAAAACTTGAAATCGACACACGGAAAACGTTTTGTCATTGATCAAGAACTCTGGAACGCATTAGATGCGCAAAATAAGGCAGCTTTATTAATTCATGAAATTGTTTACGAGCACTTTTTTAAATTGGGCATGAATGATTCTGTAGCAGCCAGGGAATTTAACCGTTTCATGTTTGAGGAGCGCTTTACCAAAATAACAAAAAAGGAATTCTGGGCGTTCATAGCTTCATTAAAAGTACCTATTTATCAGTAAAGTGAATTTGACTTAAGTTGTCTTCTGTCGAATGCTATTAGATAATTAAGGGGAATATTCCTATGAAAACGATTTTTTTAGTTCTTTTGATTGCAAGTTTTAGTTTTGCCTATGAGCTTAAAGATAAGGAAATGGGTTTTATGTATATTCCTTTTGAAGGCGGGGGCGAGATGTCTTGCACTCACTCACGCATTCGTGATTTGCCCGACTGGAAAGTAAACTGTGGCAAAAAAGAATTTGCTGCCCATATTGTGATCAGAGAATATCAAAAATCTTCAGAACCTCAAACGGGGCTCGAGATTCTTTATTGGATTACGGATCGAAATTCGCCATCGCCTATTTTTAACTCAGGCACGCATTGGATTAACTTGAAGAAGAAAACCAGTTTGGATTCGCTGATCTTGTCCCAAGGTGTGGAAAACGATTACGCCAACGTACAGTTTGAATGGCACCCGCGGTTTTAAGTTATCTGATTCAGTTACTTTTTTAAACTGTTCTTATATTTATCAAAAGACTTTTTACTTTCGAAATAGACAACTGAACCATCTTCACGGGCTGCAATTACGGCAGTCGCTTTATCAATTGATTTTCCGGAGATGGGATCGACCGCTACACGGGCCGTGGCGTCTTCTGCTAAAGTTTTTTTGCAGTTTTCGCAGCAGCCATAGTATGTTTTTCCTTCGTGAGCGACCGGAATTTGCTTATTGGGGAAAACCATGTTGGTAACCATGCAGACCTTTTCAGTTGGAACGATTTTCAGATTTTCCGCTGCAACAGCAAAATTGAAGCTTAAGAAAGTAAGCATGCTAGCGATAAGAAGGCTTAGGTAATTTTTTGAAGCTTTAAAAAGTATCATTGTGCGTGCCCTTTATTGAAATGAAGAAGCCTCAATTTACTCACTTTTAATTGAATTTTTCAACGAGATTTTAAGTTTTATGCTTTTTGATATTTAATTTTGTTGCAGCGAAATTTCTTGAAGAAGGTAGTAGTTACCTACACCGATGGTATTTTGCATCCAATAAACGTGGTCGGCTAAAATAATTTTTCGAAGGCTTTCGGCCGATGTCTCACTTTTGGCAGCATTTGAATCAATTTCTTGTAATTGCATTCGTACAAGTTCCCGACGATGCTGAATCGTGTGATAGTGTTCGGGGCTTAAGCCAACTTCTTTTAATAAAAAGTCGCGCTCACGATCTTCCATCGAAAATAATAATTCAAAATTCTGTTGAGTTTCCTGGTCAAAATCTTTAATTGAAATCTCATGCTGGAGTAAATCTTCTTCTTTGGCCACGGTACTTTCAGAAAGCTTAGAAAATTCATTCGTCACGTTCACTTTAGATTGGCCACGTAAACTTTCAAATTGGTTACGTGGAATGCTCGTTGGGTTTCGTAAGTTTTGTGTTGTTGTAGTTAAAGGTGAAGGTGAAGCTGAGTACGCTAATGTACTCATCTGTTTAGATATTGATTTTTTTGATTTAGAGGGAACGATATTAACGGCAACCACTAAACAGGCAGAAAGAACTAGAAATAAAAGAGAAAATTCTAGAAGTTTTAATGATTTCATAGAATTTTCTCCTTTCTCTGGCCTGGGTTTTATATTTTCGATTACGGAGTTCCGCCCAAAGCTTTTGCGATCGCTGAAATTTCTGCAGGTGTAAGCGCTAAAATATTAGGCTTGGAGCTCATTGAACCAACACCTGAGATTGCAGATTTAATCATAGCCGCAGATCTTTTGCTGACATTGCTATTTGCTAATACTCCGTGGCACGACGAACAGTTTTGTAAGTATAACTGTGCGCCATCCAATGTTGGAAGTTGTTCGACTGAACAAGATGTGAATTGGTAAGCTCCGCTGAGTGTTCCATTTGTGCAAGTTCGTGATTGAGAACTGCAAATCTGACCAAAAGCAACGGAAGCAGTTTGATAAGCAACAACACTTTGTCCACTTGCAATAGCCTTGCCTTGAAACTGACAAGCTACTGGTGCTGGTGCTGGTGCTGGACTTGGAGCCGGAGCAGGAATGGCGGCGGCAACAGTACAAGCTGCAAATTGATAGGCTCCACTTAAAACACCATTCGTACATGTTCTAGTTTGTGAGCCGCACGTCATGCCGAAAGCAACGGAAGCAGTTTGATAGGCAACGACACTTTGTCCACTTGCGATTGATTTACCTTGAAACTGACAAGCTACTGGTATTTGCGGCACAGGAATCGGGGTTGGTACCGGAGTCGGAACTGGAGTTGGAACAGTTAGAGTTCCCGCAATACAGGCTGCAACGTCGGCTTTAATATTTGCTTTCGCTATTTCAAGTTCTGCCTTAGCTTCGGTGCAATCACCAGCATTTCGGTTTTTGCGTTTGCAGCTCTTATTAATCTTTACATATATAACGGATATTTTTTCTTGAGCTGTTTTAAGACACAGGCGTTTTGCGCTATAAGAGGACTTATCATTTTTGGAATCAGATCGATCGTCATCATCCCGGTCATCAGCCATAGCAAATGATGTAGGAATTATGAGACAGAAAATGGGAAGTAAATATGTAAATGACTTTTGTTGCACGAAGCCCCCTGGATATTAAATTAGTAAGAATAGTACTAACAAATGCAAATCTGTAGCCGGGTGAAATCAGTTGTGATGTAATTAAGTCTTGTCAATTCGATCAATAACTAAGCACATACATGCGTTCAGCAGCGATAAATCTAATTCTTTCAAAGAGTTAGAACTCAACTATCAAAAGAATTTATAGGTTTAAACACTCGTCGCTTCAGAGTGAGATGATCAAGATGAGATTTCTCATTTATGGAGCTTTGCCAACACTTTGGCAGCCCGGTGTGGAAAGCTTGGCAGCGCAAGTCTCTGCGATTTTGACTGCTCTGACGATGCCATCGCCAATTTCTTGAGCCCACTGCTGCGAAGTAAAGTAGAGATCATCGTCGAAATCCCTAATAATAGGACTTGGTAAGTTAAAACTTCTTAAAATGTAATCAACGAAATAGCGGCTCATTCGGCCATTGCCGTCTTCGTAAGGATGAATTGAAATAAACCAACGCTGAATTCTGGAAACCGCAACTAATGGGTCATGAACGGTTCCATTTTCTTGGCTCATGATATCGAAAGCGCGATTCATGTAAGTCATCCAAGCTGCCATCTGCTGATCGACTTCTCCTGGTTCTGCGTAGACCAGATAGCCGCATTGTTTTTTTGATCCATCTGCTGCTGTAAAGAATTTTTTTGGATCTTGATCGGGCCATTCGCTCGTGTAAAAGGCCTTATTAGTTTGCCAGCGAAGATTGAACATCGTTCGATATTCTTCGGCCCGATCTTCGAGACACTCAGTTGCGCGCCAAGAAACTAAAGGTTTTTTGGGGTTCAAATAACTAACAAATTCAGAAGTTAGTAAAGCCCGGACAGCACTTTCAGGTATTGAATTATGTACTGAGATTGATTTGCCAATCTCAGTACCCTTGCGCCACTCGCCCGCTGCCGAAGATAGTTTCGTCATGGAAATACGATGAAGCTTATTTAGAGCTTCGAAGTCGAGCGGTTTAATTTTTTCCGATCTTTGATTAGCTTGAGCCATCTCTTCTATAACAGACGCGCCATTTTCCCACGACTGCCAGGTTTGCGGTGCCGGACCATAAACCATCCATGGACTATAGTTTTGTTTCTCACGGTGCTTAAGCCAATCTGGCTGGTTGATAAATCGAGTAGCATGAAGGTCAGCAATTCGGTCAGGACTGTGTACTCCCTGGTTTTCTAATTTGCGCATAGCTTTCTGATAACGGTCGGACAGGTCGCAGAGGCTTGTGCCTTTTGGTAAAGAACGACTTTTAAGCCGATTTACGATTTCCGAACAGGCATCGGCTTGAGAAGCGCTTAAGATAAAGGCGAAAATGATATTTATTACAGATGCAAGCTTAGGGTAACGCATTTAATTACTCTCCGTCTAAAGCATGGCTGATATCCAAGATCTATGCCGGAACCTTTCGGACTCAAAAATTAGATTTTTATCCGTCGAACTCTTATCCACTTCAAGAAATAATTCTTAAAGCGTTTTGATTTCAACGATTTGTGAATCCTTTGTAGTACAAGGATGCCGGTTCAAAATTCGTTTATGTAGGAGAATTATTGTGATGACAAAAAAGTTACTTATCAGCGGTCTCGTTCTTAACATGTTTGCTGTTGTGGCCTGTTCGAATGACAAAGACCAAAAATCTGGCTTAGAAGTTTCTCAAATCTCTTCCGCTGCAGTTATGAATTCTAATCTATCTAATACAAAAAAAGCTGAAGAACTTGCAAGCCAGGCGGAAGAACTTTTTTCTGCTCAAGGTTTTGAGGAAGCTTCGAAAGTTGTAAAGCTAGCTTTAAAGCAAGACCCAAAGAATTTGAAAGCAAGTTTTTTTAATGCATTCTTAGATGTATTAATGGAATTAAAAGGCATATCAATGCGAACAAAACCTTTAGCAACTAAAACTGCTGAGGGTAAGCAAAACTTCGAAGACAGCATTACGGAACTAGAAGCCAAAGGCGACACGGCTCTTGCAAAATTCTATCTTGATGGAAAGCCAGATATCCAGACAGAAGCTCAACTTCAAAAACAATTTGATTCAATTGCTTTGCAACTTCAAAAGCTATCTCAGTTTTTAAAGACAACTGGAAACGCGGAACTAACAATTAAGGCGAATACAGTTTTAGTGCCAGATATCAATAAACGTTTTGCTGACGCTTGTGAAATCAAAGAATCAGAAGAATTAGTTTTCGAACTAGTTTGCCCACCATCAGAAAATCGTTATTTAGTAACTTTAAATCAGGCTGATTTCTCGAACCTTAAAGATTTCGCATCTGTTTCACAAATCATGATGTCAATGTATACAGCGTACGACATTTCTGGCGTTACTGATGTAGCCGTAGTTCAAGAAAAAAATCCTGATATGACTCCGGAACAAAATATCAACGCAATGTTAAAGAATCCGAATTTTGGGAAGCTTCGAGCCCAAAGCCAACTTCAAAACGTTAAGACTTGGGGTTTAGATATCACTTCAGGACTTCGTTGGGCGATGGAAAATCAAGCGACACTTTGTAAGTCGGGAACTCCTTCAGGCACTAACCGTCCTGGCATGTTCGCGAACCAGGGAATTTGTGTTGATGCCGCTCTTAATCCGTACATTAAAAACATTGAAGACATCTTAAATGGAACGCCTCAAGATATTGAAAACAAATCTGCAGACAAATCTCAAACTTATGCTTCAAAAGTAACTCCGATGAACTTTCTTAACAATCCAATTTCCGACTTAAGAAAATTAGGACCATTTAAGTACAACAAGTGTGGATTCGTTGTTGCGATGGAAGATCAATCTGCTGGCGGAATTTATCCAAATAAAGATGCTAACAAAATCTTAGCCATAAATATCGAAGTGTGCGAGTAATGAAAATTACTTCCCTTCTTTTCATCCTAACAGTTTCAAATTTAGCATTTGGTTATAAATCAAACCACATGAAGAAATTTGAGCTCATGCAGTGCTACGCTGAAGGCTGTGTCAGAATTGAAGGACCCATCGGCTTTATGTCGATGAATAAAGACTCGATTGCAGCAACCGATGTCACAATCGAGCTCGCAGGGAAATCATTTTCCTGCCAGAACTTTCGCTTCCAAATGAAATCGCAATTTATCACTTGCGATAATTCCTTAAGCGATATTCAGCCCACGTTCACCATTGATTCAAAATTTAAGATCACAACTTTATCGAAGAGAGCTTTATAGTGAAAAAATCAACTTTACTTTTGTCTTTATTAGTTAGCTTCAACGCATTTTCTGCCACGCCCGCAGAAGAATTTGAATTAGCTGGAGTCAATATCACGCCTCTCGTAAATTTTTTGGAGCAGCGTGTGGTCACTTTAAAAAAGCCAGTCACAATCTACAACTGGTCTTCAAACGGAAAAATGAGCGAAGCTGATATTTCAAGATACGCTCCCGCTTCAAGCACAACTTTTTGGCAAATGTATGGCAATCCAAAAGGTATGGAAAACATGTACGGATCAGGTCTTTATGGCGCCGTTGATCCAGTTGTAACCGCCAGCTTCGGCGGTTACGATAAAAGTTCTTGGTTACTAGTTGAAATGGAACTTCCTGTCGGGTTCAAAATTCTAGATCTGCCCTCTGCTTTGACGACTCCTCTTACCAAGGGGATTTCCGAAGAAGCAAGAAAAGTAGCTGACTTGTTTGATTGTTCCCTCAGCAGCGGCGAAGATAAATGGTTTTCAAATGGCGGCGCCACAATCAGTCAAAAGTGCCAACAGTTAGTAAAAAAGATTTATCAAGACATTCTAAAAATAGATGGCTTCGCTTATTCCTACAGCAGAACACCTTTCAAAGAATGCACGGCTTTTGAAGGCTACAGAGCTTTTGTCATCACTGACGCAAAATGGATGACTCCAAAGCTTGTCAGACCACTTACTAGCAAGACGACTACAAACTTAGAAGAAAGAATTAGAATCCAAACTACTTTTCTAAAAGCAGTTGGTGAAAGCCCAGATATGACAAAAGAAACGCTCAAGCCCCTCGGCGAATATCTTGCAAAGAATCCAACAAGCAACATCAAAGGCTCAAAAACAGTTTGCGCAAATGATACGTGCATCATCACAGTTAATTTTTGCGATGCAAAGAATGTCTGTGAAGTTTTGGTTCTACCACCATTAGCTCGTCCAGGTGGCGCATTAATCACCAGTCGCGAAGCTTCAAAGGGAAAAGACTTTCAAACGCTAATATGGTCAGACCTCGAAGGCCAGCCAAAATCGAAAACGATCAGCGCTTGGATTAAAGAGAATACGTATAAGTGCGTGGCCCAGTAATTGGGTCCATTAGCCCTCTACAGGTTCTATTGAGCCTGTTAAGTGTTCCGTTAGAATCTTGGGCGTCACTTCAGCAGTTGGAGGCGCCACAACTTTCGCAGCCACTTCGCAAATCCCAAAAAAATCCCGCATCTCGGGAAACGTCGCCACAAAATCAGTCCCGCGTCTTCGATCCTGCTCACGGAAGAAATTCCAAAAATCTTTGCGACCTTCTTGGATTCGTTCTTCCGAATACGGCGTGGTCTTCATGTATTCTACGATCCTACGAAAGTTCTGATACTCCATGAAAGTGAACGTGGCTTTGTTATTGTCATCCATATTGTCGTGGATAAATTTTAAATGCTGTTCCATTTTCGGAATGAACATTTCTTTCGGCAAAATCTGAATATCATACTGCAATGGTTCTTTTAGATAAGAGATATCAAACCTAATGCGGTGGAATTGATCTTTGTAGCTCCACTGGTATTGTTTTCGCCATTCCAGAATTTTTTTGAGAATTACATCGAAATTCGGAATCGAGAAAATATTGAACGTCATCATGAAGGTAACGGGTGAATCTGTGTTTTCCAGGTAATACTTTAAATTTCGTTCAAACAATTCCGTTTTTAATCCGTTTCGGATGTATTCCGCTTGAGGTCCCCAGGTGTCGATGCTGGTAAAGAGTTTGAATTTTGATATTTTCTTTTCGCTAAGTAATTTTTTGATCTCCCCACAAAATCTTTTAATGATCGCCTCAGCTGATCCCAAATTAGAATTTACGTTGAGCTCCAGGTGGGGCTTCGGATTCTGGTAAAGAGAATCTAGAAGTTTGTAAGTCGATTTTTGAATGAGCGGTTCACCGCCGGTAATTCTTAAAATCTTCAGCTGGTTTTGGATTTGGTCCCACCACTTCCACCATGCATCGAGGTAAGGATTTTCTTCTTCTTTGTAGATCTTGAACCAGTCGATGTCGCAGCGATGATTTTTGACCATATCGTAGGGGCCGAATTCTTTGATTTCGTTCAAGTAGCGACTGCTGGCTTTGGGGTGGCAGTAGCCGCAGCGGAAGTTGCATTCGTTTCCGAAACTAATTTCGATGTAACTAGGGATGACTTCTGGATGTTCTTTGAGATCTTTTAATTCTTGCTGGCGTTCTTGGTTGTACAGAGATTCGGTTCGAACGTGGCGGTCGCTGATGAAGGATTCGCCCATGTCTTCGATGTTCCAGCAATATTGGCAGCCGGCGGGGCGTTTGCTATTGAGCATTTCTTTGCGTTCGTCCATTTTGATGTCGGTGTTGTGAAGGGCTGCAGGATTTACTTTTATTTTTTCGACATCGATGGCGTGGGGGGATGGGTGGTAGCAGCTGTGAGTTTCGCCAGTTTGGAAATAGATATTAGCGTGGTACCACTTGGCCAAGCAGACGGTCGAGCTATTGACAGCTTCTTCGAGGAGCTTGGTTTTCTCTTTTGATTTATCGAATTGAGCTTTCACCGCCCCATAGTGCTTGATTAGTATTTAGGCAGCAAGGGAAATTACCTGTTGCAGCTTTTTCAGAAGATACTCGCGACTTTAAAGCAGAGGCTCCGAAGTTGTGTGAAGGTCGATCCACTTTTTAAAATACTGAGTATTTAAATAGACAGCTTTTTCGAGGCAGCGATCGTAATTAACTTCGAATGCGCGCATTGGATTGAAAAGCACATCAACTGCGATTCCGATAATGTAGATTTGCTTCTTTATTTCAACTAATGCCGGACCACCAGAATCGCCAAAGCAAATTCCTTTCTGAGTTTGAAAAACATCAAAATACGGAAGCTCAGTATTAAAATTGCTCGTGTCTAAAACAATATGTCTAAGCTCAAAAGTTCTTGGAGTCTTTTTTAAGACCGAGCCATGTTGCTCACCAAAACCTAATGCTCGAAAGCTCAATTTATTAGATTGAGCTAGAGAAGTCTCAAACAATGGTAGTTCCCTATAGGGAGCGGGTGGTTTTACTTTCAATTTGATTAAAGCGATATCTCTTAATTTTTCATAATCTCGATTTAAGTTTTTGCCATCGTAATCGGCATGGATTGTTACTTGCTCTGGCAGGTATTCTTCTGACTTCGAAGCTATCGGGTAAATGACCTCGGCCGTAGTGATCCGGTCGAACTTCACGCAATGTGCGGCCGTCAGAACATATTGGTTTTTAATCAAAGCCCCGGTGCAGTAAGAATAGTCTAAAGATTTACCGTCCTGAGCAAGGTAGCCTGTTTTTAATAAAACGATATGAGTTGGGATCGGATCTTCTTCGCTGAAAGTGTCCCCGCCAACAATTGTGTTTGAGTTTTCAGAGTAGGGAACTGAAGAGTGATCACATGAAACCGTAATCAACGTCATAACCAAAATAGTAATTTTAAGTAAACCCCTCGACATAGAATCAGCCCCCCGGCATTCGTACTCTTACGTTATATTTCACTTACACGCGAAGCTTCCACAGCAATAAGCGTCTCCTGTAAACTTCACAGGACTGTCAAAATAATATTCAGGTAAAACTTTCTAAGCTATTGAATTGAAAGGACAATTTTGAGTTTGCAGCGACTCTTTGCGGCAATCTATGATAGTTGATTCAAGCTCAAAACTTTTTTATGCGAAATGGCTGTCGGCACAGAGTTTGTAATAAGGTTGAGTAATAGACATTCGTTGGAGGATCCGTGTTGAGGTCTAAAATTTTAAGTTACGTTATCTTAGGTATGTTGTTTCTCGGCATGGGTGCTGAGGCAGCGATCGTTATGCCAGCAGCGGGGGCGCCTCCAGCTGTGCTTTCTTTTAAGCACTGGAAGAGCGACAAATCAAACATTGCGCGTGGCCGCTACTCAAAGCTTGAATCTGAGTACATTGCTAAAAAATCAGCCAATCCTAAGGATTCGGCTCTAAAAGCTTTATATAATGATCTTAAAAATTCTAAATCGAATGTAGATGAGATCAGTGAGCTCACAGTATCTGATTACTTCGTGGGTTACTTGTCTCGGTTTAAAGATCAACGAAAAGCCTTCCACGTAGCAGCTGAAAAGCTGGATTCTTCGGAAGTTGCTGAATTGATGACCGCTTACGCTGATTCCCTTCTCAAGACGAGTGGTGAGGGCATATCGACCTCTCAGCCCAAGCCAATCACTGAAGCATCTAAATAGTCGTAACTGAGAATTTACACACTGTATTAACAGTCATTTGAAGGTGTCCACCTTGACATCTTCTAGGTCGGACTCATATTACCGAGCGTGCAAACTTCCAAACACACAATAATCAGGAGGTCATATATTTATGGCTAAGCATGAAATGGGCGTTCGTCCCCTACATGATCGTATTTTAGTTCGTCGCATGGCTGAAGAAGAAAAAACCGCTGGTGGTCTTTTCATCCCAGACACTGCTAAAGAAAAACCACAAAAAGGTGAAATCGTTGCTGCTGGAAAAGGCCGCATCACTGAAGACGGTAAGACTCTTCCGCTTGAAGTGAAGATCGGCGATAAAGTTCTTTTCGCAAAATATTCTGGTACAGAACTTAAGCTTAACGGCGAAGAGTTTTTGATGATGCGTGAAGAAGATATTTTAGGAATTTTCAATTAATTAAATTTTCAATTTTAAAGTCCCGCCAACATTTGGCAGGGGGCTTTTTTTGTTTAAGGAGATATTATGTCTAAAGAACTACGTTTTGCTGAAGACGCTAGAACTCTTATTTTGAAGGGTGTTAACACTCTTGCAAATGCGGTTCGCGTAACTCTTGGGCCTAAAGGCCGTAACGTTGTCATCGAAAAATCTTTCGGTGCCCCTCTTATTACTAAAGACGGTGTAACTGTTGCTAAAGAAATCGAACTTGAAAACAAGTTTGAAAACATGGGCGCTCAGATGGTTAAAGAAGTTGCTTCTAAAACTAATGATGAAGCCGGTGACGGAACAACAACTGCAACTGTATTAGCTCAGGCTATTTACCGTGAAGGTGTTAAGATTGTAACTGCGGGTCACAATCCAATGGCTATCAAGCGTGGTATTGATAAAGCTGTTGCGACTGTAATTGAAGAACTAAAAGCAATGTCTAAGCCTGTTAAAGGTTCAAACGAAGTTGCTCAAGTTGGAACAATCTCTGCTAATAACGATAAAGAAATTGGTCAGATGTTATCTGATGCTATGGACAAAGTTGGCAAAGAAGGCGTGATCACAATTGAAGAATCAAAAACTGCGAAAACAGAAGTAACAGTTGTTGAAGGAATGCAATTTGACCGTGGTTATTTGTCTCCTTATTTCGTAACAAACGCAGAAAGAATGGAAGCTGTTTTAGAAAACGCTTACGTTTTAGTTTACGACAAGAAAATCTCTTCTATGAAGGATATGCTTGGAGTACTTGAAGGCGTTGCTAAACAAGGTCGCCAGATGCTTGTTATCGCTGAAGATGTTGACGGAGAAGCATTAGCGACTCTTGTTGTTAACAAATTACGTGGAACCCTTCATATCGCGGCTGTTAAAGCCCCTGGTTTCGGTGACCGTCGTAAAGCTATGCTTGAAGACGTTGCTGCATTAACTGGTGCTACAGTTATTTCTGAAGATATGGGCCGCAAACTCGAGCAAGCAACTGTTGCTGACCTGGGTGTTGCAAAACGTATCGTGATCGACAAAGACAACACAACAATCATTGATGGCGCTGGTAAAAAAGCTGATATCAAAATGCGTGTTGATCAGATCAAAGCTCAAATTGCAGAAACTACTTCTGATTATGACAAAGAAAAACTTCAAGAGCGTTTAGCTAAAATGGCTGGCGGCGTAGCTGTTATCCACGTTGGTGCTCCATCTGAAGTTGAAATGAAAGAGAAAAAACACCGCGTAGAAGATGCATTAAATGCAACTCGCGCAGCTGTTGAAGAAGGTATCGTTGCTGGTGGTGGAACTGCACTTATCCGCGCGGCTTTAAAAGTTGATAAATCTAAGTACTCTGAAGAAGAACAATGGGGCGCTCAAATCATTAAGCGTGCTTGCGAAGAGCCTATCAGACAAATCGCGTTCAACGCGGGTCTTGATGGCGCTATCGTTTTAGATAGAGTCCTTCAGAACAAGTCAGTTGCTTGGGGTTATAATGCATACACTGACGAATACACTGATCTTATTAAAGACGGCGTAATCGATCCAGTTAAAGTTGTTCGTTGTGCACTTCAAAATGCAGCCTCTGTTGCATCATTGATGTTAACGACTGAGACAATGATTGCTGAAGCTCCTAAAAAAGATTCTGCTGGCGGTGGCATGGGCGGCGGCGCTCCTGACATGGGCGGCATGGGTGGTATGGGCGGCATGATGTAATGCCGATGTGACGCTCCAAATGTGACAGGGCACGCAGCCCGCGTACATTACCAGTGACGGAGCGTTAAATTTTGTTTTTAAAAAAGCCAGCTTTCGAGCTGGCTTTTTTATTTTGTGGGTTGGGGTTTTTACAGCAGTCATTGGTGAAGCGTGGTGCGGCCATCCGTGTGCGGTCTATTTCCCGGCCATCGTAGCCGGGAAAACAAAAGTCCAATACTAACTTATCTAGCAATAACTGCTGCAAAAAGAAGAGGCCAGCTTAGCAAAGCTGGCATTCATAACGCTCCGTCACTGGTAATGTACGCGGGCTGCGTGCCCTGTCACATCTAGATTAGAAGTAATGGCTTAGCGCAAATGATGCGCCTAGGGTGCCTCCGTTAATCGACTTCGTTGTGCTGCTCGCAAAATCTGTAACTTCTAGGGAGTATGATAAGTTTGATCTAATCGCTAGCATCGGTGAGAAAACGAACCACTTTATAAATCCACCACCGGTTGCTGTTATAATTGTTGCGCCAACGCCATTTGATTTAGAATTTCCAAGGGCACCTTCGCCAAAAAATCCCCAGACCATGTCTTCGCCTGGTTTATTAGGGATTAAGTTATAATCGAAAAATCCACCCAATTGATATGTGTTGGTTTCGCTGCTCGAACCACTGCCACTGGTTTTTGAGAAAATGAAACTTCCTAGCGGGCCGTATTCGTAGTCTTCTTTGTTCCAGCCATATCGCCCAGAAATAACATAACTTGAAGTGCTAAGTTTGGTTGTTCCGACAGCTTTTGTCGTCGTTTCAGTCGATGAAAGGCCTGCGGCTAAAGATACTGAGTTTTTTCTCTCGAGTGGATTTCTCATGTTTCTTTGTACACCTAGTTCAACACCATCTTCAGAGTTGAGATATATTTTTTGGCCCACGCTGAAAGGAATATCTTTCTCGAAGTGGATGATGGCTCTGCGGCCTTTCATTTGTTGAATAATCGCTTTTTCTGCAGCAAATGAAACGCTTGTCGTAAGCAAAAAGAAAATTAAAAATGCGTAACTCATGATGATACTCCTTAGAATGCGTATTCAATGCCCAAAAGTAATTGAGTATTCTTGTGGCTGATTTTTTGTGCAGGATCAGGTCGAGAAGAGGCGCCAGAAAATTCTGCGCTATAATTTTCAAAAATTAAGTTTCCAACATAACTCATGCGAATTGATTTTCGGTATTTAGCCATCAAAGAAAAGTCGATTATATTAATGGATGATGAATTTCCAGATGATCTACTTTCTGAAACACTCTTTGTAACGTAAAATTTAAACTGAGCGCCTAAGTCCCAAGGTACTCCTTCGCCAAGGCCGAACATCCCCTGAAACCCTAAGTACATTCCTCCGAATTGCATTCTTGTGAAGGCAAGAGTTGGAGACGACTGATCGGGATCAGAAATCCACTGATGCAGACCATAAGAGAATTGCATCTTCGGTCCGAAAAAATCAGGACCGAGAAGCCAGTTGTAGCCGCCCGCAATGGTGTAAGAGCTTAATGATGTATTCAGCTGGCTTGGCGAATCTGCATCAATCGGATTTGAAAGAGTCAGCGTTGATTGCATTGTTGCAAGATGTAAATACCAATCTTGGTTAAGCCAAATCTCGCCATCAAGCTTAATAGTTGGAGAGATACGGCTTGTCGCACCGATGCCGCCAAAAGTTCGCAAATCAGCGTTCTGGGTATAACTTCCAATCCCGCCTTGTATAGTTAGTTTTCCGAATTGGGGAAGTGGAGTTGGAACCCACTCCGCAGGACTTTCGCCAAAGCTTGGATCATTTAAAGTTTCTTGGCCAGTCGGGTAAACGACTGCGCGGGCAGCTAAAATTTTTGTTTCGACTCTTAAGGCGTTTGGTTCTTTTTCGAAAAGAATTTTACCGAAGCTAAGGTAATCATCAACTTTTGTAATTTTGATCTTACCCAAAATCGATTTTTCAGCACCCACGATGAAATGGTGCTTCGGGTGTCGTTGAATTTTTAGGATCTGAACGGCATCAACGCTTTGTCCAGCTTTAAGATTCCAATTTTTTCCAACGTTTAAAGTTACGTCATTGCCGCTGCGACTTAGAATCTCGCCATCGACGGGCAGACGATTGTGAACGACCTCGTAAAGTTTTTGATATTCTTTTCTAATATCTTCTATGGCGTCCGCTTTTGGGGAAATCTTACCTTCTTGAATAAGAGGATAGCCGTTCGCTCCCACATACAAAGTCATTCGAAGACTTAAACCCTGGGGGCCACGTAAAATTCGAGAAGTAATCAAGGCCTGACTTTTTGTTTCAGCCATTACTTTGCGAGCCTCTTCGGGCTCTAGATAATCTGTTTTTAATGATCGAGAAAATGAAATTGGATTCCACTGATGATCTTCTTCAATTCTTTTAAGAAGCCACTCTGTTAAGGCTTTTGAGTAAACTCCGTTCACATTGTCGATAACTTCCGCGACTGCAATATTTTGAATATTGAGCAACTCGTCATCAGCACTTTTGAATTGAACGGAGACTCCGCCTTGAGCTAGGCAAATTGAAGAAGCTAAAACAAGAATAATATGGAAAGTCAGAAGTCGTAACACCACGATATAATTGTCTTTTCTTTTGATCAAAGCGTAAAGAAACCTTATGGCGAATTCACCTTTAGTCTAGTCTAATAGAATATTACTCGTCGGCTTTCCTGCGGAAGACTAACATAAAGTCATGAAGTTCAGATTTGTGATCGTAGATGATACGGCTTTCATTCGAGAGATAATTAAAAACATAGGAGAAAGTCTAGGCGGCGTATGTGTCGGCGAAGGCGAAACCGGCATGGATGCAATTGCCCTCGTAAGAAAAACTTTACCTGATTTACTCTTTTTGGATTTAGTGATGCCGATTCGAAATGGATTGGAAGTTTTGGGCGATATCAAAGAGATTTGGCCAGACCTTAAAATTGTTGCATGCTCGACACTTGATCAGCAGCACATTATTGATGATGCCACAAAAAAAGGTGTTCATCATTACTTAACGAAACCGTTTTCTAAAGAAGAAATTGAACTCGCAATTGATAAATTGATTTTGGCGCGAAAGGATCAGAAAAATGTCTGATTTTGTTTTTGTTTTAAAGTGTATGGCTTTCACTCTCATTTTGGGATTTTTAATGCAGATTAAAATCTTAGGCGTGTC
>JAYTJV010000006.1:0-20314 GCA_043730825.1 Pseudobdellovibrionaceae bacterium
AAGCGAACTAACTCGTCAATTATTAAACGTCGTAAATAGGAGATAGACTGTGGCACGTTCGATAAAAAAAGGTCCTTTTGTAGATTTGCACTTAACGAAGAAAATCGATAATGCAATCCAGAAGAACGATAAAAAAGTAATTAAAACTTGGTCACGTAGATCAACCATTCTTCCAGAGTGCATCGGGTTAACCTTTGCAGTTCATAACGGAAGAAAGTTTGTTCCAGTCTACATTACTGAGAATATGATTGGACACAAACTAGGTGAATTTTCTCCAACGAGAACGTTCCACGGGCACGCTGAAAAGAAAGCAGCTCCTGCAGCACCAGCTGCAGCTAAAAAGTAAAAGGTTGATGTATGGAAACTAAAGCATCTTTAAATTACGCACGTGTTGGAGCTCAAAAAGCTCGATTAGTTGCAGATATGGTTCGTGGAAAAAATGTTGATGAAGCATTGAAGACACTAACATACTTGAACAAGAAAACTGCTATAATGATCAAGAAGTTGATCGAGTCAGCAGTTGCAAACGCAGACTACAAAAAGACGATGAACATGGACAAATTGTTCATTAAGTCTATCTCTGTTGATGTCGGCCCAGTTTTGAAACGTTTCCGTCCTCGCGCTCAAGGTCGCGCATTCGGAGTTCGCAAAAAACTAAGTCACATTAACGTTACTTTGGGAGAGAAATAATGGGACAAAAGGTTCATCCAATTGGTCTACGTGTTGGTGTTATTAGAACTTGGGATTCTCGTTGGTATGCCAAAGGGAAGACTTACTATGACTTCTTACACGAAGACATTAAGTTAAGAAATTATATCAAAGACAAATTGAAGCACGCGGGTGTTTCAAAAATCGAATTAGAGCGTGCTGGTAACAAAGTTAAAGTTATCATCCACACAGCTCGCCCAGGTGTTGTTATCGGTAAAAAAGGCACTGGTATTGATACATTAAAAGCAGACGTTCAAAAATTAACTACGAACGAAGTTTTTCTAAGCATCCAAGAAGTTCGTAAGCCGGATACAGATGCTCAACTTGTTGCTGAAAGTATTGCTCTTCAGTTAGAAAAGCGTATCTCTTGGAGACGTGCTTTGAAAAAAGCCATTGCAGCTGCTATCAAGGGCGGAGTTCGTGGTATTAAAGTTCGTGTTTCTGGTCGTTTAGACGGAGCAGAGATCGCTCGTTCTGAATGGTACAACGAAAAGTCAGTTCCATTACATACATTGCGTGCAGATATCGATTACGGAACTGCTCGTGCATTAACTGCTTATGGAATTATCGGTATGAAAGTATGGATCTACAAGGGTGATATTATGTCTGCCCGTGAGGTTGAGGAGGCTGGCCGTGTTAAGTCCTAAGAGAGTTAAATGGCGTAAGCAATTTGTCGGAAACGCTCGCGGTTTCGCGGCTCGTGGAGCTAATTTGGATTTTGGAGACTACGGTCTCCAAGTAATTGAAGAAGGTCGTTTGACTGCTCGTCAGTTGGAAGCTGCTCGTATCGCGATTTCTAGATCAGTCAAGCGTGGTGGCAAAGTTTGGGTGCGCGTGTTCCCAAATATTCCAGTAACAAAAAAAGCTGCTGAAACTCGTATGGGTAGCGGTAAGGGTAATCCAGAGTTCTGGATTGCACGTTGTCTGCCAGGAAAAGTTTTATTTGAAATGAATGGTGTGACTCGTGAACAAGCGAAAGAAGCTTTTGAAAGAGCAATGCACAAGCTTCCTTTCAAAACTCGATTCTTGGTGCGGGAGTAATTATGAAATTTACAGAGATTAAAGACATGTCAGTAACAGAGCTTATGAAGAAACGTTCGGTATTAAGCGAACAGCTTTTTGAAGCTCGAATGAAAAACTCCATCGGCCAAATGGCGAGTCCACTTCAGATTCGTCAGTTACGTCGAGATATCGCCCGAATTAATACGGCGATTGTGGGCAAAGCAACTTCAAAGAAGTCTTCTTAAGGTAGGATGTTATGGCAAAAAAGCAAGCTGCTGAACAAACTGAACTAGCTCCTCGCGGTCGTAAGATCGAAGTAGTTGGTGAAGTCGTTAGCAATAAAATGCAAAAAACAATTTCAGTTTTGGTTTACCGAATGGTTCGCCACAAAAAATACGGTAAGTTCTTGAAAAAGACTTCTGTATTTAAGGCGCATGACGAAAAAGGTCAGGCGAAAATGGGTGATATCGTACGTATTCACGAAACACGTCCACTCAGTAAGACTAAGCGTTGGGCTTTGTCTGAAGTAGTGGAAACAGCAAAATAAGGGTCGAGGTTTAATATGATTCAAATGCAAACTCGATTAAATGTTGCGGATAACTCTGGTGCAAAAGAAGTTATGTGTATCAAAGTTTTGGGTGGTTCTCACAAGAGAGTCGCTTCAATTGGCGATATTATAGTTGTCTCTATTAAAGAAGCACTTCCTAACTCTAAAGTTAAGAAGGGCGATGTGGCTAAAGCGGTTGTTGTTAGAACAATCCACAAGTTGAGAAGAGCAGACGGGTCTTACATCCGTTTTGATGATAACTCAGCCGTGTTGATCAACGCTGCAAAAGAGCCAATTGGAACGCGTATTTTTGGACCAGTAGCCCGCGAGCTTCGTGCGAAGCAATTCGTGAAGATCGTGTCTTTGGCGCCAGAAGTACTTTAAATTGTGTTAACTCTTTCGGAAAAAGTAAATTAAAGTCCTTTGGACTTATGAGGTAGAATGTGAGTCGGTTACAAGATAAATACACAAAGGAAATCGTTCCTGAGATGATGAAGCAGCAGGGTTACACAAGCACTATGCAGGTTCCTCGTCTTGAAAAAATCGTAATTAGTGTTTGTACAAGTGAAGCTGTTCAGAACCCAAAAGTTTTAAACAACGTTGCTGACGAAATTTCTACGATTGCGGGACAAAAGGCAGTAATTACTAAATCTAAGAAAGCGATCTCAAACTTTAAGTTGAGACAAGGCTTGGCGATTGGCGTTCGCGTGACTTTACGCCGTGATAAAATGTGGTACTTCTTAGATAAGTTGAATAACTTGGCTTTGCCTCGCGTTCGTGACTTTCGTGGTTTACCTACAAAAGGTTTTGATGGCCGTGGTAATTACAACATGGGTCTTAAAGAACAAATCGTGTTTCCTGAAATTAACTATGACAAAGTCGATAAGACACGTGGTATGAACATCACCATCTGTACATCGGCACCAACGGACGCAGAAGGCAGAGCTTTGTTAGAAGCACTCGGTATGCCTTTTAGAAAGTAAGGAGTGAATTTTGGCTAGACTTGCTGCAATTCAAAAAAATAATAGACGTAAAGAGAAATCTTCTCGTTATTACAAATATAGAAAAGAACTTCGTGCTAAATCTCTCAACGAGAAATTAAGTGATGAGGAAAAACAGGCTGCTTTCGTAAAGTTACAAAAGCTTCCTAAGGACACAATCCCAAATCGCGTTATCACTCGATGCGTGTTGTCGGGTCGTCCTCGTGGAAATTACAAAAAGTTCGGTCTTTCAAGGATCGCATTCAGACAACTTGCCTTAATCGGTAAATTGCCTGGAGTAACTAAGGCTAGCTGGTAGGGGATAAAATGGACAAAGTTGGACAATTTTTAACTCAAGTGCGAAATGCCTCAATGGCTAAGCATGAGAAAGTGGATATTCCTGCTTCTCGTATCAGAGCTGGTATTGCTCAGATCCTTCAGGAGATTGGCTTTATTCGTTCTTTCAAAGTCGCGAAGGATTCCAAGCAAGGAATCATGCGCGTTTATTTAAAATATGATGAAAACGGTCACTCTGCAATTACTGCGATTAATAGCGTAAGTACTCCAGGGCGACGAGTTTATGTACACGCAACTAATATTCCTAATGTTCGGTCTGGCACTGGTATGACTATCTTGAGCACAAGCCAAGGTATCATGAGCGGCGCTGATGCGGTTAAGAAGAATGTTGGTGGCGAAATCCTCTGTGAAATCTGGTAGGTGAAATATGTCACGTGTAGGTAAAGCACCAGTCAATTTTGACGACAAAGTTCAAGTAACTGTTACGCCTGGCAACGAAGTTATCGTTAAGGGTGCGAAGCATAGCCTGAACATTAAGTTGAAACCTGAAGTAACTGCTAAAGTTGAAAACAAGCAAATCATACTTGTTCGAAACAAAGAAACTAAAGTTGCCCGATCTCTTCATGGTCTTTATCGTGCTTTACTTCAAAATGCCGTAACTGGTGTTTCCAAGGGTTTCACGAAAGTTCTCGAGCTTCATGGAGTCGGTTATCGCGCAACAGTAGCTGGGAAAAAGTTAGAACTTTCTTTAGGCTTCAGCCATCAAATCGTATTTGATATTCCTGAAGGTATTGAAGTTAAGGTTGATAAGCAAACTGCGGTTTCTATCAGCGGTCCTAGTCGCGATTTGGTTGGTCAAGTAGCTGCGAAAGTACGCTCTTTCAGACCACCTGAGCCTTATCTTGGTAAAGGCGTTAGATATCAAGGTGAAAACATCCGTCGTAAAGCCGGTAAGTCGGCAGGCAAGTAGGAATTATGAAAATTAAAGTTCGTAAGCATACAGCAGAGAGAAAAGCGAATCGTCTTAAGAAGAAGATTCGCATTCGTAAAACGGTGACGGGTACAGAAGCGCGTCCACGTCTTGTCGTATTTCGTAGCTCAAGCCACATGTACGCCCAAGTTGTTAATGATGTAACTGGAACTACTTTAGCCGAAGCCTCTTCATTAAAAGTTAAAGAAGCAGCAAATGGTGTAGATCAAGCTAAATCAGTTGGTCTTGCTGTAGCTAAAATAGCTTTATCTAAAAATATTAAGAACGTTGTATTTGATCGCAACGGATTCATCTATCACGGACGTGTAAAAGCTTTGGCTGATGCCGCTCGTGAAGGTGGATTGAATTTCTAAGGAGAAACTTGTGGATAATAAAGTAGCATCTGATTTTGAAGAACGCGTGGTTGCGATCAATCGGGTAACTAAAGTTGTAAAGGGCGGTCGTCGCTTTTCTTTTGCAGCGTTAGTCGTAATTGGCGATAAAAATGGCCAGGTTGGCTTCGGCACAGGTAAGGCTGGCGAAGTGCCAGAAGCAATCGGCAAAGCTTCACGCGCTGCTAGAAAAGCTTCTCATATGATGGAACTTAAAGAGGGAAGAACTATTCCTCACGAAGTAATTGGAAAATTTGGCGCTGCCAAAGTGGTAATGAAGCCAGCAGCTGCTGGAACTGGTGTTATCGCGGGTGGAGCTGTCCGTGCAATTCTTGAATCAGTTGGTATTCGTGACATCCTCACTAAGTGTGTTGGAACTCGGAATCCGCATAATGCTGTAAGAGCCACACTTGATGGTTTACGACAGCTTAAGAATCAGAAATAGAGGAGTGACTTATGGCTAAAACATTTAAGGTCACATTGAGAAGATCTGTAATTGGTTGTTCGCAAACTCAGCGCGAAACTATCCGATGCTTAGGTCTTAAGAAAATTCGTCAATCAGCAGAGGTTTTAGATAACCCTGCTAATCGCGGTCAAATTTTAAAAGTTCAGCATTTAATCGATGTTGAAGTGGTTAAGAAGTAGGAGTTTGTATGAGTTTATTAAGTAAATTATCTCCTGCGGAAGGTTCTACGCACTACCCCAAAAGAGTGGGTCGTGGAATTGGATCTGGCTTAGGCGGGTACTCTGGCAAGGGCGGAAAAGGCCAAACTCAAAGATCTGGTGGCGGAATTCGTCGCGGTTTTGAGGGTGGACAAACTCCTTTACATCGTCGTTTGCCTAAATTTGGTTTTAGCAACGTAGCTTTCGAAACTAAATATCAAATTATCAATTTATCTCAGTTTGAAAAAGTTAAAGGCGAAATTACGCCAGAAACTCTACTTCAAGCAGGGCTTGTTAAAAAGAATGATCTAGTCAAGATTTTAGCTCATGGTGAGATTAAGTCTGCGGTTACTGTTAAAGCTCACAAATTCAGTGAAAAAGCCAAAGAGGCAATTGAAAAAGCTGGCGGCAAAGTAGAAGTTTTAGGTCTTTAATTTAAGTAGAATTTTACATTTCTAAGGAATCACCGGATGGCTCTCAACGAGAATGGCAACAAGAATTCAGAATTAACAAAACGGATTTTGTTTACGCTTGGAATGTTAGCAGTATACAGACTTGGTGTGCACGTTCCAACACCAGGTGTAGACGCTGTTGCAGTCATGGCTTTTTTTAAAGCACAAAGCGCTGGTATTTTCGGCCTATTCAATACATTTACTGGCGGAGCACTCGAGCAATTTAGTATTTTTGCTTTGGGAATCATGCCGTACATTTCCGCTTCGATTATTTTTCAACTTTTAACCTCTGCAGTTCCTGCATTAGAGTCTCTTAAAAAAGAGGGTTCATCTGGGCAAAAGAAAATCCAACAGTATACTCGCTACGCGACTATTCTTTTGGCGATTGTTCAGGGTTACGGAATGAGCACCTGGCTTATGAACTCTGCCGGACCAGCTGGGGAAAGACTCGTCTTATCTCCAGTCGTCGGAATTTTACCGTTCAAAGTTATGACGATTCTTACTTTAACTGCAGGCACTTGTTTCGTAATGTGGTTAGGTGAGCAAATTACTGATCGTGGTATTGGTAACGGAACATCTCTTATTATTTTTACTGGTATCGCAGCGTCCATCCCTTCAGGTGCAAGCAGACTCTATGAGCTTGTTGCCAATGGTGAATTGAAAGCTATTATTGCACTCATTATTATTCTTTTCATGGTCGCGATCATCGCAGGTGTGATTTACATGGAAGTCGCGCAACGAAGAATCACGATTCAGTATTCTCAAAGAGGCCAAATGGGCCCTCAGTCGATGGCAGCTCCAAGCAGCCATCTTCCAATTAAGATTAACTTCGCGGGTGTTATTCCGCCAATCTTTGCAAGTTCGCTTTTGATGTTTCCAGCGACGATGGCAAGTTTCACAAGCACTCCTTGGTTGAAGGCTTTGCAGGATTCACTGAATCCGTCAGGCATTATTTTTAATATTTTATTTGTAGCCTTAATTATCTTTTTTAGTTTTTTCTATACAGAAATCGTTTTCAATTCTAAAGAAGTTGCGGAAAATTTGAAAAAATACGGCGGCTTCATTCCTGGAGTTCGAGCAGGAAGTAGTACTTCCGAATTTATCGAAAGAGTTCTTGAAAGAGTTAACGTTGCTGGTTGCGTATACCTGAGCGTGGTGTGTGTTCTTCCAGTTATTCTTTCAAGTTACTTCCAACTGCCATTCTTTTTTGGCGGTACAAGTTTGCTTATTCTCGTAGGTGTGGCATTGGATACTGCGCAGCAGATTCAATCTCATTTACTTACATCAAAGTATGAAGGCTTCCTGAAGGGCGCGAAAATTCGCAGCAGGAGGGTTCAGTATTGAACATCATTCTTTTTGGCGCTCCTGGTGCTGGTAAGGGAACCCAGTCTGCGATTTTGATTGAACGAAATCAAATGAAGCAGATATCAACTGGGGATTTATTCCGTGCCGCTATCAAGAACAAAACTGAACTAGGACTGAAAGCACAGTCCTACATGGATAAAGGGGAACTCGTACCAGATTCAATCGTAATCGGAATGGTAGAGGAAGTTCTTAAGACCGATGATGGGTCGTTTATCTTGGATGGATTTCCTAGAACTGTTACTCAGGCAGAGGCTTTGGATGGCCTCTTGAACAAAATACAAATGAATGTGGGCAAGGCCATCTTCCTAGAGGTACCTTACCAAACTCTTTTGAAACGCCTTACTGGGCGTAGGGTATGTAAGAGTTGTGCGACTGTTTATCACGTTGAGTCAAAGCCGACTGTTAAAGAAGGTGTATGTGACTCTTGTGGTGGAGAAGTTGTACAGAGAAATGATGATAAAGAAGCTGTCATTGCAAATCGCCTCAAAGCATACGAGGAATTTACGATGCCGCTGAAAAATTATTACAAAGAAACTGGATTATACGTAGAGGTGGATGGCAATCGAGATACTGAAAATGTTTATAAGTCAATTCGCGCTTTAATGAGCTAGACATTGATTCGTTTTTGGTGCTAACTTGCGTCCCTTGATTCTCGAATAAAGGTATTTAAATAAATACCTAATGGAGTGATAGAAATGAAAGTCCGACCATCGGTAAAGAAAATTTGCAACAAATGCAAAGTCATTAAGCGCAAAGGCGTTATTCGCGTTATTTGTGAAAACTCTAAACATAAGCAAAGGCAGGGCTAAAAAATGGCTCGTATAGCTGGCGTTGACCTTCCTAGAAATAAACGCATTGAAATCGCATTAACATATATTTTTGGAATCGGCCGTAAGCGCGCTCGTGATATTTGCAAAGTTGCGAATATTCCAGAAACATTAAGAACTGATAATTTAACTGACGATCATATCGCTCGAATTCGTGCGTATGTAGAACAAAGCTTCAAAATTGAAGGTGATCTACGTCGCGACATCGGTATGTCAATCAAACGTCTCATGGATCTCAATTGCTTTCGCGGCATCCGCCACAGAAAAGGTCTTCCCGTACGTGGACAGAATACACGCTCTAATGCGCGTACTCGTAAAGGTCCTAAGAAGACAGTCGCGAATAAGAAAAAAGCAGTATAGGGAGCCATTAAGAAATGAACACTGTAGATAAAAAACAAACTACGAAGAAAAAAGTTAAAAAAAACGTACCGCAAGGAAACTGCTATATTCAAGCTGGTTTTGGTAATGTCATTGTAACGATGACAGATCCCAAGGGTGATACTGTGTCTTGGTCCTCTGCTGGACACTTAGGCTTCAAAGGAAGCCGTAAAGGTACACCTTTTGCCGCGCAGATGGCTGCTGAAGACGCCGCAAAGAAAGCTATGGAAGCAGGTATGAAATCGTGTGATGTCTTTTTGACCGGTCCTGGTGCTGGTCGTGAGCCCGCAATCCGTGCGATTGCTGCAATTGGAATGAAAGTTCTTTCTATGAAGGACACAACTCCGATTCCTCACAATGGATGTCGCCCGCCGAAGCGTCGTAGAATCTAATAATTAAGAGGAGTACTGAGTGAGCTGTATCAATAACAGTGTATGTAAACTATGCCGCCGTGAAAACGCTAAGCTGTTTTTAAAGGGCGACCGTTGCTACACAGACAAATGTTCTTTTGAACGCCGTCCATATCCACCGGGCCAACATGGCCAGCAGAGAATTAAATTTTCTGATTTCGCTCTTCAGCTTCGCGAGAAGCAAAAGACTAAGCGTTGGTATGGTCTTTCTGAAAAACAATTTAGCCGCTATTTCGATAATGCTTCTAAATCAAAAGATTTGACTGGTTTAGCACTACTCAAATCACTTGAAATGAGACTTGATAACGTACTTTATACTTTAGGGTATGCGAATTCTCGTCGTGAAGCTCGACAACTTGTTAAGCATAACCACGTGTTACTGAATGGTAAACGCGCCAACATCCCAAGTTTATTGGTGGAAAAAGGCGACGCTATTCAGTTAACGGAATCAGCAAAAGGTCACACCAGCGTAATGGCTGCGATCCAAGCTGTAAGCCGTCGTACAATTCCATCGTGGTTAGAGGCGAATCATGGTTCTTTTTCTGGTCTTGTGAAAGACGTTCCTACACGGGACGAAGTCACTGCTCCGGTTGAAGAAAACATGGTTGTTGAGTACTATTCTCGTTAAGATTTAAAAGTCAGGGGTTAACCTATGCAAGAGCATTATTATAAATTCTGGAGAGATCTTATTAAGCCTAAAGGTTTTGAGGTTGATAAAGAGTCTCTTCGTGATGAGTACGGGAAGTTTGTCATTCGTCCACTAGAGCGCGGCTTTGGTGTAACGCTTGGTAATTCTCTTCGTCGAATTCTTTTGAGTTCCATGATGGGCTCTGCTGTATCAGCAGTTCGCTTCGATGGCGTTCTTCATGAGTTCACGACAATTCCCGATGTCTTAGAAGATGTAACTGATATTATTTTGAACTTAAAAGAAGTTCGATTTAAGCAGTACACTTCTGAGCCTGTAACTTTGAGGATCTCTAAAAAGGGACCTGGCAAAGTAACAGCCGCTGATATTCAAGTGACCGACA
Organism: Pseudobdellovibrionaceae bacterium; assembly: GCA_043730825.1. GTDB lineage: Bacteria > Bdellovibrionota > Bdellovibrionia > Bdellovibrionales > Bdellovibrionaceae. The sequence goes on from JAYTJV010000006.1 coordinate 10,020, forward strand.
AAATCGAAATCTTGAATAGAGATCAACATATCGCAACTTTGGGCGCGAACGCGAACTTCAGTGCGGAAATTATCGTGGCTTTTGGTCGCGGTTACGTTCCAGTTGAAAATCGTGAAACAGATTTACCCGTTGGATTCATCGGCGTAGATGCTTTGTTCAGTCCGATTCGTAAAGTGAACTACGCTGTATCCAATGCACGCGTTGGTCAAAGAACTGATTACGATGCGTTGACTCTTGAAGTATGGACTGACGGTTCTTTAAAGCCTGAAGAGACTATCTCTTTAGCTTCTAAGATCATGAAAGAACAACTTCAGATCTTTCTTACTTTTGACGAAGCTATGGAGCCTCAAGAAGAAAAAAGAGATCCTTCTTCTCCGCAGCTTAATGAAAACTTGTTCCGTTCAGTGGATGATTTGGAACTTTCGGTTCGCTCAGCAAATTGCCTTAAGAATGCCAACATTCGCTTTATCGGTGAATTGGTTGTTCGTTCTGAAGCTGAAATGTTGAAGACGAAGAATTTTGGTCGCAAATCATTGAACGAAATCAAAGAGATTCTTACTGAAATGGGGCTTGGTCTTGGAATGAAGATCGACGGATGGCCACCTCCAGGATGGGATCCAAACACAGCTCCGCAGATCACGACAAAGCGTGAGCAGGTTTAGAGGTAAAATATGTCATCGCATAGAAGAAGAGTTAAAAAATTTAATCGGAACTCGAAAACACGATTGGCTTTATTCAGAGGTCTCATGACTTCTTTGGTAGAGCATGGTCGTATCAAGACTACGGTTGATAAAGCTAAAGAAACTAGAAGACACATCGAAAAGTTGATCACACTTGGTAAAAAAGGTGATGTATCTTCGCGACGTCTAATCATTGCTCGTCTTAACAATGTTAATGCAGCTGGTGTGATCGTTGATGATATTTCCAAGCGAATGCAGGCACGCCCAGGCGGTTACACTCGTGTTATTAAGATTGGTCGACGCCCAGGTGATACAGCTGAAATGGCATTCCTAGAATTCGTAGATTACGACTGGGCTGCTAAAGCTGGCGAAGCTGATTCTGAAACTAAGACTAGCGCAAAGAAGGCTGATAAAAAAAGCCTGGTAGCTAAAAAAGTGAAGAAGGTTACAACTTCTAACTTAGTAGCTAAGAAAAAGCGCGCGGTTAAAGCTAAGAAAAAAGCCCGTATTGCTTCTAGAGCTTAATTAGCTGACCTTCGAAAAATATATAATTAAAAACCCAAGGGCAAAATCCTTGGGTTTTTTATTATGTTGGCTAAAGCTTTTCTTAAGCTTTAAATTTCGGTACAAATATAAGCTATGAAACCTTATATCAAACCACTTCTGATTCTTTTGCCGGTCATTATCGCAATTTCTTATTACCTAGTGTCCTTATCCAATCGTTCAGAATTTTCCGATCAAGATGCCAAAGTTCAAAGTAAGCCTTCAGCTGCGGAGCTTTTAACTATAGAAAAGATAACGGACTGGAAGGGTAGTTCGGCTGAAGTCAGTACGGCTTCTCAACCTATTGTTATTCTCCATTTTTGGGCTTCTTGGTGCGCTCCATGTATTCATGAATTCCCTGACTTAATTAATATGGTTAAAGCTATGAATGGAAAAGTTAAAGTCATCGCCTTTTCAGAAGACAATGTGAGCACCGAAATCGCTGCGTTTATTAAATCTTTCAAAGAAGCTGAGACGACAGAAAACTTTCATCTGGTGTGGGATGAAAAGCATAAAGTAATGAATGATCTCGAAGTTACGAAGCTTCCTGAGAGTTTCATTTACGGACCAGACCGCAAACTTGCAAAACATGTCGGTGGGGTTGTGAGCTGGACTTCGCAAGATACAATTGAATATCTCAAAACTTTATTGGCGTCTGAAAGTAAACCTAAGGAATAAGTTCGATCACAATGAGTAGGACAAAGTTTGATCGAAATAATCTCTGAATTTGATCGAAGTAATATAGCTAAAGTTAGCAAACTGACTTAGTTCACTAGTTAGAATTTTAACTTCTTCTTTAGGTTTTTGAGAGCCTTTTCGCCTTCTTTTGATAGCTGCTTTTTGGCTTTGTCTTCTTCACCTTTTTTCGCCTCTTGGATTTTGCTCTCAGCAGACTTTCTTTGGGCATCGGCTTGGCCTTGGAGTTTAGCTATTTCTCCCTGAACTTGGTTTTTTAGGCCTGCAATTTGTTTGTCGAGAGCTTCTCTGTTCTTGCTGATCTCGGCTTGGACCCTAGCTTCGAGTTCTTTTCTTGCTTTATCTACTTGTGCGCGGAGCTCTGCCTCCAATGCTTTTCCAAGTTCACGGCCGAGATTTGAATCAATTTGCAGGGGAAAATTGGGAAAAGTTCCGTTTGCTTTTGCCGTGATAAAGATTTCTGGAATCGTTTTTAGAGCGTTATCGATAATTTCTTTTACCAACTTTTGTTTCGCCTCAACGCCAAATTCAAATTGAGTCAAAGTCGATTTTAAATCGATTGAATAAGTCTTTAACGCCTCGATACGCGTTGCTATATTCAGGCGACCATTTGATCGCTGTAAGTTCATAGAAACATCTGGTGACTTGATGAGCTCTCGTGGAGCCTCAACAGGAAATGAATTCAAATCAAACTTAAAGTCTACGATGCTATCCTGTTTGCGATTGTCGAAACTAAGCATTGTATAAAGTCCCATTAATTTCGCAGCTGGAAAGTCACCTTTGAGTTCAGCAACCAAAGGTTCGCCAGTTAAAACTTGATTAGTCGATATGTGGCGAATTTCACCATCGATATTTCCAGAGTAGGGTGACAGCCCTGCTTGAGAAGAAATTCGGGTTCGCTTGATCCAGACCGCAGGGTATGATCTTGGCCGGCCAAATTCATAAGACATACCATTTGCTCGGGGTCTTGGTTGAATAGATTCATCCGGCTGGTTAGAGCCTTTTTTCATAATGTTAGGTGGGAGGTATTTTTCAGCCATTGCTTTGTATCGAAAAAATTTTTGCTCATACGGTGATAAATAGGGAGCAAAAATACTTTTCGCAATCGACTGCGAATCTAACTTCGGAATTTTTAAATGTTTTTCTAAGTCCTTAATGTCCTGCTGAACTTGCGATTGAATTTGTTTTACGTCTTGATCGATTTTTTTAAGATCCGCATTTAAATCTTTATTTGCCGAATCAAGAGTCTTATATTTTGAATCTGCTTCCTTCAGAATTTGATCAAGTTCTTTTAGGGATTTAGTTAGCTCGTTAACATCTTTATGGTTTGAGGTTTTAACTTGTGAAAGTCGTTTTCCTAAAGCATCGAACTCTTCGGGACGGGGAAGTGCTTGAAGCCTTTGATCCCAGGCTTTTTGTTTTACTGCGACTTCTTTCTGAAAACTTTCGATCAGTGCCTTTGATTGAACTTCAGCTTTCAAACCCTCTAAAGGGTCTTTGTCTGTGTTGCCTAGCCAGTTTGCGGCATCTCCTAAAACATTATCGTCATATCGGTTTCCGACTGCCTGGAGGGACTTATTTTTAAGTTTATCAATTGCGCTTGCGCCATCTTGACCAGGCTGTGTCGGTTCTGGTGGAGCAACGTAACCCGGAGTTTTTCTAGGAACACCAAATTCAACCTTTTCGATCGCAGCTTCGTTTACAACAATCTTCGCACGAAGAATTGCATCCCAAAGAGCAGAAAATCTAATCTCACCGATCTGAACGACGTTTTGCTTCGGATTAACGGCATCTGTGATTTCGACCTTATTAATTTTGAGAGACAAATCAGCTAACTTTGTTTCAAAATTTTCAATATCAACTTCGACACCGAGTGCACGAGTGAGTCCCCATTCTAGACCTTTTCGCATATGAAGATCGAAGAAAAATTTGAAGTAAAGAACAAAAATTAAAATAATAACTGTGACAGGCAAAATTGCTTCAAGACGAATAAATTTTCTTATTCCAGTATGTTGTTTCATGTATTAAGCCCCGTATAGTTTGTCGTAAGAAAGATACCAATTATAAAACTTTGTAGCAGTAAAAACTTTCCAGAATTTAGTTTGCTTAAAGCGCACAACAACCGTTGCGCGGTAGCTGATGATAAATTTCTTGAATAAAAAGAATACAGGTGCTGCCAAGATCAATGCGACAAGAAAAGATCCCATCACGATTGAATTGTTAAAACGCGTAAATGGAATAATAGGCATGTTGTATAGAGTCACCCAAATCGACCGTAAGGTTGGAGCTTCCAACACAACTCTTCCTAAAATATCGGCAAGAGGATCAACAGCGAATGCAATAAACTTAAAAAAGAAAGCTGAGATAAACATTGCGCCAATTTGAATTCTAAAAAAGAAAACCACGATTAAAACAAGGGAAGTCTGAAGAGAAAGAAAAGGCGAAAAACCTAAAATCATACCGATCGTAAGACCGCTCGCAATTTGATAAGTTCCTGTATCAGAATTAAGAAGTTTAAAAAAATTAAATAGTTGTTTTAAGAGTAAACTCATCAGAACTCCTCGAAGTAAGCTGCATAAAAGTGGACCTATATCGTTGCCTTAATTTAAGTTTTGCGGCCTAGTTTTGTCCAGAGATCATCCTTGTTAAGGTTTTTCTTTTTATATGCCGAGTCACATGCTAGCATAATCAAATTAATAGGAATTTTTATGCCCAATCAGACCCAGAATTTGGCTTTGCAATCACTTCAATGGCTTCGGGAAAAAGTATTCCCGCTGTGGCTTAGCGTTGGAGTTGACACCAAGAGTGGAATTTTTGTTGAGAATCTGTCTTACGATGGCGTTCCGCAAAACACTGCTAGAAGATCGCTTGTGCAGGCTCGGCAGATCTATGCATTTTCCGAAGGGCTTCGGCTAGATGTTTTAGACAAAAGTTTAATAAAGGATTTAATCGATAAAAGTGGTCGATCATTTATTAGCAGTTATGCATTACCTAATGGCGCTATCGTCCATTCGGTCGGCCCTGATAACAAACATCAAAATGTGGATTTAGACCTATATAGCCAGGCGTTTGCAATATTTGGGTTAGCCCAAGCCTATATGATAAGCCCAAAAGCAGAATTTAAAGCAGCAGCTCTTAAAATCTTAAAGTATCTCTATGATGGCAGAAAAAATCCTGCAGGTGGATTTACCGAAATAAAAAATAATAAGATTTCTTTTCAGTCTAATCCTCACATGCATCTTTTTGAATCTGCAATTGTTTGGTTAGCAATAGATAAGGATCCAATATGGGCGAAACTTGCAGCAGAGCTATTTGAACTTTGCACGAAAAAATTTATCGATTCTAAGACTGGATATCTTGCAGAGTTTTTTGATGAAAACTGGAATCCTATTCGAGCAAATGGGAATTTTTTTTTCGAGCCTGGTCACCACTTTGAATGGAGCTGGCTTTTCAACCAGTATCACGCATTGGTTCCCGGCGAAAATCCGTATTCTCGGAAATTATTCGACCTAGCTGAAAAGTTTGGTCTATCGAGTGATAAGAAGCTAGCTCTGGATGAAATTTGGAGTAGCGGTGAAGTTAAGAAGGGAAGTTCAAGATTCTGGCCGCAATGTGAGAGAATCAAAGCAGCCGTAGTGCTTGGCGAAAGCAAAATTGCAGATCAGTCGATGAAAGCCTTAATGGATAACTTTCTTATGCTGCAGCAGGGCCTTTGGAAGGACACTCTTTTAGAGGATGGAAAATATGCGGACGTTCCTGTGAAAGCTAGCTCGCTATATCATATAATTAATGCGATTTCTGAATATCAGAAGCATCAGCCAAAGTTCGGCGCGTAAGATAGAAATAAGCGCCGACAAGTCCCCAGATAAATTGAAGCAGTTGAAAAGCGGTTACGACCGCAGGTCCCGACTGACCTTGAACACTCGAAAAATGCTGGAATAAAAAATAGAATGCGGCTTGCCCAACGCCAACACCAGCAGGTGTTAGCGGTATTGCCACTACCATGAAGCCGACTGGGACAACAAAGCAAAGAGTTGACCAATCTATGGTTTCGCCAAGAATGACCTTTAATGACCAGCCAAAGAATAAAACTGTAAAAACCTGAGCCACGACCGTCAGTGCAATTGCTATTAAAATTTGTCGGTAACTTGTGATAAAAATCCGACATGTATGCATAAGCTTAAATATTTTTCCAACAATCCCAGAGGCATTGTTTAAACGCTCAGGCCATTTCCAAAACATAAGAGAAAGAAGTCCTACATTTAGTCCGCAAAATAAAAATGCAACCCATATGAGAAGGGTCTTTACCATTGGGAACTGACTGCCAGAAAAAAAGAACTCAAATAAAAGAGCTAGCAAGGCCGTCAACGCTGCGGTGTAAAGCCCGAGAGCTCTGTCCATAAGTGCACTAGTGAAAGCGACTGCCCGAGTAGAGCCTAAATCTTTTTGAAGGTAATAAGCTTTGATTACATCACCGCCAATGCCGCCAGGCATAGCAAAATTAAAAAAGATTCCCATGAGGTTAAGTTTCCAAGTTGGCCAAAACTTCACAGATTCAACATGCGATTTTATGAGGAAACGCCAGCGTTCACCTAAAAGAGCAATACTACCGCCAATTAAAACCAAGCCTGGGAGCAAACCCTGCCAGCTTAAGAAGGGTTTTACATCTTCGATATTTAATTTTTTAGTCGCAATTAGCCAGTAGATAAGGCCTACAGCAAAGGTAATTTTAAAGAGTGTCGCGAGACGGCTCTTCAATTTCATTGATGATGAGCCTTCCAAATTGCCTGCAATTGCTTGAGTAAAGGGCCCAAATCTTTGAGTGGTAATGAAGTTGGACCATCGCAAAGTGCAACATCCGGATTTGGGTGCGCTTCTAAAAATAGTCCATCTACACCGACTGCTAAAGCTGCACGCGCAAGAGGGGCAATCATGTTTGATCTTCCACCGCTTGTTTCGCCAGTTGCACCAGCGCCAGGTAATTGAGTTGAATGCGTAACATCCATCACAACTGGGAATCCAAAGTTTCGCATTTCCACTAATCCAGTCATGTCATTGATTAACCGGTTGTAACCAAAAGTTGTTCCACGTTCGCAAAGAAGTAATTTGGAATTTCCAGCATCAACTGCTTTTTGAGCAATGGATTTCATATCCCAAGGCGCTAAGAACTGGCCTTTTTTAATATGAATAACTTTCCCAGTTTTCGCAACTGCAATCATAAGATCTGTTTGGCGACTTAAGAACGCTGGAATCTGAATGACGTCTGCAACTTCTGCCATAGTTTCAACCTGAGTTGTTTCATGAACGTCAGTTAACAATAAACAACCCAATTCAGATTTTATTTTTTGCAAAGATTTAAGGGCCGAATTAACGCCAGGGCCCCGGAAACTCTTTGCACTTTGGCGATTAGCTTTATCGTATGAACATTTTAGAACCCAAGGAATTCCCATCTCTTGGGTGACTCGTTTAATCTCTTTCCCAGTTTCCATAACAAGGCCTTCATCTTCAATTATGTCAGGACCTGCAAAGAGAACGAAATTTTTTCCATCGCCCCAAGTGATTTGATGAGAACCAGATTTAAGAACTACGGGACGTTCAAGTGGTCGGAATTGATGTAACATATTTTACCTTCTGATTCTGGCTTAGCTGCCTTGAAGGCAGCCATGCAACTTTCGAAATTATTTTAATGCAGTCAGTACAACTTCTATTACACGATCTTGAGTCGCTGTGTCCATATCAGGATACATAGGCAGGCTGATGACATTTTCTGCAGCCCAACGAGCCACTGGAACTTGCGCCTGTGCGCCGCCATGGTGCTGCTTATAATAAGGCTGATCAGCCATTGTCATTGGATAGTGGATTGAGGTTGGAACACCTTTATCTTGAAGCTTCTTTTGGAAACCAGCGCGGTCATTAACCGTTAACGTGTACTGTGCCCAAACGCTGTCACGGTTTGGACTTAAAGCAGGAAACGAGAAGCCAGCTGTTTTAATTTCTGAAAATGCCTGATTATAACGATTTGCAACTCTTTGACGTTGATCGATTTCCCAATCATAGCGTTCCATTTTCGCAAGCAAAATTGCGCACTGAATTGTGTCTAAGCGGCCATTAACTCCTAAGCGAGTGTGGTAGTAACGCTTTTCAGAACCGTGCTCTCGGATTTCTTTCATCACTGCTGCGAGCTTATCGTCATTCGTAAAAATCGCTCCGCCATCGCCGTAGCAACCTAAAGGTTTTGCAGGATAGAAGCTAGTTCCACTTGCAATTGTCATAGAGCCACTTCTTTTATTCTTATATTTTGCGCCGTAACTTTGAGCTAGATCTTCAACTACAAATAGCTTGTGTTTTTCCGCTATCGCAATAATTTCGTCCATATCTGCGATTTGACCATAGAGAGAAACAGGCATGATGGCTTTCGTTTTAGGTGTAATTGCTTTTTTGATCGCATCGGGATCAATATTGAAACTACCTTTTTGAATATCTACGAAAATCGGTTTTGCTCCGGCAAGTACAACAACTTCTGCTGTTGCAATAAATGAAAATGCAGGAACAATAACCTCATCGCCGGGGCCAATTCCCAATGCCATAAGTGGAATTAGAAGTGAGTCAGTACCGCTTGCGCATGCGAGCGCATGCTTAACGCCAGTATGGGCAGCCAGTTTTTGTTCGAGCTCTAGAACTTCTGGTCCGTTGATGTAAGCGCCAGATTCAAGCACTTTCATTATGCGGGAGTCGATAGACTCTTTGAGCGCCTTATACTGAGTTTTCAAATCGATAAATGGGATTGAAGACATATTCACACTCCTTCGAGAGAATGATAGTATGCCAATATTTTGCCTTAAGCGGGAGGGCCAAACAGACTATTGACAAGACGAATCAAGTTTGTTGCTTTGAGGCCTCACGGAAGTGTGGTTTGAATAACTCAAAGCGGTCGTAAACTGCGACCATTTTAAGTCAGGAGTTTGTAAATGAAGCCTGTGGTGCTATCTGGTGGAAGTGGAACAAGACTATGGCCTGTCTCAAGAAAGAAGTTTCCTAAACAGTTTTGCGAAATCTTTGCAGATTCACTCCAAAGTCTAACGTTAAAAAGGCTAGCGAAACTGGGTAATCCAGACATTGTGACGAACCATGAGCTTAAAACGCTTACTGAAATTCATACTAAAAAATCTCAAGTGAATGTCGAGCAAACGATCTACGAACCAATGGCAAAAAATACAGCACCTGCGGTGCTTGTTAGCTGTTGGGGACTCGCACTAAGAGGACTTGAAAAAAGCTGTGTCGGATTTTTTCCAGCGGATCACTTAATTCAAGATGAAGACGAGTTTATTCAGGCTGTGAAAGTTGCAGAAAAAGCTGCGGTCAATGGTCGCATTGTCATTTTAGGTGTTCGGCCAACATATCCAGAGACAGGTTACGGTTACATTCAGAAAACAAAGAAAAATATTTCGGGTGAAGCAAAAATTTTTGGTGTCGTTAAATTTCACGAGAAGCCAGATCTTGAAAAGGCAAATCAGTTTTTAGCATCTAAAGAATATCTTTGGAATGCGGGAATATTTGTTGGCACAGTTGAAATTTTCTTAAAGGCATTCCAAAAACATCAACCTAAGATGTGGGATGTTGTTCAAAATCTGAAGCCAGATCTCTCAAATTTAAAAGAAATTTACGAAAAGTTTGAAAGTTTAAGTATCGATTATGCAATCATGGAAAAATTAGGAGAAGCTGAGTTATCAGTTATACCAGTAGATCTTGGATGGAACGATGTAGGCAGTTGGGATGCAGTGGCCGCTCATTACAGAGCATTGGGTCGGAATGAAGTTGGTGCAAATGTTGTGAGTACCGAGCTTGAGAATAATAATTTTGTTTTTTCTCAGACTGAGCGGATTATAACATTTGTGGATGTGAATAATTTAATTGTCGTTGATACGCCAGATGGAATTTTGATTTCTGAAAGGGGTTCTACTCAAAATGTTCGTAAGATTGTGGAAAAGCTCTCAGTCAGCCAGGCTAAGTTAGTCGAGGAAAGTACTTTTGAAGAACGACCTTGGGGAAAATTCGAAATATTGAGAGATTCCGAACATTTCAAATCGAAAGTTATTCAAGTCTGGGCGAACTCACAAATTTCATATCAGTCGCATGCGAAGCGTGCTGAGCATTGGATCATTACAAAAGGCAGCGGTGAAGTTGTACTAAATGATGAAGTCATTCCATTAAAAGCAGGATCGCATATTTTTATTCCAGTAGGAGCCAAGCATCGCATTCGCAATAACACAGCAGAAATACTTGAATTTGTAGAAGTTCAGCTCGGGAGCTACTTTGGTGAAGATGATATCGTCCGCTATCAGGATGATTACAAAAGAACTTAATTGCTTATCTATT
>JAYTJV010000007.1:0-58193 GCA_043730825.1 Pseudobdellovibrionaceae bacterium
TAAGGCGCTTACAATTGATTCGCGGTCAGCTGACTTTTTTAATGTGACCCAAACAGCTTCTGAATGGGAAACCGGCACTGGCACCCTAACTGTGAAAGCCGAGACACTTAAATCTTTTTGATCTAAGATCTTTTTAGTTTCCTTCATCACTTTAATTTCTTCACTGCAGAATCCGTCATCGTCAAAAGAGCCGATTTGCGGAATGACGTTATGAAGGATGGGGTGCGGAAATACTTTTGGTGTTGGGTTACCAAATTTGAAATTTGCAATCTGATCCATAAGCTCATCATACCCAGGAGCCCCAGCACCACTAACGGATTGATAAGAACTAACTTTGACGTCTTCTAATCCAAAAGCATCTTGAAGTGGCTTCAAAGCCATTACTAATTGAATCGTTGTGCAGTTCGGATTTGCAATAATCTGAGGTTTATTTCGATCGACTTTTTTTAAATTAATTTCTGGAACAACAAGCAAAGAATTCGGATCCATTCTAAAAGCTGCTGAGTTATCAACAACGAATGCTCCGGCTTTTACTGCAATAGGAGACCACTCAAGGCTTAACTCATCACCTGCAGCAATAAAGACTAAATCGAGTCCATCGAAACAATTCGGTTTGAGAGCTTTCACTTCCCACATCTCGTTTTTGCATTTTAATGTTTTACCTGCAGAACTTTCGCTGGCAAATGGACGGAGTTCTTGTAATGGGAAATTTCTCTCTTCGATTAATTTTAAGAAAGTTTGGCCCACCATTCCGGTGGCGCCTACGATACCAACTTTATATTTTTTCTGATTCATCATCCTGCTCTTCGACTAAGTCATGCTCATTTGTGGGAGCGGGAGCGTAAACACTGCTACGGATTTTTTTTACGCTCTTGCCAAGTCTGAATACCCCAAAAACCGCGCCTAGTACAGCATAAGTCATAAACATTATGAAGAGCATGACTTCTGGATGAAGAGCCACAACGACAATGACACCCACACCAAGAATTAAATATTGGAAAGGCATTCGTTCTTTTAGATCTAGATCTTTAAAACTTCTGTAGCGGAAAGTGCTGACCATGACGAAAGCTAACAAAATTGTCATGAAGAGAAGGAGTCGATTCCCAGATGGATCCCACTGTAAATCTGAGAATGCGAGAACACTAGATGCTACGATGCCGGCTGCCATTGGAATCGGTAAACCTTGAAAATAACTTTTTTCAACAACTCCTACTTGAACATTGAACCTAGCAAGTCTTAAAGCTCCGCAAGCAACGAAGAGGAAGCAGGCAACCCAACCAACGCGGCCGAAAGGTTCCAAAGCCCATTGAAACAGTAAAAGCGCCGGCGCAACACCGAAGCTTACTACGTCACAGATAGAGTCATATTCAGCACCAAACTTTGAAGTTGAGCGAGTTAAGCGCGCAAGTCGTCCATCAAGTGTGTCAAAGATTGCTGCGATTACGATCGCATAAGCTGAAAGAGTGAAATTCCCTTTCAGGGCCTGAATAATTGCGAAAAATCCTGCGAACAAGTTACAAGTCGTAACTAAGTTTGGAAGGACATAAATATACATCGCAAGTTTTCGCTCGCGAGGTTCGGTAGAATTTCCAGAAGAATTTGTTATCGTATTTGTAGTATCCATAATTTTACTCCATCAGCACAGTAGAAAAACTGAGTCCAAATAACTGGAAAACAGCCCATGTTCCCAAAGCCGACATGATAGGCATCGTTAAGTTATCATCTAACTTTGCAATCGGAATGAGTTCGGCAAGTGCACCGACAACTCCACAAAGAACTGAAACAACCAATCGTCGACTGGTCATCAAATCGTAACTTCCTAAAAAGATAAATGTCAGTAGGAAGCAAACTACCAAAGCCATTAAAAAACCCTGAATGCTTTTGTTTCCCAAAATTTTATCTCGGCCGTAGCGAATTCCTACGTAACTTGCCAAGGGATCAGCAAAAGCTAAAAATAAAAGGGAAAGCCCAACAATAGGTTTCGGGAAAAGAACGGCGATGAAAGTAACACCAGCAAGTAAATAACTAGTTCCAGCAGCACCTTGAATTTCAGTTTTTCGCATAAGTGGACCCATGAAGATCAAAGCAATATTATTAAGTTTTTTATATCTCAGGCGAAAATAATCGAAAGGAATAAGTATGGCAGTTGCCACAATCAGGATGGTCATGGAGACGGGATAAGATGCTAATTGGTAAACTAAAAACATGCTGAAAACTGTGACCATATGCCAAATTTTTCGAGCCCAATGAACATCACTTCGGTTTTTAAATTCGCGCCAATCCAATGCTGGTTCCGCCATGCATCGAAACTACAGAACGCATCCTTTAAGAGCAAGAGTTATCAAAATACATTTCGCAACGTATAAGATTCATGTTTAATGTAAAGATTCTAACTAGATAGGTTGACTGTCAATGATCACGGTTTGCTCCACAACAGAGCCTTTTTCGAGTGTTATTTTAACTCGAATTTTGTTGGTACCTAGAACAAGTTGAATTAGATCAGTTTGGTAATTCTGAGTTCCAACTTCAAAAACAGACGCCGTGAAACCATTGTTCAAATTCGTAATCTCAACGAGTTTAAGTTTTTTATTTTCACAAACTCGGCCCTTTAGTTGAGCCCATTGACCCGTAACTTTAAGTCCCGCTAATTTATGATTCAAATCACAATTTAAATCGAGTGCTAAACGAGTATTCAAATCAGCAGCAGGTGCCTTCATTTCAGGTGTAATTGCAGCAGGCATACGAGGTGCCTTTTTAGTTAAAGACGCATCAGATACGTAAGTCGTGCTATAAAGTTTTGCAAACGAATAGGCATTCACCAAACTCAAAGCTACTAAAGTAAAACCAATCAAACGTAATGTCATTCATCTGACTTATCGGTTTCAAAGGTTTAATGTTTTAGGATTTGCCTGTCTCAAGATGAGAACAAATGTAAAAAAGAACGACTGAATTTGAAAAAATAAAAGTTCGTCTCAGATTAAAACAATAGCGTAAATTTGAATTATTTCTTATCGATGCTGATCGCAAATTTTTTCACGCCAACACTTTTAATGAGATCTAAGATTTGAACCACTGTCCCGTGGGGCACATCTTTATCAGCGGCAATGACAGCTTGAATATCAGGATTTTTTTGAAGAGCTTCGGCAGCCTCTGCGGAAACTGCCGCAGAATCAGCTGGTTTTCCGTTTAACGTAAGAGATCCATTTGCAGCGATCGTCACGCTCAGCTGAGTTTGCGTCGTTTGCTCACCCGTTGCTGCCTTCGGCAAATTCACTTTGATCGAAGGCTTCATGATCATAGGCGCAGTTAACATGAATATAATTAATACCACGAGAATAATATCAACCAATGGAACGACATTGATCTCCGATATATCAGGACTGTCTTGGTCCATTCGAATAGCCATGATTAGAGTCCTTTTTTCTTAGCGTAAGCTAGACCTAGCTCTTTGACTGCCTCTAAACTTTGGAAGATAGATTTCACTTTTTTATTAAAATGATTATAAAAGATAACCGCAGGAATCGCGACGAAGAGTCCAGCTGCCGTAGCGATAAGCGCTAATGCAATACCGGCCATTACAGTTTGTTGTCCAGCGTCTGTCGACTGTGCTAAATCATTGAAGGCTTTCATGATCCCCAAAACTGTACCAAACAATCCAATGTATGGAGCATTTGATCCAATTGTTGCCAAGAAACCTAAGTACTTTTCAAGTTCAGGTCTTTCCGTCAAAGAATAGGTATTGAAGACTTCTTCCAAGCCTTTAGTCCCGGCGTCTTTTATGTGTCTGAGCGCGTAGCTTGCCGCCCGACCCTCTAGTGACTGAGTATCCCGAGCAATTTGTTCGAAATCATCAACCGAGTTCGCTTGTAAAGCAGCTTTGATTTTAATTCTAACTTTATTTGATTCAGCCGAAACTTTTCGAAGCGTAAACAATCTATCTAAGATCATTCCGACGCTAATTATACTTAAAATAACGAGAATCCATAAAACAACTTGATCCAGATAATGAGCAACCGAGATAATCTTTTCAGCCAACATATGTATAAGCCCCTTGCCGTGTGTTTTATGATAATAGGATTTCTTTTAGGATGTCAAAACTCCAATAAGGACTCCTATATCATTATCGCAACAGACCAATTAAGTTTTCAGGATTCGAACTGTAGTCGAGATTGGGCTGAGCAGAACTCAGGCATCTCTTTGCTTTGTCGTGAATCTGTTCGCTGGACTCACGTTTTTACGACAAGTATTTTGAGCGGTCCTGCATTATCTAGTATTTTAACAGGACTTCATCCTCGCCAAACAGATTTTCACCACCCTGGACAATACTTAGCTCCACAATTTAAGAATATTGCCCAAGTTGCACTTCAAAAAAAATATCGCACTGCTTTTTTCTCTGGTGGTCCACCAGTTTTAAGAAAGTCAGGACTTGATTCAGGATTTGAGTTATTCGATGACACTCTTAATTTAAGCGAAAGCCCTTTTTTAAAGCCATTTCGATCTTCAGTTAATAGCTTCTTCAACTGGCAATCTGATATTGGCGGATCGCCTTTTCTAGTAACATTCTATGTTCCCGATTTAAGATATGCGACAAGAACAACGACAACTCCAAGCGGTGAAGCGCGAAATAAAAGTTTTGAGAGTCAGCTCGAGGAATTTGATACAGTTCTCTTTGATTTAATTAATCGTCTGAAGAAAAATAATCGCTGGGATAAAACACACTTAATCCTTGTAGGACTTCAGGGAAGAAACTTATATGACCGCCAAGGGCTTCACTCTAGCTTGAACCTACATAGCGAAAATTCCCAAGTGGCACTGCTTTGGAAACCTGCCCAGAAAAAAAGAGATGCTCCCGTTTCATGGACGATGGATAAAAATATATCCTTAGCTGATGTGGGGCAGACTCTGTTTGATCTGTTCGAAGAAACTTCTGGCCCATCGGTACCAGCAACTGCTTCACTTGCAATTACGCTTACTCAACCCAAATCTTCGTTTAATACAAGCAGAATTCATTTAATTGAGTCGGCTTGGGGACAATGGAAATTGGGAACTCCAATTTTTTCTGCACTATTAAACGATGAAGAACTGTATTTCCATACTCAACCCCCGGTTTTATTTCGAACTTTATCTGACCGATTAGAAATTAATCCAGTCGTAGGTAAAGAGGAAAACCAAGCCCTTTTTGAATTTTACCGAACAACCGCAAATGATTTAGAAATTAAATCTTTCCCTTCACCCGATATTAATTTTAAAAAGAACTCCTTATCTCTTTGGTCATTTTCATATGAAGACTGGATCTCTCCTAAACTTCATTCAATTTTAGAACGCTATCAAACCATTCCACCAATTGAGGTTCCAGTCGAAGCTAGAAGTTGGCTCGCAAGAGCTTTAATTGAAAATGGCGACTGGAAGAAATTAAAAGCAGTGGCCGAAGTCTGGAAGATGCCGAACTATTCCTGGCTGGCTGGGAAAAATTTAAACCTTCCAAGAATGAAAAAGGAACCACCCTGTTTAGAATTAGTGGGTAACGATTCCCGTTCTGGCGCTGCAGTTAAAAGGTGTACTGATCCATTATTTTTAGAAACAATTTATAGCCTAGAGGGCGAAAAGCGAACTCAGCGTTGGGAAAGAATTTTAGAAGATCGACTTACGATGGTACAGATTTTAAGAACAAATCGAGCATTGGGTTTTATCTGGGATGTGACTGAATCTGATGAAAATATTTTGTCACTGACGGAAATTCTTTTTTGGGCACCGGATTATCGAAACTTACTTCGGCCCATTCAAAAAAAGCTGAACTTAGTCCAGCTTGAGTCGCCCTAGCCAAAAAGGTTGCTCATCATTTTTCTCTGCTAATGCTTGTGTCCAATCCTCTAGACTTGATTCATTCTGTAAATTCCATATTTCTTTTGGAATGATGGAAGAAGAAAGAAGAATAAGTTCGTCGCCTTTTTCCAAGTAGAGATCTCCACACCGCGGCGAAATCGTGGGCTCAGCACCTAAAAAATGAACTGGAAGTGGGAATTTTTGAATATCTGATCTGGACTCAGGAAAACACGAAAGCGGCTGCGGAGATTCATTTTTCTTCTTTAAAAAAAGATGAGGACTGCCCATCTGGCTCCACGCTAAGTGTCGTTGTTTTAAATTAATAAAACATGTTTCAACTGCCACTTGATACTTATCTTGATTTAGACCTCTGAAAACTAAATCGTTAGTCATCAAAGTTACAACCCTAAGATCGTTTGCTTCATCAGATAAACTTAAAATATTCTGAAATGGAGTTGTAAGCTCATCATCTTGCTTAACAGTTTGCAAATGCTGCTTAATATTTTCTAGAATTCTATAAAGACCATCTGTCGCACCCCAAGCTGTTAAGACGACAAGAAAATTTTGATTAGGATCAATGTAAACCAACGGTCTTGGTCTAATCAGGTAAGAGCTATAAGAACGTTCTTCGAAGTTCATTAAGTTGCTCCATATTTTTTAAGCTTAATGTAAGCTTTTTGATAATACTCACCATCAATGACATCCAGGTCCAAGATTTTTTTCCACTTCTCTTTCGCGCCTGCGCGATTGTCTCCGCCTTCAACATTTCCAAAACTTTCTTCCAAAACGCCCTCTTGATAAAATACCATCATTTGTTTTCGAAGTTCGTTTTTTAAATCTTCTGCGCGATCAATCATATCATTTCTGGTTGGATCAATCTTCACAGCTGCTCTTAAAACCATAATGGCCTGCTTAAGTTCATTTTTCGCTTTATGTTCAGTTGCTTGAATTTGATATTCTTTGATTTTCAAATCCATCTGAATTTTTAGCTTAGCAAGTCTTCTTTCAGAAGCACCCTTAAGGCCATTTGGATCTGGCAAGCTTGAACCAATTATTTTTTTGTAGTCAGCTATCGTCTTTACATAGTCGTCAGACGCTTCGCCTTTTTTGGCTTGCTCATACAATGATTTAAGCTGAGCTACTCTTTTTTCATAATCTGTTTTTTGAATCCGACGCGCTTCTTTATCCATCATGATTGACTGCATTTTTGTCTTCAGATTAATGACATTTTCATGAGCTGGATTTAACTGCAATGCCTCAACCAGACAATTATCAAGTTCTTCTTCACGGTTAAATTTCATTAAATCTTTCTCACACTTTGTAGTGACTGCCAAAATCCGGGTTTCCATTTGCAGTCTATCTTTTGCTTCATTTTCTTGTTTAATTAACTGCTTTTGGGATTCAATTGCGGCTTGCGCAGTATTTCGAACTCTTTCAAGTTCTGGATCTTTGACATTAAACTTTTTAAAAATTTCTTCCACCTCAGACAACGAAAGACTATAATTCCCCTCCATATGATATCTTTTCGCAAGTTCCATGGATTGTTTGTATTCACTCTTTTGCTGAGGCGTTAGTGCTGACAATGGATCAGATGCAGACGGAGCTACATTAGAAATATCGGATTCTTCTGATGGAGTTGAAGTTAGGTAAACAATTCCACCAATTAAAATTAAAGCGACTAAGCCGATCCGAAATTTCTTTGTTTTAGCGGCTGCCGCATCAACTGCTGGTGCATTATGATAGACTTCTGGTGCATATGGATCAGCTGGCGGAGCCTGAACTAAATCAGATGGTAAATAATCATGCTGTGATTCTGGTTCCGATTCTGCAAGCGCCGGCAATTTTTCAATTCGATCAAAAAAATTCGGATCAAGTACTTCGAATACCAATTTGTGATGGAGTACCCGAATGACATCACCACTTTTTAGGATGACAGAATCATCTGGTTCTAAAACTTTTTCATTAATAAAAGTTCCATTAACACTTGCTAAGTCGATGATTTCGTAACCTAAATTCGTTTTTCGTATTTCAAACTGTCTTCGGCTGACTTTATGATCAGAAATCATAACTTGGGCATTTACATCACGACCAGCAATCCAAGTATCACCACCCTCAAGCTTAATTTTTTGCTGAAGGTCACCCTCTTCGTTTATGATTTTAATATATGCCGATAAATTTACTTTATGAATGATTGTTCGATCACTTAGGCTAATTGAGCCGTTCGTTCCATCAGGAACTAGCGGTAGTTCTTCAATTTGGATTGTAGCTTCTGCTGTTGTTAACTCAAATTCAAAGGGAGGAAGCGAAAATATGTAGCCTGAATATAGATCAGCATTTGTAACAACTTCCTTATTGGCAGTTAAAGTTGGCAGTTTAGATAGGACTTCTAACTTCCAAATCTCACTTTCTAGATAGATCTTAAAATGTTCTCTTGAAATTCCCTTTTCACTATCGAGGAATATATCGGCGTCGGACTTTCGGCCCGCAATCCAGGATTTTTGAGGGTCGAGTATCACTTCGCGAGCGACTTGACCCTTTTGCCGTATAATCAGCTTCGTCATTAAAATCTTCCCTCAAGCCCTAGGTTGCATTCATCAAAGTAGTCTCTAATTTCTCGGAACTTGGGATGTCTGTTGTTATTCTGAATCATAACTAACGCTGCTTGGAAGCTAGATCTGCAAAGGCGATAGTTTTTCTTTTCACGATACCTAAGTCCCTGCAGTATATTGAATTGCAGAAGTTCATCAAATTTAATTCCGGAGAGGTGATAGTAGCGCTTTGCTAATTCATTTTCCGGATCTTTGATCAAAACTGAGGCAAAGTTTTCTCTGGCACGCATGTAATTACCTTGCTGAAAATCCCGAAAACCCTTTACCAGATTTTCTTGCGATTGACGAACAAGCTGATTACTTTGAGAATTGACTCTTTCTTCAAGTTTCAATTTTTCAGCTTCAACTTGTAAGCGGTCATACTCAACCTGCTGAGAAGTTCTAAAAGTCAGTTTTTCTTTGGGCTTTGTGTCTTGGTTAGCTAACCAAACGACAAGTCCAATAACTGCAACAGCAATTATATAAAAGGTAGATTTAGAATTTGATTGCTGTGGTCGAAAGTTTTGCTGAGGCGCTGATTTTCTTGGAGCCGTGTAAGCACCACCCGGGTTTGCTGGAGGAAGTGAATAAGCCGAAGTTGAAGGTGGATTTGGTCTTGTGGATGCAGCTGGTGTTGGAGTCGCAGCAACTCGTAATTTCGCTAAGGCACCAGCTTTAGGAGTGCTCGTTGCGAGAGGTTGTGCGCCTTCTACTTTTGGAACAAGAATAGGTCCATCTTCAAAAACTTCGATTAGAGATTCACCAAGCTGAATCTTCATTCCTGGCTTTAAAACTTCTTCCTGAATAACCTTCTCGTTCACCATAACGAAATTTTTTTGTGACAGACTTTTCAATTTAAATTCAGAACCTGTCCAGTAAATTTCAATATGATTTCGACTGATTCTACCATCACGCGGAAGCTGTATTGTATTTTCATCACCACGACCAATTCTAATTACATCTTTATCTAATGTATGAATCTCGTTCTGGTGAGGGCCAGCTAAGATTTTCAATCGGTAATTAAGCTTTGGCTTTGTTGCTGGAGCTGCACTCATGCGTTTTCTCCAGCTGGAATTATAGTCATTATATAAAATTCAGGACTTCCGTTATTCAAAAAAACAGTTGCCTGGATTTGGCATGCATGTCCTGAAAATTCCAATGAGTCAAAATGTGGAGAATAAGGAAGCTCCTGACATTTTTTAATGAGTCCCTCAAAGTTTTGCTGAAGAGCTGAATCAGGAATTGATCTGTAATTTGTTCCTGCACCACTCCAGCCAATAAGCTGAACAAATTTATCGTTGTGGCACCAAACTAAATCATCTGGTCCAATCACAATTGCAGGAACTCCGCAGATACTAACTAAATTGAATGCTTCCTGCTGACGATCTGCTCCACCACCTTGAGGCATCGACGCTTGTGGATCAGAATGAAGTGCTCTGGATAAAAGTGAATTTACATTTCCAATTAACGCTTGGAATTCAGGATATAGGTATGGAATTTGAATATTATCTCGGCGCTCTCTCATTGCGTTGTCTAAGTGAGTATTGAGTTCTCTCACGGGTTTTTCCACTAGCTTTGAAAGAAAAAAGAATAAGATCGACCCAAGTAGCGAGGCAATAATAAGAATTTGCATGAATAAACTGATGGCGCGGCTTTGATCTAAGGCCATTCCGCTAACGTCATATATGACGATTGCGTAACCCTTTATACTAGGCAAGCCAGTCGAAGGATCAAATTGCCCAATTGGAGCACTCGCGCCGATCTCGGTCTGACTGATTTCTTCAGCAAGTGGACGATCTTCTGCTCGAGCTTTATGAACAAATGGCGAACTTGATGTTCGACCCGCGCGTGAAGCCGGTGCTAGTAACATTCCATCTGACTTTTGCACTATATAAACGTCTTTAACGCCCTCTTCGAGTTCAGCTGAATGAGTACTCAAATTTCCATAATTGCCATCTAGAAGAGCTTTTTGATTTATTTCAGCCAGGTGACGAGCAACCGACATCGCTCGACGTAAGCTTTCTCCAATTCCACTTTCTTTTGCACTTCTAAAAGTAGGTATCATAGAGAGAATTGTAACCGCAAAAATAAATATGATAACAAAACCGCCGATAACCCAGCGAAATTCGAACCATTGTGGAAGCTTATAAACTCCCGGCAATGCTACTTTTTCTAAAAAATCTTCAATATGAGCTGTTCCTTGTTCGAAAATATTTCGATATTGCGGTGCTGGAGTACCACCTATATTTTCTGAACCCGGCTGCTGAGGAACTTGAGCTGCTGGATGATGACCATGCGGCATCGGAGTTTGTGAATATTGTATTGCCGGAGTCGCTTGAGAAACTTTTAACTTTACAGGTGCTGGAGCTTTCGCTGCTTGAGCAGGCACAATATCAAATATAATATCGTGAGCGCTCATTTTGTCGCCTAGTCGCATGGTGGCGCTTTGAATTCTAACGCCATTCAAAAAAGTTCCATTCGAAGATTTTAAATCTGCGACGACAATTTTGTCTGGGTAAACATGGACTTCACAGTGTTCTTTTGAAATACCATTGCTAGCAACATGGATATCGCAAGACGGACCTCGACCCAAGAGATTTTTTCCACTCTTAAGGTTAAAGACTTTTCCAGCTAAAGCTCCATTGAGCGCCCTTAAGGCCCACATTCTACAATGTCTCCAATATTTAAATTCTTAAGTTTTGCCATTCCCGCAACCATTTCAATTGCACTTGATGCTTTCCAAACAGGACCGGCAATTCTCCAAGGTTTAACGTCATGATAAATTTCAACAATCTTTCCACTTGAATCGACAAACACGCAGTCGATTGGAAATCGCATGAAAGTCGTCTGCAATGCTTTGCAGTCAGTGAACCACCAAGCTTCTTCCTGAGGTAAACTTTTTTTACCCATTAAACCTAGAGTGCGAGAAACAATGGTCTCTGCAAGAACTAGATTTTCAAAAAGAATTTGCGATGTATTCGCTTTTTTCAACTTCATTACTTCTTCCCATAAATAAAACTTAAAGCAACCGGTCCTAAAACCATGATAAATACCGCTGGAACAATAAAGAGCATCATCGGAATCAACATCGCTTGTGATGCCTTAGCTCCTAATTTTTCAGCGCGAACAAATCTTTCAAGTCGCATTTGATTACTTTGATCTTTTAAAACACTTCCAATTGGAGCACCGGATCTACCAGCATCGATCAAAACCGCAACAAAACTTGTCATCTCTGACATGTCTAAACGCTCGCCTAATTCTTTTAAGGCTTGTTCTTTTGATGAACCGATTTGGACATCTCTCAAAACAGTTGCCATTTCTTCTGCAAGAACACTTTCAGTGCCTTGCGCTTTATCCACAATTTTTTGGATAGCCTGAAAGAGATCAAGTCCTGCTTCAACCGAAAGGGCAAGTAAGTCGATATAAAATGGCATGTCCATTCTGACGTTCAGCACTCGTTGCTTTTTCATCCCAGAAGCATGGATCATTGGCAAAAGAAAGCCGACTGGAATCATCGCGCTAATCATCAAATAAGAAAATCCCATCTCAAGAGCGAAATTCATCACAAGACAAAATCCAGGGAAGAAGAAAGCCCAAAGAATTTGCATGCCGATAAATTCATCAACATTTAGCTCTCGGCCAAGCCCTGCTGTCTTAATTTTTTGCGCTACTTTTTTTCGGTAATTAACACTTTGAATTCTTAATGCGTGCTGCAATGTAAATTGATGAATCAAGGGACGAGATAAGTTGATGATTCCGCTTTTAGATCTGGTTGGTTCGGAATTGTTTGCCCAGTTTAATTGCTGCTTGTCAGTTTGGCTGCCAAGAATTGCGCTCATAAATAAATAAACAGCAAGGCCCGCAAAGACCAAACCTAAAATTAGTATCCATTCAGCGCTTCCCATATCTTCCTCTTTGTGTTCAAGTATCTGTATGTACCAACTGGTGCTCGCTTCAGCTTCACCCCGACGTCGCCAACTCCTTCAAGATGCTGGTTTTTATTTTCTGGTCCATCCCTCTCAAATATCGGAAACTTTTGATGAAAACATGACAATGGATGACCAACTTCGTGACCTATCTAGACGAAAGGCCGAGGCGGTTTTTAAGGAATATCAAAGTATTCACAAGGACCCCTTCCTCATACTCGCAGCGGACACTGAGGTTGTCATACACGGTGAAGCCTTAGGAAAACCGCAAGACGAACGTCAAGCTGTCGCCTTTCTAAAACTATTATCTGGTTGTTTTCATGAAGTTAAAACTGCTTTGTTTCTGATGGAATCTATTTCTGGCGATTATGTGTCTCATGTTGAAACAACTTTGATCGAATTCAAGGAGCTAAGCGATCAACAGATTCATGATTATGTAAAAACCAAAGAGCCTTTCGACAAAGCCGGTGCCTATGCAATCCAAGGTCTAGGCGGAGAATTCGTAAAAAAAGTGACAGGTTCCTGGACCAATGTCGTAGGTTTGCCTGTTGAAAAAATCGATGAGATTTTCAAAACTAAAAATTGGATTGTTAAAAAGTGAGTTCACCTCTCGAAACTTTTCGTCAGGAACTTATTTCCACCTGCATAAAAAGTGGCCGAGATCCCGCGACAGTAACTTTAGTTGCAGTTTCTAAAAAACAATCTTTAAACAAAATTCAAGAAGCTTTAAAACTTGGTCATTTCGATTTCGGTGAAAACTACATTCAGGAAGTGTTAGAAAAACAGCAAACCATGCAAAATTCTGAAATTCGTTGGCATTTGATAGGCCCAATTCAGACAAATAAAATTAACAAAATCATAGGCAAATTTTCGCTCATTCACTCTGTTGATTCGTATGAAACTGCACTGGAAATTAACAAGCGAGCTGAAAAAAATAATTTAAAAATTCCCATTCTTCTGCAACTAAATCTGGCAGATGAGGAAACGAAATCAGGACAATCAAAAGAAGACTTGTTAAATGACTGGGAAAATTACAAATCTTTGAAGTCGCTTGATATTCAAGGACTGATGACAATGCCTCCACTTTTGGATGATCCGGAAAAAACTCGCCCTTACTTCAAAGAGCTGTTCGAACTGTCAAAACAATTGAAGCTCAAACATTTATCTATGGGAACTAGCTCCGATTGGAAAGTAGCAGTTGAAGAAGGCGCAACACTGATTAGAATTGGTACAGCAGTATTCGGTGAAAGGGGCTCGTAAATGGTATTTTTGCAGACTCGATTGAAAATTGGCTTTATAGGCGCAGGCAACATGGCACAAGCCATGATCAAAGGAATGATCCAATCAGGAACAGTTTCACCATCTCGAATTTTCGTAAGCTCCCGAACAAGTCAGAAGCCTCAAAAAGTCAGAGACCTTTTCAATATTCAAATTTGTGCAAATAATGAAGAGCTCGTTGAAACTTGCGACGTTGTCATTTTAGCAATGAAGCCTCAGGATTTATCACCCGCAATCGAACCGATTTCTAAAATTTTCAACGACAAACAAATTGTTGTAAGTCTTGCTGCCGGTCTACGACTTGAAACTTTGGAAAGCATCCTTCCTCAATGTCGATTAGTAAGATTGATGCCAAACACTCCATCACTTATTCAAAAAGGTTCGATTGGTTGTTTAGTAAATGACGACACCGATGAAAGTCTTCCTGACTTGATGGAAGATATGTTCACGTGCCTTGGCACAGTTCACAGAATGGAAACAGAAGATCAGTTCGAATCTTTTATGATCGCCTGCAGCGCTGGCACCGGTTTCGTTTACGAATTGATGCTCTACTGGCAGGATTGGCTTGAAGAACATGGTTTCGATTCGGCCGCCGCAAGAAGGATGACTCAGGAAGTTTTCTTAGGCGCTTCGCTTATGGCTCAGCAAAATATCGACCAAAGTCTAGAAGAACTTCAGGGCAAAGTAACGTCAAAAAAAGGCGTAACAGCTGCCGGTCTCGATTCCATGAGAGAGCTCGAGATCGAACGCGCACTTAGAATCAGCTTCGAAAAAGCAGCCATGCGAAATAAAGAAATCAATCGCCAAATGGAATCGACGTGATTGCTCTTGCTTAGGAATCCACGCCCAGACTAGAATTAGGTTTGGGTCACCGATTCAAGGAGGAATCTATGCACCTTTCCCCCCTCGAAATTTCTCAGAAGCTATTTACAAAGCGGATGATGGGCTATGACCTTCAAGAGGTCACAGACTTTCTCTATATCATCTCTTCGCAAATGGAAGAAATCGTTCAAGAGAGAAACAAGCTTCGCGAAGCTTTAAAAGAAAAAGAATATCAACTCTTTGAATACAAAGAGCGCGATAAGATTTTAAAAGATACGATCACCACTGCTGGACAGATGGCCGAAAAAATCCGAGTCGATGCTGAACGCGAAGCAAAATCGATTACAAACGAAGCTAAAACAAAAGCAGAGTTCATCACTCGTGATGCCAGAGATTCCATCGGTCGCACTTATGAAGAAATGACGAATCTTAAAAAAATTAAGATGCAATTTGAAGCACAGATAAAAGCTGTTGTTCAATCGCACCTTGAAATGATTCAGCAGCATAATAAGATCGTGCAGAATCCGCCCATGCAACAACACCATAATAATGATTTCGATAATGATCTTTAATTAGAAAGACGTTAGCGTCTTTCTTTTGATTCGAAGGTCAGCTGGAATATTTATAGCCCTTTTTTACTTCAAATGCTTCGACATGAACTATTTGACGATTTACTTAAGTTTTTCTGCCAAAACTGCAAACAGCACATTGCGACTCAGCAGCCAACTTCTCAAAGATGGACCCTCAACACCATTATAAATCCATCCGTTTACAGAAATTTTCAACTCAAGCTGTTGGACAATACTTGATAGCTTGCGAGATCGTATATGGTCTAGCTCATACATTGATCCTCTTACATAAAGTTCATGATTCTTAAAGCCAATAAGTTCATCCATAGAGTCACGCTCATTTTTTGGCTTGTTCTTAACTCGTCGCTCTAAAATGATTAGTGCAGCATCCAGGTAAGGAACGAATTCATGAATCAAATAATCTTTAATACGTTGTTCATTTATAGATATCGTTTCATAGATAGTGCCTTCAGGTAAATATGCTTTCCTGTGATACTTTAAATGCTCGATGAGTTGCTCCGTGCTCATCGTTTTTAACCAGTGTCCATCTGGCAGTGATTTTTGAGTGGCGGTTGGCTCTTCAAGAATTGCGTAGCAACTGGCAGCAGCGCTTGCCGCGTTTAGGAAGCCAATTGTCAAAACTGTCGCCAGGATAATAAGACATTTAGCTGTTAAATTTTTCATTTAGTCTCCAATCATATTTAGAGATGCAAGGCTCGTGCCTAGCACTTGTGAGTATCGCGTCCAAACCTAAATACTTTAAGCCCAGAATCCACTTTCTCAAAGTGAGACAACTCAATAAAATCATTCTAATTATCACCGAGGTAAATAAATTTAAAAAAATATTCTTTTTCCTTCAGCACCTTAAATTAGAGTTAAATCATTAAGTACCCTAGATGGACTTTAAGTCGCTATCTAGGCATTACCCTCATAGGACGATTGTCTAACTTCTGATCATCACATGTACATATTATCCACCCCTTTTAACTACAATTTGGGGGTGTTACTGTGCCCGCCAATCAGGAGCATATTAATATGAAATCAAATTTTATTATATTTTCAACTATGGCTTTTTCGTTGAGTGGCTTTGCGGCTCAATTGAATAACTCGAATACAAGTACGACTACCAACGAAAATACCTTCGCGACTAAGAAAACTTATACCGCGGCTCCGACAGCCTTATACATAAGTAAAAGTCCTTTCGATGTTTTTTTTGGTTTGGGATCTGAATTTTTAGCTCCAGTCGAAGGAACTGACATAGCTTTGAAATTATCTCAGTCTCAATTGAAAATCGGGAATAACTCAGAGGGCGGAAAAGGTACAAGTAACACTGATTTAAGTGTTGGCTCTTTAGGAGTGGCACACGCATTTAATACTCAATTTTTTGTAGGTGCGGGAATTAACTTTGGACAATCCGCTGGACGAAATAGTTGGACATCAAAACAAACTGGTGAAACATCATCTTCAAAATCAACAAGTCAGGGAGTATCCGATCCTGTGTTAACTGTTGGCGGCAGACTTCATTCTGAAAATGTAACAACGATATTAGCTTTATCTGGCAGAATTAGTACGGGTGCGCAGGAAGACAAAGACACATCTACAGCTTCAGATGACAGCAGCAAAGGAAATTTAAAATCCGGCGCAAATGCACTAACTCCTTCGATGACAGTTCATACGAACTCTTCAGATCTAATTATAGGTGGAAAGCTATCTTACTCTATCGTGTCGCAAAAAACTTCTAAGGACATTGACAATACGGGCGTTGAATCAACCACTAAGAGCACTGGTGGAAATATCCAAAGAGCTTCTCTTTTCTTGGAAGTCCCTAAGGATCAATTATCTTTTGGTGGATCTTTAGACTACACAAAATTTGAAGGTAGTAAATTTAAGGAAGAAAACTACGAGTATAAAAGCAAAGCCGGTTCTTTTGCCACTGCTACTGCTTTTATGAATTTTAATTTGTCAGAGAAATTGAACCTGATCCCAAGTTTGTCTTATGGTCAACTTGGGCAAAATTTTCGCGAGTTAGATAAAAAAGACTTGATGACAATTGGTGTTGTAGGAAAATCGACTTTTTAAAATAAAGTATTTAAGATCCTTCTTATTATTTTACAAGTTTACATCAGGGAAGTGTGGGGCATGAAATCGTTTTTGTTGATAACTAGTTTTGTCTGCGCATTCGAATTGCATGCCGAACCCTTGGCCCCTATTTCTGAAAAAGAACTTCAAGCCAGGACCCAATTACTTACGCCCCTTCCTTACAAAGGTGGTGCGAAGTTAAAGTACACTGGCGAAGAAGCGGGCTGCGCGATTTTTGAATTAGCCTATTCGCTAAAAGATCCATTTTCTGAAAAGTTTTTTCAGTACGAAATGAAAGTATCTTGGCCAAGATCGCAGAAGCCAGTGCCAGTCATATTGTCAGTGCCTACGATCGAAGGCATTTCGTTGATGGAAAAATCGGTTCTTAAACAAATGTGTAAAATGAATGTGGCAGGAATTATTGCCCATGTGAATAACGAAGGTTTTGATATTGGGTCCCAGGCTATAGCCATTGCGGACCATCAACTTATCAGAGGTGCTGTTTCCTTAAGACGACTTATCGACATTTTGGAAAATCTTCCAGCAGTTGAAGATAGCTCTACAATTTCTCGCATACTGGTCGATACAAAGCGAATTGGAATTGTTGCCTTGAGTGTGGGAACTATATCATCTTTGCTTGCAACAGCTGTGGACGAGCGGATTAAGGCCCTTTTTATAATGGGTGCGATTGGTAATACCCCACATACATTGGCCTACAGTATTCATTCCAAAGTGAAGAGCCTGAGAGATGCGCAAATGAAGCGGCATGGTTTTAAGAGAAAAGAACAGTACGAATTATTTCTTCGTCAAAGAATGAAAGCAACACCTGTTCAGTTTTCATCATTGCTTGCGAAGCGAAATATTTATCAGATTGTTGTCCTAAATGATCCGATTGCGCCAACGAGTGGTCAATTAGAAATTCAAAACTCAACTGGCAATACGAAAGTGTTCATTGATCAGGGATCGGAAGGACATGGAATGGCTTTAGCTACAGAAATTATGGTTAGGCAATTCCATCTGCCTTTTTTCGTCCGAACTGAAATTCTTTGATCTACGATATAAAAAAACCCGGAAGTCCGCCAAACGACAAACTTCCGGGCCCTGCTACCACCATCCCTGACGTATATCTAGAAGCCTTCCTTAGCTGCAAATCCTAAGCTGTCTTCGTGCTGTGTGATCAAAAGCTGATGGCGGCTTTTGATGCAAATCCAAATGCGGTGGCTGTCCCAAAATTGCCGCCCGCGCCAGTGCCATTCTTAAATGCTTCTCCCGGCATTAAAACACCAATCTGATTTACCCACTGAACTTTTTCACGTGGAAAATAAACTAGCTCTGCATCTAACTCTATTCCGAGGTCTTTCTTCATGTCACTAGGAGAATTAAATTTGGCCATTAATTGGGCATACGTTAAAGTATAACCGAATTTCCAACGTTCTTTCCAATCGTGATTTAATTTTACGCTTAAGTAGCTAGCATTGCTGATCGCTTCATCATCAAAAGAAGTAGCGTTTTTAAGATTAGAATCTTTAATTAAATTTGTTTTAAGAAAATCTCTTTGTCCCACACGTTGATTGAATAACAACATTGCAACATCGTAGTTTCTGTCGAACTGATAATTTCCATATTTCGTTGATCCTGGAGAATCACCTGAAGCCGCACCGACCTTTAGGTCGTAACCCCACTTAGAGTCAGGCTTTTTATATTTAAATTCTGCTGCTAAACCGTATGCATCGATTTCAACTGGAGCTCCACTAAGTGAAACTCCGGTTTTTGTCTTTTGAAAGTTTCCTTCTAATTGGAAGCCGAACGTTTCCCATTGACGGCCAAGTAAGAAGCTTGTTCGCTCATCTTTCATTGCACCCGTTGCTAGACAGGCAGTAGAAGTTCCGCAAAGCTCATTTCTCCAAGCTGTCTGAACAGGATCGTCAACGATTCCTGAATCAGCATTTCTTCGTTCAAATAAAATTCCTAGAGTAGCGCCGGCATCTTTGTTGTTGTACATGATCTCAAGCATTTGCTCTTGGTTCATCTGCCCATTTTGGGGGCTTTGATCATACGAACGAGCTAACATCGGCGTAAAGCTAACATTTCCAACATAAAATTTGTAAGCCAACATATCTTTTGTATCGTACCAGTGATCGAAAAGCCCAGTACCTGCATTATGAGAAATACCTAAACCAAAATGGTAAGGTGCACGGCCAATAATAAGAGCACCGTTTTCTTCTTCAACTTTTAAAAATAATTCTCTGACAGTGAGGTCAGTATTAACTTGGTTATTGCGAGTCGTATTGTTCACACCGGCATTTGTACCAGCGGCTCCACCGTAACCAGAACCACCCCACAACTGACCAATTTGAGAATTTGCGTAATAAGGATCTTGATTTGTTAATAAATCAAAACGGCTGTATATGCTGATACCATCACTAGCTAAAATGCGAGGGCGTAAAGTTAAAAAGTGAAGACCATAGCTTTTGCTTCCGCTATTACCCGCAAGCGGATCATCATCTAACGATGTTTCAGTGAAATCAAAGTATTCAAAGCGATAAGTTCCAGACCAATCAATACTTGCAGCTTGAAGGGTAACGGTTGCCAATAAAAGAACTAATATTTTTTTCATAATTTTTCCTTAATCTAAAACGCCCATTACGTCGGTTTCGCGCAAAATGATAAGCTCATTGCCTTGATATTCTATTTTTGAACCTGCATAAGTTGAAAAGACAATTTTGTCTCCTGCTCTTACATCCATTGGACGAACGCGACCTTTCGGATCACGATGACCACGGCCAACTGATAAAACAACACCTTTTCGATTTCCAGAAACGCTTGTCACTGTATCTGGAATAATAAGCCCGCCAGCTGTTACTTTTTCCTCTTCAGTCGCCTGAATAATCATTCGGTCATCTAGCGGAGTAACAAAATCTGATACATCCACAAGTTTCATTTTTGCTGCGGGTCTCATCGTGACAGGCGTAGTTGCCTGCGAAGATTTATATTTTGGTACTTGAGCTTTTGAGACAGCCTGAGTTTTTGTAGCTGCTTTTGATTTAGCAACTGGCTTCGTCTTCGCTTTCCTTGAAGGTTTTGCAGATGTTTTAGCTTTAATTTTTGCTTTCAACTTTATCGGCTTTTTTTTTGCAACCTTTGCGAGGGTTTTTTTTCCCTTAGCTTTTGCTGTAGATTTCGCCTTTGGTTTTACTTTAGTTTTGGCCACGTTTGCCCCGTTCTTCTTCGTAATATTTTTTGTACATGATATCCCATTCTGGTGTGCCTTCGGTGACGCCGCGTTTGAGACTTGCAACTTTAGCTTTTGCACGTTGATCGATATCTTCGTGTTCTTTTACAAAAGCCACAATTGCGAGCTTTGCAACTCGAAGCGCTTGGTCTTCATCTGAGTAATCGACTAAATCATCGTTCCAAATGCCATCAGTCAGGAGATGAGCCCAGTGTGTTTGTCGATCTTCTGATAAAATCATAGAATTAATTTTCTTTCTTTGGCCATTTGTTTTCTTAAGAGTGGATACATTTTGTATCTTTCAAATTGCCCAGCATTTGTGCGTTCTAATTCTTCCAATTTCGCATTTACATCGCGATCAAGATCAATTTCTTTTTGGATTTCTGTTTTTAAAATCGCATTCAATCGGTCCAAGACAACTTTTTCATCGGCTTTGAAGACGACAATATGTTGCTGCTTCCAAGCTTCTAAGACTTTTGATGCGATCATATGAAGTTGCGTAGTTGATAATTTCATAATTACATGCCAACTTTAATGTTATGTTTTCGACTCGATTAAACACGCTTTCCTATGGGTTTACAATCATTATGGCGCTCCTCGTCGTGAGCCACACTGCGCACGGCTTTAACCCATTTTCTTTATCTGAAGATTTGGATAAAAAATTGCGCGAGCAGCAATTTCTTCCAACGACAGAATACTTCGTGGCTTCAGATTGGTTGAAGAAAGATGGTTATGTTGTCGCGAAGCAACTCCGATCTCGTCTTTTGCAGCTTCAATTTCAGGAAAAGAATCATGAAGGCCTCAGAGCAGGAGAATTTCAGGTAACCGAACCTGCGTTGTGCCAACAGAAAATGTCACTCCCCGAAGCACCATCAGGTTGTCTTCGATTTCGAGATTTCACTTGGAATGGATCAACCAACACGCCTATCATTTTAGCCGCGCTTCGAAATAGCCCTGACGGAACAAGTGCCGATCAAATTGTCTTTCTATTAAATGAAACTTCCACAGAAGAAGTAAAAGCATGGGCATTGAAGCCTTTTATTCTGGCTCAAACAGTTGGTTCACAACCCATTATGCAGAAAAGAACTCCACTGTCTGGAATGCCCGCTTCGTGTCTGCAAGCGGTACTTTCAATCGAAGACACAGCTTTCCTAGAACATTCCGGAGTTTCAGTCACCGGCACCATGCGCGCGTTTTTTAAAAACATTGTTTCCGGAAGAAAAGCCCAAGGCGGAAGCACGATAACTCAGCAACTTGTAAAAAATTATTTCCTCACTTCGGAAAGGACTTATAAGCGAAAAATTCAGGAAATTATGATTTCGGTTCTTTTAGAGTCTAAGTACACAAAAGACCAAATTCTCGAGACCTACTTAAATATCATCTACATGGCGCAAAGTGGACCTTATCAGGTGCTAGGATTTCCTTCCGCAGCCGATTATTATTTTGGAAAATCTATCGAATCATTGGATGTTCATGAATGCGCACTTCTAGCTGCCGTATTAAACGGACCCGGTGTTTACAATCCTTTTCGAAATCCGGAAAAGTCTCTTGTTAGAAGAAACTTAGTTTTAGATAAGATGAACGCGCAAAAATTTATCACTGATAGGCAGCTAGAAACTGCAAAAGCACAGGTACTTCCTGCTCGTATTCCAGCTCAAGCAAGCGAAACTTCACCATACTTCTTGGAATCAGCACGTCAGCAACTCGAAAGCTTAGGTTACACTCTAGAAAATAAAAGAATACTACTTACTCTTGATTTAGATGCCCAAGGTCAGGCGCAAAAAGCCTTGCAAGGTCACTTAAATAATCTAGAGGCTCAGAATCCATTCATTAAGAAAAATAAAGAGACTCAGAAAAAAAGTCTTGAGGGATTAGTTTTATCGTCCGATGCAGATGGCAGAATCATTGTTGCTGTTGGGGGTCGCAGTTTTAAGCAAAGTCAGTTCAATCGCATCACTAAAAGTCGAAGGCAAATAGGATCGTTAGTAAAGCCGTTTGTTTTTTTAACTGCTGTTGAAAAAGATTACAAACCCCTTGATATGATTAGTGATGAAAAGCTTGATATCAAACTTCCAACGAAAAAGATGTGGTCTCCAGAAAATTACGATAAAAAGTTTTTAGGACCCGTTCCTCTCTATTACGCCCTGAAACACAGCTTGAATGCTTCAACTGCAAAGTTAGGTCTGGAGCTAGGGTTAGATCGAATCATCGATACGCTTAAAGCATCAGGAATTAAATCTGACATTCCAAATCTTCCTTCACTTACGTTGGGGGCTTTGGAACTTCCTCCCATTGAAGTCTTACAATCCTACCTAACCCTTTCGCAGTTCGGAAAAAGTCCGGAACCCACATTCATCGAAAGAGTTTGGGATCCTGATCAAAATGAAATTTTCAAACGCAAAGAAAGTAATCCCGCTGAATATTTAAGCCCTGCTTCTTCGGCGATCACGATCGGAATGATGAAACAGACAATCATTTCTGGAACTGCTGCCTATGCAGGAGCAAAAGGACTTGGAAACTATTGGGCTGGAAAAACTGGAACAACAAGTGATTATCGTGACACTTGGTTTGCAGGATTCAGCCCTTACGAAACGACGATTGTATGGGTCGGCTACGACGACAACAAGCCAACGAAACTAACCGGAGCATCAGGCGCCGTGCCTGTGTGGACCGAATATACTTTGTGGTCAAGACAGCGATTCCCGATTGGTGATTTCAAATGGCCAGATGGCGTCGAAGAAAAAACAATTCAAACGCAAGACCTAGTCGACAAAGGCTTCGTCTTAGAAAAACAACCTGAAATAAAATTAATTTTCAAAAAAACCTTCTTCGGTTTTTAAATTAAGATCCTCGGATTTGAAGTCGCGCGATGACTTTTTTCGTCTGTTATCGTTTTTTCGCTTCTCATCATTTGATGAATCCGGATCATGAATAGCGAGTTCTGCTGAAGAATAGTATTTATAAAGAATTTGCATTTCTAAATTAGGATCAAGCCTAATAAGATAGTGAAAAAGTTGATTCAAAGTTAATTTTTCATACTGTAAGCGTTGAACTTCACTTAAACGACTTGTTGTGGTCCCCATTCTATAAGCCATTTGTTTCGTTGGAATAAAGCGAGTCCTTTCTATATTTTTGATAGCAATACAAAGAGTATGCTTAATTTGATTTAATTTTTCTTTTTATTCGCTTGTCACAACTTCAATTTTTTCACCTCGAGCCAAGCAGATCTCCTCGTTAATATTCATAAGGGGTATTTTGAAATATCTCCGAAATTTGCAATTTCCATGCGAGCAGCCCCTAGCTTACAGATGAAATCCACTACATTTTTTCCGAAGCCCGAATTACTCATTTCGGATATATTCGAAAATATGCGCCATTATCGAGGATCGAGTTTCAAGAGAATTGAAAGTAGCTGGCTAAAAAAAGAAGTGCGATGTCGATTGAGCTTTCAAAAATCAAATCATATGGAAAGATGGTTAGCTGCATTTACGTGTCTCAAATTGAAACTGGAGCGCGCTTTTTGTCGGCCCTGCACTGGGATTGCACAATCTTTTACTTAATCAAATCTGACTGAATCGCGTCGGGCTATTCATTCTCAAAATGAGCTATGGCATTCGAGGTGCATAAGTAAAGAGTACCCCCCCATGGCGGTCAAGTTATCCCCCTAGCTTGGCCGCTTTTTTTATTTTCGGGAACGCATTCTTTATAAATAATGAATATTCAGATTTTGTATTATTTAGGCTTCGGTCGTCGTTTGGGCGGTTGCTTAGAATCTTTTTTACCGTCATTAAGCCAAACTTTGCGATAATCATTTCGATCAACTGGCCAGCTGGTCCACTTTACTTGAATTAGAAGAGCCTTCTTAAAATTTTCCAATATCTGAGTGAGGTCTTCTAAGGACCACAAATCACTTTGCGCATCTTTCGGAGAAGTTTTTTTCAGAACTTGCTGAGAAACCCACGAATATACCATTCCAGACATCGGTGGGATGAAACAACCTAATGTCGAAAGAACTCCTTGAAACCTTGATAAAACGCCTTTGCCACCAACTGAATGGTTTAACACTAATACGACTGCAGGTTTTCCAAGAAATGCTGATCTACCTTCTAGCGGAGTGACGTTTTCTAAAAATATTTGAAGTGGACTTCCCCATGAATCCCAATATGTGCCGGTCACAAAAATAAATCCATGTGCCATTTCGATGCTAGCGAAAACTTTTTTTGTTTCGACCGAAGTCCATTTGATTTCAGAAAGCTGAATGATTTGAACTTTAGCCTTTTTCCATTCGGAATTGTTTTTGATCTGCGCAGTTAAATTACGAATAAGAACTTCACAGTTTCCTTTGTGTCCACTTGGGCTACCATTTAAAATTAATATACTCACATTAGTTCAACAATCTGTAAGATAGAAGTTTTGGTTTTATTCGTAACTCATACTTGGCGCGATTTAAGCCTGCTCTAGACTTTTATTTCCATACCTTCGTGAGCGAATTCCCATTGTACACGGGGAAGCTCCTCCTGCTTTTCTTGGGCCTTAAGCAAACGGTAGTTGTAGTAGTTTTCAGTTTGTTTCTGAAGGTCTTGCAAAGTCATGATTGTGGCACCCGGATCGTGATGAGCAAAAATTACTCGCTGAATATTTTCTCTAAAAGCGATATCGAGGCCAATTTGTGCGGCACTGTGACCCCAATTTGCTTTTTCCGCTAATTCGGGAAATGTATATTGAGCGTCGAAGTACATTAAATTTGAGTTCTGATAAAGTGGAAGGTCTTCGCCTAATTCTTCACGACTGACTCGAGTAGCCTCAGTATCTACGCAATGAGAATAAATTCTTCCTTCACTCACAACTTTATAACCCCAGCAGGGGTCCGGATGATCGAGCTTATACGGAGTGATTTGAAATCCATCCACTTCAACCATTTTGCGTGGATCTAAAACATGAAAATGAACTTTTGCCTGCAGTGCTTCGAATGCTACCGGAAAATAAGGCTTCATAAAAACACCGCGAATCAGCTTCTCTAATTCTGGCTGGACAGCGTAGTAGTGAACCTGACTACCTGGCAAAAAATGCGGAGTAAAAAATGGCAATCCAATGATGTGATCCCAATGAAAATGTGTCATGAAGATATGAAAAGGTCCACGGGGTCTACCGTACGAGCCGCTCATGATCTTTTCGCTGAGATTTCTGATTCCACTGCCACCATCAATAATGATAGTCGAACTTCCGTTCAGAACTTCAACACAAGTTGTTGCAGTGCCGTGCCCGCCAACGTAAGGAAGTGGTATTGAATTAAGATATTTTTGTATTTGAGACGGATCTCTATAACCCATGGAAAAAAAATTTCTAATGAGTCCTTCGAAATGTAACATCCACCCTTCCGGCTGATTTGCCGCAGGTAGTGAACCTCGAACTCCCCAATACTTTACCATCATCGCCATCTCTCTATCGTGACCAATGGATCGCAACTGCTCAATAAGATAGAGGGTTTTCCCAAACTTAAATCCAGTCTAAAAAGTGATATTAATTTAAATTCAGTGGCGAACCGGCGATTTCTTAGAAACTGGCAAGAAAAGCCAAGTCAGCATCGAATAAAAATTCTCGAACCTAGCTTTTAATCCGAGGCTTTTTATCTTTTGATCTTCAAAGTGGCCCCCGGATTGCTTTATTCTATATATTTGGAGCAATCCGGGGACAAAATGATACTAAACACCAGTACCACTGAAATGCGACGTCACAAAGACTTTGTGGCCTTTAAAAGGCCAGGTACGGCCCCCTATTCCTTTCATGCAAAAAATATTCAAGTAGCTGAAATTTCTGAAGAATTGTGGAATTCAATGCCTCTTGGAAGCTTTGCTTCAGCCGATGCTTTTGCAATCCCAGAAAGCCTTGAAATAAGCGAGACCTCGCAATTTTTAAAGACCTGGGAACAAACGCCAAGTACTGCAAAACAAGAACACAAGGCTCGTAATAAGTTCAATTTGACACTGAATGTGACTCAGCTTTGTAACCTCCATTGTCACTACTGTGCTGCTGGTGGGGACGGTACGTACGGCGATCCGATCGGCCAAATCTCAGTTTCTAAGACTTTGCCACAGGTAAAGATGTTAATGGACCGCCTGACTTCAGGCGGAAGCTTTCATATTACTTTTTTAGGTGGCGAGCCTTTAATGTACCCGAAGGCCATCCAGTTAATTGGGCAGTACACGAAGGAATTAGCTGCAGAAAAAAATATAAAAAGTGAATTTCAAATTATTACCAATGGAACATTAATAAACAATGAGGTTCTAGATTTACTTGCTCAACTCAAACCCACTGTTACTTTTAGCTTAGATGGGCCGGCAGAAATTAATGATACCCGAAGACCTCAGAAAAACGGAAACAGTTCGACTACGCAAGCGATAAAGGGTCTCGAATTTTTGCTCGCTCGAAAAGAAGAATTTGGTTCTATCTTAATGCACGCGGTATTTAATAAGGCTCATCTTGATGTTGAAAAGACTTGGGAATTTTTCCAGGGTTTTAACGTTGATAAAATGGAATTTACCTATGACGTGACCGAAAAAGATGAAGTCGCAAATCAAACTTTTATCGACAGCTTAAAAAAAGCAGCAGCACTTGCTTTTGAAAAAGGTGGGGAAAAAGAATTACGCCGAATTCACTTTTTTGATGTGTATTTTGACCAGTTAGACAATCAGTACCAAAAAGAAAATTACTGCGGAACAGGCAAGTCTTTATTAAGTCTGGATTCTCGTAATAACGTTTACCAGTGTCCTCTTGAGGTCAGCTTCAAAGAACGCATGGTAGGCCAAGAAGACAAGATTAACTGGAATAGCCTCAAGCCTCTCGAGAAGCCCTTGATAGAATTGAATAATTGCCAAACTTGCTGGGCCCGATACTTGTGCGGTGGCGGTTGTTTGTTTAATCATGAAAGTTTAACAGGGGATAAACATACAAAGCATATTACCTATTGTTTTAGAACTCGCCACTTGCTGAGCGAGGTCTTTATGTATTATAAGAACTGCAGAGAAACGGAGTAGTTAATGAAAACCACTAACACTACAAAAATTCAAACTTCTCAGACGACTGGTGTG
Organism: Pseudobdellovibrionaceae bacterium; assembly: GCA_043730825.1. Classification (GTDB taxonomy): domain Bacteria; phylum Bdellovibrionota; class Bdellovibrionia; order Bdellovibrionales; family Bdellovibrionaceae. The sequence continues at coordinate 27,406 of JAYTJV010000007.1, forward strand.
ACTCACATCAAGATCGCAAAGCCACGCCCAACAGGAACTGAAGGTTCACTTCAGGGTCCACGTGACTGCTTTCCACTAGGCTAATTCAAAGTCGAATAGATTATTAAAAGTGCCATCACGTCCCGATTCTTCATCATCGCAATTATCTTGGAAATTTTGGCTTCTCAAAGCTTGTCTTGCCGCCATTTCAGCAGGCGGCCTTAGTTACTTTAAGCTCGAATCAGTAGAATCCTGGCTTTATGATGCCAGAGTTCGATTCTCGCCTTCCACTGCTCCTTCATCTTTTTTTCAACTTGTTTTGATCAACGAAGAAACGATGAAGGAATCGCAAACTATTCCAAGAATTACTTCTCTAAAATCGACATTAACAAAAATTTTGGAAGCGAATCCGAAAGCTGTTTTGATTAATTTTCCTCCGACAGATTTAGAGGGAACTGTTGATGAAAAAATTGATTTCGCTAAAACTTTCTCTAGCGAAAAAAGAATCCACTTCACCCGGGATGAACTTCGCCCTGAAAACGATTACGAAACAAATTTTTTGCCTCCACCGTATGAAAATTTACAAGTGTCTTACGCACCGAAAACTCATGACCGAAAATCATTCGCGAAAGATGGCGTTACAAGACGTTTAATTTTAAGTTATCAGGGCAGATCCATGCTGCAAAAAGAATTAGCCATGCAGTGGAACCCCAGTCTTGTGCGCGAGGATCAGCTTCGTGGATTATTTGATTTTTACGGAGCCAATCAGGCGTATGTCGATTTCAGACCTGCTAAAACTTATCCATCGATTGGCTTTCACGAAGTTTTAAACACCGATAAAAAGATGTGGGAAGATAAGATCGTCATTCTTGGGTTTGACTCTCAAAGGAAATTTGACGACTACATCATGACTCCGCATTCGCGAGATGTAACCTACATGAACCTGCCCGAAATGCAGGCCAATATGATCGATACGCTTATTCAAGGCACGTGGCCTGATCGATATTCAGAGATTTTGAATCTAATTCTGACTTTTTTAATTTCACTGATTACTATTCACGGTGTTTTAGTATTACGTCCTTCTCAAGGTCTCATTCTACTGGGCGGCCTGATGGTGGGCTATACTTTGTGGACCTGGAGCCTCTATGCGGCTTTCAGATGGTGGTGGCCATTATCTCACCCCTTGCTCGCAGTATTTCTATGCTACTACTTCTTTATTCCCTATCGCCTTATTATCGAGAATCGCAAAAGCTGGGAATACTATCAGAAGAATCAGCTTTTAAAACAAGTTGAAGAATTAAAGACGAATTTTATCTCGATGATGTCGCATGATTTGAAGACTCCTATCGCCCGCATTCAGGGAATGCTGGATGTAATTCTTAAAGATGCTGCGCCGTTAAGTCATATGCAACGTGAAGCTGTCGATATGATCAAGCAATCCAGCGATGACTTACTAAAGTTTATTAATTCGATTTTAAATTACGCGAAAATTGAGTCTGAAGGTGTTGAACTTCACAAGACTGCAAAAGATATTAATCAAATCATTGAAGACGTAATTAAGAAGCACGAGTTTTTAGCGAAAATTAAAAAGATCCAAATTAAGCCCCATTTAGAGCCTTTATTCCCAATTCCCGTTGATCCGGATCTGGTCAGACAGATATTTTCGAACTTAATTGAAAATGCTATCAAGTATAGCCCCGATGAAACTAGCTTGAGTATCTTATCAGAGGAAAAAGAAGGTCTTATATGGGTCCACGTAAAAGATCAGGGCCCGGGAATTCCGGAAGACGAGTTACCCCATGTATTCTCTAAGTTTTTTCGAAGTAAAAACGCTAAAAGTTCTCCAATAAAAGGTTCGGGCTTAGGTTTGTATTTGGCTAAATACTTTACTGAACTGCATGGCGGCGAAATATTTGTAGAATCTACATATGGCCATGGAACAACATTTACGATAAAACTTCCAACAAGCTAAAAAGACAAATATGAGTCATACTGTTTGCGGTATAATTTGTTTGTCGAGTTAAGTGTCCTTCTAAGGACTTGCCGCCATGGGTCGAGAATAACCTCCGGGGGGAGATTATGCTGAAAGTTCTTGTTGTCGATGATGATCAAGGTCTTCGAATGTCCGTTAAAACAGCATTGGTTTCTTCAAACCGATTTGCAGTAGATGAAGCTTTCGATGGCATCAATGCCTTAGAAAAATACGAAGCTTCAAATCCGAAATATGACATCGTGATTCTTGATGTCGACATGCCAAGACTGAATGGCTTAGAAACTCTTAAAAGATTAAAAGAAAAAGACTTAGGACTCATCGTGATCATGCTGACTGCAAATGCAGCGGTTCAAGATGCAGTTCAAGCCGTAAAAGACGGCGCTTATAATTACTTATCAAAACCTGTTTCTGCTGACGATCTTTTAGCTTTGATCGAAAAAGCAGTTGAAGCTCACAGACTTATATCTTCAATCGCTGCAAGCTCCCCTGTTCTGGTTGAAGAAGGCCGCAAAATTATTGGTTCTAATTCTCAAATGCAAAAAGTTTTTAACATCATTCACAAGCTTGCCAAAGTTGAAACTCCGGTTTTAATTCGCGGAGCTTCTGGAACTGGTAAAGAACTTGTTGCGCGCGCGATTCACTTTAACTCTTCTAGAAAAGATGGAAAGTTTGTAGCTCTAAACTGTTCTGCAATTCCTGAAAATCTTTTTGAATCAGAACTATTTGGTCACGAAAAAGGATCTTTCACGGGCGCTGATCAAAGAAAAGTTGGAAAGTTTCAATATGCTGAAGGCGGAACACTTTTTCTTGATGAAGTTGGTGATATGCCAGCTTTGATGCAAGTTAAAATTTTACGTGTGTTGCAAGAAAAAATGTTTACTCCAGTTGGCTCTAATAGAGAATTCCCAACTAATGTTCGAATCATTGCGGCGACTAATAGGCCACTGGAAGACATGATTCAAAAAGGAACTTTTAGAGAAGATTTATTCTACCGCTTAAACGTTGTTCCGGTGATCTTACCTTCGTTAGCCGATCGCAAAGATGATATCGATCGCATGATCCAAAATTTCATTAAGAAATTTAACGAGACTCATAAAAAATCAATTCGAGGAATCAGTCACGATGCTCTCAATATTCTAAAAAAGCATAATTGGCCGGGCAATATTCGCGAGTTAGAAAATGTTATCGAGCACGCTTTCGTATTAGAAATTTCGCAAGTTATTACTCCGGTTTCTTTGCCGGAATCTTTGTTAGAAGCCGTTGGTGTTGATCTATTGCAACCAGAAACACTTGAAGCGTTTAAACCAGCTCAGAATGGCTCTGTTGTTGTCGATCCGGGCGTTGATGTTTTGGATTCCGACATGGATGACGATGAATCTGACATGAATGAGGCAAGCGAAAATGGTGTTGGAAGTGTCAATGTAAATTTTGATTTCAACGCGCAGAAAGAAGCTTTCGAAAAAGAATTTATTATTAAAGCTTTGAAAGCATTTCGCGGTCGAATCAACCAGACTGCATTACACGCCAATATTCCTAAAAAAACATTACTCAGAAAAATTGAAAAGTACGGGATCGTAGCTAAAGATTTTCAATAAATAAAATTTTGGACTCCTCATCGTTGACAGCGATGAGGCTTACCCTTTAGCTTCAATGTCCCATGACATTTGATTTCCTGCCGCCACAAGCTTACACCAAAGAAACTTTATTGAAGGCCTACAACTGGCTTCAATCTCAGTCAGATCAAATCAAAGAATTGGCAACAACTCCAGATCAACTTGTTAGTTTATTTTTAAAGTCGACTCGTTTGGGTCAAGATTCTTTGCAACGCTATACAAATTCAACTGTTAGTACTTTTACGAACACTACGGCTCCAATTATGGCAACGCAACAACCGCAACCGGGAGATCAAACTTCCATAAACCAAATAGGTGATAGTCCCAGCCTGAAAAGTTTTAAATCAGAACTTAAAAATTTAGCCGGCATGATGGGCGATTTAGAAAAGCCACTAGCGACTGCACAACAAAGTCCTGCGCAGGCGAACTATCAAAATGGTCAGCAGCATAGCCACCAGACAAACTATCAGCAGTCGAACTCTCACTCCAGTCAGCAAACGCAGCAGGCTGGGTCGCAAAATACTCAACAGCAAACTCACTATCAAAGTCCGCCTTCTGGTTACCAAGCGCCAATTCCACCTTATCAGGGTCCACTTGGAACGCAAAGCGCGGCTCAACTGCCACCTCCGGTAAATGCTTATGTTTCATCGGCGCTTAACTTTGACGAAATGACTCAGATTTTGATTCGAGAAGTCAAAAATGAGCTCAATTTATCATCTGATTCAGAAGCTCTTCGTATGCTTGTGAAAATTGGCTACCAAAAAGTCCGATCCCTCTATAAATAGAGTAGATGACAACTGAAAAGCCCGATTACAAATCTACCTTGCGATTACCGGTAACCGATTTCCCTATGAAGGGTAATCTCAACGTTAAAGAGCCTGAGATTATTAAAAATTGGCAAGATAAAGATATTTATCAAAAATTAATGGCGAAGAATAAAGGAAAGAAAAAGTTTTCTCTTCCTGATGGCCCTCCCTATGCGAATGGATCTATTCACATGGGTCATACTCTCAATAAATGTCTTAAAGATTTTGTTATTAAGTATAAAAATTTACGTGGATTTCAGTCTCCATTTATACCGGGTTGGGATTGTCACGGCCTTCCGATTGAACATAAAGTTTTAAAAGATCTTCAAGCGGCGAAACAAACCAAGACTGATCACGAAATTTTAGCTTTGTGCCGTGCTGAGGCGTCGAAGTGGATAGAAAACCAAATGGTTCAGTTCAAGCGTTTAGGCGTTGTTGCTGATTGGGCTAATCCGTACATGACGATGTCTGCAGATTACGAAGCTGAATGTATTCGTGAATTTGCTCGGATGTATGAAAAAGGTTTAGTTTATCAAGGTGTTAAACCGGTCTACTGGAACTGGACATTGAAAACTGCTTTAGCGGATGCAGAGATTGAATATCATAATCATAAAAGTCCTGCCATCTATGTGAAATTTAAAATTGAAGATAAAGCGACTTTAAAGAAAATTGGAAATCCTGATAAAACAACTTCGATGGTTATCTGGACAACAACTCCTTGGACAATTCCAGCCAACGTCGGAATCAGTCTTCATCCAGAATTTGATTACGGCATTTATCAATCTGGTGATGAAAATCTTGTTATCGCAAAAAGCCTTAAAGAGGCTTTCGAAAAAGATGCAGGGCTTTCATTAACTTTAAAATCAGAATTCAAAGGCGAAACTTTGGATCTAGGTAAAGCTCGTCATCCATGGATTGACCGGGATTCTCTGATCGTCTTAGGTGATCACGTAACTCAAGAAGCTGGCACGGGCGCGGTTCATACGGCTCCTGGACATGGTGCGGACGACTTTAAAGTTGGAATGAAATATAATCTTCCAGTTCTTTGCCCAGTGAGTGATTCAGGGACTTTCACAGATGAAGTTCCTGAATGGCAAGGCATGAATATTTTCAAAGCGAACCCGCTGATCGTTGAAAAACTTCAAGCACTTGGTTCGTTAATTTCCGTTAAGCAAATCGAACACTCGTATCCACATTGTTGGAGAAGTAAAACTCCACTTATCTTTAGGACAACTCCCCAGTGGTTCATGGCTCTTGAAGGAGAAAAGAGCAATCTTCGCGCTTCAACACTCAAAAGTTTAGAAAACGTTGGCTTCTTTCCTGAATGGGGTCGCGCACGATTTGTCGCGATGATGGAAGGGCGTCCTGATTGGTGCCTAAGTAGACAAAGAATTTGGGGTGTTCCAATCCCAATTTATTATTGCAATAAAACGGGGAAACCTTTGGCTGATGTTAATGTGATGATGAAAGTTGCAGACCTGGTTGAAAATAAAGGTGGCATTGAAGCTTACATAAGCGCGTCTCCAGAATCAGTCATTGGAGATTTCAAACCAGTCGGAGAATTTGGCTCCGAAGGTTTTAGACATGGAAAAGATATCTTAGATGTTTGGTTTGATTCAGGCGTATCGCACGCACTTGTATTAAAACGACGCGATGGAATGCAGTTCCCTGCTGATCTTTACTTAGAAGGTTCCGATCAACATCGCGGCTGGTTTAATACTTCAATGCTTGCTTCTCAAGCGGTAAACGGAGTTCCTCCTTACAAAAATCTTTTAACTCATGGATTCGTAACGGATTCTAAAGGTTATAAGATGAGTAAGTCTGTAGGTAACGTTGTTGATCCAATGGATATTGCCAATCAAAACGGTGCAGAAATTTTACGTCTTTGGGTTTCTTCTGCAGATTATGGCCAAGATGTACCTTATGGAAAAGAAGACTTAGCGCGAGTAACAGAAGTTTATCGCAGATTTAGAAATACTTTTCGCTATGTCCTTGGAGCAATTGCTGATTTTGATCCGAAAAAAGATTCTGTGAAATATAAAGACCTAACGGATATAGATCAGTGGGCACTTCATCAGACAGCTGTGCTGTATGAAACAATCACTCAGGCTTATGATAATTTTGAATTCCATAAAGTTTATCATGCGCTTAACCAGTTTTTTACTGTTACTTTGTCTGCCACTTACTTAGACGTATTAAAAGACCGTCTTTATACTTGGAAACCAAATGGTCGTGAACGCCGCGGTTCTCAGACAGTGATTTATGAAATCACTTCTGTGCTTATCAAATTGATGACTCCGATCACGACTTTCTTAAGTGAAGAAGTTTATAGCTACTTTCCAGGAAAAACTCAGGAAAGCGTTTTGTTGGAAGAGTATCCGACTTTGCCAAGTGAGTGGAAAAATCCAGCCTTGGCTGACACCTTTGAAAAGGCTTTGAAGATTCGAAGTGACGTGCAAAAGAAGTTAGAAGAACTTCGAACAGTTAAAACCATTGGTTCTAGCCTAGAAGCTCACGTTAAGCTTCAAGTTGATGGGGAAGTTTTCCAAGCGCTTAAAAAAGTTCAAGATTTAAGAGAATTCTTTATTGTTTCTGTTGTGGACCTAAAAGAAGGCCCATACAATTTAGAAACAATTAAAGCAGACGGTGAAAAGTGCGAGCGATGCTGGGTTTACTCAACCAAGATCGGCCAAGATGCGCATCTTCCTGGAGTCTGTCCTAAATGTGTAGAGGCGTTGAAATGAACAGAAAATATTTGATCGCAAGTATTCTAGCAGGTGCAATTGTAGCTTTGGATCAACTCACAAAAGTCATGGTGCTTTCACGTTTTCGCTTGGGCGAATCGTATACGATTATTGAAAATTTCTTTAATCTGACTTTCGTGAAAAACTTTGGTGCAGCATTTGGATTTTTAGCGCAATCCCATCCAGAATTCCGCGAAGTCTTTTTCCTGGTGATGCCACCAGCTGCAATGGTTGTTATTTTCTTTTTGCTTAAGGGTGTTCAAAATAATGATCGCACTCAAATATTAGCTTTGAGTTCTATTATGGGTGGCGCGATTGGAAACTACATCGATCGCTTAAGATTCCGTTACGTTGTCGATTTTTTGGATTTCCATTGGTTCAATCAATATTCTTGGCCTGCATTTAACATTGCAGATTCTGCGATTGTCATTGGCGTGGGTGTTTTGATGTGGCAGATGTTTCAGGAAAGTCGAAGCAAGAAGCCCGTTAAAGCTTAATCGAAGTAAGTAAAACTGAGCTGCGGGTTCACGCCCAATGGGTTTTCTTTTTGCCAGAAGTAACTAACAACTCTGGTGCAAACGCCTTTTTTAACTTGGAATACTGTTAAATCAGCGCTCTCGACGATCAAGTGAAGGCCTCTGCCTGCTCCGCCTTTAGCTGGCGATTTTTCGTTTATCTCGCCGGCACGGCCGCTATAACAAGAATCTAGATAGTTAATAAGTGTATCTCTAGTTAATCCACCAAACGGATCCGAAACAGAAACTCCAACGATTTGATTTTTTACGCAATATTCAAAAAGTGAAAACTCTTGAGGCTTTAGTAAGACATCATCTCTTCGAGACAAATGATTGTAAAGAGACTGCCCGATTTTATCAATTGGCGCATCGTAGATCGCATTCATCAACATCTCTTCAGCTACTTGAAAACAACGATCCGTAATCGTCGTGCGAACTTTTAAACTTTTAAGATGCGATACCATTGTGTCTTTTAAATCGTGCCTGGTTTTCGCAGAAATGACTGCAACAGATTTAGCTGCTTTCGGATTTTGCATGAGATCGCCGAGTTTTTCAAAACGCTGTCCAGAAATATCTTTTAATAATTCAGCAAGAAGTGGCCATGACTGTTTTGAAAATAACCCTTCGCAAATAATACTTTGAAAATCTTTTGAATTACGGATTTCACCTAGACGTTGATGAATCGGCGCATGAAAAGCCAAAACTTTTTTGCCGGGTGACGTCACATCAACATTTAGTTCATGCTTTAGCTCAAGATGGTGGCTTTGCATAAATGTGACGAACTCACTCCAGGGTTCCGGTCGATTTCCAACAATAGTGAGTTCTGCGTTCAAAGCCATGAAATCATTATGAAGTTCGCCTTTCGGGAAGTCATCTCGTCAAGAGTCTAGTTTAATCATTAGTCTTCAGTGCAAGACACTTTGATTATATTCTCTTAGGTAGTGCAATCGGTAATTTACTTTCTTTGGATTAGCATCACAATAACAGGCTGTTTAGTCTTGGCCCTTCGTCGTGCCGAATCTCGCAAGTTTCCACAGGAACTATTTTTTACCGTGACTGGTTGGTTGCTTGTTACAATTCCTTTTGGAGCCCGGCTACTTCATGTCCTCTATGAGGAACAAGCTTATTACTCCGAATTCCCGCTAAGGATTCTAGAAGTTTGGAGAGGCGGCTTTACTTACTTCGGTGGCCTCATTTTCTCACTACTCTTTTTTGTTATTTATTTTCGAAAGCCCCGAGCGAAGAGCTTTGGGGAAACAGTTGATTTCTTTGCCCCGGTTCTAGCTTTAGGAACTGGATTGGGCAGGATTGCATGCTTTCTACAAGGCTGTTGCTTTGGAAAAGAACTTGATCTTTTTTGGTCAGTTCGTGGACTTCACCCGACTCAGCTTTATATTTTTGTATGGGAAATGATTCTATTTTTCTATCTCTTAAAATTTGAAAAGAAAAATTGGAAAAGCGGAAATCTATTTCTGTTTTGGCTTACTTTAAGTGCCTTAGGAAGATTATTTATCGAATTTTACCGTGCGGACTTCAGAGGCCAAATGATTTCAGGCCTCTCGATTTCTCAGGTTATAAGCGTGGGGATTATTATCTTAACTTTTACTACTTTTCTAGTGAGAAAAAAGTAGCAAGTGTTTATGGCTGATCAGGAACATTAGGAACAAAAATTAATTGACCTTTTTTATTTCTGACGTGCTTGATCGGCGACCAAGCAACTTGGCGATGACGAGAGTTAAATTCTTTCTCGCTCTTAGGCCATCCAGATTTAACGTCGCCATCCGGAATATTTGCTTTTGGAATCAAATGGAGATTTCCGGCCCAACCATTAATGCTAGAACTGTAGTATCCAGAAAATCTTCCTGTCCATGTCGAATCGAAATAATCTCTGAACGGTTGAGCCATATCCTGGATGTCAGTTCCAGTTTCGTTTTCTACCATCTCGTATTTACTTAGTAATTTTTGGCCAGAACGTTTATACAACATACCAATACCGTATGTGCTGACGTAGTCCCCGGGACTGATTGTTCCAGATAACTCAGCGTCTTCTAATAGAATCACTTTTCCGTTAGGTAGCTTTACGAATCCTGGAGAGTGATAGTAGGCATCAAGCATGGGCCTAAAACCTTCGATCAAAGATCCACCAAAAGTACGCATTGTAGCTGGGTATGGTTTACCGGTCTTTGGATCAATACCATCATGAATGAGAACTGGCTCGCCAATGATTCCTTTCATATCAGGAGTCATGATGCTTGCATAGATTCCTGTTCTCCAAGGTTTACCATCTTTTTGAACATCGACTAAATCATTAAATAATATTGAATTACCGTCTTTGTTTAATACCACTACGCCATTGCGATCTCTTAATGGAGTCGCTCCGTAGTTGTGTTTATGATTTGGCTGTACCCAGTCAACGCTGTTAGTTGGTCGATCCTTAAAAATGGAATCTTGGTAATACCAAGTTTCCTCATAGGTTCCATCTGCCATTTTAAGGCGTTCAACCTTTGCCCACATTCGGCTACGTCGAGCGTTTTCACTGATCGTTGGATGATGATCTTTTCCTGCAACCATCATCACACCGCCGTGACCAATTAATTCTCCATTGGGGAGTACAAAGAGTTCACCATCCCATGGGTGTGAACTTGAGTGATATGGACCTGTCATTTCGATACCATTGCTATGGTAACCTTTAACCGTTTGGACTTTTTTAATTCCACCCATTTCGTATTCTGCAAGACTCTTGAAAGAAAGCATCCTATTTCCAGATAAACCAATTCGCACTTCACCCCACGGGTAGAAGAATGGCGCTGATGGGTCAGCAGTATCAACTACGAAGTCAGCTGGATCAATTTTTCCATCTGTGTTTTTAATATCACCGTCGGTCATGATCTTCATTCTAAGTTCTGCAGTTTTGCGCCCCGGAGCATCTGGCTGCATAGCACGCTGGATGCGAACTAGTTGCTCTGCACGACTCAGTTTTGCTGCTGGAACGAAAGACTGCTGTATTGTTAGTTGGCCTGCGCAAGAATTTGAAGCATAGGCCGAAGTTGCGGATACCAAAAAACTTAATATCAAAACAAAAGAATGTACGTACTGCATAAATTGATTCCTTTACATGTTAGTACAAGATTTCAATTACTGTGCACACTCAAGAGTGCTTTTAATTTATTTGAGGCAAATTGCATTGTCAGCACGCTCAACACTCGGCTATTTCTTGCACAGTCGAACCAGTCTAGTAAATTTCTGCACTTACCTATATATAAGGTAAAAACACTTTGAGGTTACTGGTTTGACTTCGAAGTCCGTCTCAAGAATTATGTGATTTATGATCGATGAAAATATCCCCGGATTCTGTCCGCGCCCACAACTTAAGGCCATCGAAATAATTTCGGAAAATATTCCCGAAGACGGGATTATCGTAGAAGTGGGAAGTCTTTTTGGAAGAAGTGCTTTCGCCTGGGCAAGTTCTAGCAAACCATCGGTAAGCATCTACTGCGTTGATCCTTGGGACGGAACCGAAGTCGACGCTTACAGTGGATTCAGCATGAAGCGTGGAATCTTCCACGGGAAAATCAAAAACAACGTTGAAACATTTAAAACTAATTTAGGTTCTTACTTTTCGCGAATAACGCCAATACAGTCTAAAAGTCCGCTCGAAAAATGGGATCGAGGTAATATTGATGCAATCTACATTGATGGAGATCATAGGTACCAAGCAGTTTGCCAGGATATAGAATTTTGGCTTCCTTTATTAAAAAAAGGCGGAATCCTATGTGGGGACGATTTTAACGACGAAAACGAAGGTGTCGTTAGAGCTGTCAACGAAATGTCAGCCAATTTCGCCTGTCAAGTTTTCCAACTTGGTAAGTTTTGGGCATTTTTGAATTCAGATAATGAAACTGTTCTTCAGTTAGCCAAAACCATATTCTTGAATGAATGGCTGATACAGAATAACAGCCGAAACATCTAAAGGTAATTACTACACTACAAAAAGTGTCACTCTGTCTAAATCATAACAGGCGAAATTAAATTTTCGTTTTGGTATAAGAACGTTACGGCACGTAACTCTCTAAACTGGATATTAAATGCAGACTTTTATTTTTGTAATCCTAATTGCATTCTTCAATACTTCAATTTCAACTGGCGCCTCTGTACTCAAAGCCAATTGTTCAAATGAAAACACTTTTTTGAAGCTGAATGAATTAGGACTTAATGAAAAAGGTGAACGAATCGCAGAGCTTTTCATTAATTTTAAAGATCTCAATCGAATACTTAATTTACCAGAAGTGGTTTTACAGCAATATTCTGCAGGAATCTTAATAAACGAAAAACGCGAGAGCTTAACTGTGATTTTGAGCTTGGACGAACAAGCTCAAGAAAAAGAAGACAAGACCAAGATGAATGCAAAAGTATTCATTAAATTAGAAGATATTAAAGTTAGAGAAAACATGAAACTTAAGTGTGTAAAGTAGGAAGTCAAATATGAATTCAATTAAATTATTAGTATTAACAGTATTAGTTTCTGGTTCAGCATATGCGCAAATTAATGCTGACTGGATAGTTAAAAAAGCCTCTTGGTCGACCCAGGATGAAAAAAACTACCAGGATTTCGTTGCTGCTATCGGTGAGGCTGCTGCCTCAAAGAAATGCCGAAATACTGACAGTTGCTTGAGATCCGCTGCAAATCCTTACAGAAATTCAGATCCGATCGATATGAAGTTTTATTCTGATTGTGCTGACCTGCCATATTATTTACGTGCTTACTTTGCCTGGAAAAATCAGCTTCCATTTACATATGCCGCTGAAACGGTTCCTGCCGGAAAATCGAATCGTGATCTACGATATTCTCCGATGGGGAATGTAATTAAAAAAAGAGGCGTGATCTTTACTGGCCAAAAAGGTGCGAATGTTTTAAATAGAGTTATTCCTAACTATATTAGTTCTGCTGCTTTCCGAATGGAATATGATGCTGGAACAAGTTTCGAAGCTCCAGATTTTTATGCTGCTCGAATTTCAAGAGAAGGAATCGTTCCAGGAACATCTCTTTATGATCCAAATGGCCACGTGGCTGTCGTTTATAAAGTAAGTGATGATGGCCGAGTTCATTATATCGATGCTCATCCAGATAATAGTATTACTTCAGGGATTTATAGTCCTAAGTTTGTAAGAAGTAATCCACGTCAAGGTGCTGGTTTTAAAAACTGGCGTCCCTTTAAGATCGTGAACGCACGAACAAATTCCCGAGGCGAGATCGTTTCTGGAAATGTTGTAATGGCTAGAAACGCAGAGATTCCTCAATTCGGAACTGAGCAGTTTTATGGAACTCGAATTGATCCTACAAGCTGGAAGAATGGTAAATTCGAAAATGATGGTAAAGAAGTAAACTACTATGACTATGTTCGTTTTAAATTAGCCAAAGGTAGTTTAATTATTGATCCAGTTCAGGACTTTAAAGAAATCGTTGATGATATCTGTGTTGCTGTTCAGGACCGAGTTGAGGCAGTCAAAGCTGCGATTGATAATAAGATATCAACGTTGCCCCATCCGTCTAAAATGCCCGTCAATATTTACGGAACTGAAGGCGAGTGGGAAACTTATTCGTCACCTTCCCGAGATGCGCGATTAAAGACTTCGTTTGTTGATTTACTGGATCAAACGAAATCATACTTCGCAAAAATTGCAGTCTACGATCGGTCAGTTGTTTACAAAGGAACTGATTTAAAAGCTGATTTAAGAAATGCTTATGATGCTTTGGCACCTGCTTGTCAGATTACTTATACAAAATCAAACGGCGCACCAGTAACCTTAAATCTAGAACAAGTGAGACAACGTCTCTTTGATTTAAGTTTTGATCCATACAACTGTATCGAGCTTCGTTGGGGCGCAACGGGTGAAGAATTGTCTTCATGCCGCGACAACGACAATAAACGACAGTGGTATGCCCGTGAAAAGTGGATGAGAAACCAGATTGAGCGAACTTATGATGCGAAAATGGATTATTCACTTGATCAGTTAACAGGACCGAAACCAGGCGCCGGAGTTGCGAATCCCCCTGACGTTAACATTTTAAAATTACTCCAATAGGAATTGAAAATGAAAAAAATGAAACTCCTAGTGGTAGCCAGCGTTTTCATATCGATTTATGCTCAGGCGGATCTGTGGGATCTCAAAGTAGCGTGGGCTCGTGGAATTGGTTGCGGAACAAGCAAGTGCACAAGCGCTACTCAAGCACCTGATAAAGTTACACTTAAGAAAGTTGCATTAACTTTTGATGATGGACCCTCTTCAACGTTAACTCCAAAAGTTTTAGCAATTTTAAAAAAGCACAACGTTAAGGCTACTTTCTTTATTTTGGGAAAAAATGTTGTTAGTAACCGTGATCTTATTAGAAGAATGGCCGACGAAGGACATTTGATTGCTTCTCACTCATGGAATCATCCAAGTTTTTGGAAGTTAAGCGAGAAGGATTCTTCTGAGCAAATTTCAAGTACTCATCAAGCTTTTCTAGATATTGGTTTAAAAGTAAATTACTTCAGGTATCCAAACGGAAACTCAACTGAATACGCTGACTTTGTTTTAAAAAGTAAAGGCTATAAGATTGTAGGTTGGAATGTTGACACTTGTGATTGGGGATTTAACAAGGCAGGTATTTTATCTTCTCAGAATAACAAGATTTGTAATGGCTCAACCGCGGTTGTTAAAGACGCAAAGTCTTACCTTTTAAAAAAGATCATAAGCCGTGGTGGCGGTATTATTTTGATGCACGATGTGCTTCAAGTAACAGTTGATAATCTGGATTACGTTTTAACATCACTTAAAAATGAAAATTACGAGTTCGTAAATGTTGACGACGCTCGTACATTCCCGCTTTTAAATCAGTAATGGTTTAATTCTTTTGGCACGCTAAACAGTGTTTCATATTGAGACACTGCCCCCCGCTTTAAAGCGATCCTATTGATTCTCAATTCGAAACGTATACCGATTTTCGGCACTAGGACGCTGAACAAACTCTCAAATTAAATTTAAGGGATTCCTATATCTTCAGATCGCTTAAGATTCTGGCACGTTGAGTGAATATACCTTTAGGCAGAGGGTTCGCCCTCGAAAGGAAGAAGGTTATATGGAACTTAAAAAACTCATGCGATTCGGACGGGCGGTTCTTGTGCTTGCAGTTGCGGTAGCGCTTACGGCTTGTGGTAACAGCAAGAAGTCTTCTTCTGGTTCAGTTCCTGGTCCAAATGGTGGCGGTGGTGTTTACCAAAACCCATACCAGAATTCAAATGACTCAGGTTACTTAGCTGATAACTTTCAGTATAAGAATATCAATGTGTCAGGTGCGAATACGTATAAAAGCTTTCTAAAAAAGGCTTTAGGAGTATGTGATAGAGCCGCTAACTCTGGTGGAATTTATAACTGTGATTCTTGGTTGAACAGTTATTTCAGAGTTATCATCCAAGCACAAAGCACAATTAGTAATCAACTTCGTGCGGTTATTATGGTGTATCCACAAATCAACAACTACGGTTGGTACGGATATCAACTTCCATCGTGGAATCAGTTCTTTATGGGAGTGATGGGATTTCCAGTTCCTCAACAAATTGGAGCAGTCAGAAATCCTTTAGCACTCGATATGACAGTTTCTTTAATCAACAATTCACAAGGCTTTGAAGCACGATCGTACGGCGCTTATGACACTCTAGCTAATAAAAGCTTAGTTCAGGTACAAGTTGCGACCGGTAAGATTTTAGATAACACACTTGCCGTGACTCTAAATTTCGAAGGTCAACAATTTGCGTCAGGAACTTTGTACCGTTGCACTCACGCTAACTGTCAGTAAAATTAAATTATGGAAAATTCTGAACCAAAGTTTGAAGTGAAGTGCCCACAGTGTGGGCACTTGGCGTTATATTCAGCTGAAAATTCTTTCCGCCCATTCTGCTCTGAAAGATGCAAATTAATAGATCTTGGTGCGTGGGCTTCTGAAAAATTTCGAGTGCCGACTCCTGAACATGCTAACTTTCCGCATCCTGAGGGCGAGTCAGACAAAGATTTAGATAACGAATCGTAACAGCAAAATACATTTTTATTAAATACTCTCATATTTTTTCTTGACGAAATCCCGAAAAAGTCTTGTGATCTGTCCCGTCAGAGGACGACAAACCTTAATCAACTCACAAAGGAGTGATAATGAATAAAGCGCAATTGATCGAAAAGTTGGCTACCGATGCTAAAGTTTCTAAAACTCAGGCAGAAAACCTTTTGGACTGGACTCTTGAAAACATCAAGAAAGCAGTTAAAAAAGGCGACGACGTGAAACTTGTTGGCTTCGGAACTTTCACAAAAGCAAAGCGTAAAGCACGCACTGGCCGCAATCCACAAACTGGAAAAGCGATCAAAATTCCTGCTGCTTGGGCTCCTAAATTCCGCGCAGGCGCTGAATTTAAAGCTATGGTAAAGTAAATATCACTCCACCTAACATCGTTAGGCGTGATAATAAGGGGTCAGCTTAGGCTGGCCCTTTTACTTTTATGAAACTGTTATTTTTAATTTTATTTTCATCTCAACTTTTTGCCCAAACCTACGAGACGACGGTTGAAGATATTATTTTTAATAGCTCTAGCCGAATTGTATTGTCTCAAGAAATGATTCTAAAATCTCAAAGCAAAGATATTCCAAGTCTACTTGCAACGGCAGCAAATATTTCGATTACTAGCACGTCTTTTCAACCCACTTCCATTTCGATTCGAGGTGGTGATTCGGGCCATGTCCTCATATTAGTGGACGGCATTCCTTTTTATGATCCCTCGACAATTCAGCGGACCGGAAATCTTTCAACTCTGAATATAAAATCTGTAAAAAGTATTGAGATCTTGAAAGGCAGTCAGTCTGTCCTTTACGGTGGGCAAGCACTGGGTGGAGTGATTAAGATCGAAACTTTGCCAGATGTAGATTCTCGAAATGTCTTAGGTCAAATTGGAACGCAAGATCACTTAGCTTTTGGTGCTGAGTATTCTCAAAACGGTCTACTTGTCAGGGGCTCCCATCATCAACGAAATTCTGAATCTCCTGCGAAAGGTTCGTCCGAAACGTATTCTTCAAATAAGCAAAACATTGATTTAGCCTACAAATGGAAAAGCTCCACTGACGGCTACATCAAAGGGACTTTCTTAAGAGATTCTGGATTTTCACCATCGTCTGATATGAATTTCCAGATTGTAGATGTAGATAATTTTAAACTTTCCAGTGAACAAGGGCTTCTCTCAAGCCAAGTAAAGTTCAAAAACGTAAATTGGCGCCCTAAGGTAAGCGTTGGCTTACAAAACGGATTAAGACATTTTCATTTTCCTTCAAGCGCATTAAATCCTTTTCCACTTGATGAGGACTACAAATCGAATTTTCAGTTTATTAGGCTTGATCTTCGAACTTTCGAAAGTGAGACGATGACGGTTGATCTCGGGATTAATTATTCAGCTGAAAATTTCGTTTTTCAAAGTTTTAATATTGAAGAGGCCGACGCCGTTTTAGAGCAGCGGGGTTTATTCACGAAAATTACGAATGTAATTGATTCGGATACTGAATTTTCTTATGGCGGTCGGCTTGAAAATTGGTCAAATAAAGATCCCGTGACTGTTTTTCAAGTAGGATTAACACATAAAAAATCGAGAGCAGAGGTTTCGACAGGATATAAAGCCCCGACTCTGTATCAACTCTATTCAAACTTTGGAAACCCTGACTTAAATGAAGAAGAAGGGACTCAAATTAGTCTAATCCAAGATTTTACGCTATCGGAGTCGCAAAATATTTCCGTTACATTATTTAATTCAAGATTTAAAAACTTGATTTCAACGACAGGAACATTTCCAGCAATTCGATATGTGAATATTCGGGATACCGAAACTAACGGCGTAGAATTGAGTTACAATAATCGATTCAGCCAAGAGCAGTCGGTGATTCTCAATCTATCGTACCAAGAGCCCCGTGACTTAGATGCCCATACGTGGCTTCCGCGAAGACCATTAACCAATGGTAGCGCTAGGTATCTCTTTGGAAATGATGTCCACCAAGGAACATTGGAACTGGTGTACGTCGGTACCAGAAAGGATTTGGGGCCTTCGGGAACTGAAATCGTTTCCAGCTATGGCGTTGTGAATCTTGGTTATAATTATTCTTCCGAAAAAACCCAGACTTACTACTTGCGAATGGATAATATCGCCTCTTCGAGATATGAAGAAACTTATGGCTATTTTGCTGAAGGCATTTCTGTTATTGCAGGTTGGACTGGTTCCTTCTAAAGTATGATTGGCTTATAGGGAGAACAAAGATGTCGTTTTTAGACGATGAAGGGTTTCAGTCGCTTGGCTGGTCCCCCACATTGCAATCACAATTAGAGGAATTAAAAGATCCAACGCTGATACCTGCTCGGATTTTATCTGAAGACAGAAGTCATTTTAGCATTCAGTTGCCTAATCTAATTTTGGGCCGTGCAATGCTTTCTGGAAAAATGCGCAAGGGTATGAATGAAGGTGAAGAAAAGCCCGCCGTCGGAGACTGGATCGCCTGCGAAGTTCCCCCGTCACAACATGATGCTGTGATTGTTCATGCACTTTTACCAAGACGAACTTGTGTAAAAAGAGCAAAGCCTGGTGGACAAACTCAAATTATTGTTTCAAATGTTGATTCAATTTTTATCGCGACTTCAGCTAATGACGAATATAATTTGAATCGTCTGGATCGCTATGTCTCGATTACTTTTGATGCGGGTGCTGAGCCGATTCTTATTCTAACGAAAACTGACCTTATGAAAAAAGGCGAGCTTCAGGAATTGATTGAACATTTCCCGAGTGTAAAAGTTTACGGAGTAAATCAGAAAAATCCGGTCACTTACGCTGCACTTTTTAAATATCTTCAAAAAGGTATGACAGTTGGCCTCATTGGTTCCTCGGGAGTTGGCAAATCGACTTTGATTAATCATGTGATGGGCTATGAACGTCAGAAAACTGAGCATATCAGTGATTTGAAAGCGAAAGGTCGTCATACAACGACTAAAAGAGAATTCCTGCAAACTCCATTTGGCGGCTGGATTGTTGACACGCCGGGAATGAGAGAGCTGGGAATGCTTGATCAACAGGTTGGTGTTGAATCGCAATTTTCTGATATTTTAGATCTCGCTAAAAATTGTCGCTTTAGAGACTGTGAGCATCAATCTGAACCGGGCTGCGCCATTACTAAAGCCCTTCAGAAGGGCGAGCTCGATAAAGAAAAGTGGGACAACTACCTTAAGCTTAAGGCAGAGCTTGAATTTCATGAACGTAAGACAAATAAGGCGATGGATGCAGAAAAAAAGAAGTCTTGGAAGCAGATCCACAAAGACTTGAAGTCGCATAAATAACCCTCGAAAAAATGAGTGACCGACCTATCAATTTAGGGCCATGATATATTCCATGGCCGTATTTCAAAAATCCCTAAAAAGAATTGGTGTTTTCACAAGTGGCGGCGATGCGCCGGGAATGAATGCCTGCGTTCGCGCAGTCGTTAGAACGGCCCGTGCTCGTGGTCTTGAAGTTTGGGGAATTGAAAAAGGTTATACTGGGTTTATAGAAAATCTGATGCGACCACTTGAAGCCCGCGATATGGCAAATATCATTCAGCGTGGTGGTACGGTTTTAAAAACTGGGCGCTCTTTAGAATTTATGAAATCGGAATATCGTAAAAAAGGTGCAGATCATTTAGCTCAAAATAGTATTGATGCAGTTGTTTGCGTGGGCGGCGATGGATCTTTTCGTGGAGCGATGTCTTTGTGGAAAGAACACCAAATTCCGATCGTTGGAGCGCCTGGTACAATTGACAATGATTTATTTGGAACTGATTTTACAATTGGTTTTGATACCGCTGTGAATACGGCGCTTGAAGCAACTGACAAAATCAGAGACACCGCTGATAGCCATGAACGACTTTTCATTGTTGAAGTCATGGGCCGAAACTCAGGTCACATCGCTTCTTACGTTGGATTAGCTTGTGGAGCTGAAGAAGTTTTCACTCCAGAAATAAATACGACTGTCGATAAAGCCGCTGATAAAATTATGGATGCCCTTAAAAAAGGGAAAAAATCGAGTATCATTATTACTGCTGAAGGCCAAAAACCTGGCCGAGCTTACGATTTAGCAGAAGCGATTCGTAAAAAAACGGGATTAGATGCAAAAGTTTGCATCTTGGGGCACATCCAACGGGGTGGAAGTCCAACTGCTACTGACCGAATCATCGCAAGTCGAATGGGCTCTGCAGCTGTAGATGCACTCATCGCGGGACAATGTGATTTGATGGTTGGAATCGAAAAAAATGATCTTGTTCATGTCCCATTTGAACTCGCCACCCAGAGAGAGAAAAAGACTTCTTTGGACTATGTTAAACTCTCGAATCTACTTGCCATTTAAGTCGTGATTCGAGACATTTTCATATGAAATAAATGTTTTAACAATAAAGAGGTTTCCTTCATGAAATTCCTAGTTTCATTTCTACTTTCATTAAGTCTTGTGAGCCTTACAGCCTGCACAAAAAAAACTGACGAACTGGCAATTGGTGAATTCGGTTCTTTAACTGGAAATGAGGCAACCTTCGGCCAATCTACGAATAAAGGTATTCGAATGGCCTTTGATGAAATCAACTTGGCTGGTGGGATAAAGGGAAAAAAAGTCAAATTAATCACTTACGACAATCAGGGGAAACCAGATGAAGCTGCATCTGTTGTAAAGCGCCTTATCACTCAGGATAAAGTTCTGGCTATTATTGGTGAAGTTGCTTCTTCAAGATCTTTAGCTGCTGCTCCGATTGCGCAACAATATAAAGTTCCGATGATCACGCCATCTTCAACAAGTCCTAAGGTGACTGCGGTAGGTGATTATATTTTCCGCGTCTGCTTTATTGACCCGTTTCAGGGAAAAGTTATGGCAAAATTCATGATGGATAATTTGAAATTTAAAAAAGTTGCTATTTTGAGAGATGTTAAAAATGAATACTCTGTTGGTTTAGCAGACGTTTTTGCAAAAGAAGTTTTAGCTAAAGGCGGAGAAGTCATTGCAGATGTCAGTTATCAAGCGGGTGATCTTGATTTCAAAGCGCAGCTAACTCAAATCAAATCAAAAAATCCTGAAGCTATTTTTGTTCCTGGTTATTACACTGAAGTTGGCTTAATCACCTATCAGGCTCGACAGTTGGGAATCAAAGGCGTTTTCCTAGGTGGTGACGGCTGGGATTCTAACGATCTAGAAAAAAACTCAAAGAAAGCAGTTAACGGAAGCTATTATTCAAATCACTACTCGACTGAAAGTACTGACCCAAAAGTTCAGGAATTTATTCAAAAATACAAAGCGAAGTTTACCGAAGTACCAGACGCGATGGCGGCCCTTGGCTACGATGCTGCTAAAATTTTGATTGCCGCTATGGAGCGTGCAAAAGAAATGACACCTGAACAAATTAAAAATGAAATTGCTAAGACAAAAGATTTCGCTGGTGTAACCGGTAATATCACTTTAGATGCCGACCGAAATGCAATCAAGAGTGCTGTGATAGTGCAAGTTGAGGGCGACGCTAGAAAATTTATTACAAATATTGCACCTTAAAGTAAAAGGAATATGCAAGACATCATACAACACCTTATAAATGGACTCAGCCTTGGTAGCATTTATGCATTGATCGCTTTAGGCTACACAATGGTTTACGGCGTTCTACAGCTTATTAATTTTGCTCACTCAGATATTTATATGATGGGCGCATTTGCTTCTTACTACGTTTCAAGATGGTTTAATTTAGAGGCGCAGCCAGGCGTAGCGACTTTATGCTTGGCCCTACTTGCCTCGATGACAGCTTGCGCACTTTTAGGCGTTGTTATAGAGCGATTCGCTTATCGACCTTTAAGAGGTGCGCCAAAGCTGAATATTCTGATTACTGCTATCGGAGTCAGTCTTTTCTTACAATTCAGCGGACAACTTATTTTCGGTGCGAATCCAAAAGTTTTCCCATCTCTTATCGATGACATTCCTTTGATCGACACACAATTTGTTGTTCTGAAAAGTTTAGAGGTAACTGTTTTTGTCATCACACTTATGGCTTTAGGAATATTGCACTTCCTGGTTTATAAAACAAAATTCGGTAAATCCATGAGAGCCATCTCTCACAATATTAACACGGCAAGTATTTTGGGAATTAATGTTAATAAAGTGATCGTTCTTACCTTCATGGCGGGAAGTGCACTTGCAGGCGTTGGAAGTGTATTAGTTGGGCTGAAATATCCTAAAATCGAACCTTTAATGGGTGTGATGATTGGCCTTAAGGCTTTCGTCGCAGCAGTCCTTGGTGGAATCGGAAACATGACTGGAGCCGTAATCGGAGCGATGATTATGGGACTCTCCGAAGAATTTGTTGTTGCTTATCTCTCTTCAACACTTCGTGACGCTTTGGCATTTGGACTTTTAATTGGAATCTTAATTTGGAAGCCATCTGGCTTACTTGGTAAAAATTCAGTAGAGAAAGTTTGATGAAAAACTTCAAATTACCCGCTATGGCATACTTGGGATTATTAGTATTAGGTTTAGCACTTCAGTTTGGTTTTAATGCCTACATTCAAATTTTAATCTTACAGATTCTTATGTTTTCGATCGCAGCGATGAGCCTAAATCTGGTAAACGGTTTTACGGGTCAGTTCTCTTTAGGGCATGCAGGCTTTATGGCAGTTGGGGCTTATACAAGTGCTTACTTAAGCCAGCTTCTCCCCGGCTTTTTAGAAAGCACACACCTATTTGGATTTTTTATCTTCTCAATTGCTGCAGGCTTAATAGCTTCTTTTTTTGGTTATGTTGTCGGTCTTCCATCTTTAAGACTAAAAGGCGATTACCTGGCGATTGTGACTTTGGGATTTGGTGAAATTTTACGAGTACTTCTTTTAAATATCGAACCTCTTGGTGCTGCTCGAGGAATTTCTGGCATAGTTCCATATCCTGAATTTGGTTTCTTAGACCGCTTTTGGGTTAGCTTTGCTTACGTCTCGTTTTGGTTCTTAGTTTGTCTTCTTTTTCTTTGGCGAATTACTCGTGGTCGTTACGGTAGACAATTTATGAGCGTACGCGAAGACGAAGTTGCAGCTTTAAGCTTGGGCCTTTCAACTACAAAAATAAAAGTTAACTCATTCGTTATTGCGTCTTTCTTTGCAGGTGTCGCTGGATCAATTTATGCCCACTTGATTAGTATTGTCACGCCAACTGCGTTCGGGTTCTTAATGAGTGTGAACATTGTTGTGATGGTTGTCTTAGGTGGCATGGGTAGCTTTACAGGCTCTATTATTGCTGCTGCGTTCATGACGGTTATGCCGGAACTTTTAAGATCTCTTCAGTCAGTGACCGGGATTGATCTACGTATGATTATTTTTTCACTCAGCTTAATTTTAATCATGATTTTTAAACCTCATGGTTTATTTGGCGAAAAAGAACTTCCTTATTTTTTAGCTAAGTTGAAAAGGAAGAAAGTATGATTCTGCTTAAAACTGAAGATCTTTCTATTCAGTTTGGTGGCTTAAAGGCTGTTGATAAAGTAAGCCTGGAAATCCCGAAAGGCCAACTTTTTGGCCTTATTGGACCAAATGGGGCTGGCAAAACCACGTTATTTAATCTTCTAACGGGAGTTTATAAGCCTACAGCTGGAAAACTTTATTTCAATAATCACGACATTACAGATGTGCCGACGGTTTCGCGAAGTCATTTGGGAATTCGAAGAACTTTTCAAAACATCCGACTTTTCAAGGGTCTTACTGTTTTAGAAAATGCCTTGATCGCTTTTGATCAAAACTTATCTTATACACTTGTTGATTCATTTCTAAAAAGTGCAACATTTCACACTCAAGAAAAAGTAGCTTTTGAAAAAGCCCTTTCTTTGCTTACTCTTTTCAAACTTGATCGCAATCTTGAGGATAAAGCTGGCGACCTACCCTATGGTGCACAAAGAAAATTAGAAATTATTCGAACACTCATGTCTGATCCAAAACTTATTCTTTTAGATGAGCCTGCTGCGGGTATGAATCACTCCGAAACAGCTCAGCTTATGAACCTTATCAGAAAAGTTCGCGATGACTTCAACTTAACAGTTTTATTGATCGAACATGATATGAAACTTGTGATGGGTTTATGTGAACAGATCGCTGTACTTGATCATGGAGTAAAGATCGCTCAAGGAAGACCAGATGAAGTTAGCAAGAATCCAAAAGTGATTGAAGCTTACCTCGGGCCTGATATGGAATCTGGAGCGTCGAAATGAGTTTATTAAAAATTACAGATTTCCACGTTCACTACGGTTCGATAGAAGCCGTAAAAGGAATTAATTTTAATATTGATCAAGGCGAAATTGTTTCTCTTATTGGCTCTAATGGCGCAGGCAAATCTTCGACCCTCAAAGGCCTTTCCGGAGTCGTCAAAACAACTGGCTCTGCGACTTTAAATGGTAAAGAGCTACTGGGCATGGCTTCACATGAACGAGTCGCTAATGGGCTCGTGCATTCTCCTGAGGGACGCGGTTTGTTTCCCCTTATGACAGTAAAAGAAAATTTGGAAATCGGAACTTTTTTTAGAAGAAATAAAGTAGGCATACAAGCGGATTACGATCTTTGTTTTTCACTTTTCCCGCGAGTAAAAGAACGAATCAATCAGCTTGCTGGTACTTTGTCTGGCGGCGAACAGCAGATGGTCGCAATCTGTCGGGCAATTTTGGCGCAACCGCAGGTTCTATTGCTTGATGAACCTTCACTTGGACTAGCTCCCTTAGTAGTGGCTCAGATTTTTTCTGTGATTAAGATTTTAAACGAAAAGGGTGTCACAATCTTACTCGTCGAGCAAAATGCGAAACAGGCACTTAAAATTTCTCACCGCGCTTATGTTTTAGAAACTGGTGAAATACTTTTTCAAGGTTCGGGCAAAGAACTTTTAGAAAACGACGAAATTCAAAAAAGTTATTTAGGGATTTAATATGATCATTGCGCAAAATAGAAGCCTTCTAACTATGCAGGTAATGCTTGTTGGCGGATTTTCTCTGATAAGCTTTTTCTTTATTAAATTAATGGGAAGCACACAGACTGATACTAGCACGTCGTGGTTCATTTATTACTTTTCATTTATCGCAAATTTTCCCCACTTCTTAGTTTCATACCAGCTCTTGTACTGGGACTTCAAAGAACGCGCATTTTCAAATTACCGCTTTATTGTCGCAACTATTTTATCGCCTGGTATATTGGCTGGTCTTTTGATTTATGGGTTGTCGAAACCGGATCAAAGTATTTTGGGGCATCTTTTAAACGCCATGTTTTTTTTCGTAGGCTGGCATTACATTAAGCAAACCTTCGGAGTCATTGCCGTCTGCAATTCCAGAGAAAAAGTTTTCTATAACAAAGAAGAAAGATTCGCCCTCAAAGGATTTCTTTATTCGATTTGGGGACTTTCTTGGATTTCTTTAAATACCGCAGGATCTGAATATGCTATGGAAGGAATTCCTTATACCTCTTTTAGCTTACCGCCAGCATCTTTAGATTGGGCTTATGGAATTTTGAGCTTATTTGCGCTCTATTGTGGTTTTATGGGTTACAAAAAATATATCCGCGAAGGTCTCGTGATTTCGTTTCCTGGTTTGATTTCTATAATCGCCTTATTAGCTTGGTATTTACCGGTTCTCTATAATCCGACTTATTTTCTAGTCGTTCCATTGTTTCACTCTCTGCAATATCTCTATTTTGTTTATTTGGTGAAATCTAATCAGGCTGAACAATTAGCACCTCAAAGAAATGAGCCAACTGCTCGAAAAACTTATTTCAAAAGTCTTTATGGTTACTTGATCTGGCCATTTATTTTTGGCGCGATATTTATGTGGTTCTTACCACGTGGATTAGATAGCAGTATCCCGCTGTCAGAAAAATTTCCTGGTGCTAACCCGTTTATGTTTGCATTTACGGTGTTTATTAATATTCATCACTACTTTATCGATCATGCGATCTGGCGACATGATAATCCCACAATGAAGCACTATCTTTACGTTCCAGAAAAACATCTGTAACAACTTAGCGATACCAGCACTTGGGTCGTTTTGCTTCTTCTTGATCGCAATCATTCTTTTCAGAATCTATCATATCAAGTATTGTGGGAAATTTTTTACGGCAAAGTGCACCTGCGACAAAAGTGTCAAGACGACATTGTCTTTCGGGATATAGATTACGAATCAATGCAGGTGCGCTTGTGGTATCTTGTTTATCTAATGAGATAAGAAAATCCGCTGCTAACAAAAGCATATTTAACGCTCCGTAAGCTGCTCGCTGACAAATCATTGCGTTTTGAGGTGACTCAGAATGAGACGCTTTACAAAGCTGACTTACTCTAGCGCTGTTCTGACCTAAGCTAATTAAAGCTTTTTGATGATCTTGGCCTGCAACTAATTGGCGGAAGCAAACTGAACTTGCGTAATAGTCCGCTTGTCCTTCTGAACTCATAAAAGTAAGACCATCACTTGCTAAAACACCATCCCACTCAAAAGGTGGATTTCTTCGAGGAGAACCTCCGAACAAATGGCCTAGCTCATGGCAAATTAAAATTCTCAAGCCATCAGGGGTAAGTCTTGAGCTCTGCAAGAGTCCTCTATCAAGTGTGACTTTTAGCTTTTGATTGTCTGACTCTGCTCCACCCGATTGGGCCATCGAGGTTTCGTTGATCTCGATACTAAAAGATTGGCTCTGAGCTTTTGCGATTGGCTCGTAAAGATTTTCGACTTCCTTTATAATAGCGTGCTGCCAATCTGTTAAATCTGCGGCAGAGGCTGTTAGCGTAAATAGGCCTAATGAAATACTCAATGCTGCTCGTAAAATTGTGTTCATTTCATCTCCCAAATCGTGTTTGACACCTGACCACAAGTTGGACAGACGAGGTGTGCTATCGGCCCCTATTTTTCAATGGGGATTCACAAAACTGTTCGAATTATTAAGAGTGCATTTCAAACGCCACTTGCAGAGGCCTCCATATATGGAATGTGGTTTGCTATTAATAAATGTAACAAATTGGGAGCACAATTATTATGTTAAGCAAAATCAGTTTCGTTTCATTCTTGGTCACTCTATCATCAACCGGTTTGGCTGAAACAGTTACTCTTCCATCACGTTGTTCAACTGAAGCAACACGAATAATCGATCGACCTATTTTTTCTGGAAAACAAAGTGCTACCTTTAAATACCGATTCGGAATTAGTTTGCGAGAAGACCCCAATGCTCCGCTTATAATCTTTGTTCCTGGGGGACCAGGGCAAACATCTATGGAAATGGGTCTTAGTTATCCGAATGAATTTTCTGTCGTCAGAACGGATCCCAGAGGTTTAGGCTGTAATGAAATATCTGAACTTCCGTTTGATAGTTTGTCTTCAGAAGAAATAGCTCATGACATTTTAGCTATCGTTCGCGAGTTAAAACCCAAAAAATATTTTATTCATGCAATATCCTATGGAACTATTCCTGCAACGATGGTTGCCGCATTAGCAGAGAAAGAAAATTTGCCAATACCATCTGCTGTGATTCTTGAAGGTACGATTGGTAAAGCATTCGCAAAAGATGAATACGTAAGTGATGTTCTTGCAACTTGGAAAAGATTAAAACCAACGCTACCTCAAGATGTTTTAAAGCAAATCTCTGGTTCAACTTTACCATTCAACTTAAGTTCTAAAAGTTTCGCGGCGTGGTTAAGTGCCATTCTGATCTATGGTGTTCTCCCAACCGGTGAAAATTACGCTACTAGCGAACTGTCGCAGCTAAAGTCATCAATTCCAGATAGCGACAAGGAGCCCTTAAAAAATCGGATCAATCGCGGAATAAAACCACCTACAGCAAATAAGGTAAAGTTATATAAAGCAATTAGCTGCCGCGAATTCGTACCTGATGTTCGGGATGTGAAGTTCGATTATGATTTTGTAAATGGAGATCTATTGGCGACTACTGACCGCTTGTGCGAAGGCATAGCGTTTGATCGTCCGTATGATTCAAAGAAATACCAAATTAAAAGTCCCATTTACTATTTTTCGGGTGATTTAGATCCAGTGACGCCGAAGTCCCATGCTCGATATCATTTTGACTCGCAAACTAATCCACGAACTCTTATTTCAATCCGCCGAGGTGGACATCAAGCTTTGTCTGCGAATTTAAGTGATTGCACTGGAAATATTTGGGCTTCGATTCTTGTTGGGAATGAAGAGAAATTAAAACAAGCTATTTCCACATGTGCACTAAAGGCAGATGTAAATATCGAAGTTCGCTAGCGGCAGTTAAGATCTTCTTTTTTGACCGAAGACCCCCAGTTGGCTAAAGCCTTTTCTAACCCTTGAACACTAGAAAAAGTTGCGCTATCTAAACAAGTTCCAAGATGATTATGGCTCTGACTTAAATATCCCGACGCCACTGCAAGAATTTTTCCTTCTTGGTCTATGAGCGGGCCTCCGCTGTTACCTTTCATTAAATCTGTAGAAGTTTGAATGAGATTTCCCTTGAAGGCATTTATCCACTTAATTGCATTTCAATCTAAAGGACTTTTTTGATTAGGATTGCCGTCAACGTCGAAGGTGTTTTTTTTCTGAACTTGTCCGAATGTAGCATAGACTTGTTGTCCATCTGAATCTCCAGCATTCTCTAACTCCCGATTTATTGCTTTTGGAAAGCCGATAGCCACCACACTCGAACCTAACTCTTTCATTTCCCAAGAAATTTCGGTGCAAAATTCTGATGAAATAAATGTAGGCTCAACCTCAAACAAGGCAATATCTCCACCTTCTATACAGTCTTTTGGAACTGATTTCTTTTTTATAGTCACATTTTCAAAAGTTGCCATGATACTACAGGGGTTCATCGCGACAACTTTTGCCCGAGTTGTAATTCCATTTATCGCTATGGAACAATATCTTTCGTTTCTATGATCAAATGGAATAAAATTTATCGATTCGTGGATTTTTGAGCAACTTCTGCAAGTTCTAGAAAACCTTGGCGAAATGATTTATAGAGGTCGCAATTTTTATTAGCGATAATCTGCGCGATAGCAAGTTGAGAAGAAAAAAATAAGACAAGAAAGACGATCTTCTTCAAACTGAGATCCGATCTTGAAAAAAGAAATCGGAGAAGCTGCTCTCTTTAAACAGCTCCCCCTTGGTCTTTTGGTCAAAAGGGTTTGTACTTGGAAAATAAATTCAGCTAAGACCCAATCAATAAACGGGTCTCGGCTTTTCTGCTGTTATATGGAAATTAGTTTTAGGTTCCTAAAAGTGGCACTGCGGTTAACGCAGCGTCACTGGTAATGTACCTGTCACCTTAGATTATCTCTTTAACTGGATTACTTCGTTTAAAAGTTCATCAGTTGTTGTGATAGTCTTCGCATTGGCTTGGAACGATCGCTGATTCTGAATCATGTTTACGAACTCAGTCGCTAGATCGACAGTTGATCTTTCTAATGACTTTGCGAAGATCGATCCGCGGCCTGCTGCTTTAGGAGCACCCATTGCTGCGACACCTGAATCTTTTGATTCACGAAGTCTATTGTTACCAACTTTAAACATTGCTTCTGGATTTTCAAACTTCGCAATCGAAATCTGAGCTAAGTCATTCGCCTGACCATTTGAGTAAACTGCAGTCAACATACCTTCGTCATTGAACGAAAGACCTGTGATAGTACCTGCAGCCGCACCATCTTGGTTCCAGCTGATGAGATCAGAAGTTTTACCGTATTGCTTAGTTCCATCAAGACCTTTACCACCAGTATCGATAGCATCACCGAAGTTGATCTTAATTTGCTGATTTTGTAATGCTCCACCTTTGAAGTTGAAAGCTTGGTCAGTCACTTCTTGGTTCTTTAATTTACCATCGACAGTAAATTCTAACTTACCAGCCACAACTTGAGACATCTTGCCTTCTTCGCCATCAGTTACAAACTTACCATCAACCATACCTTTGAATTCCCATTGGCGATCAGCAATTTTATTAAAGAACATACTAACAAGTTGTTTGTTACCTTGGGAGTCGTACATCTCAATTCCTGTAGAATAGTGAGAAGTCGCATAAGGATCTTTTACATCGAATTTTTTAGTAGCTTCAACTCGGGAATCTAAATTCAAATCAAATTTGATTTCAGATGTTCCCTTAGCTGGAGTCAGTGCACGAGGGAATTTGATATCGTCTACTTTGTTTACAACTACTCCCTTTTCATCAGTTGTAAAACCTTGAACTTTTTGTCTGTCTTTAGTTACCAGGTAACCGTCTTTATCGAAATAGAAAGCACCGTCACGAGTATAAGTATCGCCGTCACTTCCTTTTACTTTGAAGTAACCGTCACCGGAAATTGCTAGGTCAGTTACTCGCTCTGTAGAGTCAACGTTACCTTGTGCCATGATCGGATTTACTGCACCGATCTTAACACCACGTCCGATTTGATTTCCTCCTAAGACACCTTTTAAATTCTTAGAGATAATGTCTTGAAATTCTGCACGAGACGCTTTGAAACCAATAGTATTCGCATTGGCAATATTATCACCAATTACGCCTAAAGCTTCACCCTGTGCTGTTAAACCGGATACACCGGTATAAAGAGAAGATAGAACACCCATATGACCTCCATGTCATGCGGGATAAGGCGACCAAACCTTACCCCTAATATATAAGACAACATTCAGTTGTCTGTTTTTGGAGGGCCCCCTCTAGGAGGACCGGCCCTGTTTACTTACTTAACTAAACACTTGCTAAACTCTTTCAAAACTTCCAGCACCATTGCTGTAAGCTCTAAAAACTTTTTACATTACTATCGTTGAATCAATGTTGGTAAAAACATTCTCTTTAAGAGCTGCCTTATCCATCACTGTGACAACGGTTTTATTTTTCACACTGACGATCAGTGCTGAATCTTGCATCAGAATCAAAGAGTCCTTTGATCCTTTTGCAGCAGCTCTGCTGACCGCGTCGTTCAGACGTGTCATATCTTCAGGTGTAAAACGAATTCCTCGAGACTGCATTCTCTCAACCGCGTGGTTAGAAAATTTAAGGCCTTCTACAGAATTCTTATTCAAAGCAGGATTCGTAATACCTTGAACGCTACTCTTGCCTT
>JAYTJV010000008.1:0-55597 GCA_043730825.1 Pseudobdellovibrionaceae bacterium
TATCCAAGGAAGCTTTAAGATTTTGCAAGAGTGAGAAAATCCATCCCCTCATTCTCTGGATGAGTGACTTAGGAGACTTGCAAACACTTGTGGCAATACCTGAAAAACAATTGGTTAAGGCGCTTACCCAAGAACCAGATCTGCTTCCGATCGCAAGGGCTGTCGATTATAAAAATGGAATCACCATTCAGTATAATCAGCAGAAATTTAAATTGCCTGTAGAAGAAATTACGAACTGTCCAAGAAACATAAGCACTTTAAGAAAAGTCATGAAGAAGTTAAATAAAAGATTTAACGAACTAGATAAAAAGGTTTAGCACCGAGCTGCGCAAGGGCATATGCACGGGCAAATCGCTGAACTGACTTATCGATCAAAAAAACAGCATCATACTTCTTCAAGTCTTGATTTATTTTTTGATTTTGCAAGTGAGACCGATTCAAGTAACCCTTTTCGTCGAACATATTTTCGGCACTTAAGTAAATATGATCGGCGAAAATATAATCACTATTACCAGCCCAATCTTTTTCAGACGTTATGATGAGCACGCGGTCTCTTAAAGCGTTCGCAACCGGAACACCCGGAAAAACAGCTGCTCGAGCTTTGCTTGTAGGCCGTGGCTTCAAATCATTCATGCGCTTTCCGAATTCTTTCATGGATATTTCGCCAATGCTCGAATCAGGCTTCCAAAGCGGCACATTCTTTTTTGAGCCTTCCGGATGATGATTCATCATTCTAAAAACTTTTGAATGGAGTGTTTCAATTTTCGTTAGGCCAAGTTTAGAAAATTCCCAGGCTAACTTTTGCTCATCCCCATTACCACTTCCAATAATAACTACTGGAGTGTCAGAATTCACACCGTACAAAGAGAGTCTTCGGGCCGCGTCCATTGCGTCTTTAGAAACTTCAAAATCTTGGATCGGTAAATTAATCGACCCTGGAACTTTATTCGTATTAAACTCAAAAGGTGACCTTGTATCAAACACAACGGAATGAGCTTGAATAGCTTTCCGGTAATCTTGATTCTGAACTAGGACTCCGGATTCGGTCACTCCTAAAGTCGGCTTCTGCTGACAGCCTATGTGAAATGCTAAACCTAGAGTTGAAAGGCCAAAAACAAAATAATTCATCTAAGATCTTTTCATTGTTGGGAAGAAAATAATATCGCGAATACTGGGCCGATCCGTAACGATCATCACCAAGCGCTCGACACCGATTCCGACTCCGCCTGTAGGCGGCATCCCAGTTTCGATTGCGTGAAGGAAGTCTTCGTCCATAGGATGAGCTTCGTCATTCACCGCACGGTGAGCTTCCTGTTCTTTTAAGCGATTTCTTTGCTCTTCTGGGTCGTTAAGCTCTGAGTAAGAGTTTCCGATTTCCATTCCGGCAGCGAAAGGTTCAAAACGCTCGACAAGTCGTGAATCTTTTCTATGAATCTTCGTGAGCGGAGAAATCTCCACTGGATGATCCATGACGAAAATAGGATTCCAAATAGTTGGCTCGACAGCGAGTTCAAAGATGGCGATTTGCTTTTCGCCCATCTTCATTTTCGAATAGTCTTTTTTCTTCTCACCGCTTGATTTTAAATAATCGTTTACGGCAGCCTCACTATTTGGATCAATTTTAGCGTACTCCTTGATTCCATCTAATACAGTCAGCCGCTTCCAAGGAGTAGTGAAATCAATTTCTTTTCCCTGGTATTCAAACTTCAAGGTACCTCTAATTTTTTGAACGACATGGCAAACCAGATCTTCAAATTGTTTCATTTGATAATTATAGTCTGTGTAAGCTTCATAATATTCAAGCATCGTGAATTCCGGATTATGAGATCGATCTATTCCTTCGTTTCGAAAGTTTTTGCCGATTTCATAAACTTTATCAAAACCGCCCACGATCAAGCGCTTTAAATAGAGCTCGGGGGAAATCTTCATGAACAGTTTCATATCCAGAGCATTATGATGCGTACTAAATGGTTTTGCAGCCGCACCGCCGTAAAGGGGCTGCAGCACCGGTGTTTCAACTTCTAAAAATCCGCGACCATCCAAAAAGTTTCTGATCTCGCGAATGATTTTTGATCTCATTTCGAAAACTTTTCGAGATTCAGGATCGGAAATCAAATCAAGGTGTCGGTGACGATACTTAATTTCGATATCTTGGATGCCGTGAAATTTTTCTGGCAAAGGTTCTAAAGTCTTTGTCAGCATGGTTAATTTTTTAGCGTAAAGCGAGATCTCGCCTTTTTGAGTTTTGAAAACATAACCTTCTACCCCGACGATATCGCCCAAATCGATATGATCAAAAGCAATCTTATCTTGTTCGCCAAGGTCTTCTGTCTTCACATAAATTTGCAGACTACCCGTCATATCTTGTAGATTAAAAAAGCTGGCTTTCCCCATCGCACGGAAAGTCATGATCCGACCGGCTAATTTAAAAACCTGATCTTCTTTCTTCTCTCCTGATTGTAAGCTCGCAAATTCAGTCTTTATTTTCTCGCAATTACTAGTACGGTCAAAGCTATAAGGAAAAGGGTTAATACCTTTTTCCTTAAGCGAGTGCAGTTTTTTTCTTTTTTCGGCCTTGATCGGATTGTCGTGCTGATCGCTCATTTTTATCCTTGAAGAAATTAGATATTCGTACCTGCGAATGATTCCATGACGTTATTAAGTAAAGCAATCGCTTCCTTCTTAGGTCTTTGGAAAGCATTTCGGCCCATGATAGATCCGAAAGCGCCGCCTTGGGCCAGCTGCTTAACTTCTTGAAGGAGTTCTTCAGTCGTCTTCACATCGCCGCCAGAGAAGATCACAATTCGCTTGCCATTAAAGCAACTTTGAACAACGTGACGAATACGATCAGAAAGCTGAGTTACCTTAATGCCCTGAGTTTCATAAACTTTTCTTGCAGCGTCTTGTTCAATGTGCGCAGTGGGTGGTTTTACTTTTACAATATGGGCGCCTAGCTGACAGGCAATTTGCGCCGAATATGAAATCACATCGATCGCTGTTTCGCCGTCTTTACTAATTTGTTCACCACGAGCATAAGCCCAAATGATAGTTGCTAAGCCAGCTTTTTTAGCTTCACGAGATGCATGAGCGATTTCTTCATACATATTTTTTCGCTCCGATGACCCTGGATAGATTGTAAAGCCAATCGCTGAACAACCCAAACGAAGAGCATCATCCACATTTGCTGAAAGTGCTGAAATCGGAGATTTATTCCCATAAAGTGTATCTGAGTTATTTACTTTCAAAACTAATGGAATTTCGCCAGCGTAATTTCGGGCTACCGCTTCGATAAAGCCCAATGGAGCCGCATAAGCGTTACAGCCTGATTCAATTGCAAGTTCGACGTGGTAATTTGGATCATAGCCATCTGGATTTTTCGCAAAGGATCTAGCCGGTCCGTGCTCAAACCCTTGATCAACTGGCAAGATAACCATTTTGCCAGTACCTTTAAGTTTGCCATGATTCAAAAGGCGAGCCAAATTCGCCAAAGTTCCAGGGTTATCAGATCCATACCAGCTCAATATTTCACGTACACGTGGGGTCATGACATTCTCCTTTAAGAAAGCAAAAAAATAGCCTATAAAGGGGGGCAGGTACATTAGGCGAGACGGTGCGTTACCCCTGAAAACCAAAGAAAATGGTGATTTTATGAAAGTATCCTTCGAATCAACTCCAAATCCAGCGACTTTAAAATTCAATCTACCTTTCGAAGTGACGACTGTTGGCTTTGAGTGTGCAAACGCACAAGATACTGAGCGCTCTCCACTCGCCTCTAAAATTTTCGGTTTTCCATGGACCCAGAGTGTATTTGTTGGGCCAAATTATTTGACGATCACAAAGCAAGACTGGGTTGAGTGGAATGTTTTGGCAGAACCTTTATCAGGCTTGATCCAAGAGCATCTTGATCGTGGCGAACCCGTTGTTGTGGAAGTTCAAAATATGTCGACTGATGAATCCGATGAAAACGACTCTCCAATTGTAAAAGAGATTAAAGCTTTATTAAACCGCGAAATCAGGCCGGTTGTTGCTTTAGATGGTGGCGATATTACTTTTGCGAAATTTGAAGACGATGTGGTTTATTTGAAAATGAAAGGCGCCTGCGCTGGTTGCCCTAGTTCGCAGGCGACTTTAAAAGATGGAATCGAAGTTCGAATGAAAGAAGCTTTTCCACAAATCAAAGAAGTCGTAGCGATTTAATTTTGTCTAGATCAAAGATAAATAAAACAATGTTTTTCCATTTCATGAACCAGTGATTCGCCTGCTTCATTCGTCCGGCCCGAAAACTGCTTCGGACCTAAATCGATCCATCCGTTTTTCTCATAAAATTTCTTAGCCCGCAAATTCGTTGGAGAAACCGTAAGCTTGGCTTTTTTGTAACCAAGGGTCCTCAAATATTCCATTGAAAATTCATCTAGTGCTTGGGAATGACCGAGCCCTCTTTCCTGAGGAATTAAGTAATACAAATTAATATATCCGAAATCATCGTTTGGTCGGCGTTCGCCTAGCTCGAGTTGTCCGATAATTTTTTTATCTTTCCACACGTGAAAGGCGCTAAAACGAACTGAAATTTTATTTTTTAGCCAAGAAATATAGCGTTCACCACCCAAACCATCTTTTTCCCAAAATGGTTTTTCAGTGTTGAAGCTGCAAAGAAAAGAATCTGCCCGAAATTTGATACAAAGATCACAGTGTAATTCAAAATTAATTGGATGAAATTCTAAGCTTTGCATCTTAAAATATTAAAAACTTTTACTGACCTAATACGTAGGCAAAAATTAGTGGCGCAACGATCGACGCGTCAGATTCAACTACGAATTTAGGTGTTTCCATAGCGAGTTTACCCCAAGTGATTTTCTCATTTGGAATAGCACCAGAGTAAGAACCATACGAAGTTGTAGAGTCAGAAATTTGCGCAAAGTAGCTCCATAAGGGGACGTTGTCGTATTGCAAATCTTGGTCAAGCATTGGAACAACGCAGATTGGGAAATCGCCCGCAATACCACCACCAATTTGGAAAAAACCAACTGGCTTCTTTGGCGCAACAGCCATGTACCATTCTGCAAAATAAGTCATGTATTCGATACCTGTTCGAACAGTATGAACGTTTTTAAGATCACCCTTGATGATGTGACCCGCAAAAATATTTCCAACTGTTGAATCTTCCCAGCCTGGGACAACCATTGGAAGATTTTTTTCAGCAGCAGCTAGCATCCAAGAATTTTTAGGATCGATTTGGTAATGCTCTTTCAACTTGCCCGAAAGCAAAATTTTATACATGAATTCATGCGGGAAATAACGCTTCCCTTCTTTTTCAGCTTTTTGCCACTCTTCCAAAACAACTTTTTCAATCCGGCGAATTGCTTCACCTTCTGGAATACAAGTGTCCGTTACGCGGTTCAAATGTTTCTCTAAAAGTTTTTGTTCATCTGCTGGAGTCAGATCACGATAATTCGGAATAAGTTCGTAGTGATCATGAGCAACGAGATTAAAAATATCTTCTTCTAAATTTGCACCCGTGCAAGAGATCGCGTGAATTTTTCCCTGACGAATCATTTCTGCCAAAGAAATTCCAAGCTCTGCAGTGCTCATTGCACCGGCAATCGTCACGAGCATTTCACCGCCCTTTTCCATGTGAGCTTTGTAACCTTGTGCGGCCATCTTAAGTGCGCTGGCATTAAAGTGACGATAATGATGTTCTATGAAATTTGTAATAGTCATATGATTTCTCCAAAAGGTTTTAAGCGATTCTTTTAAATCAATAAAACGCTACTAGAGCAAGAAAAATCAGGATAAGTCACAATACTGAAAGTGAGAGTTACGCTCTCCCGATATCTTATTATTGAGAAGCAATATTTTGAATAAGAAGCGCTTGAGCAGCTGCAGCCAGTTTAGCCTTCTTTTCTTGCTTCCAACCCCAGATAGCAACGCCAACGACGATGCTGCCCAAGATAACCGTTAAAAGCGCCACTAGTACTAGAATTGCATATCCAATCATGGCTGAACTTCCTTTGATTTTATAATGTCGCGCACAACCCAAGAAGCCATATTGAGGCCAAACGCCCCTGTTACAAAACTGGCATTACCCC
This sequence comes from Pseudobdellovibrionaceae bacterium, assembly GCA_043730825.1. Taxonomy (GTDB): domain Bacteria; phylum Bdellovibrionota; class Bdellovibrionia; order Bdellovibrionales; family Bdellovibrionaceae. Next base: position 6,087 of record JAYTJV010000008.1, read on the forward strand.
AAATAACAGGGCGGTGTTCGCAAGAATGAAGATTATTTTGTCCTTGCGGACAAACGCACCTAAAACCTTCGCCCTTATCGTATTTTAACTCGACCGAAGGCATAGGCTCTTCGTCGGAAAAGACGCAAGGAATTCCAAAAAACTTATCTGCAGGAAAATCATATTTTTGGCGTAAAATTTTTCGAACCTGGTGTGCCATCGGATCGACTGTCGTTTCTGCCAGGTCCACAATTCGAGCCCGCGAAGGATCAAGTCTAGCGCCAGAACCCGCACTCGTTATCATTTTAATATTATTTTTTCGGCAATAGTCAATGAGGTGACATTTCGCAGTTAGATTATCAATTGCATCGATAACGTAATCGGGCTTTCGAGAAAATATTTCGGCGTTGTTATCTTGATTATAAAAAAGACTTAGCCCTTCAATCTGTGACTGAGGATTAATTTTTTTTACTCGTTCTGCCATCACGATTGCTTTTTTCTGACCCACTAATCCCTGAAGAGTGTGAAGCTGGCGATTGGCGTTGGTAATACAGATCTCATCGAAATCAACCAGAGTAAGACGACCGACTCCACTTCGGGCTAAACTTTCAGCAGCCCAAGACCCAACTCCGCCTAAGCCTATGACCATAACATGAGTTCCGAATAACTTGGTCATGACTTGATCACCAACCAGACGCCCCATGCGATCAAATCGACGATGTAAAACGTAATTATCTTCTTTGATTTCAAATGGCTTTTCGACTGGATTCATATTTTCATTTTGCATTTAAATTTCTACCTGAAAGAGAGTTTTAAAGTTTTGTTCAGTGAATTGCAAGACTTCTGCTTGCGACAAGTTCTTTAACCGGGCAATTTCTTCAGCGACGCCTAGTAAGCTTTCAGGCGGATTTAATTCCCCTTTCCAGCGATCACCTGGCTGATCTGGAAGGTCCGTTTCAATTAAAAGCTCGGATATGGGAATTTCTCGTACTGCTTGACGCAACTTTTCGTTTTTCGATCGGATCAAAGGACCACCCACACTGATTTTGAGGCCTCTTTTTATGTACTGCTCCGCCTCGGCCCAAGTCCCATTAAATGAATGCACCATTCCACCGCGAGGGGGAACTCTCCACATATCAAAAACTCTCAATGCTTCATCAAATGCCTGAACAATATGAAGAACCACTGGTTTTTTCGCCATCGTCGCTAATTCAAGCTGGGATTCAAACGCCGTCATTTGAAGATCAAAAGAGCTTTCAAATTGCGGCCGTAAATCCAAACCCGTTTCACCAAGCGCTACAGCTTGCGAAATTTGTTTTGATAAAAGATCCAAGCCTTCTTCCAATTCAATTTCATTGTGAGCCGCAACCCAATATGGATGAAGCCCAAAACATAAACCTATGTTTTCAGGAAATTTTGCGTGAAATATTTTTTGCTTTTCCCAGTCTGCGGGATCGACTCCGCCCTGTAACGAAAACTTAAGTCCTGATTCCAAGGCTTGTTTCATCCAAAGATCCCGAGTCAAATCTAAACGTGAGTCCGCCCAATGCGAGTGAGCATCAATCCATTTCATATGACGGCGATCCTAGCACGCACATGCATGAGCAACAAAAGGAAACCTTGCAATTTTCACAATAAGTAAAAAAAGCCATGTCTAAACGCGAGGCTTGTGCAAAAACGAACCTCAGAAACAGGGGTAAAAATGAAGTTAAATCAGTTCGCAATCTTATTTGTTCTTTTTGGTTTTCTATCTGCACAAGCTCAGTCATTTAATTGGAAAGGCGTATTTATCGCTGGTGATGATTCAATTGAAAATTTCGATAACGGCCGAGTTGATATCTCTAGCATGCTTGGAAAATTAATGGCTTTAGAAACAGTTCAACTAACTTCTTCTAAAAACAAAGTTACAAGCGACGTAGCCGCGGCAACTGTTCAAAACATAACAGCAGCTTTCGCTACACCGGTTAAAGCAAACGAAGGTTGTTTCGTTCACATGACTTCTCATGGGGCAAAAAATCAAGGCTTCTATCTTTCTATGAGTGGTATCTTGAGCCCAAGCGCTTTCGCAAAAATGGTCAACAAAAAGTGCGGAACTGCGCCAACAATTATCCTTATTTCTGCCTGTTTTTCGGGTCAGTTTATAACTGATGAATTAAAAGGTCCCAACCGCGTTATCATGACAGCCGCAATCAAAGATCGTCCATCTTTCGGCTGTTCACCTGATACTCGGTATACTTACTGGGATGCTTGCTTGTTAGCAGAAATTCCTAAATCAAAAACTTGGGTCGAGGTTGCTAAACGAGTTGAAGCTTGTATCGCGACCAAGGAATCGAGCCAGGGTTTCCCAAGCTCTTATCCTCAATCTAACTTCGGCGCTAACACGAGCAACTGGACTGTTCGAAACTAATCCTTCACTGGTCTTGGATTCAATAATTCTTAAATGAATCCAAGACCGAAGTCCTATAAATATCTTAAACATTAAATCGAGCTTCAGACTGCACACATATTTGCCGAAAAGGTAATTATTGGAGGCTTCCTATGAAGCGTGACGGAATTCGGTTGGGGTATCATATCACTTTGGATAAAGGCTCAACCTTTAGACCATTGGCATTTCACTTTTGGAAACAGCTGTCGGATTTTGATAAAAATCCTCCTTCTAAACCAAGTGCTTACAATTCAGATCTACTACTGGGAGCTTCTTTTTTAAGACTCAATAGTTATTGCGCTTCTCCTCTTGCTGTTCCCTACATCGATGCAGGCTTTGCTCAAACTGTTTGGAATGAGTTCGAACCGCACAGAGAATTATTTAAAAAATCGCAAAAACGAGTCGAAGCACTTTATTCAGAGATGAAACCGATCGCTCCGGCCCTTGTTGAAAAATTTGAAAAGCGCTTCACAGATACTTTTCAAAAGATGCAGCAACCTTGGGGTTACGATCTTAAAGATTTTTCTGAACTCGTTAGCGAGATTGAAAGATTTGAAGCTGAAATTGGCTGCTCTTTAATTTATAATTTTAAAGTAAAATTTTCTGCACAATTTGAAGAAAAGCTTTTAGCTCTGGATTCATTTTTGTTTCACTTACGGAGTGTCGTGGCCTTAGACCATAATGCTCATGTTAGCGAACCTGCATTTGAAGCTGTGAAAGTTGATTCAGTACAGGATTATATTCCTCGCGCAGACTATGTTGTGACTGATGCTTTGATGTACTGGCAGTTTAAAAAGCTCTCTCAGCCTTTTACAGCAGGAACTCGAAGTGACGTCAAAGTTGAAAAATTATTAGTCGAGCCTATTTTTCAAACATTTAAAAAACATCTTCACAACGCATGTTCTTTAATTGATCAGTTGCCTGCCTCTTTTTTATCTGAAATGGGACCGGAAGATCTTGAAGAGGCTCTTTATTTGGTTCAAATGGATTGGTTGATGGGTTCAGGTCTTGGTTTACTATTTAAAATTCGTGAAGAAATTTATGGTATCGAAAATGGATATGAAAAAGTTTTCTGGCATGAGTGGCAGGATCGCGATTGGAATCAGCCGACTGCACTTAAAATTGCCTGCGAATTAAGTCAAATGGATTTCAGAAAAAAGGCAGCTTAAAAAGCTGCCCATTTTTTCAAGCTGTTTTTGGACGAAGGAAAAATCTTCGGAATAAAAAGATAACAGCTGCTATTCCAATAAGTACGAACAACACCATCTTCACTTCTTTTAAAAAATTAATGATGGGCTCGCCGTAAATTGCGACCAAGTAAATTTGCGTTGGAACACTAATCGCAGCAGCGAAACAATCGACTAACAAAAATCTCCAGAATTCGAATTTCATAGCGCCGCAAGCTAAGTGTCCTGGAAATCGAACTCCCGGTGTAAAACGAAATGCAAAGACTGCTATCATTCCATAGCGCTTTGTTCTTTCTTCTACTTTTTTAAGGGCTTCAACTGAAACAAGCTTGCGCATTTTTTCATGGTAGAGAAGTTTCCTACCCCATATTCTTCCCAAACAATAGATCAGACAGTCGCTTAAGACGACCGCCGTAAACGCCACGATCGCAGCATGATGCATATTAATTGGAGTAAGTCCTGGTTCAGGCGGCGGAAAAAGATCAGGTCTTGTTCCCATGAATGCTAATGCGCCCAAACTAATAAGTGTGACTTCTTCAGGAAGTGGTAAGCCAAAACCACTAGCCAACATCATTCCGAATACCGCAGCATAAACCCATTCGGGCTGGTACGCGTATTGCGCCAAGTAGTGAAAGATCGGTTGGTCGGCTATTTCCATCGGTCTCAACATATTGGCTTGCGCAAGCCTGCTTGAACACATTCGTCACACTGTGCTAACAACGATTATTCAATGCCATGGAAAAAAACAGACACCGGAATTGTTCACTTCGTCAGCAGTCGAGCTGGCCTTTGGACCAAGATTGTCTCTGAAGAAACTCAATTCGAAATTTCTAAACTCTTAGCACTAGCTAAGTTCGGTGCCATTTATTTGAATGATTCTCGAGTTTACGAAGATTCTGAAATTAAACAGGAAGATTATCTCCGAATTCATACTGACCCAAGGCGCTTTCCACGCATAAAAGTTCAAGATCGAGTCATTTTAGAGACAAAAGAAATCTTGATCGTGAATAAACCTGCAGGCCTTCCGTGTCATCCAACTGTTGACAACTTAGCAGAAAATTTATGGTTCGATTTGCAGAATCAACTTCATCAAACTCTATATCCGACTCACCGTCTTGATGTTCCAACTTCCGGGCTTCTTGTCTTAACTAAAGATCCCCGAAGCCAAACTGAATTTCAAAATTTATTAAAAGATAAAAAAGTGAACAAGATCTACCATGCTTTGGTGCCATCACCGGGACCTGAACTAGGTCTACATGAACATTTCATGGACAAAACGCCCTATGCACCGAAAACAGTCGGCGATCGACAAAAAGCGAACACTCAAGTTTGTCAGCTCAAAATTTTGAGTAAAGTTGATATCGACACCTACACAAGACTCGAAATTGAACTCATAACAGGAAGAACTCATCAAATTAGAGCGCAATTATCATTCTTAGGATTCCCGATTATCGGAGATTCCATGTACGCAGATTATGATTCAAGAATTCAAGATGAAGTGATTCAATTAAGATGCATGTACTTAGGCTTTCCTTGGAAAGGAAAGCTTTTGGAATGCCACTTGAGTGAACCACTCGAGATTAAAAACCACTGAAGATTGACGGCTAGAAACGATAATTAGTTAATGCAACTAACTGATCGTTATTGGGATCAAAGCTTTTATCTTTCCGTATAAAGGGTCGATTGCCGTAATAAGTTGTGACATTGGAATAGATAAGCAACGTATTAAAATTAGAAGTCGGACGCCAGTCAAGACCAACACCGGCTGCAAATGCAGTCTTATGAGTACTTGAGAATCCATTCACTGGACTGCGATGCTTCCACTCATCAAACCATGCGACTCTCGGTTTGATGCTAAACTTTGAATTCAATTTCTGATTCAGCTCGATATAAGACTCAAGCTCTGCAGATTTATTAGAAGTGAAAATTTCTTTTCCTGATTCAGTTTTGAATTTATAAGCCTTCTGACTGTGAAAATAGTAATCACCCTTGAGTGCGATTTCCAAACTTGTTCCGCGTCTTAAAGTTGTCTCTAAAAATAGCTCTGGATGTAATTGCGTGATCATTCCATTCGTTATTGAATTTTCACTTGTCGGAGCATACAAACGAACATTCGTTCTTGCACCGAAGGGCCCCAGCTCAAAAATATCAAACTTAGAATACTGCGCGTACCAGTCGCCCCACTTGGCATTCCAATCCCGAACTTCATCGTCATATTTGTTCATCCCCGGTGATTCCATAGTGAAGACCGGTCTGATAGCCAAACGGGATGAATCATTAATTTTATAATTAAAAGAAAAATAATTGTAAAAGAAAACTCCGGTTGATTTATCGTCGTCGAATCTTGCAGGTTCAGTTGCCGCTAATTGAAAATAGCTGATTTTCCAATCTTCGCTCATAAAGGGAAGATCTTCTGTCGCAGATTTAAATCCCCGGAACTTCAGGCCTGAAGTGGATTGCGCAGAACTATCTTGTTCCGGAGTTCCCGGTTCATCATTGATTTGAGCTAAGACGAAAAGCGGACAAAAAACGGACCATATAAGAACTCTGAATAAAAAAGACATTTCCACCCCTTTTTGCACAGCCAAGAATGTTTTAACCTGATGCAAAGTGGCATTCAAGAGGCGTTTCGCACTTTGACCAAATCCTCACCATTTTTCTACTTGCGAAACGCTATTGCCGAATTTAATGTTCTGCTCATGAAAAAACTATTTTTACCCGCCTCTATTACACTCTTGTTTGTTTGCACACTCAACCTAGCTGGCTGCATCTCTAAAGGCGTTAAAACCGCTCCTGCACTGCAGCCCAAGGCCGCAGAAGAAATCAGCATCATGAGCTTCAACGTCGAAAACTTGTTTGACGATAAACATGACGCCAATCGCGAAGACTTCACTTTCTTGCCCCTAGCAGAGAAAAAGAAACCCGAAATTCAAGCCTTCTGTAATACGCAAAAAGGCTACTACAAGCGCGAATGCTTAGAATCCGATTGGAATAGCGGCATCATTGAAAAGAAAATGAAAAATGTTTCCGAAGTCATTTTGAGTGTTGATGGAAACAAAGGCGCCGATGTTTTGATGCTCATCGAAGTCGAGAATGACAATGTCCTTGGCCAACTCAACAAAAATTACCTACAAGCAGCTGGATACAAGACTCAAGTCCTCATCGAAGGACCTGATGACCGCGGTATCGACGTGGCTCTACTTTCGCGCCTTCCACTCGATGGAAAAGCAAAACTTCATAAAATTCCCTATATTGGTAAGAACGAAGAAGACCAAAAATGGATGAATCGATCTCGTGGAATTTTAGAGGTCCCTCTAAAGCTTCCGAATGGGGGACGATTAATTGCGATGGTAGCCCACTTCCCGTCTCAACGAAACCCACGTTACTGGCGTGAACAGTCAGTTCAGTTTGCTAAAAAACTAATGCAAGAACGTCCGAATGAAATGATTGTCTTAGGTGGAGATCTAAACATTACGTACGATGAAAATGAAGAAGCTGGTTACTTCACAAAAGATTTTTCAAGCGTCGGATTAGTTGCTCATTTAGTGGGATGCAAGCATTGTGATGGCACCCACAACTACCGTAACGATTGGTCATTTCTAGATACTTTAATTTTCTCGAAGAACTTTGATGAAAAAGGGGCTGCGCCTTATCTTTTAGACACGAAGACGATAGATGTTGTGAAGTATGCGCCCGTGCATCTTTTTAAAGGAAATACGCCGAAGAGATTTAGTGATGCCGGCGAAGGCGTGTCGGACCACTTCCCGATTTACTCGAGAATTCGGTTGAAGGGTGCTGCCGCGCCAACGGAAACCAAATAACGCATGGCCGTTACATTACGAGCTCTCAATCAGGATGACGAAGCCGCATTTTTTGAAGGCTTTAAAGAATGGGAAGGCGAAAAACCTCATTGGTACACATTTTCCTGGAAGCCGGGCATGAGTTTCGGAGAGATGCTAAGTATTTTAGATAAGGAATTTCACGGGGTCGATCTTGCCCCCGATCGAGTTCCCCATTCGATGCTTTATGCTTTTTTAGATTCTAAAATTATTGGCCGGGTCAGCATTCGTCATACCTTAAATGAAAACCTTAAAAAACGCGGTGGCCACATTGGGTATGCAGTTGCAAAAAAATATAGAAATAATGGTTATGCGAAAGTGATGGTTCAACAGGCCATCCTTTATTGCAAAAATCTGGGAATCAAATCACTACTCGTTACTTGCGCTGAAGATAATATTCCATCATGGAAAATAATTGAACACTTCAACGGCCGATTAGAAGACCGAGTGTGGGACGATGAAGATCAAGAAATGATTCGTCGCTATTGGGTTGAAATCTAGCTTTATTCTAGAAAAACAAAAATTCGAAATTCAGCTCGGTCATCGTTCTTGCTGCACAACCGTTAAAAGCTTGTGTCCACTTTTTCCCAACCTGTATTGCTTCAGTTTTATTTAAGGCAATTAGTGCTGGTGGCCGACCCGTTTCAAGCGCTTCCATTTCGCCAGAGATTTCCGCACATAAAAGATTCACCCAAGTTAGGTTCAATGCTTTTGAAGTGACGGTAAATTTCTGAGATCGCTGTGGTAATTCCAAATTATGCTCTAAGTTGTTTACGGCCCAAGAGTCTTGTTTGATTTCGCCTTGAGATTTTATTTGATGGGAAAACTTAATTTCATCAGCATTCGTACCCACGCCGCCTGCTGAGTTTAACTCGAGAGCAAACTGATTTGCCTCGTTGGAAGTAAATTTAAAAGTTTTTTCATCGTAGACTAAGAAAACATCATCTGATTTAAATTTCGAAGTGCCGGCGCCTTTTTCTAATTTTCCTTCAGCGGACAAGACGACCGAAGAAACATTATTTTCACTTAGGTTTAATTTGATATCCCAGCCTTCGGTAATCTTCTTTTCGACTTGAAATTTTATTTTACATGATTTTTCGAAAACTCCGTTTGTTTCTTTAATAGGATTACCTTCGAGCTTCAGACAACCGTTTACCAGGGCCCCCACTTGAACAACATTTTGTGCGGCCCAAATTGTTTGTCCGTAGGCTCCAACTCTTAAACCTTTTCCACCGTTGGCTTTATTGAAAAAGGGACGATTCAAATTCTTATCTTTTGGGCTACAGGCAAGGAAACTAAGGCTTAAAATCACTAATAAAATGGAATTTAAAATAGAGTTATTCATAGGCTTTAGGTATGTCATAGAATGGGCCTGAAATCTTGCAACAAATTTGGATTTAATGATGTTTTAAGCTAACTTTGAAAAAACAACCACTTGGACTGGGATGCCACCCTGCAAAAAATCTCTGACCCGTTTGGTTTCGTAGCCTGGAAAGCTGAACAGAGGCCCTTCTGGCCAAACAAATAATGCTTTGAGTGGTGTGTGGAATTGCAAAGCAGAGCCTATGAGCTTTTCGATTGAGTTAACGGCTAAGCGTTCCCCATACGGCGGATTACAAATCATCAGCGTTGGATTTGTCGATTTTGTTTTGGGTGCTTCTAGAACATTTTGAACTTGGAGATCCAAATTTTCGTGTTTGAAAAATGTCGAGTTCTGCATCGCTTTAGATACGATATCCGCATCTTGATCCAAGCCTACATAAGCTTTGAAAAGCCCCTGCTGAGGTAAAGTTAAATTAGTCCACCATTGAACTTTTAAAAGTCCCGGTAAGCCTTTCCAATCTTGATAAGAAAATTTTCTTTCAATATTGGGGCGATGCCAACCTAAGGCTTCCCATAAAAATGTTCCGGAGCCCATCATCGGGTCAAGTAAAGTCATCTGCGCGAGCTCAGGCCCCGTAAAGTAAGAGGTCAGATCTTCAAGCAACAGTCTGGCTAAGTTTTCCCGGATAGGTGCTTGTCCTTTTAGTTTTGCCCACGATCTTTTGTAGAGGGGTTCTCCACAGAGATCCCAGCTCAGTGTGAATTGATCATCGTAGACATCAACGTAGACAGCTTGTTCCGCATTTTCGTTTACGAATTTCCATTCTTCTTGAAATACTCGTTCAATCATTTTTTCGTTATTCAATCTTGATTTTCGAGAACTGATAACGACCTTTAGTGGTCCGTCGTAAATTTCTTGAGGCCGCAGGCCGCGAATATAACTTTTTAATTCTGCCACATGAGAAAGATTTTTAGATTTCCATCTCCAAAGAATGCGCACTGGAGTTTTTAAATGATGAACTAATTGAAAACCTTCTAATTTAGGTGCACGAAGTTCAAGGCCACCTTTTCGAATATTTAATACTTCTATCGCATGAGACGTGGGCCTTGAATCTAGACCCAATAACCAAGGTTGAACTTTTGCAATTTCGTTTTGAAACGTTTCTTCAAAACCCAAAGGGCCGATAAGAAAAAAATCTTCAATTCCAGCTTTTGCAGGGGGCGTGATGTTTTTGGTTGCTGGAATTTTAGTAGCTGGAATTTTAATATTTTTTTCTTTCAACTTCACCTCTCCATAAGAAGAATGCACTTAAGATTAGAAAGATGAGGCCCGCGTGAAAGGCAATTCTTATTCCTGAATAATCTGAAATGAATCCTACGATCTGGTGCATGATTACAATTGAAAGTGACTGGATGGCAATCGCCAAAGACATCATCACCCCAATTCTTTTCTGATAAATATCAGAGAGGTAAACCATGAAAATAGGGTAAAACATAGACATCGCAAGGCCCGTGACCGCAAACCACCAAGGATTATGATACAGACCTGCAAGCAAAGTTAAAAAACTTAAAGCTAGCGAGACATAAAGCTGCTTTCGAATGGGCCCCGGCCATTTAATAAAAATGCCTAATAGCCGCCCAGAAAGCATACTCAAATAAAAGCCCGTTACATATTTGCTTGCCTCTTCGGTCGTAAGTCCCATTTCTCGAATTGTATAAAGCGACAATCTTGATCCAACAAGTATTTCTGCGATGACATAAAATCCCAAGGACACGCTCATGAAAACGGATACACGGCCCAAGCCACCAATTGTGTTTTTTTCCGGCTGAGGAGTTGTTCGGTGATTTTTTGCCCAACCTGGGAATGGTAAGAAAAGCGAAAGGACAAAGAGAATCATAATAACGAAAGCTGAATAAATAAAAAAATCGCGCCAGACCCAACCATTCTTAAGTCCCCACCCAACCGCCAAGGGCGCAAGAAAACTGGAAAGTCCATACATCGAATGCAGAGCAGAATAAACTCGCGATTGGGTTTTTAGAGTCGTTAAGTAACTGATTGACGAGTTCTGCGCGACACTCATAAATCCCATGGACATACCAAAAACTGCGGCCGCAACTAAAGTTAGATTATAGTTGTTGAAATAACCGATTCCAAATACGGCTGCTGACATCAAAAGCAAAGATAACATCAGCAGGTGCAATAGATGTTGTCGTTTTAGAATATAGGCCGATGCAATACTAGCAAAAAACCCGAGTAAAGAGGAGGTCGAATAAAACCAAGCGCCTTCTAAATCAGTTAAATCAAATTCTTTGAGGATATCGAAAAATAACGGACCCCGAAGATTATCGTTAAATCCAAGGGCTATCATGCTAAGAAAAGTAAGCGCGAGCCAAAGCCCTTGAGTGATCCGATGCATATCGCCCATAGCCTAAGCTGAGAGTGTTGCCTAAAGCAAGTGACACAGCAATTATTTGATCGAAGATTTAAGTGAATTCAGTGTTCTTAGAATAAGAGATCGATTCGAATATGGCTTCGTCGAAAATGCATCTTTAAAAAAGGCTGGTGAGCATGACTTTATTTTAGGCATTTCACCCGTAATGACCATGCAAGCAAAGACTCTTGATAACGCATAATCGATTAAATACTCTTGTGTCTCTCTTAAAAAAGGGCCTTTCGGCTCTAGCTTATAGTGATTTTTGAAAAATGGTACGAAACGCGCGGAACCATCAATCAATTCTGGAACGGATAGTTTATCATCTTCATCTGAATCAATCTTAATATACATACTTTCGATGTAATGGTTAATGACAACCAACGTTCGTAAGTCCCCAGTTTCAATCCGACCCACCGTATCTGGCTTGAATCGCGCAAAGTTAAGAAGCTGATCATAATAATAATTCCACTCATCGTCGCTTAAGCTCGCGACCCACTTATCAAGTCCAGTTAAATTCTTGAAGTATCGACTAAAATTTTGGCGTAAAGCTATTTTAAAACAAGCTTCGTCTAGCCAAGGATTACCAAACTCATCTTTTTCCATTAGTGCGCAGTTCGATTTCAACAGATCATCTTGAATTTTCTTGAGTCCACTTAAACCAGCCGAAAAAATAATGTTAACGAGTTCATAAGACTCATTTAGGCGGACTTCGTTATCACCGTTTCCAGCATAGACAAAATGATCCGCTTCGAAAAATGTTCGTTTGCCTGAATTTCCACTTCGTTTATCAAATGCCTTTAATTGAACACCTAAATTCCAAAATCCAGCATAAAATTGCCGCATGGATTCTTCATTCAAAATTTCTTTACTTAAATCCATAGTTCGAGTGGTTCCAAAACTCATCATCAGCAATCGATTCAAAAATTTCATCAAATTGAGTCGAGTCAGAGCTTCCCAAGACCACTCTTTGGAATCTTTCACATTACGCTCTAAAACAAGTTCTCCTGTTTTGAGATAGAGAAGTGGCAGTGGCTGTTTCAAATGAGAATGCCAATCACGCCAAGAGACTTGGAGTAAATCATTTGATATTTCAGGAAATGCATCAACTTGGGCTGTTGGCTGCTTTTCTAAGTTTCGAACGAGCTCGTCATACGTAAATGAGCCAGGCAAAGAATCGTTGAAGGTCTGAACTGCTTTAAAGCCTCGATACTCGCTTTTTAGAGTTGCAAGATGCTTCTTGGCTAATGTTTGCAGTCCAACTGCCTTGTTCTCAGTATCACGATCCAAAAATTTTCTGACTATAACTTGATAAGATTCATTTATCGTTTCAGCAGAAGAACCTGCAGGAAGTATTTTATGCGTTTCCAAGGCTTTAAGTAACTTTTCAGTTTCTTTAAATGGAATGCCATCCTTGTTCATCCACCACGACTTATTAATCAGACTGATTCCAGCCACTAACATTTCATCGCCAGTTCGAAAAGCCGTAGGAGAATAAAAATCGTGACCTTTATAATGATACTCGTACAAAGAATAAATGAGGCGAAGCTCCATCACCATGTTAACGGCTTCTTTCCACTTAATTGCAGAGCTCATATCAGCGCGATCACTGAACAAATGAACTTTCACCGCCTCCGCTAAATCTATCCATTTCATGAAATCGACGCTGCTTTTCCCAGGAGCCAATTTTACAAACTTCTCGGCCTCATTCAGCAATGATCTGAAATCTGCGAATGAATATTCTGACCTTACCAAATTTGTACTTAAAACAAGTTTGGTTAATGTCTCTTGGAGCAATTTATGACTTTCTAAAATCTGATCTTTAGCCGGCTTTATGTCTTCGTTAATTAACATAATTGACCAGACAGGCTTTAACCTCGGAATTTCTTGGCGAATACTGATAACTAAATCAATCAGACTCTGAAGTTCAGACTTCGCAATAATCAGCTCTGTCCCGCCGAATAATGCTTTTTTTACTTTCATCATTTGCGCGGCCATCTCGTTAGAAACTCGGTCTTTATCACCAAGGTAATTTCCAAAAAATGATCTGAGGTCTTGTACGGAATACCCATCAGGTACCGTACCTTTTGTGCGCTTTTTGAAATAGGTTAAGCTGCTTTCCAGGCAAACTAGCGACTCTTCCAATTTTTCTGGAGTCGATTTTTCGCTTGTCATATTTCGGAAAGTCTCTGGCACTGCACTTAAACAAGCGAATCGGTCGCTGCTAAATTTTAATACTTCTTCTTCTTTTTTCTTACCATTAATGAACTCAGAACAACCCGTAACAGAGCATATAGTTAAGAGAAGTAAAAGATTCTTAAAGCTCATAAGACATTCCGATCATAAAACGGTCATTATTTTCATGAGGAGAAATTTCATTTGAATTTTCTTTTGTTAATGCTTTTGCTTTAACAAATTGCATGTCCGCAAAGGTATTCCATCTTTTAGACAGCTGATACTGACCTTTAATTTGGACAAGATCGAATTCATTTTTCTTACTGTGAGTCCATGAAAAATTCATTTTGATTTTCTGCAAGCGATTGATTAGGAAATTGAATTCATATCGGCCGCGAAGTGCTTCTCGAAATGGATACCTAGAAGTAATAGGCGCTCGTGTAGGACTCGCGAACTCTCCGGTCTCTTCGACTTCGCCACCGTCAATATTCAGATATTCTATTTTCAAAAGTTGCTTAGCAAAGCTCACTTGTGCAAAAGTTGAATACATTTGGGCAGTATCAAAACTTGGGGAAGTCCACTCTGGATCGAACTTGATATCATCGGGTTGATCTTTCATGAATGAAAAACCAAGCCTATAATTTTCTTTTGTGTAAATCACGTCGGCAGCCGTGACTCGGTGATGGCCAACTTGAGGTAGAATCTCGACTTCGCCGGTATTTGTACCCGTGTTGTAGACTCCGTCATATGCCAAAGCTAATTGATTCATCGGTTTATAAAAATACGATGACCTCAACAACAGGCTTGATCCTATTTCACTTTCTAATGAACCACCTAAACTTGTCTGAGTCATAATTTCTGATTCAGGTGGTTTTCGAACCTTATATTGGATGTTTGAACTTTGGTCAGAGCCTGGGAAAGGTTGAAACGTTTTTGGAGGTCTTTGAAACCAAGGGTTTACTTTTGAAAATTGCCCTTCCTTGTTGATGTCAAACCCTGGTCCCTGATCTGGCAAATATATTGGAGAAACAAAAGCCGTTAGCTGAAGCCATGGCTGCTGCGAAACCCAAAAAAGCCCCGTCAATCCGTGACTTTCACGGTTCAAAGGATTCCACTTAAAAGCAGGCTCGATCGTTCCGAGGGCCCAAGCTTCATCCATTTCTGACCAAAGAAATTTCTTTCTTCCTAAAATCAAAGTTTCGCTTGATGAATTTGGAACGACGATCGCAGCTTCTTTGAATTTGATGTAATTTAAAATGGGAGTTCCCACAGCCATGACGGCTTCAGCATCCATGATCGTTTTTTCAGAATCAAACCGATTGCGTAAGCTAAAGCCAACGAACTGGTACTCGCTTTGGTTGGTTGCTTCAAACTCGGGACTTAGAAACGATTCGTTTTGTAAAATAAGATGAGAATTGAGCTGTGCCCAACAAAATGAAGAAAAACTCAAAAAGAAAGCAAAAAAGGACCATCGCATACGTACCATAACTCAAGGAATTGAAGTTCCAAGTTTTATGCCATGCAATGGGTAGATTGGGTCCATTTAGGTTCAGGGACTGAACTAATCCCACGACCTTGATGTCTAGAGGTTGGTCACTTGCCAAATTGTGGCTTTTCATGAGATCGTGACTTGTAAAAATGACTCAAAAAAAATTTCTTATTTTACGATTTTCTAGCTTCGGTGATGTCACTCAGTGCCTCAGTGTTCCTACGAAAATTGCCGAAAAATTTCCTGATTCAACAATTCATTGGGCTATTCGAGCTGATCTTTCAAGCCTTTTGATAAACCATCCTCACATTCATAAAATTTGGTCTTTGCCTCGAAAATCAGGGCGCCAAGAATTTTGGAAATTAGCTAAAAGTTTAAGCGCTGAAAAATTCACTCATATCTATGATGCTCACAACAGCACTCGCTCAATCTTTTTATCGATCTACTTAAAGTTTTCAAATTGGAATACCACTGTTCTGCGAAAATCGCAGAAGCGGTGGAAACGATTCTTACTTTTTAAATTAAGAAAAAATACTTACAGGATGCCTCGGAGCGGGCAAAGAGACTTATTAGAACCTCTTACAAAGTGGGGAATAACCGAAGATCTTCCCCAAACTCCACAGCTATTTTTAAAATCTGAAGAACTTGCTGGAATTCAAAATCTTTTACCATTTGGAACTTTTGTTGCTCTTGCACCTTCAGCAGCGTTCGAACTTAAACGTTGGCCTTTGGAGTATTGGCAAGAGCTCATTAGAATTTCGGGCGATCAAAAGTTTGTTCTCCTAGGTGGACCGGAAGATCATTTTATTGGTGAAATTCAAAAAGTCGCCCCTGACCGTGTTGTTAACCTAGCCGGCAAAACAGATCTTCGCCAGACAAGCGCCGTCGTTAAAAAATCTCAACTTCTAATTTCGAATGATACGGGGATACTTCACACAGCGGAACAACAGGGTCATCCAACTATTGCCTTAATGGGGCCAGCACCATTTGGTTTTCCGTCAAGACCTACGACAGTTATTTTAGAAAGAGATCTTGCGTGTCGACCTTGCAGCAAGCATGGACAAGGCCCGTGTATTAATCCTCAATTTCACGAGTGTTTGAAAAGTATTAGCCCTCATGAAGTTTTTAATCACCTGAAAGAAATAATTAAATTATGATGCGTGCTTACCATTTCTTTCTTCAGGCTATTTATTACCTCAAGCCAATATTGAAGTTCATCCCACACGAAAAAATTAAATTTTATTTTCAAAACGAAGGGAAGATTTATTCTTCTGGGCCACTTTCAGCCCGACCAATTTGGATTCATGCCTCAAGTGGTGAAATTGAATACGCGAAGTCGTTAATTCGCGAATTGAAAATTCAGTATTCTGGCATTCCCCTGCTGGTGACCCATACTTCTATTTCTTCTGAAAACACCATAAAGAAACTTGGAGTTGCAGCCTGGGGCGTTTCTCCCCTTGATAGTTCTCAAGACGTAAAAGCATTTTTGAAGAAATGGAATCCCCGCGCATGCCTGATTGCTCGAACCGATCTTTGGCCGCAAACATTACAAGAACTTCACGCAGCAAAAATTCCAATTTATCTTTTTTCTGCCACGTTTGCGCAAGGGAGTAAAAAAATCTCTCCACTGGCTAGACACCTTCTTAAAACTGCATTGCCATTGATCAAAAAAATATACTTTGTAAGTTCTGAAGATGAAAAAATCTGTAGAACCTTTTTCCCCGACATCCGAGGAGAAATCAAAGGCGACACAAGATACGATCAAGTTGTCTTTCGACTTCAGGAAGCTCACGATATAAAACTACCTCATGCTCCGAAAATCTTAATCGCAGGATCTACTTGGGCCGAAGACGAAGAAATTGTCATACCTGCTTTTGAAAAATTAAAGCGACACCATTGGAAATTTATTTTAGTTCCTCACGAAATTAGTGCACATCACATGGTCTCCATTCGAGAAAAATTTGAACAAACAACTCTGAAGTGTCATTTTTCAAGCCAAGGAATAAATTCATTTTCCTGGGACAACGTTGATGTTCTGTTGGTTGATCAAGTCGGGATTCTGGCTTCTTTGTATTCGCAAGCGCACGTTGCCTTTATTGGTGGATCTTTCCGAAAACAAGTTCACTCGGTGATGGAAGCATTGGCCACAAAATCCCCAGTGATAGTCGGTCCTTTTCACGAAAACAATCGCGAAGCTATCGAATTTAAGCAACTTGGGTTTGTAGTCGAAGTTAAAGATGTCGAACAAATGGTAAACGCAACTGAGACACTTAAAAGTCAGGCATCGACATTAGCTCCGAAGCTAGAGCTTGAAATTTCAAAGCGACTAGGAGTTACGAAGAAACTTATTGATGATCTGAAATCTCAAGGGCTTTTTGAAGAAACCTCAAAGACCTAATCCCAAACCAACTTAATTGTTCACCATCGACGATTGCACTTTTCACGTCCATGTTTTTTATTTCATCAATGTTTTTTAGAAATGGATACGGCTCTGAAGAAAATAGAAAAATAAGACCCTGAGCTGGATCAATTTCTACGACCGGATATTTTGCTGCTGAACTTTTCCAATTGTGCATTTTAAATCCGATTTTTTGCAAAACAAATGCGATGTAAGTGTCCTCAGAAATTGACATCCACGGCTTCTTCCAGATCATATAAGCGACTTCTTCACTGCCACGCCAGGGTTTCACAACTTGTATCAGTGCCGATTTTAAGTCTGGGTGTACTAATGCAGGAGTCTGATTAATAATCCCGCACTGCTGAGCCAGATCCATTAACTGATTGTTTTTTAAAAGCCCAGAAAGCTCTCTCAAACTTTTCTCGAGGCTTTTACCGTCGGTCACATGGGATGCCCAAAATTTAAATCCTTTTTCGCTAAAGTCTTTTGGGTTCTCTTCTTGATCCAGAATAATGAGTTCGGGCTTCAGTTGTTTTATCAATTCCCAATTAGCTACTTTGGTTCCACCCACAATAGGAATTTTATCAACCGTGCCTTTAGGATGCACACAAAACCGAGTCCGCCCAATCGGATAAATACCTGATTCGATTAGGGTTTCAGTCCAAGATGGAACTAATGAAATGATGCGCACTCTCTTGACCTCTTTTCATAATATTTAGAACTTATGATCTATGCAAAAGTCATTTAACACTTCTGGTTCTGCTCTTCGAGAAACAGTAAATCAAAGAAAATCCAATTCTGCATCTTATCTCGTTTTGTTCGGCGAACTGTTTTCTAGAGGTTATGCAAACGGGCTCGTCGACGAAGCCGTCAATAATGGATACAAAGTCATTAAAAGCACTGTGGGACGCCGTGACCCTGAACAAAAGTTACGACCACTTTTGGATTCGGAAAAGCCAACAGATTGCGATGCATTTATCAATATTCCACTTGAAGCCGGCTTTGATATGGAAAAAGACAGCGAAGGATTAAGTCCTGTTGATCGATTGAAAGAATTAGGTCTTAAGAGTTGGTCAGAATTTAAGTGGCCGAAGGGTTCACTCAAATATTCACAAGAAAAAGGCGAAGCCCGCTTTCGTGAAAATGTAAAAGCCTATGTAAAAGAGCTTGAAAAAATAGTTCCTACAAAAGATACAAATTTACTATTTGCGCATTTAATGGCTGGCGGAGTTCCTCGAGCTAAAATCGTCATGCCACTTATGAATCGAGTTTTTAAAGGAAACGGCGATCGTTATATGCCAAGCACGGACTTTTGGAATTCGTCGATCGGTGAACTTTGTGCAATTAACTTTAAAGAAGTTACGGCTAAGACTTTGGATATTTTAATTGAAGAAACAACCGCCTTAAGAGAAAAAATAGAAAAAGCCGGTGGTCATGTTTCATATGTTGCCTATGGTTATCATGGGACTGAAGTTTGGATTGGGACTGGTTTAGATTGGCAAAGTTATTCGCCTTACTTACAAGGCTGGGCTAAAATTGCGCTCGAAGAGGTTTCAAAAGACTGGTTTAAAAAAGGTGTGAAATCCTGCGTTTACAATTGCCCTGAAATTTTGACTAATTCGAGTTCAATTTTTCAAGGAGTGGAAGTCGCCCTCTATTCTTTAATCCGAATTTTTCAAAAGATGTATCCTGATCATGGTCGGACTCACCGCTTGATTCACGAAACAACTCAATTGCTAAAACAGCCTCAGTTGTTAGAAAAAATTTATAAGCTAGTTGATGATTTTTATCTCGATCCAGAAGTTAAAAAGACGATCAATTTTGAAAATTGGCCATCTCATAGTTCGAAATATCAACTTGAAAAGTTATTAGGTATTTCCGATGAAATAGTTGAATGCCACTTAAATGATAAGAAATTGATGGTTGGATTAATGAGCGAGATTGTTTTCAACTCTTGCGGTTGGGGTATGTTTCACGATTCTTATAGGCCCGAACAACCAGTTCGCTGGATCGGCCACGATTTTGTGGCCTTCGCAGAGGTAGGAAAGAACTAGTTATAACGACCAAGAAGTTCATCGGTCGTTGGCCAAATTCTTAAAGACTTCATTTTCTTAATTTTAAGTTCATCTAAGGATTGATCAAGATCCTTGCCGTTCGTTTGCAACGCCCAACGACTTACAAAGTTTAGGGGAGCAAGTCCCGTGGCTTTGACTTGCTTTTGCCTGTTGAAGGCGGAAAACAGCTCAGGTCCGTAAAAATGAAGTGGTGGCAAGCGTTCTCTTTCAAGTAGTTCGCCTAACACTAATGATTTAGGAACTTGAGAAGCCAAAGTTTTTCTAAGGGGAATTGTTTTGGATCCAGGTTTTGATAAGCCAGCAAAAAATGCAACACGAGTCCCGCTTAAAGTTTTCTTGTGAAGCTCTGCTAGCCAATGTCTATGGATTGGCTCATATTTTTCATTCCAGTGAATATAAATTGATTTCATAGATGGCGGAGCATTTCGGATTTTAAATGCTAATAAATCTAAATCGACTTCGCCTTTTGGATTGAATGGCGTTAATGAAACCAGTTGTACCGTAGTTCCCGCATCGAGTTTGCGCCAATATGGAATCACAGTTCTTTCAAAAAAATCTTTCGACTGCGGCGAAACGAAACCAACTAAAATGGTTTCACGCGGCTTCATTTCTGCCTGAAGAGTAGAAGCAGAAAATATAAAGCAAAGTAAGATAGAAATTTTAGTCATTTGACTCCTCTGTTATACTATATTGAACTAGATTCAGTTCAGTTTCTCAAAGTAAAATCAGAATATCGCAGAGATAACTAGGCGGAAGAAAATGCATTTCAATACGATAGTCATAACAGGCGGCCCTTCTGGCGGTAAAACCACTTTGATTGAAGCGATAAAAAAAGAACTCGGAAAAGAAGTAAAAACTGTTCCTGAAGCCGCTAGCCTTTTGTACAGGGGAGGATTGCCTCGCGCACAAAACGATTCATCGATGATTCATATTCAGCGAGCTATTTATTTTCTTCAGCGCGAACTCGAAGGCCTAGCGCAAAAGCAAATTCCCAGTGGCACCATTGTTTGTGATCGGGGTTCTTTGGATGGTTAGGCCTGGTCTCAGCACCCAAGACACTATAATTGTTCCATCAAATGCAGACTTTTTCTCAAAAATGGCTTTATGCTTACACCTGATCCAAAGTATCATGTTGAACAAGACCTACGAGGAAATTAAAAGTGATCTTTAAAAAAACTCTTATTGGACTCCATTTAATTTTGCTTTCATTGGTGTCCTACCACGGTCAGGCCGCAGAAAAAGGCCAACCACTTTTATTTCCTGCAACTCAAAATAACATTCAAGTGTTACCGCAAAAGTTTGAGTATAGTCTCCGAGATGCCTATCGTTTTCTTTTAGGTAATCGTATCATAGACACTTCACTTTTTGAATTTACAGTTCGCCCCTCAAATTCAAATGTAGAGGTTGATATTAGATGGCCGGACAATTTGTTTTCAAAGGGAGCTCTTAATATTTTGAGTCCCTCTGGAGTTTCTATTTGGTCCACTAATTTACAAGATAATCAAAACTTCATTTCCATTAAAGAAGGCTCAGGCCTCGTAAGCAAACTTTTAGGTGTTTCCTTTTTTAAGTTCTGCATAAGTCAGTATGAATTAAATACTGGGATGGAAATTTGCTCTCCTGAATTGATTGCTAAAGGTTCGGGAAAGAAACTAGTTGTTCAAAATAATAAATTACCTAACAAGCCACGAATTCAAATTAATGGTCGCTCGGTGACTCCACATGGGATTGTCTTCCTGAATGATGCTAACGAAAGTTTATCTTTTCGTGCAATCGCCGCTTCTGGTGCGGAATTTAAGATGGACACAAGAAGTATCAATCTCGACTTCATGGATGTTATCAGTCTAAATGAAAATCTGATGTCGATAACGATCAAAGGGCCTTACCCCCTTGCACCTTCACAATACAAAATCCTTCGCGATGGCGTTTGGAGCGTAAGTCTAAAAAAAGATCGAGCTTTAGTTTATATTGCGGGGGAAGGAAAAGTTCCACTGCGCCAAGAGTTTGTGGTTCAAGGCGCCTTACCAACTGAAGAACATCGCCTCTATCTTGAAAAGTCCAGTCCGACGGTAGCCTATGCTTCAAGTCTTGAGCTTCGTGGTTGGTCACCAGAAAAAGGAATTCCACAAGCTTCAGATCCAGCTTCAGATGTTGCGGTAACGGGAAATCGTTTTGCATGGTCCTTAAAAAATTTGAATATTGGAAAAGATAAAGTTTCATCCATCCAGGTTGTTGATGGAAAAGACATCTTTACTGCTGGCTATTCTTTTTCAAGAGCTTATTCAAATCGGATTGAATTACTAGGCGGTCTTAATACTTTTGAGAGCACCTTGTATGTCGGTGCTGAAGGCCAGATGTGGTTCGAATCTTTACCCATACTGTCCCACTTAACTCAGCAACGAGTCGGCTTGGGCATCATCTTCAATCGAGATGTAACGGGCGATTTCAAAGCAATGTTGATCGAGTTTGATTTCTACTGGCGCTTGAAACAGGGTCTACAGCTGATTGATCCTAGCTTTGTGGTTGGTGCAGGCCTTCAGATCATGTCATTCGAATCTGAAAGTGTTCAAACTTTTGCGCCGTTCGTTGGATGGGCTGGGAATGGCTTTAAGAAAATGAAGTATTTCACTTGGCAGGAAGTTTTTTTAAAACAATCGATGCCAGCCAAAGCCGGAAATTTAGATGTTAAATCTAGAACTGAACTTAAATGGAAGCTTTATCACCCTCTTCAGGATCAAAGTAAACTTCGATATTCAATTGGCGCTTATAGCGAAGAAACCACTAAAAAAAGATCTGGTGGATTACTTGAAGCCGCCTGGGTTTGGGTATTTTAGATTAGCCCGATTTTTTCTTAAAAAAGCCACCGATAACATCTTTTAAATCCATGCTGAACACGTCCTGCTTCGGAGTATTTTTAGCTGTATCAAGTTGTGATAATTCACGCTTTGGCGCAATAAAGCTTGGGTCCATCGCCTGAGCTTTCTCAAAAGATTTCCGAGCAGTCGCAAGATCGCCCTTCGCTTTTTGATAAAGCCCCATCACGAATGGATATAAGGCATCGTATCTCTCGTCTGGTGGTACCTGCATGAGTTCCAATTCGATGTCTTTTAGCTGAAATTGTTTCTTAGCTGGATCTAAAGTCCCCAACTGGCCCCATGCCACACAAACTCGTAATCCCGTTGCCTGAGGATACAGCTTTGAGACTTCAGCCAACAGTTCATTTGCTTTCGTATAACGATTCAACTGAAGCTGCGCCTTAGCTTCGTCCATAAGACGAATTGATTTAATTTTCTTTTCAGAACTATCTTCTTTTCGAGTTGCAGTTAACTGCGTATCAGTCTCGCTCCAATGAATTCTAAGAGCTTTATCAAATTTATCTTTAACAACCTGCCATAATTTCAATACTTCTGGATCAAGTGGCGCTGGGCCGATGAATTTCATTAATTCATCCAACCATTCAGCTTCACGCTTCGAAGCTAAAAGATCCTGGAATAGCTCGAGAACTTCACTAGATTCTTTACCGCCGATTTGTCCATAGAGCTTCTTGATATGCTGTCGTTGAGCACCAGCATCCAAAGTGACTTTTTCAGAAGAAAATATAATCAGACCCTTTAAAAGTAAAAGGTGAAGGGCCTTATATATAGAAGTTGGATCATAACCATCCGTACTTAAAAGCTCATTGATATTTGCACCTTGAGCAACTCTCTCTGGCAAATTTTTAAGACGTTTTAGAAAAGATGTTTTAAAAACAGCGTGATCGTCTTTCCATTGACCGCTCTTGAGAATCTTTTGACCTGACCACATCAGGTATAAAGACTCGAGCCAGTTAAGTGGAATTTTAGATGCTACCCAGTCATGAAGATATTCAGTTAGCTGATCAGAATCAATTGATGGAGAAATTTCTTCCACTTCAGTTGATACAAAATTAACTCTAACTTTACCTTCCGTAATGGTCCGAGTTAACCTTACGTTCATCTGCTCATTTAAAATCATATCAAATGCATGCGGACTTAGCTTTGAAGCATCGATCAGCTTTTGACCAATACGACGCGGGCTCTTGTCGCTAAGAACGTCTTTTAAATCTTGTGGGGCTAAATAACCACTTTGAATTAGCATGTGGCCAAGAAATGTTGATTGGTCTTCGACATCCACTCCCACAATTAGGCCTTGGAAAAACGTGACCCCGGATACAGTCCCGCGGTCCGTAAAAATATTGAGGTGACCCGAGGTCTTTGTCTCAGCAAGCAAACTATAAATAAAAGGCAGATCATAGCCATCTACTTCTTCAAGTGACTCTATTAATTTTCTTTTTTCACGAGGAGATACTTTTTCTTTTTCAAAAATTTCATAAAGCTTCTTACGTGGACTTTCTTGGGCAGCATTTGGCAAACTTGGAAGTTCAACTTTTTTGATGTATTGATCTAATTCTTCAAGCTGAAAGGGTTTCTTTAAAAAACCAATTGCTTTTGATTCTTGAAGCGCTTCCTGCTGAAAAGATTTATCTGTGTAAATACCACTCATGAGAAGAAACTTGGTAGGGCTGTCGTCAGGAATTTCTGCTCTGATTTTTTTAATCAGATCGATACCTGTCATTTGGGGTAGTAAACAATCGGTTAGCACATAATTGAATACCTGTTTAGTCATTAACTGAATCGCTTCATCTGGCTTGGTAACATGAAATACGAAATGACCTTTACGGGTTAATGCTTCCCGTAAGGTTGCGCCAAGATTGGCGTCATCTTCTACAATTAAGATTTTAAAACCGACTTCTGCCACAGTTTTCTATCGGTTTTTCTGCACGAAAATTACAGTTTGAGTGCTCCAAAACGGAACGCTTGCCAGACTTCTAGACCTTAGCCTTGATAAACTTGAAGTACTTCGACTCTATGATGTCCATTTCCATAGGGTTTCCGCTTTCATCCTTTACTTCAGTCGGGGGCTGAATCTGGCCTTCTTTAAATTCAACACCATATCGGAAAAGGATATTTTTTTCAGAACCGGAATCTTCATGATAATATGGAACATAAAATGATTCGACTTTTGCAAATGCTGGTAAAAATCCATCGACCATATTCATTTGATCAACAATTACTTTGGGACATTTTGCATAGACAACTTTTGCAGTTGAATTAGCGCCGATCCACTTGATCCACTCTCTAATACCACATGAATTAATACTTTTGATGGCATCTAGATCAATTTGGACTTCCTGTGCACCTTCGATTGCTAACGGTGAAAAGTCTGCATCTTCATCAATGATTCCACCTAATTGAAGTGTCAGTTTCTGCCCTTGACGGTCGATTTTACATTGAAACTTGCTCATTGCTGCTTACCTCTCGATTTTTATCTTCCTTATTTTTCACTATGAAAAAGGTGAGGTCATCAGCTAATGTTGAACCTTGACGATAGACCTGAAATGATTCGCAAAAATGAGACAGTGCTTCATAGCTACTCGGAGAAGTGTTGAGAGAGGCTAATAATCCCTTTATAAACTCCCGCTCTCCCCATGCTTCGTTCTTCGGATTTCTGATATCAGGCACACCATCTGTATAGAAAAAAAGCAAGTCACCTTCGCTTAGTTGAACGGTGGTTTCGGTATATTCAGACTCTCTGCCCTGCCCTAAACGTGGATTATTATTTTGATCCAGAAACTCGATGTCTTTTTTCTTATAAGGACCATCTTTCCTTTTGAATAAAAATGGTGCTTCATGGGAAGCGTTGCAATAGACCAAATCGTAAGTTTTGATATTTAATTTTCCTAAGAAAAACGTCATCATTACTTTTCCGCGTGAGACATCGTAAATACTTTTATTTAATGCTTGTAAAGCGTTTGCTGGGCTAAAACCTAAAGTTTCGATAAGACCGGCTGCTGACTTTGCAGCACTGGTAATAAGTGCTGCACCGGCTCCGTGCCCAGTTGCATCTCCGATCCAAAGATAAACATGATCACCGATACGAGTGTAACTCCACCAGTCCCCACCAACTTCACTTGCAGGTTCGTAAAAACCAGCGATTTCTAAACTTCCAAAATCTGCCCGTGGAGGTGGAAATAATGTTTCTTGAACCATTCTTGCAGTTTCTAATTCCCCCTGCATTCTGGCTTTCTCTGCCGTCTGAACCACAAGCCTAGAAACTTCTGCAGCCATTTTATTAAAATTCTCTGCTAAGGCGCCCACTTCATCATTTGATTGCACATCGACTTTTACATCGAAGTGTCCTTTCGAGATTTCTCCGGTTGCTTCATATAATTTCGTTAAGGCATGAGTAATCGAGCTTGAGGCAAATAGACTTAGGATTGTAGTCGCAGAAATAAGAACAATTAAAAAAAGTAGTGATTTTCTTTTTAATATTTCAACGGCACCCAGAGCATTAGCTTCTGTCACAGTTGACACGACGTAAAGATCTCCCCAACCTACCGAAGCATAAGAAACAAGTCGGCTGACATCTTTTTTGTCAGTTATGGTTTCGACACCACTACCACCTGCTTGTCGATTCAAATCAAGAAATCTGACAGGCAATGAGTCTTTTAAATTTTGGCCCAGGTAGGCTTCTGGCCCTAAAAGTATTTTTCCATCTTTTTGAATCAAAAAGAAATTTTGCGCCGACTGGGTTTGAAACTGCTGTGAAAAATCACTCAACTGAAATAGCAAAACGACCAGTAAAGGGCGGCCATTCGGTCGTTCAATTTTTTGAACCAATGTAAAGCGATCATCCAAGAATGGATTTGTTACGACAGTTTGATTCATGAACAATTGAACTAAACTTGGATTCCATTGTTCTTTCCATTGAGTCCAAAACTTTTCAAAGCCGTATGCTTCTTTTTCTAAGACAGGTCCGACTTTATAACTTCCCGTTGTGTCATCCCAAACCATGATCGCCATTGATTGAAGTGATGAATCGAATTGAAGAAAGGCTCTAGATAATCGGCTAAAGTCCTGATACTGACCTAAATCGACTAAAATGGGTTGAGTCAGCTTCACAATATTGTCGAGTCGAGTCTTTAATTGTCCAGCAATTGAACTCGACATCTGACTAGTTGTATCGAATACGTAAGCGACTTTATCATCCTTAAAAACTTTTAACGCAATTGCCACGTAAGCCATAAGTGCTGCCGCTGGCATAACTGTCAGTATTAACAAGATCTTATAACGAATTGATAGTTTTGAAAAGTTCACTCTTTTTAGAGTCTCATGAACCATTTTCAAGAGGGAGAATGACAGGACTTATACTAGACCTTTTCCTGTCAATCTTTTGCACGATTTCTCCGAAATAGAAACTGGATGAAACTGAATAAAATTGAGAGACGTTTACTCATCTTATGTTGCCTAGTGATACTAGTGTTCTCGTATTTATTGTACGATGACTCTCTCTTATTTTCTAATCGCGAGAACAATAACACTCCTATCGCAGAACTTATTGAAAGAACAAAAGATGTTCGTTTAAAAGTAAGCGAAAGCTTCAGTTGGATCCCAGCTCGGAATAAAGAAAAGCTTTTTCCATTTGATAGTATTTTTACTGGAGACAACTCTTCAGCAACAATAAAGTTAGATGATGGAAGTATTCTAAAAATTGATCGACAGTCGTTGATCGTCATGTCGATGCATAAAGGTCAGCTAGTTCTTGATCTCAAATCGGGTTCGATTTCAGCTGATTTAAGCTCAAACTCTAAGTTGTTATTAAGAACCAAAGATGGCTTTCAAAATTTGTCTGGAAAGTTTCGTTTTGAAAAAGACTTTTCTGGTCAGAATCTCGAAAAAGGCGATCGCAATATTGCTTCTGTTGCAAACCAGCTTGTTTGGAAGAGTCCAAAACATTTTAATTTGAACAAACAAGATCCACGAACCTATCAAAGTCTTAACTGGGCCGCTACTAGTAATATTCAGGAAACTGTTATCGAAATTTCCACTTCACCACAATTTGACCTAATTGATCGCCAAATAAAAACAACAAAAACTGAAGCAGGAGTTCCAGTAGAACTTCCAGACGGTCAGTACTACGTGCGCTTAAAGGGTTACACAAGAGAGCGAAAACTTGCCGCCACATCAGTTATTCATACTTTTAATTTAACAGATAAAAAGCGAAGCATCTTACCTGCTCCTATATTACTGACTAAAAATATTACTCACTCTGATTCTTTCAATTTTCCACCCGTCATTAAATGGGAAGCTGTTCAATTAGCTGAAAAATATAGAATTGAAGTTTCTAACAGTCCACGTTTCGAACAAGTGAAAAGTTATCAGTCAGGTCAATCGTTTTACCCATGGCGAGATTTCCAACCCGGAACTTACTTCGTCAGGCTTTTCAGCGAAAATGCTGATTCTTCAAGTGAATCAAGTGACATTGGTACGATCGAAGTATCATCTTTAGCACCTCGCCTAGATCCAATTCCACGAATTTTAATTCGTTCTAATGAACAAGTGGTAGGACCACAGAACGTCAAACTTCAATGGAGACACTCAGGCAAACAGGCTAAATATCGCGTAGAAATTTCTAAGGACGGTACATT
Organism: Pseudobdellovibrionaceae bacterium; assembly: GCA_043730825.1. Classification (GTDB taxonomy): domain Bacteria; phylum Bdellovibrionota; class Bdellovibrionia; order Bdellovibrionales; family Bdellovibrionaceae. The sequence continues at coordinate 33,915 of JAYTJV010000008.1, forward strand.
TAGAGATGCGCAAGTTATGGAGTCAGCACGAGGACCCGCTTCAATTAAAGTCAAAACGCCTGGTGATTATTCAGTTCGCGTTTTCGCGGCAAATGAGGATGGACTGCCAATCAGCCCGTCTTCAAATATCGAACGTTTCACTTATGATCTTAAAAACCCAATTGAAACACCTCAATTGATCCGTCCATTCAGCGAAACAACTGTCTTCTTGCAGAAGGAAGATAACCCATATCTTTGGATGGACTGGCGTGCCGTTACTGATGCCGAAACATTTTCTGTACAAGTCTCTACTGATCCTGAATTTAATCATATCGTCTGGACCGAAAAAACTGACCGGAATCGCTTGCTGTTAGAAAAAAGAATTCCAAACGGTCACTATTACTGGAGAGTTAAGGCCTTAGCAGATAAGGGCGAAACTGATTCTAACTGGTCTCGCGCAAATCGCTTTTACCTTGTATTTAAAAAGAAGGACATTTTCTTCGAATGAGTTTGAACTATACGCTGTTTGATCCACTCCTAGAGCCTATTTTCATTCTTAATAATGAGGGCAAAGTCATCTATTGTAATGAGACCGCTGCAGTTTTGCTTTCATCAAGCGTTCGAAAGATTATGCGATCTCAGCCAAATTTAAGCACTCTCTTTCAATTTAGTGAAAAGATCGAAGCCCTTGAAAAACTGGCTCAGGTGCAAGATCCAACTCCCTATAAAGAGGTCTCGTTTACTACTACCGATGGGTTAACTGGAAAAATTCAAATTACAGTTCAAAAGTTACCTGAAGTAGAAAATTGGATTATTTTTATTCGTGACGTTACTTTAGAAGAAAGACTTCAAAACAAGTACCGTGCAGAGTTAGATGCAAAACAAGACGTCATTGAAGAACTTAAAAAAGCTCAAGGCGAATTGGAAAACTACTCTCGCAACTTAGAAAAAATGGTAGAGGAACGTACAACTGAAATTCGTGGTCTTAATATCAAGCTAAAGGCCCTACTCGACAGTCTAGAGCAGGGATTTCTAATTTTTGATATGGAAGGTACATGTTGGGAAATTACTTCTAAGGCTTGTGAAAAAGTTTTGGAATCTTCCCCTGCCGGTAAAAAAATCTGGGATGTTTTAAAGCTTCCGGAAAGCCAAGTCAGAGGCTTTTCCCGGTGGTTAACCACAGTCTTCTCTGAACTTTTGCCTTTTGAAGATTTGGCTTCATTGGGACCGGCAAAGTATGAGCATAGCCAGGGCAATCAGGTAAAACTTGATTACTACCCTATGCGAAGCGCTGAAAATGCCATTCAAGGTATCGTGCTGGTTGCAACAGATATAACTTCCTTAGTAAGAGCCCAAGAAGAAGCTGAAAAAGAAAAATCTAATGCCAACTTTATTTTAAAAATGTTTAAGCAGAAGAGATCTTTTTTATCGTTCTTTGAAGAGGCGCAAAAACTTATTTCAGAACTTAACCGAGTAACCCTTGCGCCGCCAGTAAACTGGGACCGAGATTCGCTCTTTAGAATTCTACATACGATTAAGGGTGGCGCTGCAAGCTTTTCAGTTCGTGATGTGGCTCATCATGCTCACGGATTAGAGAGCATGATTCAAAACTGGGATAGCTTTTCGGAAAATAAATGGGATGAGCTTTTACAGTTACTTCAGAATTCTTTCGATCTTCTTACGAAAGAAGTAAACGATTTACTTGGTAAATCACCTGCAAAACAAGTTCCTGTAATTGAAGTTCCAAAACCTGAGTTGACTCAAATTCTATCGCTAATGGAATCTTGGTCAAAGACTCGCGAATGGGCAGCACAACTTAAAAGCCATTACTTAACTGAACCTCTTCAGCAAACTTTTGAGTCATATGACTACATGTTACAACAAACGGCTGATTCACTTCACAAAAAAGTGAAGCCTTTAAACTTCGTGACTCCAGATTTTCGCTGGAGTTTTGAACCTTATCAGTCTTTTCTTTCAACGCTGGTCCATGTTTTCCGAAATGCGATTGATCATGGACTAGAAACACCCGAAGAGCGAACTGCGGCTGGAAAACCTGAACGAGGTGAAATCAAGGTCTCAGCATTTAAATCTGATAACGAAATCGAAATTCAGATTCAGGATGATGGGCGCGGTATTGCAATCGATGAAGTTAAAGCAAAGCGCCAGGAAAAGGGCCTAGCTATCGAAGGCCTTACAAATCACCAAATTTTAATGACAATTTTTGAGCCTCAGTTTTCAACTAAAACTGAAGTCACAGAGCTTTCAGGCCGCGGAGTTGGTCTTGATGCAGTCAAAAATGAAGTCGACCGTTTAGGTGGACAAGTTGATATCGAATCGCACGAAGGTGTTGGTACGACGTTCAAATTCAAATTACCACTCACACCGGCGGCAGTTTTACCAATAAAAATCAGCCAACCACCAGTTGCTGTAAAAAAAGTCGCTTAAATTCAAATTATTTTTTGTGTTTTTCCCAGACAGTTTTAAGCTTATCTTCGAAAATTTTGGCAGAAAAAGGTTTCACCACATACTGTGATACGCCTGATAATACGGCTTCAGTTACTTGCTCACGCTCGGCTTCGGAAGTGAGTAATACAAAAGGCAGGTCTTTAAATTCTGTACTTGCTCGAACTTTTTTAAGAAGTTCTAAACCTTTAAGCTTTGGCATATTCCAATCAGAAATAACCAGTTGGATCGGTTCGCCAGCTTTATAATGCCGATTCAAAGCTTCAAGCCCTGCTTCACCATCTTCCGCTTCATAGATAGTTTTAAAGCCCATGGTTTTAAGCTGAGATTTAACCAGGTCTCTGATTGAAGGCATATCATCGATTACTAAGATGCGAATGTCGTTTGAAAACATGAAGTTAGTCTACGGCAGGTGCTGACCAAATCCAATCAGCCCTTGGTCCATATTCGGGGTCCGGTTTCAATTGTTTTTGAAGTTCTTGTAGGCTTAGTTCGCGAGCGTCGACTTGAGATATGGCGAGTACGTCGTTTATCCCACGACTTTTTAAACGTGCCGGTAAACCACCACCATACTGCACATGAAATTCTCCGACGATAACAACAAGGACAGCCGTTGGATGTTGCTCGCGAAAAGTTTGAATACGCCAGGCCATTGTATCATCCCAAACACTTTGAGCTTCAAAATAATATTGCTGCTTCACCGGATCTTTTACGTGATCACCAATAATTTTTAAGAAGCGCTGTTTGTAACTTTCGCGGCCTACTGCAAAACCTGGTGGCATGAATGCCGATAGTTCTGGCGACAACTGCGCTATTCCCACTTTTGCAATCTGGCCCGTTAAAGCTTTGGGTGCATTAAGCGCCCAAGTTCGTTCGCCCAAAGAGTAATCAGGAAATTGGCTTTGAGAACGATAAAATTCGTAAGGAGTTCCACCCCACTCGACACTTTTTAAAAAGTCCGCTTCGCTCAAATTACCCAGGCGGTAAGAATCGACCTGATTTTGGTATGGATAGGAAAAAAATTCCAAACCAACATGGACTGATCGCCCAGAACTTTTGAGGGTATTGAGAATCATCAAATGTTGATCTTGATGGGTTTTGAGGCCGTGATTCTCTCCTAAAATGATTACGCTATGCGTCTTTAGGCTCTCAGTCAGGTGCTCAGAGCTTGAGGGGTTTCCTTGAGAATCCCAGATTTGAGAGGAGGCGCAAGCCAAAGTCCCGAAACAGAGAGCCAAGAGTTGAAGGAATAATAATGTACGCAATTTTCCCATTGAAGTGACCCCCCTGTTTTGCTACAACACTTCTTTGCAATTTCGTCTCGCTCACGCGCTGAAAGGACCTTAAGTTATGGCAAAGAAATCCGGTCGCATTATCGTTACGTTGGAATGTACTGAAGCGAAAGCAGCAGGTAAACCTGTATCTCGTTACACAACGACTAAAAATAAAACAAAAACTCCAGGCCGCATGGAAAAGAAGAAGTACAATCCTAACATGCAAAAACACACTGTTCATCGCGAAACTAAGTAATCATGATCCTAACCGACGGACAGATACTCGAGAGTATTGAAAAAGGTTTAATTAAAGTTGAACCCTTCCGCCGGGAATGTCTTGGTACGAATTCTTACGATGTTCATTTGGGAAAAACCCTGGCTGTCTACAAAGACAGCGTGTTGGATGCGCGAAAACACAACACAATTGAATCCTTCGAAATCCCTGAAGAAGGATATGTTTTAACTCCTGACAATTTCTATCTAGGAGTCACTCAAGAATATACAGAAACTTTGGCTCACGTTCCTTTCTTAGAAGGAAAATCCAGTGTCGGTCGATTGGGTATCGATATCCATGCAACTGCTGGAAAAGGCGATGTTGGTTTCTGTAACTATTGGACTCTCGAAATTTCGGTTAAAAAGCCAGTTCGGATTTACGGCGGAATGCCGATTGGTCAGCTGATTTATTTTGTGATCCAAGGTGAAGTTATCACACCTTACAATAAAAAAGGTTCAGCGAAATATAATCAGATTCAGCCATTACCAATGGAATCTATGATGTGGAAAAATCAGTTCTAAATTTTTCCATTTGATATAATTAATTAAAATTTATTTTTCAGATATTAAGCAAAGCCAACCTTTAATCTGACTTTGCTGTTTTAGTTTATCGGCAGACAGGGGCTGGCGCAGAATCACCGCTCGCTTTATCCCCGATTAGCCCTAATATCTGAGCAATGTCTGTGCGGCCCACATAGACTTCTTTAGCCCACTTAGATTCGTTATTTCTCCAAGGAATCCATTTGAACAGTGTCGCAAATGAAGGTTGTTCTTTATATCGCATGATAAATGTAAAGACCGACAGCAAATCACTTTCCTTAATAAGGCCTTTTCTGATTTGATCTTCTGCTAATTCTTTTAAGATCGGCTTAAAGGTTGGAAAGGCACGTTTCGCTTCACTGGCTTGTAAGAAACCGTTCTTTGAAGAATCAAAGCGTGAATATAGAAGCTCGGTGTATTGAACGATAAATGGATAGTATAAAGCTTCGTCAAAAAGCACGGACTCTTCCTTTACATCGCCGTAACCTTTATTTGGTTTCCAACCTGTTGCCCGAAGTGTTTGTCTGAAAACGTTATTCCAAGTTTTAAAACCTGGTCTTGGGCCCTGCCGAGGTGGTTGCTGCTGTGAACCACCATCTTGCGGAGGTGTGGGCTGTTCTACAGTAGGTGGTTGGGCGTCTGGTTGTTCATTTCGCGGTTGTTGCGGGGTACTCAAATCATCATTAGGCATTTCTATTGTGAGATCTTCGAGATCCTTCATGATTTGGCTATTGCCTACATCCTTAGCTGCTAACTTTTCAACGTAAGCTTTGAAATCAGGAAGCTGAGTCATGTGCTTACGAACCATCACATAGTGATGTTCGCTCATACATTTGAAGCTGACGAATTCTTTACCTTTAGCATTTTTATGAACGGTGCAAACGTTACGAAGTGACGAGGTCAATTTGTCATTCACTCTCAAACCAGAGAAAATGACATTGATGAGCTCGGCCATTTCGTTGAAATCAAGATACTTATCGCCGTTACCGCGACTCATGAATATGTTGGCTTCCATAAATCGAGAACTAATAAAACCTGGAGATGGATCGAAAATATTGAGATCACGAAATAAACCAGCCAGTAAATCAAAGGCCCCTTGCGTTTCGCATTGGTTGACTCGATTTAAATTAACATCAGTAGCAAATGAACTTAAAAGAACTCTTGTCATAGCACGAGTTAAATTCGCCTGAAAAAGCGCATTTAACTTATATTGCCACTCGACTCGATTTGAAACTTCTAGATGATCTTCAGAGTCCCAAGTAAAAGTAATGACTGAATCAAGAATTGAATAAACACTTTCAAGTCCCAATTTTACATCTGGATTGCTTTGGCTCTGCTTAACAAGATCTTTTAGGTTCTTCATTAAAGCTTGAGGCGCAAAAGATTTTTCCGGATCATTGTCAAAGAGCTTGTTAAGTGAAACTTGTGACTTAGCCCAAATTGAAAATTCTGTTCGTAGAATCGCAATCTGTTCCATGGTGAGGCGATTATTCTTTTCACCAGCTAAACGACGCTCTGGAGGGAATAGCATGTGTTGGAGCAAAGCTGTCCAGATGGCATTTGTCGACTCGACACTTAACTTTTGACCAAGCAGGTCTGTTTCTGAAAGTTTAATTGTCAGATTCACTAATTGTTCTTGAGTAAAGTAACCCTTTTTGCTCGCTTGAAAAAGGTTTCGCATGAAACTTGAAGAATCATTTACCAGGATGTCCATGTCTCTGACGGACTGGCTACTCTTCCAACTTTTGTCGACTAGGAAGTAATTGTAATACTGATAGATCGAAAAGACGTTTGCAAAAAGCGGAAGAACTTCTTTCCACTGATCCTTTTGAATAATTGTATCCGGTTCGTTATAAACCATCTTTTTAACTTCTAAAAATAGATCTCGGTACTGAGCAAGAGACGATCTCGCAGGTTTTTGGCCACTTTCAACTGGTGAACCATCCGCTGCTAAAAGCGAAGTGGCTTTCTTCTGTTTAAAAATTCCGCCTTGAGAGGCCGTTGTTGGATAGAGTGAATTGATCTCTTCAACGAGCTCTACCAAATCATCAAAGCTGTATGCGCCTTTCAAGAAGCTTCCAAAGTCTTGCGCGACAGTAGCTAAACGAATCTGTGCAAGCTTAAAGGTTTCACGAGCGCTTTGCGGGTCTTCCATTCCAGGATCCCACTCTGAAGAGTAGATATTAAAATAAGGCATAAAGTTTTCAGTGATTCGTCTTAATTCTGGCACTTTTAAACGCGCTTGTTCAAAATCAACTGCTGTCCAGGTTTCAGTACTTCCACCTATCAATACTTGCTTCAGCTTCATGAATTCGCTGATTAATTTTTCTGAGACTTTTAAGTCAGTCCAGAATTGCTCAAAACCATCTAGAATTTCATAAACTTCCCGCGCCGTAACAACGCCAGTTGGTTTCTGAGAAACTAAATCCTGAAAGATTGAGAAGACATCTTCTAAGGTACGCGCAACATAAACTAAGCGAATCGCTCCGCCTGTTTCTGAAGTTGTTTTAATGAAGTAATAATATCTTAAATACTGGAAGTACCCGCGAGCACCTAGAGTCAAGACCGGTTTCCACTCGACTTGGTTAATTGTATTTTCATTTCCGCTTGCTAATGCAATCTTCAATTTTTTGAAACCTGGTACCAAATTTTCAATGTCGCGAACCCAGTCCCAATTCGCATCAAAAAATTTTTCGATTTCACGGCATAGGGCAACGATGTCATTAATTTTGTAAACTGACGAATTTTTCGCGATAAGTTCAGCTAGTTCGACTGCAAACTCCTGAAGCGCGAAGTTTGCTGATTCAAAAGCAGCTAAATCCTGTGACTTAATTGAATCCAGCTGCGGTTTCCATTTCGTTACAATTATTTTCATGTGACGATTGATCTTAATCGTCATCTTACTGATTTGCTGAAGGAATGCTTTAGAGCTTTTTAACTCTTCGCGAGTGACAAATTCTATATCACCGCCGATGAACATTTGCTTAAGCTTCATGACTTCTTTTTGAAATTCTGGTGTTAACTTATTTTTTTCTACGTCTTCAAAAAAGTTATTTTCCAAGAACGTAACAATTTCTTGAGAAGAATATTTATCCTGCTCTTTTCCGACGACATATTTTTCGAATTGAACAAATGCAGTTTCAATACAAGTCCATGCAGCTGCTAATCTTGCGTCTTCAGCCTTCGCATCAAAAAATCTTGATAATTCATTTGCAGACTGATTAAGACATTTCGTAGCCGGTAATTCTAAAACTTTATTGTCAGGAGGCTTTTCGCCAATCGGTGGAGTACAAGCAACAAGACTCAAGACAATTGGCATGATCACTGTCAGCAGACCGTAAGCTGACTTATTAAAACACATATGATGCTCCTGCATAGGCCCTGTCATTGGCACGGTAAGTATTGATAAAACCCTCGGAAGTTGAATTTGGATCGTCTGAACCTAACATGTCGATTCCTACGAGGTAGGACCATGTTCGGTTCCATTGGTACTGGAATTCGGTTCCTAAAATTGAACCCTTCTGGTCGAAATCGTAAGTGTAGCCAATTTTAGTAATCAAAGGTCGGCCTTTTATAGTAACTAAAGGTCCAATTATCTTTGCCAGTGCGGCGTTCGAGAACCGATAACGATAAGTGAATATTGTAAAATCATTCGGAGCTCCGTCAGATTCGATATCTTGAATCACATCTCCATAAGTCTTCATATAACCTATTTGAACTTGTAAAGGCCGAGAAAATAATTCTTTTATGCTCCAATCCATTTGAGTCGAATAGATTTTAACAGGGCTAAACTTTTGGATGGCATAACCAACAGGTGGCAGAACTGTTTCTGGGTCATCTTCGAAATAAGAGACTGATAAATTTACGTTTTCAAATTTGTAACCCAAATCAGAAGAAAAAACCTGATGATGCGCAACTGCCGGGCTTACTACGAAATTGGCTTGGCCATTAACGGTTACTGCCCGATAAAGTCTTTGAAGAAGAATATCATTTACTGGCTTCCGGCCGCCTGCCATTGCAATCCAAAGACCGGCTTCTTCTTCTCCTAGGCGAAGCTTCAATCCGAAACTTTCCTGGCTAACAAGTTTGCGAGTGTCTCCGGTATTTATTTTGTATGAAATATTAATATTGCCTGCGGTTCTGCTAGGCGGTCGATACCAACGACTATCAGCTTTAATTGTTCCATCTTCTTCGCGAACCTCTGGCCCAATCGTTGGAATAAATAAACCCGATCCGAAAGCAAGTACTTGGACTTTTTCAGTTTTGTAATCAAAGAAAAGCCCAGTCAAACCTTGATCTTCAGGGCGCAAAGCATCGATTGCGTAGCGAGGCTGCCACAGCCCCAAAGACCAAATTCGATCAATCTCTGTCCAGTCGTATTTTTTCCTGCCCACAGATAAACTGGCACGCTCATCAAGGGGGGTTGAAACATAAATTTCTTGAACTGAGTAATAAGACTGCTTGAGTGAAAAAAATGTTCCAGCTGACAAATCTGCAGCCCAATTTAGTGAAAGAGGATCTCGGCTGTAAGAAGCTGCGGTGATTCGACCTGATAAAAATTGGCTTGTTGTGAGCGAAGGAGTTTCCGGAAGCGTCGTCATATATTGAAGACTTTCGAATCGAAACTGACCGAAGACGGAGGCCCGTGTAGCAGAGGGAGTCTTCATGGCCAAGCGAGGTGCACCGATGCCATCGCTTACCTTTACGGAAGATTGAGCCAGAGTCGTATGCGCAGTAATAAGAATACTTGCAAAAATGAAACAAAATTTCATTTGTTTGCAGGTTTTTCGAAACCAAAAGTAAGGCAATCGTCCCCCAAGGTTTGAATTAATCTTGAGAGGAGAAAACTGTCAATGTTGGACAGCGTTAAATGTTCTAATTTCAATTCATGGGGCAGACTGCAAAACGTGCTTTTGTAGAACTTTCAAAACCCATTGAGGATCATCAAGAGTGAGATCGTGCCCACTTTGATGATGAGTTTCTAAAGTTGAGCCCCATTCCTTTGCAATTCGTTCTGAGCATTTATAACTGACTAAACGATCTGCCGTTGAGTTTATAAAGATGGTCGGGACCGGAGAGCTCTGAGGGAAGCGAGTTTCAGAGGCAACCCGAAGTTGGCGAAGGAAGTTATGTCGTTTAAAAGGACTTTTTAAAAATGCTTGAATAAACGGTCCTATGTATTTTTTGCGGACCTCAGGGCGGTTGGAGATAATGTTAATAATTCCTGTTTCAACGAACTTTGCTTCGGTATGGACAATTCGGCTTGCAAGCAGCCAAAAATTTCTTATATGAAAACGCTCATAAAATGGGCTTCGCTTGTCACTCGTATTAATTAAGAACATCTTTTCAATTTGGCTAGGGCGCCTACTTGCCCACTGCGCAGCTACCATAGCCCCCAGTGAAAATGCTAAAATGTGGTATTTACCTTTTGTCCAATCAACTCTTTTGTCGAGGTGGTCAATAATCTGATCCATGTTTTTAGGACAATCTTCCTGATAGAAATCACCAAAGCCAGGCAAATCCAAAAGAAGGATTTCATCATTTGGAAACTGTTTTTTGAATTCTTCGGTGAAATCACCCCAGTGATCTTTCCAACGAATCAATCCCCTAAGCCAGATCCAACGTCTTTTAGTTTCCATACCAAAGTTCCAAACCGTGGGCATGTGCTTGTGTTTTCTGCTGAGTTTCTAAAACAGCCCAATTCTGATGAGCATCAGTCATTCGCATCATGAAATCAAACAGAGTCCAGTGCCTTCTTAAAATTCTTCGATGTCGATGAGGTTTTAACGGATGAAACAACCCTTCTCTGGATAATAGCTGCAGGGGATTTTTCTTTACCCAAAGCCAAGAGCCGAGCTCAAGAGTTAACGGAAGGTAGAATCTATTTTCAGTCCGAAGCTTCGAGTAAGCATAATCCCACAAGTCCCCGTGAGTTCGGTAAGATTGTGGTTCAATTTTATAGAAATGATACGGATGAGCTGACTCGAAAAAGGTTTTGAATCGAAACATCTCTGCCAAATCAGGAAAAGGTGTTGTCGTGTTTGCAAATGGAAACCAAATTTGATCTTGAATTCCAAAACCCGAATGGACATCCATTGACCAGGCAAATTTTGAATCTTTAACTTCCACTTGCAAAGCGTCCATAACTAACTGGCACTCACTTTGAAATTCAGTTCCGCGGTACCAAGGCAGCTTTGCTGAATAAGTTTGTCCACCAAGTAACCAGGGAATTTCCCCCTCACCTTTGATGGGAGAATTGCGCATGAGATCTACCCCGTTTGCATTTGATCGCCTGCGATTATAAATCCCCCAGGGATTGACTGTTGGAACAAAAACGATTCGGATTCTTTTTAAAAGTTCCTGCAAAGATAAGTCCCAAAGTTGCATCCTGAGAACAGAGCTTAGAAACGAAATAACGACTTGAGTACCAATTCTTTCGAGACCATGAACTCCACCGAAAAATGCGAGCACTGGAGCTTCAGGATTTTCAGAGCCAACTGCAATTTTATAGATTGGAAAAAGTTTACCGTTGCTTCCTACATGACCCAGCACTTGCCCCCTGGCTAGGTTCGGAAACTCCGTAAGAAGCTGCTCGATTTGTATAATTTCCGGAAGCGTGTCTGTCTGCATAGAAAAACGACCTTTGTTTAGACAAGCTCAGACGATTCATAGCATTTGTCAGGGGTTGACGCCGCGCAAACGACCGGACTTTTCCAGAACTGACAAGATCTTTAAATCATGCGACCTTTGGAGACTCAAACAACCGGAGGATCCTATGTCAAATGCTCATCAATTACAGAAATTACTGGATAAGATGTGGCTTGATTACACTCAGCTCAATCCGGCTGCTAAGAAAATTTATGATTGCTTCGTCCATGAAGGCGAAAGAGTTTTAAACGATCACGTTGCTTACCGCACATTTAATCATAAAAAATTGGGCATCCAGTCGCTCGCTCAACATTTCGAAAAGTTTGGTTATGAAGCAAAAGGCGAATACGTATTCGAGCAGAAAAAACTTTTTGCAAAACACTACGAACATCCAAATAAAGAATTACCGAAAATTTTCATTAGCGAACTCGAGCTTGAAAAAGTAGAACCATTTATTGCTGAAGAAGTTGAAAAACTAGTACACGAAGTTCCAATGAGCTTAATTCAGTCTGAAGAAATTTTAGTTTGTGGTCGTCCATGGAAGCTCAGTCATACGACTTACCTTAAACTAGCTGAAGTAAGCGAATACGCTTCTTGGGTTTCTGCATTTGGATTCAGACCTAATCACTTTACAATGAATATAAATGCATTGAAAAAGTATACTGATGTTCAGAAGGTTAATCAGTTTATTCAAGCCAAGGGTTTTGACCTCAATAAATCTGGCGGAGAAATTAAGGGAACACCTCAGGAACTCTTAGAACAAAGTTCGACTATGGCTAAAGAGGTTCAAGTTACTTTCGCTGAAGGGCAATTCCCGGTACCCGCTTGTTATTATGAATTTGCGAAACGCTATCCCCTTCCGAATGGTGAACTCTACCAAGGGTTTATTGCAAAATCTGCTGATAAAATTTTTGAAAGCACGAACAGGGTTAAATAATGAATTTGCGAAAGTGGCTCGATAAGGAACCTTTTACGATTTCCCTGACTTCTGGGTTTTTTGGTTTCTATTCTCATTTGGGATTTATGAAGGCCTTACTTGAAGCAGGCTATACGCCTTCAAAGTATCGTGGCTGTAGTGCAGGTGCAATTGTCAGTGCTGCATTCGCATCGGGACAATCATTAAAGGATTTTGAAAAACTTCTTATTTCAATTCAGCGTTCGGATTTTTGGGATCCAAAACTTGGGGCCGGATTACTAGGTGGCGAAAAGTTTTTTAAGCTTTTAAAAAAACAAGTAAAGCCAAACTTTGATAGCTTGAAAGCTCCTCTTGAAGTTTCGGTCTTTGATATTAAGTCAGCTAAAACGCTAACTTTAAAAGCAGGATCATTGCCCGAGGCGGTTTGGGCATCTTGTGCAGTACCGCTGATGTTTCACCCTGTAAAAATAGATGGACGACACTATTGGGATGGCGGGCTTTTTGATCCGCTCGCTATCGTTGATATTGATCCAAAAGAACGGGTTTTAATTCACGATATCAGCAATAAGACATTGTTGGGGATACCTCCCAATACTTCGCATTTAAAGAATGCTAAAATCGTAAGATTAAAAAATATTCCAGCATGTGGTCCCCACAAAATGGATTTAGGACCAGAGATAATTGCCTCTGTTTACAAACAATCTAAAAAGCTTTTTAAGCTCTAAATTTGATTATTTGTAATGCATAAAATTATTTTCGTTTAAGTTCTCGATTAGGAATGAAGTCATTCCACCATGAACTCGAACGGAAAATGTTTTTATAACTTCAGTTCCTATTACTAATTCAACTTGTGCTAGGTGTTCACGGGCTTCGCCACTAAAGTAACCGGAGAAATGAAATCTCATCTCGTTATCATTCATCAAGACAAAATTTGAGTAGCTTTCTCTGGCATCGCTAATTGATGCAACTTTAGGATCCATTTTAGCCCTGATACTTAAAGTTGGTCTTATCATCATAGGACCACTTGCAGACCCCAATTCATGTGGTCCAACCACAATCGATAATGCGTCTGCCTGACTGTCTAATTGGTTCATTAAAACTTTTGAAAGATTAATTTTTCCAATTAATGCAAAAGATCTGAATTCATTTTTTTGCACAGGGTCTGGACGATTTAAAATACTATTTATAATTGGTTTTACAACTGGAGTTGTACATTGCTCGAGCGAGTCACTTAAGCAATCTTTTTGCACATCCGTTAAACTTGAGTAATCAAAAATTCCAATTAGATTTGCAAGTTGCTCACTACCGACATACTTTGTAATAATCGACTTTAGTGAAGGCATGTGCATTGACTTGACAGTGTAATATTGAGCAGGAATTGAAATCTTGTGTTCCATTCGACCACTAAAAATTGTAACTTGTGGATCAGTGCTAACAACCGGCACCGACATATCATCTTCTACCATTCCGTGCCCGGGAAAGAAAGCACCCCAAATTCGTGAATCTAATGGGGCATGACCCGAAATAACTTTTAAACGAATTTGTTTTCGAAATAAGTTTCTAAAATTTTCGTGTTCTCTTCCGCTGAAAAGATCAAGTCTTTTATAAGTTGCGTCTGATAAAAGTGATAGGTCTTTTAATTGCGCTTTTCCAAACTCCGCTAGGTGCAGAATATCTCCAAATTTTTCTTTTAAACCGTAAGCTAAACTTGCCATTCTCGAACCCCAAAGTGGTGATCCAAGAGTTGTAAGCGACTCGATTCTTTTGCAAATTGGGTGCATATTTTGAGGACTTACGCAACGCTCGCTCAGCCAGAGGTAGATTATAAGTCCGCCTTGTGAATGCGCGAGAATATCGACTTTCGTTGTTTTACTGAGTTTGGCTTCAGTCTCAGTCATATAATTTTCAAGGGAATTCTTAAAATCAATTACAGTCAGCTTCGGATTTAAGGTATCGTAATCAAAAAACTCAAATCGATATGTCTTTGAATTATTGATACGCGGTAAGTGCTTTTCTAAAGTTTCTTTCATGACTCCAGTATCAGTCTTGCTGCTGCCGATACCATGAATCCAGATTATCAACTTTTCGTCTTTCTTTTGGGTCGTTGTTTGCGCACCCGAAAGAGAGGCGATAAGGAAGCTTAAGGTAAGAAAAGTAAAAGTATTTAAAAATTTCATTTTAAACTTTCCGAGTTAACACTCACAACAACATCAACAATTTGATCTTGAGTTCTTGATTTAAGACCCACTAACTCTGCTCCAAGACTTATGTAACGCTTAATTTCTTCTTGAGATGCCCGATCATGGCTTGTCACAAGTGGCACTAGGTCTTCAAGCGTTGTATGGACTTTAAATATCGCATCTGCTTCTATTTGGGAAAGAATTCCTCGCAGTGGTATATGGATTAAAGTTTTTGCTTTGCCGTCTATCAGTTTAGTTTCAGTTCTTGTTGCAACCGAGACTGCTGGGTTAATTTCATTCATCATGCGACTGCTAAGAAGATATGTTCTTCCGCGTAAATAAGCCAGTTTTTCTTCACTTGTTAGATCAGAGATACTTCTTGATGAAATTGGACTTCCGATTTCAATTCGAATTGTTGATTCAGCTTGTCGACCAATTTCACGAAGCCCAATAACAAGCGCTGCAGGTGGTGCATAAAGTTTTGCCTTCAGGTACCCGTCAGAAGGTTGGCCCTCGGTATAAATAGGGATAACCGGAACATCGGCCCCCTGCTGCATAAGATGGATGACACCTTTTCTCCACTCTTGATCCGTAGCCAATAGATCACTTGATTTGAACTTCTGAGTTGGGGCTCCTGCTGGAAATAAAAGCAGAGCTCCTCCATTTTTTACGTGCGTATTCATCTCGAGCATCTTTGTGCGATTATAGTTGGCAGCACTTTTTCCACCGAATGGATTAACCAAAATCGCATGGTCTGATAAATCAGGAATACCTTGAAGCATTTTGTTTAGAACGACTTTTATATCAGGACGAATTTTAGAAACGGCCGCAGCAATCGCAAGCCCATCAACCCCGAAAAGTGGATGATTCGAAATTAAAACAAATGGTCCTGTCTTGGGAATTTGCTCGAGCATTTTTTCATCGAATACAACTTGTACCCGCGCTGCCTCCAAAAGCTTAATGAAGTAAGGAATATCGCGGTCATCTTTTTTAAATCTCGAAATTGTAACTGCGATTTCATCAACTTTAAGGGGCTTATGCATCCAGCGAAATAGTGTATTGACGGCTTCTGATAAAAAAGTTCCGCCATTCAAAAGTTGAACTGTCGGCTTACCATCTTTTGTCGTTGCCTCATTTACTTTGAGTGAAATCTCAAAAGGAGACGCTTGTCCCTTTAGGCTAACTGCATCTTTACAAGATACACCTTCTAATTGGGATCCAAACGCGACTGGCAGCACCGAAAAATTAAGGCTTAAAACGAGAATCAATTGAACCTTAAAGTTTGATATCATTTAGGACTCCCAATTTAAAAAAAGCCGACCTTTAGTGAGAGTTCAAGAAGAGTGCCTAAATTAGCGATTTAAGATCGAATTCCTCTGGTTTAGATAAAAAACCAGGAAGCTTTTTCAAAAATTGCAGGGTATTGGCTAGAAGTTAGACGCATTCCCGCTTGGCTTGATTCGGGGGATGAAGTAAATTTTCAGTGTGATTTACTGGTTCTTAATTCCTAGCTTAATTCTAACGATCTTTTCCACAAGCTTTAGCTCGTTTACACTTCGACCTGCTAGAACAGTCTTCGTTTGGGAAAACGCTCTTTTATTGAGCGCTTTTCGGGGCCCCTTTTTCTTGATCAATTTGATTCTGGTTTTTTTCCACCTAGAGCTGGCTCATCTTCAGCCTGAAAGCTTTGTTCGAATTGCTTTTTGGCTTCTGACTTTTTGCAATCTGTGGAACTGCTTACTGTTAGGGATTCCACTTTTTCGTTTTATTTTTAATCATGACTTATTCGACCTCGAAATGCGGAAGATCTTTCCTGTTAAACATTTTAAGAAGTATGAACCGCGCTTTTTAAAGCTTTTTTCAATTGGAAAGTATAGCTATCGCGGCCGTACCCTTCACCATTTTAAAAACAGATCCGGCGATACTTTGCCGATTGCACTTTGGAAAGCCAAAGATCCCAAGGCCCCATGTGTGATTAATATATTTGGTGGGGGTTATACGATTGGGTCTGTGGATCAATTTCCTCACTATAATCAGTTCCTGCGCTCTTTAGGGGTCCATGTGCTCTGCCTACCCTACCATTTGATACCGAAGACCTGGCCGACTCAAACACATGACGTTATTGATGCTTGGAAACACTCAATGGAAAAGTTGCCAGAGTGGGGAATAGATCCAGAATTTTTTATTCTATCGGGCCGATCCGCAGGCGCGCACATTGGACTGAATGCCTGGAACGAACTTCGCGACCCCCGTGTTAAAGGTGTTATTTCTTTTTACTGCCCATTTAATTTTCGCTCACTTTTAAACTTATCTTATCCAGGTGATATTTTAGGTTCCAAAGAAAGATTAGAAGCTTTATTTGGTGGCGACCTCAATCAGAGCCCCGCAGTCGAAACTTCAAGTCCCTTTAACTTCGTAGATTCTCAATTTCCACCTATGCTTTTTATTCACGGACTTTCTGATAGCATGATCCCATATCACACAAGCTTAGAATTCGCTAAGAAGATGGAAGAGATCAAAGGTCAACATTTCTATTTGGAACTTGAAGATGAAGACCATGGCTTCGAAGTAAACTTAAAAGGCCCAGGAGGACAAAAATCCTGCTGGGCCGTTGAACATTTCATTCAGTCGTTAAAAGAGTCTTTTAAAGTTTCGGGAAAAACGTAGAACAAGATCGACCCTGCATTTCAGCGGCTTCACTCATCTTCTTAGCTGTTAAATCACTTAAATATTCAGTCGGAGAATAATAATTACGTACTCCAGAAGCTCTTGGAATATTAGTGCCTTTGACTGTTCCACGATCAATCAGATCAATCTGTTTCGAAGCTCGAGCTTGGTTCGCTGACTTTTCAAACTCAAGACGCATTTTTGCAGTCCACTCATCTTTTTCAGACATTGGAGCATCGGGCACTCGAACCGGCTGCTTAACGAGCGCTACAAGGTCTTTTGTTTCACCGCTTGTGATATAGTCTAGAGCATTAGTATTTACTTCTACGATATAAACTTCTTTTTTACCTTTTAGCTGTTCAGCTGCTCTTCGGGCATACGCAAATGCTCCCCATTTGGCAGTTCTCGGGAATTGGCTACCCCAATACTGAATCACGCCTTCCGGGAATATGTTCATAGATATTCTACCATCAACAAACTTCTCTGCTTGCTCTAGTACTTTTCCAAAGAATTTTTCGTTTTTCTCAAGAAGATTTTGATCTTTGTTATCACGCATTTTGAAGTGTGGATAAATATCAGTATCAATTACTGTTAAGCTTTTCTTGATTCCCAAAGATTCAGCAACTTTGGAGATAATGCGACCATCAAGAATTCCATAGTCGTGGTTCGAAACTAGCACGATAACTGCGTTTCTAGGGAGAGCATTGAAATCAACACCTGATTCACCGCGAACAATCAAGTTTGTTTTCTTGCGAAGTAATGTTTTATCAATTGCTTCTTTCTGAATAAATTCAGTTAGGTTTTGGTTCATTAAGCAAAAACGAGTTACATAGCTACAGACAGCTTTTGCAGATTTACCTTTAATTGGAACTAAAAGTTTCAAGTAATCTTTCGAGTTAAATGTCACTTCACGATTATTTCGAGTTAGCTCTTCAGACATTGCTCTGACCTTTTGAAGCTCAGCTTGAATATCCTTCAATGATTTTCCAACGTTGATCTTATTTAAGATATTCCACATTGACGTCAAAGCAATATGGGATGAAATTGCCAAATTAGCTTCTGTCATGAATAGCGCATTTTTCTTAATAGGATCTTTGTTCAAGCTAACAAATACATCCGTATACATAAGCTCTAGCTGAGCCATCCTCTGGGAAAAAATTGCTTCGAATGTTTTAATCTCTTCGAATATTACTTTTTGATTCGCCATATTGAGTTGCTCTGCTTCAAGAACCTGAGGCAAGAACACATCATTTATCTGTTTAGCCAGTAGACCATGGAATGTTCGTAATTTTTCCTGGTAATCTGCTTTTATAGTAGTTGTTTTTGATGATTCAGAAGCTTTAATTTGATCAATCATGTATTCAGCAGCGAGTCGGTCATTTGTAGAAACGATCGATCCATCCACTAGATTTGTATCGAAATGTGGAAGCCTTCCTTCAGCTCTCATTTTTTCTTTTAACAGACTGTACTCACGCGCCTTATTTGCAATCCCTTTTGACGATAAGAATGTTGTCAATTCTGCCGGACGAGGCATCACAACCGCTAACGGATCAGTCCAAAAATGAGAATAATCTGCATGGGGTAAACGTAAGTATACTGGTAAGTACTTTTCAACCGGGAAACGCTTTTCTGTTCGAGAAACTTGGTCACGGTGATACTTCTGTTGTTCTAAAACCCAAGTTAAAGAAACTGGCTTGTTAGCACGACCAACTCGTAAGAGCTGATCATTTAAAAGTTTAGCATTTTCAATAAATTTTTCTATATCGCGAACATCGGTTGAATTAAAAACCGATGCAGCTTCTGGCTTGCCAGCTAAGAATTTCAATTCAACAAGTTTTCGACCGAAAGCAGATACATTTGAGCGCAACTGCATTGTTTCAGTAATTCCGATTGCTGGTTCCTGCACTTCTTGTGCGAATCGACCCTCTTTATAGTCAAGAACTTTACGATCAATCTCTTTTAACGCAAGTGAAAGCTCATCACCAATAGAAAAAAGATCAGACCATTCAACATACCAAGGTTGCATATAGAAGTCAGCCTGGATATTCGCGTAGGCCAAGAAACCCTTGTAGCCAGTTCCTTCTCGGAAATAGGCATTCAGTGCAGTTCCCAAGGCAACCGGCACTTTGCCATGCTTTAATAAGAATTTTTCAATCGCTGCCGACCAGTTTTCTTTATCGCTGCCCAAGAATTTTTTAAAGACAGAAGATATTTGGCTACGAACATCAAAAACTTGAGGAACTTGCGCCTCTTGTCTTTTCATATAATGTTCGTACTCGATATTATCTCGAGTCGTTTTATAATTTAAAGCGAAATCTCCAACAGTGTTCGACATAACAAAGTCTGTAAAGCTTGCGCGAGAAATATCACCCAAGAAATAGACACCCTTATTATACGACTCAAATTTTTCTTTATCGTGCTTTTCAATTGTCTCATTACGCCAGTCCCAATATCTTTTTACGTGGTCCCAGCTAGTCCAAGTTGAAGCCAAACCTTCAGTTTTAAGTAAAACGTCGATTAGTTGCTTGCGTGCAAGCTCTGGGTTTTCTAAATGCTTTTTACGCATTCCGATTTGTGCTATATAAAGGTGTATTGCATCGTGTGTTGGAAAGTGGAAGTGACCTACTTCTGCGCGCTCATTGTAACCAAAAATCGCAGCAGGTTCGCCCGGATTGATTCCGATGTAGCTTCCATAAAGATCAAAATAGTTTGAAAAGTTAGGGTTAAGTCCAACGGCAAAACTAATTCCACGATGAGCCATCGCCCAGGACATCTTTTTAAGATCCTCATGCTTGTAGCCATTGATAGCTTTCATTTCTGGAAAATAGCTTTGTAAGATAGCTGGATTCTTCTGAAGGAAATAGAATTCATCAGGTTTATACATTTCCATACCACTGACATGGTCTTGCTGAAACCTGTTCTCTGGCTTCTGCGAAACCTGAGCTTGGCTTAAACATGAAGTTACGAACAATAGCGACGCCAGCGCTACACTCAATACCTTTTTCATGGATTGACTCCTACACACTAAATATTAGACACACCTGAAATACTTACATTGCTAGAAGCATTCCGAAATCTTGAGGTGTTTAATTTGAGATGACATCTTTGAGATGTCAGATTTATCCACAGTGGACATTATTTGTCTCACATTGACTTAATCTCAAAACGAGACAAGTAGTTAATTTGTTTAATTAAAAAATCGAATGCAAGAAAGCTTCGCTTCTACGGTCGCTTTAAAATTGCTTAGGTAAGTCATAAATGGCGCCGTGCCTTTTGTTTCTCTTGCTTCCTGGTTTAGTGGTAGGCGGAAGAAATAAAAGCGCGCAGCCTTAGTCTCTAAGAAAGCTGGGATGTTTGGGAACAGCGGCACACCACCTATGACGCCCATATGATTCGATCCTTTAGAATAGATTGAAACAAATGGGATAAAATTTCGAACGTAAGTAAATAGTCGTTCTTTCCCAGTCTGTCTTTCTTCTAAGATAATCCCGCCATTAATATCAGCGTAACCGTGAACAACTGGAGTTTTAGAGGTTTTGTATGTTTCTGACTCAGAATAGAATTCCAAATTAATCTCAGATTTTCCGTTCACTGTTCGAAAAGTAACTGCTGAGCCCAAGGAAAGAGAAAGATAAAGACCATAGTCTTTTTGTCTGAATTTTATCCATGGCTTTGCGTGATCTTTTTTTAATTTGTTTTCGATAATTTGCTGAGCTTTAAAAGCAGCATCTTCAACTAATTGCCGTGCTTCTTGTATACTTGCAGCATTAAAATTAAAACGAATTCTTTTCTTGATTGCGTCTTCCGTCCAGGTTCCCGGTGCTAATCCGGCATACCCCGTTAGTCCCAGTTGAAAACCGAAAGTGTTCGAATATGCCACATTCAGTGGCGCTGTATAAAATGCGTTGTTTATAGCTCGAATAAATTTATTCACTTTTAGAATTGTTTTTGGATTTTCTCTATTTCCCATGTGAAGTTTGGTTTGAATCTTAAAAAGAGAATCGGCTAAAGTAGTCAGCCAAGCTTCTTTTCTGACAATGAAGTCAGCCAATTGATCAGCATTTAATTTTTCAAATTCACTCAGTAAACTTGCAAGATTTTTTTCCGTCATACTCTTCTGAAGAAGAATTTTATGTTTGCCAATTGTAGATGCATTTTCCAAATTAGGAGAAAGCAATCTCAAATCAACACGATGGCCCAATGGGATTTCGATTTGTGTTTCACTTAATGGATCCGCATGATGACGAAGCAAGTCTTTAAAGATGACTTTATAAAGAGTCTCTTTTCCTAAACTTGCTAATTTATCTCGCTTTTCCTGGATGATTCTTTCGTCTTCCGAAAAACTCAATTTGAGTTCAGCTTCTGTAACTTGTTGAGCAGAATCCGTTTCAGGCTGGATCAGGAATATTTCATCAGCTTGACCCGCGTCGCTTAAATCAAGGCGGTCTGTTTGCGAAAAAGCCAGCTGTGACGCCAGTAATGCCGCAGTTACCACAAAAAATTTAAGGGAAGCCAAAAGTCTTGAGACACACATAGTAAGCCCGAACTTGCCATTTTAATGCCAGTTACGAGTTCGAATTGTTTGGCGTTTAGCGCGTATGGCTGTTTTAAAAACCGACAATAGGCCTTTTTTTGGAAATACTTAAACGAATTGAATCAGGTTAAAAGACGACTTCGTTGCGCAAGGAGTGTCGATTTTGAAACGACTTTGGATTGAATAATGTGATTCACCTAAGTCTAGTT
>JAYTJV010000009.1:0-5950 GCA_043730825.1 Pseudobdellovibrionaceae bacterium
CACAGCTCGGCCAAACAGCGACTCAACTAATCCCACAGCCTGATCAATTTTTCTTAAATCCCGGTAAAGTCCTGGGTCAATCCTTAGACCCAGAGTTTCGGCCATTTGAAGTGAATCATTAATTCCTCGGTTTATATCTTTTAAAAGTCCTAGAGTGTCTTTTCCTTTATCTAAGATCGCTTGAAGTTGAGCCAGTTGTTGAACAGCGTTTGCTAAAATTTGCATCAGAACTGCCACATCTCCGCCGAAAAGATCAGCGCGTGCTGCTTTAGGAATTGGCAGAATCAGACAGACCACTAGAGCAAAACTGGAAATTCGTTTCTTCATCGATTTTCCTTTTCTTTTAAAATTTGTTAATTAAGTTTTTTTTAAGCAGATGCCCCGCGTGGGTATTTTTCAGCTAACAGTTCTAGTAGTTGAGTTTCAGGAATCTTGAGATTTCTTAACCGAAACTCTTCCATGACCTTTAAGTCTTGTGGGTCAGTCGTAGCAAGCCAGTATTCGAGCGGCGTACTTTCGATCACCACAACTTGTTTTTCGTCTCCTGCAATGAGAAAGGCTTCTGAAAAATAACCTTTTTTTGAAGTCACACTTTCAACAAGTTTTGTTTCTCTTTCGTTTAAAAGTAAAATTTCTTTTAAATGAGGAATATTACCGCCAGTCTGTTTTAGGACCCACTTAACAGAAGAGTTCGGCAAAATAGCTGAAGCGACTTTGGACTTGGCAAAATCATCCATGGTTTGAGAAATCGCAATCGCGGACGCCTTATATTTCCTGAATGTTCTAAAAACTTCTGCAATAAACCTTGATCCGGCCTCGTTTTCTAAAAGCCTCCAGCACTCATCAAAAACCACAAACTTTTGACTGATGCGATCTTTTTGCACCTCTCGCCAGATCAAGTCTGTAATGAGAAATAAACAAACCGCTTGTAAGTCAGGTTGAGACTCTAACCCCTTTAAATCAAAACACACAATCCGGCTTTGAAGTTCTAAATTTGTTTTAGTATCTACAAATTTACCAAAAGGCGAATCTCCACACCAGGGGCCTAATATTTTACCCATACGTTTTAGGGCTGGCTCTTGGTTTTGAAGTAATTTCTCGCGTAAATGACTTAATCGCGGCTCTTGTTCATCGCGAAGAATTTCTTTAATCATTTGCTCTATTTCAGATCTCTCTAATTTTCCGATGCCGCTTGATTCATCTTCTTTTGTCATCAGTTCCACAAGAGATGTCATAAACTTAATTTTTTGATCAATCGCTTCGGGCGAATTATCCACTAGATCAAAGGGGTTGAGTGAAATCTGACTATCAGCTCCAAGCGGAATGTATTGTCCACTTAAAGTTTCTGAGATTTTTCTATAGCTGCCGCCAATATCTAAAATAAAAACCTTCGGGTTTTCTTTTAAAAGATGTAAAATCATAATATTCGTTAGGTAACTTTTCCCTGAGCCACTGCCGCCGCTAATGATTTGGTTAAAATTAGTAAGTGTTGACGAAAACGGGTCAAATCCTAAAATATTTCCTCTCCGGTTTCTAAGTAAAATTCGCGGCTCTTTGTGACCCATCCAGTCTCCGAAGATGGGTAAAAAGTCTGAAAGTACACTTGTGTTCATACGCCGGGATCTCTCTTTGGCTCTGGCATTCGGAATTGAAAATTCTAAGAACATGGAAGAAGCCGCTAAAGATTCAAGCATTCCTTCAGCCCCCGAAAGTTCACGCATTGTTTGAAGTACTTTTTCTACTTGTTCGTCGAGAGCCGACTCATCCTCACTTCGAAGTAACACATTTAAAGACACTCCAAATACTTTCTCTGTACCTAATACGCGTTCACTTAAAAGTGTTTCAATTTCTTTAAACTTCGCTTCGCTCTCAAGATCTGACACTCCCTTTTTGCCTGTATACATGGCGTAAGAAATACGGCGCTGAGTTTGAAGAGCCATCGTTTCACGGTCTTGATCTAACACCTCAACTGACAAAAAAAGTTTTGAATCAAAAGGAAGATCTCGAAATTTTTCGCTCATTGAGACAAAAGTTTGCTCGGGCATGATTTTTAAAGATAAAACCCGGTGATGAATTTGTCCCAGCGCAAAGCCTTTGAGCGATATCACCATGTCGCTTAAAAGAAGATCATCCCTGATATCTTCTCGGTTGAAGTTAAGCCCATCAAGCGGATAGCGAGGGTTCCACTGATCAAATAGATTTTTAAAAATTTGATCTTCGGTCAACTTTTCTGAAGCGAGCCCTAAATTCTCTAAACTTTGACGAACGTTAGATAAAGTTTGATTAAACTTCACTATTTCGGGCTCAAGAATATCCCTTGAGAACTCTTCTTCAACATCTTGTTTCTTCCAGAAGAAAAAATTCCATTTTTTCTTCTTTTTTGACTTTTTCTCGAAAGGCTTTCTGATAATCAGATAAAGACTTTGAGCAGGCACAAGGCCTTTATCATCCATTTCCGTAATGCGAGCTATTCGCTCAAGCATAAGCTTTTGAACCAACGCTTGAGCGTCTTCTGTGGTTAAGGCTTCGTGAGCGTCAGTTATTTTCTTTGAGCCCCCGTGAACTCCTTGCACAAACTGGAGCGAAAGACCTGTTGGCAAACCATTTAGAAAATCACAGGTCACGCTGTGAAGCGTATTCAGTTCTTCATCTGTTGCACAAGAGACATCTTTTGGCTGAAGCTTAAGAACTGAACCGAGAGAGAAGTCTTTAAAAATAAGGGTCTCATCTTCAAATCCCCAAACTTCAAGTTTTGTTGCGAGTGAGGCTTTTGACATTTATTTTGTCCTTTTTGTTCGAGGTAAATTTTATTTTTTCTAGTGCTAGATCAAACGCACTTAAAATGCCTGGCGAAAAATGGTACCTCACAAGGTGTATAAGGTAGTTATCAGGCTTGCCAGCCTTACCCATTCGAAGCCCAAGGCCAAGAGCAAGACTTGGGCCCCAGGTCCAGAAAAACTTATAAGGAATTTGGCCTAAGACAAAATTTAAAACTGCTAAGACTAAAAAAACTAAAAAAAGATCAAGAATTTCAAAACCAAAAACTAAAGTCTTTTTGTCTAAGCAGCGGTAGACTTCAGAAGTTTTTAAAGCCATTTATAATTTCCCTTTCCTAGTGAATAAGCCCACGGATTAAAGAAATAATGCTTTCTGCCCCGAAACCGATAATGGCTCCAGAGACTGCGTAAACGAGATGCTGCCTTGCGTTTGCGTGACCCATCACAAAACTAAACCCTGCCACCACAAGGCCGCAGATCGCGGCCAGTGGTAGAAGAGTGCCGACAAGTTTTGACTGGACGGCTTGAAGTGATGATTCAACGCTGGCAAAGGCCCACACTGGAAAGAAGGCGAAAGCTAGAAGAAGAATCAATTTAATCTTTTCTCTTAACTGTTCATTTAAAAACTTTTTTAACTTCGATACTTTCATAATTCTCCCAAACTTAGTTGTAATGTTTTAATTCGATCCAGGAAGTGACGCTAATTTTTTAAGTGAGCTTTTGTGATACTGAATGTTCAATTGATATTTCGATAAAAAGACATTGTAGTTTTTCACATACGTGCTGCACGCTTCAGATTTTGGTAAACTTGAAGAATCTCTTAATTCCAAGATTTTGATACGAACAACAAAGACCTCGCTGTCTTCTTTTACGATTTGTCCCCATTGTCTGATCCGGCACAGTGTCGGAAATGGAACCTCGGGAGTGCTGTCATGGCCCACTTGCATATTCGATTCGATGCTGACGGTATCGACCTGGTAAGATCCAATAACTGTTTGAGAATCATCATTATAACCAAAAACACCTGATTGAAGTGCCTGCGCATCTAAGGCTGCCAAGATTAGAATTGCAGTTGTGAAGAGTTGTTTCATTTTTGTATTTCCTTTCTAAAGAAATATTTTAAGTTTTTAAGCCGCTGGCGAAATCAAAGATTTTTCAAAAGGTTTCAATTGGAGGTAGCAAATCAGATCAAGGTCATAAATTTTGAGTTTGATAAATTCATTCGAAATCTTTTCCGCAAAACCTACGGGATAGTAAAATCTGGTCGAATTATCACTCTCATGGCTTTTGCCGCTAAAAATTGTGAACTGTTCTGAGTCATCGTCGTTTTCTTTTAAAAAGTACTTAAGTGTCGGAAGGACTCTTAAGCGTAAAACGAAATGATCTTCGCTATCGTAGCGCTTCGCACTACCTACGATTCGCACACTCTCCACAAAACTTGGAAGATCATTCAAAATTTTGTAGTTCTCTTCTGTCGATTGAAATTCATGCGTCATCTAGATTCCTCCGTAAGGACCCATTTGGTCTTTTATTTGTTTTAGTTCTTGATCAATTCGCCTGTGCTTTACTGACTGCGGATATTTTTTTGATTCAAGTTTTTCGAAATCTTTAAACTCAAATTCAGCCCGGTTGAAAATTCGAAAGAACCAGTTCGTGAGCGTTTTTATAAAAGCTTTCATGCGGCACCTCTCGATTTTCTTTTTTGGTTGATGTTCATGGCCCTACGAAGTTTTACGGTACTTCGATCAATCAGCTCATCAGCGCCGTCCCAGCTCATGCCCATACGATCTGCCACTCGACCTATGGGGAGTGCTTTTAGAAAGCGTAGAAAGACGGCTGTTTGTTCAAGAGGGCTTAAGAAGTGAAGTCCTCTTTCTAAAATCATTTGGTAGCGATCAAAGCCTATTTTTAAATTTAAGTGAAAATTCATATCGGACCCTTCCTTCTGTCGTCGTTTTTGGATCATTTCTTCCCAAGTCATGTGATGTAACTCCCTTTGAGGTCTTCGAGATAAACTTCGAGAATTTGCTCATCCCGGCTCCTTTCTTTTAGAGCCAAATTTTGAGACCCTCCTATAAGGTAGGCGGCGGTGATAACGTCTAATTCCAGCAACTGTTTGATTTTATTAAGAGATAATTTTTTTAAGATATGAATCCGAGGTTGCGAAACTTGAAGTTCTTTGGCGACTTCACGTTCAGATAATTCTTGAAAATAAAGTCCATCGATAACCTTTTGCTGTAAAAGAGAAAGCTGTTTAATCGCTGCTTGAACTTTCAATCGCACTTTTTCAGGAAGCGTCGTTTGAAAAGAAAAAAGATGGTCTGCGCTATTTTCAATTAAATACTGATAGTCATCGAGTAAGGTCTCGTTTCTCGATAATTCGACATCGACTGTTGACCCAAGAAATAGCTCCCAAGTATCGGCATCCCAAGATTTAGAAACCTCTTGTAAAGTTTCATCAGATAAAATCTTTCGCTTAGCCCCCTGCCATGGCTTAGGTTTTCTAAGTTCTGATAAGTCTGCAGACCTGTTGCCGTTTGATTCATACCAACTAAGATAGGCTTCCCATGTTTGAGAATCCCACTGCTGGCTAATTTCTTTTAGTTGCTCCGTTGAAACTTCAACACCTGTTGAATTCAACCAAGGTTGCTCTGTATTGATTTCCATTTTTCTCCCCTTCACGCTTGGGTTTGTTAAGCGCGTGATGGGGACTCTCTTTGCGAGGCTTGAACCACTGAATGCCAACAGGGTTAACATCTTGAAATCAAATAAGAATCTTGAGAAAATTGAGGCAATTGCAAAAACGCAATGGACGGGATTAAAATTGCAAAACTGCAACGACTTTTGAATAGGCTAAACAATTCAATGACTTATGGAATTGCAATAATGCAACGCTTGCAAGCTTATGATGGATATATAAAAACTATAGAGTTTTCTTTTTAAAATTGATTGAGAGCGTTTAGTTGGCACGTGACGAAAATGCTAACTCACCTGACTTTTTAGAAAGTCGATTTGATAGAAAAAAATAACCCGCCCAAAATGAGCGGGTAAAATAATTGTGTGCGTGTCATAGAGAAGTGGTTTTGATAACGCTGGCGAGAACTTTTCATTAACAAAATTTTGAATTCCTAAACGATTTAAATAGTTACTGATAACATTTTCACTTTGGAATT
>JAYTJV010000010.1:0-5933 GCA_043730825.1 Pseudobdellovibrionaceae bacterium
GCCGGTGTCGTGTCTAGAAGGTCAGGCCTTGGATTTCTTTCGAAGTACTCACTTCTCTCAGCCCACGGAGTAAGTTCACGCTTATTTAAAGATAATGCGACTTGCGCAAGTGATGTATCCAGCCCTAGCTGAATCGGCATTCTTGCACCAATAGAATTTAGATGTGCAATTGAACGATTCGCTATGGCAGTTTCAGCCTTTGTAGCGCCTGAAAAAATTCTGAACCAATGAGGATCGTACAACTTTCCCATTTTTTGTCCGCGAATAAATAAGTGATTAGCCCGAGGAAAACGATTCGTCATTCCTATGATCTTATCTCCAAAAAGATTCGCGGAATGACAGCCAGCACAGCTCAAAGTAAAAGCTTTTACCCCGCTTTTATCTAAACGAGAGTATCCCATTAAATAATCTGGTTTTTTATTTTCAGGGAAAGGAATATTGAGTTCATTTTTTCCTTCGGGATAAGAATGCAAACCTACCCATCGAAATAAATCGTTATAATTTTTCACTTTGGCGAAACCTTGAAACAAAGAGCTTAAAAGTCTTCGAAATAGATTGTCCGATTTATTATCAAACATTTCCATAAAGGGTCGCTCTGGAAGCAAAAGTCCAGTGACCTCGACAGGGTAAACTAAGGTATGAAGTATGCCCGAACGAACTGTGTTTGGTATTTTTTCTTCGGAAATTTGATAAGGATTGTTTCTTCCCTGCCTAGGCACGGTCACACCTTCAGACCAATTAGGCTCTACTTCCGCCCAAGCTATCGAAGCAGCTAAAATAAAAAATAAGATAAGATTCAACATCATCAGCTAAAGCTTTCCACCCCATTTGTGATTTGGCAATAAAACTGCCGCTTTTGCGCCTATTCCCAATTTTCTGAACACTTACAAGCATTTAAACTAATATATATTGGATTTGGGATTCCCACTCCTTGGCGTAGAAGTTGAAACCATGGAACCTGTCGATTGAGGTTCATTTAAAAAAGGAAGACCTATGAAAACTACGTTATTTTTAGCAACTTTAGCAATTACAATGTCCGCAACTGCTGCGCAAAAAAGCCCAGTTCAATGTAAATCTGGATTTACTGAGATCGCTCGTTGTGCCGCTGTTCGTATTTCTGAAGTTCCAAAAGGTTTGGACGCAATTTCAGCGATGATGTTTGGCCAGAGCATTATGCAATTCCAGGATGTTGTAACTTGCCAAAGAGGCAGATCAGCTTATGTACAAATGAACACTTCTCTTGATAGTAATCCCGAGATTTCTGCAGAAATGGCTGCGCGAATTAGCTCAACCGGTGTTACACACACGGTTAGTTTCCAAATGGAAAAAAACTCGAGCTCACAAATTATTTTTGGTGGCATGGCAGGATCAAGAGACAGCAACGGTCAAATGGTCATGCAGATGTCAAACGGTAAGAAGTCAGAAAGAGTAATCTACGCGATTCGATGTGATTACAAACGATAGGAATAGAAATGAAAAATATTTTACTTGCACTAGTTCTAGCACTTTCTTTCAACACTCAAGCGTCTGAGAAAAATACAGAATTCAACTCCACTTGCGCTTCAGCTTACAAAACTGCAACTCAAGACATGCTAAAGTTAATTCGTGATTTTCAAAACGAATCAATCGATGCAAAGCAACTCTCTGCTTTAACTTCAAAAGTGTCGACTGAGGTTTCAGTTGTTCGCACAACTTGTGCTTTATTGGAAAGCCCAGAAGCTCGCAAATGTTCTGATCGTTATAAAGAAGTTTACACAGATATTCGCGCGAAAGTTAGCCCAGGTGCCTTACTTACTGGTAACCAAACAGAAGTAGAAGCTGGAGTGATTTATCTTTTAGCAATCGAAGGTCGCTTGGCCTACATCGATCTTTCTTGTAAATAATTTTCCGAACACATAGCCCGAAAAAATAAAAACCCAAGAATTTCTTCTTGGGTTTTTGGTTTTTTAACGCTCTGTCGGGGTGCGGCCGGCCAGGTGCGGCCGGCCAAGCAAAGTGGACGGTTACTTTTTAGTGCTTACGGCTTTTCTTTTTCGGAGAATCTTCCGCAGAAGTTTCAGCATCAACTGCTTTCACTTCGCTCGCGTCTTCCAATTCAGCAGGTGTCGGTTGAGTCATCAAAAGCTGACCAATTCCGTTTGCTGCTAAAAGTTTTTCACGAAGAGTCACTTTGTACTGAGGATTTTCTTTTAAGAATTCCTTAGCTTGTTCACGACCTTGACCCATACGCTCGCCATTGTAGCTGAACCATGCGCCAGCTTTTTCAATGAGGTTCGCAGTCACTGCTAGATCTAAAATATCACCTTCTTCGCTAATTCCTTGATTGTACATCAAGTCGAATTCAGTTTTTGTGAATGGAGGCGCCATTTTATTTTTCACAACTTTAACAGCAGTTCGGTTTCCAACTACTTCTTCACCGTTCTTCAATGCGCCAACACGGCGAACATCTAAACGAACTGAAGCGTAGAATTTCAAAGCGTTACCACCAGTTGTTGTCTCTGGGTTACCAAACATCACACCGATTTTCATACGAATTTGGTTGATGAAGATAACAAGAGTGTTTGATCTGCTAATTGCTGCAGTTAACTTACGAAGAGCTTGCGACATCAAACGAGCTTGTAAGCCCATGTGAGAATCACCCATCTCGCCTTCGATCTCTGCGCGTGGCACGAGTGCCGCTACTGAGTCGATAACCAATACGTCGATCGCGCCCGATCTTACCAATGTCTCGGTAATTTCTAAAGCTTGTTCACCCGTGTCTGGTTGAGAAAGCAAAAGATCTTCAGAGTTAACACCTAATCTGCGAGCATAAGCGATATCTAAAGCGTGTTCAGCGTCGACATACGCAACGATTCCGCCCTTTTTCTGAGCTTGGGCGATTACAGACAACGCAAGAGTTGTCTTACCAGAAGATTCTGGTCCGTAAATTTCGACGATACGACCTTTAGGCAATCCACCGATGCCAAGAGCGATATCCAAAGATAAAGAGCCCGTACTAATCGACTCTACATCTTTTTGAAGTCTGTCATTTGCTCCGAGCTTCATGATAGAGCCCTTACCGAATTGTTTTTCGATAGTGCTTACCGCAAGTTCAAGAGCTTTCATTTTTTCGTTTTGTGCTTTTTCTGCTTTGTCCGTATTTGGAGTAGCCATTTTATAACCTCATTGTTATTGGTTTATCGTTTTTTCTCGTCGTTTCCGTTGGAAGAACTTTGGTTAAGTCGACGCCTCAAGGGGCGCCAACTTTGTCGTCCCTAAGGGACGCCTTTACTAAGTCCTTCCATGAGCAACTCAAGCGCAGCCTGTACCGACTGATCTTGAATTTGCTTTCGATCTCCCTTGAAGAAGTACTTACGTGCTTCTAAAAAAGATTCCGAAAGTTTGGGGCGTTCGGAATTGCCTGGTTCTTTTTGCTTGCTGTCGGTTCTGTCAGGACCCACACCGGGCCTGCCGCCAATACCATTTGCAAGAGAAAGTCCACTTACGGCAATCCATACAGTGCCAACTGGTTTCTCTACTGAGCCACCCGTCGGACCTGCTATTCCGGTAATCGAAACTCCCCAATCCGTGTGAAAACGATGGCGCACTCCTTGAGCCATCTCTTGTGCGACGATTTGGCTAACTGCACCCTGCGATTGCAAGCTGCTTAAGCCAACCCCAAGAATCTCTACTTTGGCTTCATTCGAGTAACTGACCACTGAGCCCATATAGATCGCAGATACTCCAGATACCTCTGCCATCCGAGCCGAAAGCATACCTCCAGTACAACTCTCGGCAAAACTCAACGTCTGCCTACTCTTAAGTAGAGTTTGGATTACAGTTTGAACAAGTCCTTCAATTGAGTTCACTCCGGAACTTTCTTGAGAAGAACTACCCACGCTATTCAAAGATCACCAACTGCGAACCTAACCAATTTGTTTTGCTGTACACTAACTGCAAAAGCACGCTGGCTATCATTCCGGCGGCAACATCATCAAGCATAACGCCTAGTCCACCCTTAATCCGTTTATCTAATAAGTTTATGGGAAAAGGTTTGAGAATGTCCAGTAATCTAAAGAGAATGAACCCCAAAACGAAGCTCTGCCAGGTTATGGGAAGCCACGTCATTGTAATCAAAATTCCCACTAATTCATCGATCACTAAGTCACCATCGTCATGAGAATTTCGAAATCTATCAACGATATCACATGCGATTATTCCTACGATTAATAGCACAAAAGTGAGAGCCATGTATGTCACTGGATTTAAATGTAAAAGTAAAAACGCAACTGGTAGCGATGCCAGCGAAGCCCAAGTCCCAGGCGCTTTTGGTAGTTTCCCAATGCCAAATAAAGTAGCAATTTGAAGAGCAATTTTCGTTCGCATATCTTGCATGCTCAAGTTGTCTCCCCCTCGAGAGAAAGTGTCATTGAGTATTGCAATGCGATACTTACCATAAGTTGCGGATTGCGATGCCATCGGCGTGGAACTTGCTCCTGGAAGCAGTCTCACCGAAGGAAACAATAAAATGAAGATTGAGCAAAGCTTCATCTGGGATCCGGACAAGGACGAACAAAACAAAATTAAGCACGGGGTTTCCTTTGAAGAAGCTGTTGGAGTGTTCGAGGATGAATTTGCTCTTTTGATGCACGATTATAAACATAGTGAAAATGAAGACAGATGGTTGCTAGTTGGTTTAGCTTAACCCAAAGAGTTTTAGTTGTGGTTCATACTGAAAACAAAGCAGACAAAATTAGAATTCTGTCTGCTAGAAAAGCAACTAGAAGTGAAGCTCGTGAATATAAGAGGCGGCGATGAAAAAAGAGTATGATTTTAAAAATGCAGTCAAAAGCCCTTATGCAAAAAAGCTCAAGGGCAAAAAGAAAGTCAAAACTTCTGAAACTTCTATCGTATATCTAGATGCAGGCTTCTTTGAAAAAACGCAAAAGCAAATTCTACATCTCGAGAAACGTATTTCGAAGCTGGAAGCAAAACTTAAAAAGTCAGGGTGACGCACTAAGCTTAGTCTTAGGCTCGGTGACGGATATCGATCACACACATTCTACTGCCAAAGTTTCGTAGTATCTCTAAAATTTCGTGCCGATTCTTTTCGTCTAGATTCGCATCCCATTCATCTAACAAAAGTACTTTAACATCGGAATTCAAAGCCAGCTGAATTTGTGCCTTAATTTTTTGCCCAGTTGATAGACTACTTTCAAATTGATCCGCTCCTAGACTGCTTTTGGGGGGTAAGTAACAAGCTTTACTTCCTAACTCTTGCTTAAGCTTCATAAGCCAAGAAGACTTTCCACTTCCATTAGATCCCGTGACTGTCCAATAGCCTTTTGAGTTTTCATCCAGTTGTATTTTAGTATTAAATTCTTGCACTCCATCAATTTTGATTCTGTCCAGATTAATTCGATCTTCCCACTTTGGATCAAGGTCCGCGCCAGACATTTCAGAAATAACTTGAGCTCTCGATTTCATAATTGTGTAGTCTCTGATGAGATAAATTAAACTAGTTGTATGACCTAAGATCATAAAAAGTCTTGGCAACAATATTGTTAAATTCAACAGATCTGAAATTGAGCCAGAGTGCTTATTTGCAAAGTAAATTGTCGCAACTAAGGTCGGAAGAAAAGAACATACAGATAGGATCACCGAACCAAATTCTTTTTTGCCCGTCAAATTTTGCAACGAACTTTTATACAAATGTTTTTTGCTCTGAAAACTTTGAGTCCAAAATGTCAAGAAGGCTGCATTTTCTAAAGCCCAATGATCCCAAGCGCTGGCCAGCTGCCTTGTGATCGAATTTTTTTGTATTTCAACTTGGGCAGCTAAAGACTCGTGAATTTTATTTTGTAAATTAAGAAAGAAAAACGTAATTCCTAAACCAATAAGATAGGCGATTAAAAATTCTGAATCTAATAACCAAACGACAACCAAAATATTTA
>JAYTJV010000011.1:0-5915 GCA_043730825.1 Pseudobdellovibrionaceae bacterium
ATTAAGCTTTTGGCTCGGCCGGAAGCGCTTGCTATGCGGATTTTTGATAAGATAGGCGTTCGCTTCGTAACCAAATCACTTTTCGATAGCTTCAAAGTCATCCGATTTTTAGTCCGAGAAAATTTGATTAGTTTCCCGCATATCATGCCAGATCAGTCTTCAAATAATCTTTATCCAGTCGATCTTTTCCTAAGTGTTTGCGAAGATCTTGATAAAATTGACCTCAGAGACGACACCGAGATTGAAAGTTATTTCCATTCAAAGTTAGTAAAATCGGGCGCAGACAAATTGTTTAGAAAAATTAATGAACAATCAGCAGTCGACTTTAAATTCATTAAATTTATATGTCGAAAACTAGTCCGAGTTCGGCCACGAGGAACGCAAGAAGAATTTAGTTTCTTTTATCCTTTCGAAGTTCAGATTATGGATCAAAAAGCATTTGATAGTGCATCAACTGGTCCAACTGAACATTTAGCTTACAAAGAACGCCAAAGATTAGCTGCACGAAAAAGACTTTTTCCCGATGATGAAAAGAGATTGCCCACTTGAAACTTCTTTTTATTTTTCGATCAACTGTGGCGGCGATTTGTTTTGCCGCAGTTACTTTGGTTTTGTCGACCTCGGCTATTTTTTTTAGTTTTCTTGCCACCTCAGTTCGTATTCCAAGACTGCACATGAAGTGGTGGGGGCAAATTGCTTGCTGGCTTTTTGGAGTTGAAGTCGTCGTTTACGGCAAAGAGCGCTGGAAGCGCGAATCAGGTGGCGTCGTTTTATTTAATCACACAAGCTTTTTTGATATTTTCGCAATGGTTGGCTTTTTACCGGACATGCGCTTTGGCGCAAAGATTCAGCTTTTTAAAATTCCAATTTTTGGTTCTGCGATGAAAAAAATTGGAATTCTTCCAATCGACCGCGAACGTAAGGACAAAGTTTTCGAAATTTACCAACAGGCTGTCGAAAGACTTACTTCCGGCGAAAAAATTGCTTTAGCGCCAGAAGGAAAAAGAACTTCAAATCCGAATCAATTAGCAGAATTCAAATCAGGCCCCTTTATCTTTGCACTTCAGTCTCGTGTTGATTTAATTCCCGTTGTGATAAAAGGCGCTCACCGAATTCTTCCTAAAGGCCAGTGGCTTCCGAATATTGATCAATTCAGTTCGACTATTTATCTTCATGTTTTGGAGCCCGTGCCTACAAATGTTGAGGTTCAGGAAAAACGAGCCGAGCTTCAAAGCTTGATTCGAACTCAAATGCAGTCGGTTCTAGATTCTTGAATCGTTAAGATTTGAAAGGTAAATAAAAATGAACTCGAAAGTAATTGGTTCTATTGTCCTAGTTACGGCTTTGACCGCTGGTGTTCTTTATTATCTAAGTTCCAACGTTGGAAGCCTTGATTTCGTAGCAGGCTCTGGGTCACCTGAAAAATCAGAGGAGTACTTAAGATGCGAACTATTGGTTTCAGAAATTGAAGCAGCAGAAAGTTGTGAGCATAAGTGGAGTCAGTTTCAGCAGAAATTTAATGGTTGTGAAACATTCGCTCCTTCAGAACCACGCGAAGAAAATTTTGAGATCACAACTTTCAGAGATGTGATTTTTGATATCGGTGAATGTTTCAGTCGCGAAAGTAAAAAAGATTTAGCGCTACAAGTCTACACCAGAGGACTTTTGTTTGAAGACTGGATGGTCGAAGATCATTTTAACTCTTACTCGGCACATTTTTTGATAAAACGTGCGAGGGATTTGGCTCAGCCTACGAAAAATCCAGTGTGCTTCGATAAAAAAAGCTTTCAAAATCAGATTCAGAAATTTGTTGCAACCAAGAAAGTGGAAGATATCAAAGCCGCCCTTTATTCCGAAGATGTTTTGGATACTCAAGTAATGGCTTCGGATGCTGGCGGTTATCTAACTTTTACCCAGTGGAAAGAAGTGTTTGATGAAAGTAGCGCGAAATACAAATTGAAATACTTAAAAGAAACCGAACAGAATTGTCACTTAACGACTGGCTGGGATGCTGATTATCCATGGCGTGCATTCTGCGCAGAAAAGTTAGGCGAGGGAGATTGTTATTACCTCATGACAATTTATGCAGGCATTGAGGCAACAAGGGAAGATTTCGAGCTATTTAAGAAAAGTTCAAAGCCTCAGCTCGAAACCTCAGGGGATTAAGATCCACTGGTTTGATAGGACGTGGGATTTCAGTTTTGCAACTATGACCCCGGTATCAATTTTCATCATCACGTGGGATTTAGGTAAGGGTTCTAAATCCAAAACTTTTAAATGAATAAACGCACGATTTCGGTTGCCAGAATTTTGTAATAGCCTTGCAAGGTCGGTGTATTTTAAAGAAGGCTCGAATGTTTTACCTTCATCTGTTGATCTAAAAGTTCCAACAAACCAGACTCCTGCCGGGTGAATACAGACTGGCCAGTCATCGTTTCCAAAGAAGCGCACACGCTTCCAATTTTTCCCATCGGTCGTTTTGTAAATACCACCGGCAGAGGCCAAGCCCTTTTTCGTTTTAGAATCATAGCTAATACCGCTTAATTTCTTTTTTAAAAGCTCAGCGGTTGTGATCGTTTCAATTCCGATTGTGTCGCTTAAAAGATCTCGTCTCCACCAAATCAGGCCGTGACCTTTTACTTCACTTTGAGTCCAGCGAATGGCCTGAGGTTTCACAAGATCTATTCTAGTACCCTTAGCGAGCGCTGAGTGTTCTCCCGATATAAGGGCTCGATTTTTAGAACCTCTGAAGGCTCTGAAATGATTTAAATTAATTCTTTTATCTGCGCTGACAATCACACTTAAACCATCCCGGTAGCGAATTCGTTCCCATACTTTTTTCGAATTATCCCAACCGAATTCTGCGAAGTCGACACGGCCAATGAGCTCGGTCATTGATGCATACCCTTGGTAAGAGCCTGCTTGAATCAAGCCAAAACCACTTTGAATTTTAAGAAGCGTAAATCTTGAAAGGGCCGGGATTAACAGAAGCTGCTTCGCATTTGCTTTTGGCTCTGATTTAAGAGACAGCGGCGCAATATTTACCCAGTGGCCTGGATCGCTTTCAACAATATCTAAGCTTGAGGTCAGTACGTAGCCCATTTTGCCAGCAGAGTGTCTGACGCGAGCGAAAGCACCTTGCAAGGACTGGATTTCTAAAAGCTGATTTTCATTGAGTCGTAAAAGTTGGGGCGAATTAAGATCAGCCGCCATATAAAGTGGCGAAGCTTTTTTAATTTTAACTTTCCACGCGACATTGATTTCTCTTAAGATTTGCTCGTTTTGCACATTCAAAGTTTTAGAACCGATGGCGGCCTCGAAATTAAATTCGGTATAAGACTGCCTTGTTTGCGCTAGCAAATCGTTTTTGGAAGCGTAACCAGAAACGAATAAGCTTTCTGGAGTTTTGTAAAACGCAGTGGCTGGTTGAAAGGCGACCTCAAATAGGCTTGCATAGGCAGGAAAGAAGTTTCCATTCAGCAAAGTCAAAATCAGGACAAGAGAGCTTGAGCAGCTTCTTATTTTGGGAGGCGTTCGTGTAGGCATGCTCCTACTAGAATGCCATGTGGTGTTAAGGAGTTACAAGGGGTGAAGGTCCCAACTAGATCTTTTGACGGCCCAACTTCGCTTTGCTACATCTGTGGGGGCTTAAGATTCAGATCAAAGTTGGTCTAATAAATGCGAGGTGTCAATGGCTCTTCAGAATATCGGTATAATCGGCGCAGGCCAAATGGGGAACGGAATTGCTCAAGTGGCAGCTTCGAAAGGCTTAAATGTTATCATGATGGACGTTTCAGCTACCGCTGTTGAAAAAGGAATGAAGGCCATTCAGGGATCTTGCGATCGCTTGATTAAAAAACAAGTCCTCACAGAAGAACAAAAAAATCAGCTTCTAAGTTTAATCAAAACAACTTCGTCACTTCAAGATTTAAAAGACTGCGATATCGTGATCGAAGCTGCGACCGAAAATATTGATTTGAAACTGAAAATTTTTAAAGACCTTGATCTCA
The DNA here is from genome assembly GCA_043730825.1 of Pseudobdellovibrionaceae bacterium. Classification (GTDB taxonomy): domain Bacteria; phylum Bdellovibrionota; class Bdellovibrionia; order Bdellovibrionales; family Bdellovibrionaceae. The sequence continues at coordinate 4,011 of JAYTJV010000011.1, forward strand.
TGATAAAAAAAGAGGCTCTATTAGTTTCAAACACCTCTTCGATTTCAATTACTAAAATTGCTTCAGTTACTTCGCGCCCGGAAAAAGTCGCTGGAATGCATTTTATGAATCCAGTACCTTTGATGAAATTAGTTGAAGGTATTCGGGGTCTGCAAACTTCTTCTGATACTTTTTCTCAAACTCGAGCCCTGGCTGAAAAAATGGGTAAAGTCTTTGTCGAAAGCACAAAAGACATGCCCGGCTTTATCGTCAATAGAATTTTAATGCCGATGATTAACGAAGCGTTCTTTACTCTTCATGAAGGTATTGCTGAAGCAGCAAGTATTGATGAAGCGATGAAGCTTGGAACGAATCAACCGATGGGGCCGCTTGCATTGGCAGATTTTATTGGTCTTGATACTTGTCTTAGCATCATGAACGTTCTTCATGATGGATTAGGTGATACGAAATATCGACCTTGTCCTTTGCTTGTTAAATATGTTGAAGCGGGTTGGTTAGGTAAGAAGTCCGGTCGAGGAGTTTATAATTATGCAGTTTGAGTATAAAACAATTCTTTTAAGTTCAGAAAATTCAGTCTGGAAATTACAGATTAACCGTCCTGAAAGTTTAAATGCTTTGAACTTGCTTGTATTAAGCGAATTGGGTGAAGCATTGAGATTGATTTCTGAAATGGATTTTGAGGACGCGAAAGCGTTGGTTATCACTGGGCAAGGCGAAAAAGCTTTTGTCGCTGGCGCTGATATAAAAGAAATGGCTTCCTTGACTGCTCAAGAGGCCACTCAGTTTTCTAAAAAAGGCCAGAGTGTTTTTTCTGAATTAGAATTAATGAAAATTCCCGTTATCGCCGCAGTTAATGGTTTTGCTCTGGGCGGAGGTTTGGAACTGGCTTTGGGATGCGATTTTATTTTCGCATCGGAAAATGCGAAGATGGGTTTCCCGGAAGTCTCTTTAGGACTTATTCCTGGTTTTGGTGGAACCGTCAGACTCGCTCGTGCAGTTGGTTTACGTAAAGCTCGAGAACTTATTTTTTCGGGTGACATGTTGACTGCAGCAGAAGCTTTAGATTTGGGTTTGGTTAACAAAGTTGTTCCGGCCGGTGAACTGATGCAAGCAGTTCAAAAAAGAGTCGAGTCCATTTTAAACAAAGGACCGATGGCCGTTAGCATTGCTAAGAAATCAATTCACCAAGCCTGGGATTTGCAAATTGATGAAGCGCTCGAAATGGAAGCTGATCAATTCGGCGAACTTTTCGAAACCGAAGATTCTCAAGAAGGCATGAAGGCTTTTATGGAAAAACGAAAAGCGAAATTCACGGGACAGTAAGGGTTATGATGATACAAAAAGCGCATACTTGGAAAAATCCGATTCGAATTGTGACCGCGGCCAGTCTTTTTGATGGTCATGATGCGAGCATTAATATCATGCGAAGAATTTTGCAGGATATGGGCGCTGAAGTGATTCACTTAGGTCACAATCAATCGGTTCAAGATGTTGCAAAAGCTGTTCTTCAAGAAGGTGCACAAGGAGTCTGCATCTCTTCCTACCAAGGTGGACATATGGAGTACTTCAAATATTTGAAGGACCTTCTAGTCGAAAATGGCGCAGGCTATGTGAAAATTTTTGGCGGTGGCGGTGGCGTCATCGTTCACGAAGAAAAGCGCGAGCTTGAAGCCTACGGCATTGATCAAATTTTTCATCCCGATGACGGTCGTAAGCTTGGACTCGAAGGCATGATTCACATGATCGTTGAATCTTGTGATTTTGATATTCTTGAAGCAAAAAAGAAGACTTCTTCGTCGAAAACAAAACAAACAACGCATAATCCTTTCGCAACTGATTTGATTCCTTCCTACAATTTGGGTGTTGCTTTAACTTTAGTTGAAAACGGATCCAAAGAAATTTCCT
>JAYTJV010000012.1:0-112992 GCA_043730825.1 Pseudobdellovibrionaceae bacterium
AGAATTTTTTGAACTTGTCGAAAAGAAGAAAGCCAACTCGAAAGTGGCTTCTTGATGATCTGCGAGCCGATAGTGTCTAGTTACCGTGAGTCAATACGCGTTAGCAAAAGCTACTTCTTTACTTCCGGAGTAGCCGAAGTTTTGTCGTCGTAATCTGGGTAGATGAAATCGACGTTGAACGGAAACTTGTACGACTTGTAAGAGCTGAGCTGGGGTTTGCCTGCGTTTCGGTAAGCTTCGTCCCACAACTGCGCAAGCATCCACGCAGCACGCGCCATGTGAGTTGTAATTAAAGGCTCAAATTTTTTGAGAGCTTCAGAAGCATCTTTTCGAGTCGCTGGAGTTTTGAGCTTCATACCTTTTTCAAGTTTAACTTCAGATTTTTTGATAATCGGATCAAGCTTCTTAATTTTTTCGATGTCGTTGTAAGCAGCGATCGTATAACTTCTCATTCTTTCGACATAAGTTCCTTTTGTCCAATCTGGATGTTTCAAAGTTCGAGCCTGCTTCATAATCCGGGTGAGCAATTCGCCATCAATGTGTGATACCAATGCATCTTCATAATAAGCATGAATTCCACCATGGCCTGAATCCCAACCATCATAATCTGAAGTTGTATGGTAAGGCTGAGCCGCATCCGCAACGAAATGACCCATGACTCCAGCAGTTGTCATAAAAGTGTAAGTCGCTTTATTAAACGGAAGCTCATTATTTTGTTCTTCAGATTTGTTTGCAGGGACTTTTGCATCAGCAAAATCCTTTTGGAGATTATTTAAAATTCTCATCAGCTGATCAACACGCCAGTAAACTGATCCGAGCTGCCTTGGAACAGAATAAATTTTTTCTTCTTTATCAAGCTGGCTGGGCTTACCAGTGAAATCTTTTTTTAATTTTTCTAAATCAAGAGGGACGTTTTTTACTGTGTAACCTATAATTTCTGGATCAATGAAATGAGTGGGATCTCCGGCGGACCTTACATCTCCGCTTTCGCTCCTCCACTGAATATCAGGAATATTACAAAGATGTCCCATTATGTGAGTACGTGTTTGCAAAAACTTTTTTAGTTCTTTTTCTTGAACAAGAAATGAAGCAGCTTCGCAAATTGTGTCGTGCCCACGCCCACCCCAAGCAAAACTTTCCTGTTTTGAGAGGAGAATAAAAGTAAAAATTGAAAAAATTTTAAGAAAATGTGTTTTTTCAGAGAGGAAATTGTGAATTTTTCGAGACAAAAAAATCATTAACTAGTCCTTTGTTAGGGTGCGAGATTCCTGATAATCATAAGCATTATCAGCAATTTAAGCCCCTGTTAAGAAATCTTGTATGTTAATCATCCATTTAGCAGTAAGAATTTTTTAGAATCATGTCTATTCTTTCAACAAGAAGATAAATCCATGCCAAGTACCAACAGGGAGATAACGACAATGGAGAAAATGACAGTATTAAATGGTGGTTTGAGCAATAGCATAAACAGCATGAATAACTTAGGTATCAATCCTGGTTATACACCGACTCCGCAATATCCTACACAGAAGCAGGATATGCCTTACGAAATCATTCACGTCAAAGAAGGCGATGTCTTATTTGCAGAAGGTGAACAGCCTCGCGGACTTTATTATGTGCAAAGCGGTTGCATTAAAGTTGTAGTAAACCGAAAGCAATCTCGCGGCCGTACAACTTCACCAGAATACGTGACTAAGTTAGTCGGCTCTGGCGAATACTTTGGATATAAAGCGCTTATCAAAGGGTCACCATCGCCTGCTATGGCTAAAGCAATTAAGCCAACGGTCGTATGGCTTTACCCTAAAGATTTAGTTGGAGTGGCTCTTGGTCAATCAAACCCACTTTTAAAGCTAGTTTTAGAACAAGCTGTAACTGATATCGAAAATTACGAAACAATTAGCCAGTTACATTATCTTGCAAGCGTTCAAGAACGTATTGCTTACCAATTAGTATTAATGGCTGAAAAGTTCGGCGTTGAAACTCCCCAAGGTGTTTCACTTAATTTGAAATTAACTCGTAATGAGTTCGCTCAACTTGCAAGCACTATCAACGAATCATTATCTCGTCATTTGACTGAGTTTAAGAATGAAGGCTTGATCGAGTTGAATGGTAAGGAAATCCTTATCAAGAATAAAGACGGCTTAATGAAAAAATCTGGAAACTTCCGATAGTCTTTAAGTTTTTATATAATCCTACACTCAGTGGAGTTTTATGAGAACTTAGGCGAGCGAAAACTTCAGATTCTTTATAAGAAACCCTTAAATCTTTAAGTTTAAGGGTTTTTTATTAACTATCGTAAGTCAGAATCGATATTGGTTGCTTTGGCTCTGCGTTTTGTCTACATCAGCAGCTATGACTCAGGACCCTCCAGTACAAAACAGTAAACAAGTTAACTTTATCGGTTTAGTTGAGTCCTGTTATATCGACAAGTTCGGGACTCCAAGGCAGCCAGGACTTGCGCCAGATTCAAAAGCATTTCTTAAAATAAATTCTGAATGGCAACCGCAAGATTCGCTTCAAGGTATGAATGGCTTTAGTCATTTATGGGTTTTATTTTGGTTCCATAAAAATAGCGAAAACTCTAAGTTCCACGCAAAAGTTTTTCCTCCCAGAATGGAAGGGGAAAAAGTTGGAGTGTTTTCTACACGAAGTCCACACCGACCAAATCCAATCGGCCTCTCATTAGTTAAAATTGAATCGGTCGAAAAAAATGGAGTTTGGGTCAGTGGTATTGACCTGATCGAAGGCACTCCAATTTTGGATATCAAGCCTTACTTGCCATATGCCGAAGCGTTGCCTGAAGCCAAAGGCGGGTGGACTGCTGACAAATCTCAAAAAGTTCCAATCGCAATTGAGTTCTTGTGTGTCGAAAAACTTGAAAAATGGAAAGCCAAGCGGCCCGAGATCCAAGCTTTGATTGAACAAACTCTTGGCCTTGATCCACGGCCAAACGTTTATAAGGGTTATGAAGGCGAAGACTCACCTTACCGATCAAAACATGCAGTGCGTCTTTACGAGGGCGACGTGCACTTCAAGTTCGAGTCCCCGCAAAAAATTCAAGTCCTTGATATTCGTTTCATGAATGATGAGATTCCGGAATCCGAGTAGACTTAATGCCCTAGCCTCGCTTAAAAAAGGTAATCAGATCTACGGGGAGGGGAATCCATGGATTCAACAATGCTTTCAAGTAAGACGCCGGTTGCGGGTTCGAACGATGTTCAAAATGGTGAATCAAAAAATGCATCAGTTCCGATGACGAAAAGACAGGTACCAACTTTAAGTTTGGCTGACTACGCAACGGGATCGCCAGAAAAAAAGCAAAACTTTATTGAACAATTATGGATCGGACTTAAAGATTACGGATTTGTGATTTTAAAAGATCACGGCGTTTCCGCAGAACTTCAAAAACAAGCTTACGAAATTTTAGCAAAATTCTATGCACTTCCGACGGAAATCAAGCGAGGTTATATTTCTCCAGCTGGAGGTGGCCAGCGTGGTTACACAGCTTTCGGTCAGGAACACGCGAAAGATTCCCCGGTTATGGATTTAAAAGAATTTTGGCATGTTGGACGTGAAGTTTCGGCTGAACACCCAATGTCTGCTCACTATCCAGCAAATATTTGGCCGAAAGAAACTCCTGAATTCGAAACTGTTTTTAGCCAGCTCTTTACTGCTTTAGAAGAAGCAGGAAAAGTTATGCTCGAGGCTTTAACAGGCCCCCTTCAAGTTGAAAAAGATTATTTCAAAGTAAGAGTGCAAGAAGGAAATTCAATTCTACGCCTTCTTCATTACCCACCGATCCCTGCAGGTGTCGACCCACGCTGCCTCAGAGCGGCTCCGCACGAGGATATTAACTTTATTACGCTTTTGCCGGCTGCAACCACTAGCGGCCTTCAGTTGAAGGACCGTGATGGTACATGGCTTGATGTCGTAGGAGAGCCTGGAACTTTGATCGTTGATGTGGGTGACATGCTGGCTCGATTAACGAACGATGTTCTGCCGTCGACTACACACCAAGTCGTAAATACAGAAGAGGGCCGTGTAAAATCTCGCTATAGCATGCCATTTTTTATGCACCCTCAGTCAGATGTCGACTTAAGCTGCCTTCCTTGCTGCAAAGGAGCAGGAGAAAAGTACGCTCAAATCTCTGCCGGAGATTTTTTAATGCAAAGATTGCGGGAGATCGGTCTTATCAAGTAAGAATAAGGTGAATGAGAAAAAACTTTATTCTTCTTGTAGTTGGTGTTGTCGGACTTGCGATCTTACTCTATTTCGTAAGCCCGCTTTCACGCGATGAAAGCCAAAATCCCGAGCCAGTCGCAGCCGAAGTTGTTGACGAAGCCACACCAGTAGAAGAAATTTCCCCTCCAGCCGAGGCGAACCAAGCACCTCCTGCCAATCCAACGGAAAACGCGAATCCACCAACTGCCGCTAACGGCGAAGTCATGAAAATCTTCGCAGAAAAACTACGCGACCTCGGCACTTGTTTAGAAACCCAGAACAACGTTCCCGGTGACGAACTCGAGCCCAACTTGCAAACAGTTGTCGATTCCGTACGCGGCGAGTGGGGCGAATCCGTCATCAACACCGAAGACTGGATGCAAATCGAAATGGAAACACCCGATGGCGAAAAAAGAAGACTTCGCGTAGAGATGGATTTTGATAGCGATACACAAGTTCAGCGCAAATTAAGATTCATGGCTGTCGGAAAAGATGGACAGACAACTCCGATTCCAGTACCCGAAGATCAAGCAGTCGAACCTTCAGATTCTTTGATCGCATCATTAGAGGCGGGAAACAAAGTCGTCGTTAGGGAAAAGTTCGAAAGAATTTATTTTCAAAATGGCGAAGAAATCGTGGCTCGCCAAAAAGACGGCCAGATTACTGAATTGGAGATTAATAAAGGTGCTAAGAGTTTTAAATGCGCCAAGATGAATGAACCAACGGCCGAGTGCCAGTGTTTGCAGTAGCTCCTAACTTGGAAGCGCGTGGCACGTGCTTCGGCTAGCGCAAAGCGAAAAGCCTGTTACGCGCTAACGCCTCAGCGAAAATCCAAGTTTTAAACAGAAATTTCCATTCGTTGTTCCCCAGACGAATTCCTTCGGAATTCGTCTGGTCGCAAGGAGTGCTAAGCTTTTTTCGATAGCTTGGGTTTCATCGACGCGCGCCCCGGTTTGGGTTTCGGTGAAAAAACACTTTGTTATAGCGCGAAACTTTTCAATCACGATGCTCTCTGCCCAAGCGTTAGCGACAGGCAGAGGCTCAATTACTGAAACCTCACCAACGCGTCTTGCAGCTGAACCAATTGTGTCTTCGAATTCGCTAGAATCTCGCGATCGGCTGCGACCACATCCTCATCGGCGTTCTTCACAAACTTTTCATTCGATAACTTGTTGGTGAGCATACTGATGTCTTTGTTTAGCTTTTCAATCGATTTTTCAATACGCTTAATTTCTTCACCGAAATCAACTAAGCCTTCGAGTGGAATGACCACTTTTACGCTAACATCTTTCACGTGAATTAGAGCGACTGCTGATTTTGCAAGTGGGCCGTCTTTACCGATATCGAGCTGGCTCAATTTTCCTAAAGTGGCAATTGATTGTTTGTTCGCACCTAAGATTTTTTGGGCGCGGTCATCGGCGATATCAAGTCTGACAGCAATTGCCTGCGCCGGTGAAATTCTGTTTTCACCGCGAATGTTTCTGATGCTGGCGATAACTTCTTTTACCACTTCGACCTCTGTTGCAGCTTCTTCTGAACCGAATGCTAAGAACTCTTTATCCTTTGCTGCTGTTGGATATTCATCAACGATGCAAGCTACGCCTTTGATTGGAAGTTTTTGGTAAATTTCTTCCGTGATGAAAGGTGTGAACGGGTGAAGAAGTCTTACGATTCGATTTAGAACTTGAGCTAAAACTAATTGAGTTGTTTCCCGTTCTTCAGTTTTAGGTCCTTGCAAGATCGGCTTGGTAAATTCAATGTACCAGTCGCAGAACTGATTCCATACGAAATGATAAAGCGCTAACGAAGCTTCGCTGAAGCGATCGTTTTCCAATGCGGCTTCTACTTTTTTCTCGACTTCGCCTAGTGTGTAGATGATCCACTGATCGTAAGTTGATAAAAGGTGTTTTTTTGGTAAAGACTTGATGCCTTCTGCTGGAGCTTTGAAATCTTGTAAGTTTGAGAGTACGAAGCGGGCAGCATTCCAGATTTTATTCATGAAATTGCGATAGCCTTCTAAGCGCTGTTCTGAAAACTTAAAATCTTTTCCGCTATGCAGATGCGCGAGGAACGAAATTCTTAAAGCATCAGCACCGTGCTTATCAATCAGTTCTACCGGGTCGATTGAATTTCCTAAAGACTTGCTCATCTTGCGGCCTTGTGAATCTCTAACTAAGCCGTGGATATACACAGTTCTGAAAGGGATATCGCCTTTGAATTCCAAGCCCATCATGATCATGCGGGCAACCCAGAAGAAAATAATATCATGCCCAGTGATCAGGTATGACGTCGGATAAAAAGTTTTAAGTGTTTCATTATTATCAGGCCAACCCATTGTAGAAAATGGCCACAAAGCAGAACTGAACCAAGTGTCTAATACGTCTTCATCTTGCTTCAAATCAGATGAAGCGCACTTTTCACAAATCGTAGGTATAGTTTCACTAACATTTATATGACTACAACTCTGGCAAACGTAAGCTGGAATTTGATGACCCCACCAAAGCTGACGTGAAATACACCAGTCTTCGATAATATTCATCCAGTGGAGATAAACTTTTGTCCAAGACTCTGGCTCGAATCTGAGAGTGCCTGATTCGACTACGCGTTTGGCAGGAATTGCTAACTTATCCATTTTCATAAACCATTGTTCACTTAAGAAAGGCTCGACAACAGCGCCCGTTCTTGAGCAGTGACCAATTGAATGAACATATGGTTCTTCTTTTGCTATCAGATTTAAATTTTTAAGATCTTCAACAACACGCTTTCTAGCTTCTTGAACTTTAAGTCCTTTATAGGGACCTGCGTTTTCGTTAAGAATTCCATTTTTTTCTAAAATATTGATGAATTCCAGTTTGTGAATTTTTCCGATTTTATAATCGTTAAAATCGTGGGCCGGAGTCATCTTTACAACGCCAGATCCAAATTTTGGATCAACGTAATTATCTGCAATAATTTTAATTGGCTTGTTGAGAAGTGGTAAAATAACATTTTTACCGATGAGATGCTTATATCGTTCATCATCCGGATTTACGCAAACTGCAGTATCGCCCAACATTGTTTCCGGACGAGTTGTTGCAACAACTAAAAATTCAGTACTGTTTTCGAGCGGATAATTAATGTGGAACAAAGTTCCTTTAACTTGTTGGAACTCAACTTCTAGGTCGGAAATTGCAGACTCGAGTGGAGTTGACCAGTTTACTAAACGTTGGCCTTTATAAATCCAACCTTTTTTGTAAAGCTGAACGAAAACTTTTTTAACGGATTTTGATACACCTTCATCTAAAGTAAAAGTGGCACGGTCCCAATCACATGAATCTCCAAGTTTGCGCATTTGATTGTAGATTCTGTCGCCGTACTGGTGTTTCCATTCCCAAACTTTTTCAACGAAGGCATCTCGGCCTAGACTGTGTCGAGTTATGCCGCCTTGTTTTTTTAATTCTTTTTCAACAACTGATTGAGTCGCAATACCTGCGTGATCAGTCCCAGGTAACCACATAGCATTGAATCCGCTCATGCGTTTCCAGCGGATTAGCGCATCTTGAATTGTGTGATCGAGTGCGTGACCAAGGTGAAGAAATCCGGTCACATTAGGTGGAGGTAAAATAATTGAAAAAGGCGGCTTGACTGAAAGATCGTTGGCTTTAAAATAGCCCATGTCTTCCCACCATTTGTATGTTCTGGTTTCAACTTCTTGCGGATTATAGCGGTCAGATAAAGTAGTGCTCATAGATTTCAAAAACTAGCACAGGAAATGGTGAGATGCCGGAGTCAATGCGTCGCGTCTGCCTTCAATTTGTGAAAGCCGCTTTTCGCGAAGAACACATTCGTAAAACCTTGAGATTCCAGTTGATCAACTAGTTGAGCCGATACTTGACCGTCAGGACACAAGACTAAAATGGCATCGTGGTTTAAGACTTTACGATTTTGAAGTTCGGTTAGTGCGGATTCTTTGGTAGCTAGAACAGTCAGGGCTTCCAGATGGTTTTGATAAAGTGGCATCGAATAAAAATCTTTTAAATCAACGCCGAGACTCAAGATCACAAAAGGAATTCGGTTTCGAATCAAATTATCAAATTGAAAGAAACTGATCTCATTTAAAATGCTAGGCATATTGCTGTTTCCTTTAATTTAAACGGTCTTCGAACTTTCAATCTATCCATGGCTCACTTCTGCAAATCGATAGTGGCAGTTACTACTACTAGTCGCCTACTTTTGCGCTGTTTGGAATAGATTTATAACGACTCAATATTAAAATCCAAGCAAGTGCAGCCAAAGCAGTTGAAAACCAAAATGGATACCCGGGCTGAATCGAGTATAGATAACCACCGATAGCGGGACCCAGAATTCGCCCAAGCGAAGCTAAACTTTGATTCGCTCCTAAGGTCGCACCTTGTTCTCCAGGTTCGGCAAGTAAACTCGTGGCTCCTGACAAAGATGGATTACTTTGGCCAATTCCTAAAGCAATTAAAGTCATGGAAACGGCAACGATAAAAACACTGTTAGCGGGTGCGATTATCGCCATACCAACCAGAAAAATTGGAATTGAATAAAGTAAGATTTTTCTTTCACCCAATTTGGGTAATAGCTTTCTGACCAAAAAGCCTTGAGTAAATACTAGAATAATTCCGATGTAGGCAAAGCCGAAACTTGTCTCTTTTAAAGTCCAGGCGAAACGATCCGCCATAAAATATACGAGCGTAGCTTCCATGCTGGCCATCGAAAAAGTGAGTAAGAAGAACGTCAGCATAATCGGTGCTAAGGCCGGTTTTTGAAGCTTACTAAAAAGAATAAACCAACGGCCTTTCTTTTCTTTATTTCTATTTTCTAAAGTCAAAGTTTCGGGCAATTTTTTAATGGCAAAAAGAAAAGTAAGGAAAAACAAAACCGAGACACTTAAGGCAACAAAAGTTGTTTTGCTGAAAGGGCCAGACAAAATACTTTCAGGAACACTTTCAGATAAAACGGCAAGTCCACCGCCTAATGCTGGGCCTACAACAAAACCTAATCCGAATGCTGCTCCGATTAAGGCCATTCCTTTTGATCGATCTTTTTCGCCAGTGATATCGGCCATTGCAGCATTTGCTGTTGAAAGACTCGCGCCAAAAAATCCAGTTAATGCGCGGGCGATAAATAAAGTTTCAAGTGAACGCGCATAGGCAAAGAAAATATAAGATGCGGCCTCGCCCAAAAGGCAAATCAACAGAATTTTTTTTCGCCCAATTCGGTCGCTGAGTCTTCCCCAAAGTGGAGAAAAAAGAAACTGCATAACAGAATAGGTAGCCATCAAAAGCCCGGCTTCAGTCGAGGTAGCACCAAGGTCTCGGCTTAGATGCGGAGTTAAAGGGATTAAAATACCAAAGCCAACCAAATATAGAAAAACAGTCAAAAATAAAATGATTTGAGGTGATTTTTCTTTATTCAATTTTTGACCCTTTCCAAGGGTTTGTTATGATCTAGAGATGAACTTTCGATCATTATTTACCGGCGTCTTATTGTTTTTATTCCATCTTTCTGTTGAAGCCAAGATATATGGTCCAAAGCGCTATGATGCCATTGGCCTACTGACTTATGTTTCAAGCGATCTTTACTACTCAACTGAAAACTTTGATTCGAATTCCAAGCCTGGGGGGTTGCCCTCTAGCAATTCATATCTTTTGATGGATATTCCGTTTGGTATTCGTTACGGGCTTTTACCAACGCTTGCATTTGAGGCAGAGCTAAAAGCTTCCTATGCGATGAGTAAAAGCTCCGTTCCGATTCTGGGTGGAGAAAGAACCAACTCGGAAATTCACGAAGCGCGCTTTTCGACCGATATGCTGATCGAAACAAGCGGTTTTGATTTGATTCCTGAATTAGATATCGTTTTTCCTTTCAAAAAAATAGATGCTAATACAGACACAGTGATGATCAACGAAGGTGTCCAAACGATTACAGGTAAACTTCATCTGCAGACTGAATTCGGCGTTGCTGATTTCTTTTCTTTTATCGGGTATCAAAAAAGAGATGATGGTCGTTCTGATTTGGTTCCATGGTCGATTGGAATGGGCTGGAATAGTAGTGGCTCCTTACTTGGTGCAAGGCTTTTTGGCTTCCAATCAATTTCAGATGACGACGATACGAACTCAACGTTCGCCAGAGATTCTTTGAATAACAAAGTAAACGGTGGCTCATATCGATTTTATGGCGTGAACCCATCAGTTGTTTCGACTGAACTACTTTGGTTTATTAAACTTCAAAAACAGTGGCAGATTCAATTCAACGCAGGGCTTGATCTAGCGGGCCAAAGTTATGGCAAAGGAATCTTCGGCGGCGCAACTCTGATTTTAGATTGGGGCGAAAAACAACGAAGTCTGAGGCACCGCCCCCGTCGCGAGATCCAAGAGCCACAAGGCTCCGGTGTTGCGCTCGAGCCAGAAACAATTGATTTCAAGGAAGACACCAACGATAACAAAGAACAGTATTATTTCAAGCCACCACCTCCACCGAGGGCACCGCCCCGGCAGCAAGTGAAGCCTCGAACTCAAGTATCTCCGTCTGATCGACAAATCAAAGATCAGATGGATGATGTTGAGATGCAGATCGAACTGAAGAGAAAGAAGAAAAAATGATGATCCTGGTTGCAGTCGTTTTTTTTATTATCGCATTAAGACTTAATTCCCTTTGGGAAAGACATGTTAAAGCAAAAAGAATTCTGCATGGTATTATGCTTCCCCTTTATCATTACTTAGGAATGCTCGATCACGAAATCCAAGGCGAGGTAGAAGAAGTGAACAACTTATTCAGACAAGCCGTCTTGGATCACATTACAGAGCTTCGTGCTTTTTTTCTCCAGCCAGCTTCAAAAGATTTAGCTTTGAGTGGAAAAGTTTCGTGGGCATCGAATTTAAATAACTTGCTTCTGGCAATGGAAGAAACTTTGGAAGACGATGATGAAGATGTCGATGCTGTCGAACTTCGCGGACAGGTCAGTCACATGCTAAAATTCATTCAGGGTAACCCTTATCTTTCTAAGCTTATTAAAAAGCCATTAGGAATCGTAAACTACTCGGCATTTTAGTTTCTCTTACGCATTCAACAATCCACGTAACTGGTCCCGATAACGGAACATACCGGACGCCTTGCTCAATTCTTACCGTGGGGGGGGGCACCGCCCGCTCATTTGCATGAGCTACGCGGTATGAAGAAAAAACAGTCGAACATTAAGCAGCGATCATTCAAAAAACTTTCATCACCAAAAAAAGCGCATGGTGGTTCTCCGAGCCATCGAAAGCGCAGAGGTTTTCGGCCGATCAGCACGAAGCACTCACTCCATGTGACACTTCGTTCTGACTTTGCGATTGGAGGGCGGTGCCCCACGAAAACAAGGTCGGGCAGTGCCCTGTCAGAAGAATCGCCGGCGGTTTTGGCAGTTGTTGGTTTATTCGCGAGTTGTCGGGTGGGGACGGGATTTTAAAGCCGTGTTTAGATATGTAACCCAGAATACTTTAGAGGCGTTGGGTATCATTCCGTATAAGCAACGAAAGATAGTTGCTCACAGGCACTCAAAACTTAACTCAAGCTAAATTCGATAAGCAGGCGAGCGAGATGATAGAAGCAGGTTAGTCGTTTGTCGACCAATCTAGTAATCGAAAAATTTCAGATCGCTTAAACGCAGGAAAGGAGCCCCAAATCCTTGGAGCCCCGGAGGGACTTTTCTATTATTTTTAAGCCACCATTTTACAAGTGGCTTCCTTGTGCTATCGTCGTCGTGCAGGTGACGTTGTAACTGCCGGCTGCGTTGGTTGAATCGGCTGCTGTTGGTAACCTTGCACAGGAATCGGTTGCAAACTATTTTGTAACGAAGTTCTGATTGGTGCCTGACCATTCGAATCTAGTAAAGGCTGACCATTCGCACCGCGCATACCATTTGTGTTTAGCTGGACTCTTTGTCCACGTCCATTTACACCAGAAACAACGCTTGTTCCATTCGGACCTTGTGTCGTACTATCCACAGTTACTTGTGAATAAGTGCCATCATTATTTTGAACCATTAGCACTTGTGGTAAATTTTGATTCGTACCAGGTCGTGTCGCTCCACCAGTAGCAGAAGCTGATGATAAATAATTTGTAATCTCTTCTGAACCATTGTTGTAGTTACCGTAAATCTCTTCAAGGATAGACTTCGGCTGAAGACCAGCCTGAGCAGCGCTGTGACCAATTTCACCTTTGAACTTAATGTTGTTCATCATTGAATTGTAGTTCATGCCAGCTTGTTGATAATGTAACGCTGTTTGCTGCATATGTAGTTTCTGTGCAGGGTCGTTCGTCTTAGCAGCCATTTCATTAAAAGCTAAGTAAGACTGAGACTGTAAGCGATAGATATCAAGTAAGCTATTTGAAGCGGCTTTTCTAACACCTTTAAAAGTATCAGAAGTCGTAGCGGCTAAATCGTGCAAGAAGAAATCTTCAGAAGTGAAGAATTTGCGGGTTGCAAGATCAGATACTGCTGGAGCGATGATTAAACGCTTTGCTACATTTAAAGTCGCCTTGTCGTAAGCGGAAGCGGTATTTTTAGCTTTCGTTACCTGTTTTGTTACTAATGCGATTTCAGCTGAAACTGCATCTAACTTCTTTTGAATACGCTTGCGGCCTGATTCGCTGTCTTCTCTGCGTAAATCTTTTTTCCATTCCATTTCAGCAGTCTTAAGATCTTTTAATTTTTCTTTTAAATCACTTAAATCTTCAGCTTCGTGTTCAGCCATAAATTCTTTTAAAACGCCGGCAGAACATTCAGCATCAGATTTAAATTGGTCTGATGAATTTGAATCGCTGCTTTTTTCTGGAACTTCAAGACCAGAAAAACGAGTTTTGCCTAAAGCAGCCTCTAAGTTTTGGTTTGAACGAGACTCGCGTCGTGTGCGACCAGAGTTAACAACATCTTCATCGATACCGCACTCAGAGCTTAACATTGATGCGATTTCTTCACGAACAGATTTTTCTGTTACGTCTGAAGCTTCATTGTCTCTTTTTCTATCAAGTCTCTTCTTTTCAGCAGTCTTTAAGATATCATCTTCTTTGTTTTCTGTATCGACTGGCTTTGGAGGGTTTCCTAAAGCGTCGCGAAGTGTTTTCATATCGTTCATGTCTTCGTTGGTTTTTTTATCGAATACGACTGCAATTGTGCAAGAACCAGAAGAACAACTATCAGGTTTGAATTTAAGAACTGTTTCAGTTCCAACAATCCCCACTTCTAAATCACCAGTAACTCCATTGTTATCTTGGAATCCTTTGATTTTCTTTCGAGGTGGCTCCTCGTCTGATTTGCTGTCTGATTTTGCTGCTGCTGTTTTTTTAGCGTCTGCATCGGCTTTTGCTTTTGCTTTCGCATCAGCTTTGGCTTTAGCCTCTGCTTCAGTTTTTGCCTTGGCTTTTTCTTCGTCTTTTGTAGCTTTACTTGTATCAGTCGCAGATTTTACTTCTGTGGCCTCTACTTTTGTATCACTAAACTCTACGTCTTCTTCAGCGTGGGCACTGAAACCAAGTGCGATAAGCACCGCGGTTGCTAAGATTGTCGTTTTCATAAAAAATCCTCCTTTTTAGGTTTAAGTCGCTGTTAATGCCTACCACTAACGCAACGGACACCATGGACAGAGCAAATCCGGCTCTGTCGCTACCTAATGAGAATGCTCGGCCTGTACCAAAACAGGCGGGAATTTTTCGGTCCGTAAGTGTACGGAATTCGACAAGAATAATGATTTCTCAGAGTGAAACAAAATGCCCCCAAGTGTAAAAAACTTGGTGTCCCATATTTAGAATGAAAAAAACACAGGTGATTTCAAGGGTTTCTTAGTGTAATTGATGGACACTTATCATGGCCAGATTTGAGTTTAAAAAAGCACCTATATTCGAGATGACGCAATTTTCTGACTGGCAGAATTGGCATTGGCAATTGCGCGCATCACTTAAATCTCTGTCTGATTTTGAGAAAATATTTAAATTAAGTCATGAAGAACGCCAATCTTTCTGGGGTGCAGAGTCTGTTTTTAATATCAGAACAACACCTTATTACGCATCCCTCGCTGATAAAAACCATTCTGAGGATCCAATTCGCAAGATTTTGATGCCAAATATGGTCGAAAAATCCCCTGGATTACAGCAAATGCTCGATCCCCTAGGCGAGAAAAAGAACAACCCCGTTCCCAGAATCATTCACCGTTATTCAGATCGCTGCCTTTTGTTGATTACCGATACCTGTAGCGTTTACTGCCGTTTCTGCACAAGAAAACATTTTACCGGGCAAGAGCAAGCTTTCCTAAAAAATGAAGAGTTAGAAAACGCACTTCAATATATCAAAGCTCATCCTGGAATTAGAGAAGTGATTTTATCAGGCGGGGATCCGCTGACAGTTTCAGATGCTCAACTTGATAAAGTTTTATCGGAACTTAGAACTATCGATCATGTCGAGATTATTCGCATCGGAACAAGAATGCCAGTCGTGTGTCCACAGCGAATGACCGATGATTTAGTAAAAATAATAAAAAAACATAAGCCAGTTTTTTTGATGACTCATTTTAATCATCCGCGCGAATTAACTGAAGAAGCTGCAACAGCTTTAGAAAAATGTGTCGATAACGGAATTCCGATTTTTAATCAGATGGTGTTGCTCAATGGAATTAATAATCACGAAGTTATCGTTCAGGCACTCTCAAGAAGGCTTCTTTATTTAAGAGTAAAACCTTATTACATGTTTCAGTGTGATCCCTCTGAAGGCACAGATCATTTAAGAACTTCGATTGAAGATTCGTTAGATATCCAGAAAAAACTTTGGGGCCATTTAAGTGGTCTCGCGATGCCCCACTTATCGATTGATATTCCAGATGGGGGCGGGAAGGCTTACAAGGTTCCCAATTTTGAGACTGCACATAATGGAAACACTCGAAGTTTTAAAGGTTGGGACGGCGTTGAAGCTGATTATGTTAGTCCCGATCTTAAACAAATAAAAAAGCCACTCGACTGGGAATTATACCTCGACGAATGGCTTCGATTAACAAATTCAAAGCTTTAGCTTTTCGATAAATCCAAAAAATTAATAAAAGATGCTGAAATTTAACGCTTGGATTTCAAAACTAGAGTTTTCGTCTCCGCGCTTCCAAACTCTTGCGTATGGCATGTAGTTCAACTTGCCCCATACTTCAAAACGTTTACCAACTCCGCCGAAAAACGAAAACTGGCTATCGAATTCGTTGTCGTCTTCATCGTAAGAAGGATAAAGACCTAAGCCGCCCTGAAAAAAGATTGCTTCTCTTAAGTTGTTGTCCAGGTTGAAAGTAAATACTCCCATTACTGCAAATAAACCTTTTGAATCACCCTTGGAGTCTGTTGCAGAAATAATTCCGCCTTCACCGCCAATTTGAATATTATCTTTTAAATGGCGGTTGTAAGCTGCGTAAATATTAATGTCAGTGCGGTTTTTGCCGTGGTCATAAGACTCGACAGCAATTTTACTTGGGCTAATGACAACTTCATGCATTGTGTTTGATGCAAATGAATAAGCTTGAGGAGCCTGATTCACTCTTGTTCTTTGTTGAGCTTGAGCAACAACTGATAAAATTATTACTGCTAAAATCGTTAATAATGGCTTCATTTGGTTTTTCCCCTCGGAAAAAAAGTCAGATGATTTTATAAAAAAATCATCTGATCCGTTTAAGTTTAATTTGCTTATTAAAATTCAAGACCTAAAACAGCAGAAGTGTATTCTACTGAAGAAGGAGCTTCATCATCAAACCAGTTAGTGAAAAGAATTCTTTCAATTCCTAACTTAGTCGTAGAGTTCAAGTTGTATTGAGCGCCGATTCTCATCGAAGGGCCAAATACTGTTTTGTCATCTTCATTAGGACCATTAGGATAATCATTAATCATTGTGATACCAAATCCTGGAGCGATATAAGCATCTACGTCACCTTGCTGAACCAAGTGAACTTTCATTAACGCACCGAAAGCCATAGTTTGGTAAACGTTGGCATCATCTTTTTCACTTTGCATGAAAAAGTAACCACCCCAGCTCAATACATCGCTTTTGTTCATTTCATAAACTGCACCTAAGTTAGCTGCGCCGGCTGTGAAACCTAGGTTTAAATTAAGTTCATTGCCCGAGCCTCTTTGTGCAAAAGACATGGATGCTAATAACATGCTTGCAACCAATATAATTTTTTTCATTTTCTCAAGTACTCCTATGTTGTTTTAGTTTGCAACTTCATGTTGCTTTAAAAATTTAGTATTTATTAGATTTTTTCAAGTCTGGCATATTTAACAACAAATTTCTTTATTGTTTGATCAGAAAACATTACACCAACCTTTGTTTGATCCCCTGCGCCTTCAACTGAGAAAATGGTGCCGGCACCAAAAGTTGGATGTTTGACCTTTTGCCCTTTGACGTAATCCGCTCCAGTAGCAGATTCTGCGAAAGATTGAGATTCAAATTCGTAGTCTGGAAATTCTTGAGACTCGTCTTGGCGGAACTTGGCTTTAGAGTTCCAGCTTTGCGCATTAGCATTAAAATTGCCGCCGCGTGATGCAAATGTGGGCATTCGAGGCGCCATACTTTTGAAATCCACTAGGTTTTGAGGAATTTCCTGAATAAACCGCGAAGGGGGGTTCATTTGATCTTGTCCCCAAACCTTCCGCATTTTTGCATAGGTAAGCCACAGCTTCTGACGAGCTCTTGTCATTCCAACATAAGCAAGTCTACGTTCTTCTTCCAAATCATCAGAGTTTAAGTCCGTTGGATCAATTCGACTTGGAAAAAGATTCTCTTCTAAGCCAACCATGAAAACATAAGGATATTCCAAACCTTTAGAAATGTGCAAAGTCATCAAGGTGACTGAATCAATCTGTTCTTTTAAAGAGTCCTGATCTGAAACCAGAGCCATTTCTTCCAAAAAAGATTGGAGAGTTGCTTCTTCGCCCCGTTCTTGCTCAAACTGCGCGAGAGCATTATCTAATTCCTCTAGGTTTTCTAAGCGTGCAGCACTTTCAATTGTATCTTCTGCTTGAAGACCTTTTGCATAACCTGTTTTGTCTAAAATAATGGGATAAAATTCGGTAAGCCTAAAAGTTTTTGAATCTGTTTGTAGTTCTAGCATCAAATCATAAAATCTTCGAAGTTTTCCGGTCGTACCCGCATTAAAATGTTTTTGATCAATCGCGACTGGCAAAATTTCAAACAAAGTTTTTTGATTTTTATATGCAAGCTCTTCCAGCTGTTCGACAGTCGTCTTTCCAATGCCACGAGTAGGAACATTGATCACGCGTTTTAGAGCCATATCATCTGCTGGATTTAAGCAAAGCTTCATGTAGCTGATCAGATCTTTAACTTCCATTCGCTCAAAAAATCTGACGCCGCCAACAATTCTATAAGGAACATTGTGAGTCCGAAGCTGTTCTTCTAGTACACGTGACTGTGCATTTGTTCTATAGAAAATAGCGTAGTCGGCGTACTGGCCTTCGCCTTGGCTCATCATGGTTTGAATTGTTTTAACAACAAACCGAGCTTCGTCATAATCGCTACGTTCTTCGATGACACGAATCAGATCGCCATCATTATTTGAAGTAAAAAGCGTTTTATTTTTTCTTTGAGTATTGTTCTTAATCAAATGTGTCGCGGCCTCGACAATATTTTTTGTAGAGCGATAGTTTTCTTCTAGTTTAATAATCTTAGTTTCAGGAAAATCTTTTTCGAAATCTAAGATATTTCTAATATCGGCACCACGCCAGCTGTAGATTGATTGATCTTCGTCACCCACAACGCAAAGATTGCGATGACTTGAAGCAAGCTTTTGCACGAGCAAGTACTGAATGTGATTTGTATCCTGATACTCGTCGACCATGATGAATTTAAATTTTTGCTGAAGCTGTGCTAAAACGTCAGGATACATTTCGATTAAGTCATAAGTTTTTAAAAGTAGATCATCAAAATCAAGAGCATTATTTTTCTTCATCTCGATTTCGTAAGCGGTGTAAACCTCTAAACTTTTGGCATCCATTAAGTTCATGCCGGTAGAATTTCGCACAGCTTCGGGACTTTTCCCCATCATCTTGGCGTTTGAAATTCGATTTTGAAATGCTTTAGCAGGATGAATCTTGTCGTTAATGTTCAAGATGTTCATGACTTTTTTAATTTGCGACAGCTGATCTGACGGATCAAAAATTGAAAACTGTGGTTTATAATCTAAAAGTGTGATGTGGGCTCGTAAAATGCGAACACAAAAACTATGAAATGTGCTGACCCACAATTGATGCCGAATAGAGGCGCCAATTTCTGAAAGGATATGGTAAATTCGGCCTTCCATTTCCTTTGCAGCTTTATTTGTAAATGTGACACATAGAATTTCTTCAGGAGCCGCATGCCCGCCAGCGATGATAGCCGCCATACGATGGGTCAAAACACGTGTCTTTCCCGATCCAGCACCAGCCAAAATCAATACGGGCCCGAGAGACTGAAGAACAGCCTCTTTCTGCGCTGGATTCAAATTTTTTGTAATGACTTCAAGCGTGTTCACAAGTTGGGCAAGAGTATGTATTTGTTGAGAAAATTCCAATCAAAAGGTAGATTAACGCAACGTATAACGGAGGTTTATTGCAGCACTCATGGGTTTTAGCACAGGTTTTTAAGTTTACGAAAAATTGCGGAGCAATAAGCCTCGTTATTCTGCTTTTTTTGATGCAATCCGGTTGTCAGCCTCGCTCAAGCAAATGGTCTGCGGGCGAGGGTTTTAAAACTCAAATTATCGTATCTCGTTCCTTTGGAACTGAATTCCAGCAAGTTGAATTGATGGGTGTAATGGATAAAAGCACCTTGATAGGCGAGATCGCTGATTTCTATTATTCGCCGGGTGATGAAAATGGAACCTTAGTTGGAACTAAACCTATCGCACGTTTTATAGAGGATGATGGAGTTTATATTCC
Organism: Pseudobdellovibrionaceae bacterium; assembly: GCA_043730825.1. GTDB lineage: Bacteria > Bdellovibrionota > Bdellovibrionia > Bdellovibrionales > Bdellovibrionaceae. The sequence goes on from JAYTJV010000012.1 coordinate 19,165, forward strand.
CGCTGATCAAACGAGTCTTCAAATGGTGACGCTGTATTACCATATGCAACAGTTAAAAAAACTTGAGTTAGAGTCATTGAATTCCCAAGAATCAATTTTAAAGTGGCCACGAAAAATTGCTTTAGCCGTTCGAGTTCAGAATTCTCCGGAAATGAAATATGATAATGCGTTTTACAATGGAAAAGTTGATGCACTTTATTTCGTGCCGTATCGATCAAATGCATTCCCTATTCCCTTAAATCCCGGCGTTATCGCCCATGAGCATTTCCATAGTTACTTTTCTTACCAAGTAATTAATCCGCTTATTAAAAAGCAGCTTCTTCCAACTGAAATGAAAGTGAATGACTTTAGCGAAGAAAAAGTTCGTCAGGATTTGTATAACACTTACGTCCTTAAAATTATAAACGAAGGTTTAGCAGATGTTTGGGGTTGGATTTACTCACGAGATCCCGATTTCGTAGCCCTATCATTGCCGAAGGCCGGCAATGATAGAATTTTAGAGAAAGTAAAGGGATCTAATACTCGCATGAAGAGCGAAGCAGAATTGAAAAATGAAATTAGCGAAATCGTTGCAAGATGCTTGCAACTGAATCAGAAGTGCGCAAATGACGACTCATACAAGCATGGAACTAAATTGGCTCGAAATCTAAAGGCATTTGCGATTGTCCGACAAGCAGCAATTGGTGCATCCGACGATGTTTCGCAAAAAATGATGGCGGGAAAAGTTCTAACTTTGATTTCTGAAATTCAGGAAACGTTTTCGATAAATAAGACAATCAACTTAGACAAAGTTCTTTCACTCTGGGAGAAACAATTCGATTCACTAAGCCAAACTGAATGCGAAATCCTAGAACAATCAGCTAGTACACCAGGAGTAGTTAAATGCGGATCAAGCGCAGCATCCTCGGCGCAGTAATTCTTTTTAGCTGTCTTGCCGAAGCGAACATTTATATCTGGCCAGTGCTTTTAAAAGCCCGTGGTGAACTAACTGAAACTCAAGAGCTTAAACTTCGCTCAAATGATTTTCCAAGTTTTGGCGCAAGTTATAGCTTTGATAGATGGATTGTCAGTGCTGATCGATCTCTATACTCAAATGAATCTGATAGTGGGAATATTTCGATTGAAACCAAATATAGTGATTTCGCTGTTTGGGGTGGATACAGTTTATTTCAAGGCGAAATTTGGGATTTTTATGGTGTGGTAGGAACTGGCATTTATCAGCAAAAGATTGAAACTTCGATTGGTGGACTATCGACTTCTAATCGCTCGTCAGATAAAAGCTTAGTCGGGATGGGTGCTGAGTATCTCTTGCGTGCAACTCCCTATTTTTCGATTGTAACTGGTGCGAAGCTTAATTGGACTCAAGATCTAGAGCCCGAGATTATGCCCGAGTTATATCTTAAACTAGGTGCGTACTTTTAATTTATTTCTTAATTTATTTCTTAATTTTTTCGATATTTCGTTCTGGAACTTCAAGACAAATTTTAATGAGTTCTTCAATCACTGCAGAAATCGTCCCAGCGGGACAAATGTCAGCGCTTGAAGTATCCAGAATCATACACTCTGAAACAACCATATAATCTTGTTCGTGGATATTTTGAACAGAAGCTTTACAGCCGTATTTATCTTTCAAACTGTAAACAATTTTTTTATCGCAGTTTTTTTTAGCTGAACAAGTAATTGCAACAGTTGAAGCGCTCTTGATAATACGCGGATCAACGAATGCGCAGTCTTTGCCTGTGCAGTTACAGCCTTTTGCAGTGCAATGAAGAGTTTTATCAGTTGGATCTTTTGAGAAAGCAGAAGTTCCAAAAAGAAGAAGGATGCTGAACAAAAGATAGCTCAATCAGGATCCTTTCCCTGCTGGGTCAGGCGCTCTGCGGCTGAGCGCTAATTCAGTCAGGTTACTTAATGATTTCTTTTACGAAGCCACGTTGGCCCGCATTGTCGCCCGCATACTTATCATTTGCGCGCTTAGCTTCATCTTGAGTTGCGTAAGTTCCAACGTTAACTCGGAACCAAGTTTTGCCTTCAAGAGTTCCCGGAATGTAAAACGCTGTATAGCCTTTGCTTCTTAAAGCTTCAGCACGTCTTTTTGCTTCATCTTCTTTCACGTATGAACCAACTTGAACAGTGTATTTACCTACGCTGTCTTGAGCCGCATTCTTTGGAAGAGCTTGAGGTAAAGTAGCAGTCGCAGATTTATTCATTGCCATCTTTTTACCGGTCTCAGCCGTAGCAACGGCGCGATCAGAATTTGAACCACGCTTTTCGATTAAATCTTGAGCAGCTGCTAAGGCCACATCATTCATTTCTTCGAATTGTTCTGCATGGGCTTGAGCTGCTCTGTTGTCGATTGCTGGAACTTCCTTGTTTGAGCCGTCTTTTGCAGTCTCAACTGTGTCATCTGTTACAAACTCTTCAGCTAATTTTGCGATTTCTTCATCACTGAGTTTATTTTGTTTACCAGCGCTTGCAACTTCCCGAGACTGCCCGTGTTGATTGCCATGCGGCTCAAGCTTAGAGAGCTTGTATTGACGCTCTTTGAACTCACTTCCAACCATTGTTCCAATTGCGAACGACAGAAGTGAAATGAAAAAGACCAGACCTAACTTGATGAATGTTTCCGATTTTACCGCCATGATATGATATTTCCTTTTCTCGAGCTTTACGCTACAGTCCTATATCTATGGTACCTGCTCACTCAAAAAACGGTCAAATAATTTGGACTGAGGTCTTGAAAAAAGCCCTTAAAGCTGTACGTCTGGGACGCCAGACTCTTTTAAACTACTATGGCCATCTGCAGAATGTCGAAGTTAAGGAGATGGCCGGTCTCGTGAGCGAGGCTGATAAAGAGTCCGAAAAAATTATCAGTCAAACTTTGAAGTTGATAAATCCAGATTGGGAATTTTTAGGCGAAGAAGAAAGCTTTATGGCCGGTCGAGAAACGTTTCAGCCCGCTAAATCGCGGGGCAGATGGATTCTTGATCCGCTAGATGGAACAACAAACTACATTCATCAATTTCCTATTTTTTGTATCAGTCTCGCACTGGAATATGACGGAGTTTTACAGCTTGCGATCATTGATGCTCCACTTTTAAACGAAACTTACACGGCGATTCGCGGTGACGGTGCTTATCTCAATGGAAAACCAATCCAAGTCAGCAAAACTGAAAATTTGAAAGACTCTTTACTCGCGACAGGATTTTTCGCAGACAATAAACCAGCTTTAGAAGAACAACTCCGAGTCTTCACCGAACTCGTAAAAGAGTGCCGTGGTGTGAGAAGGGCAGGGGCCGCCGCTTATGATCTTTGCATGGTTGCGAAAGGTACATTCGATGGTTTCTGGGAACCTAATTTAAAACCATGGGATGTCGCTGCCGGACAGCTACTTGTCGAAGAAGCGGGTGGAGTCGTCTTAAATCGTAAAGGTGAAAAGCATTCGCCGTACGATACTTACATCATGGCCAGCAATTCTGCAGTCGCTAGACTTCTGATGGGGAAAATAAATTCCCCGTCGGTTTGACCAGGTCAAAACCCTGACAGGCGTCATTTATTTTCCGGAATATTTGGCGCTACCTTAAGTAATACTTCCGCTTAAGTTCAATTCAAATCATCTCAACATCTCATTTAGCCAAAAGTCCTGTTGGCATTTTGGTTGCTAGTATATCTGTTGATACTCCCGTTTTAAGAATTGGCCGGAGCGCCTGTTTTTGGGTTTATCAGTTTTCTTCATGGCATGATCAAGGAGGATCTCCGTGGCCGAGCAAAAAACAGCAGCCGAAAGTCCAGCATCGGCATCCTCATCTGGGGGCAGTCAGCAAAAACCACTTCTGTTTATTATCCTTGCGGTAGTGAATATGGTCATCGTTGCGGTGGTCGGGTTCATGCTTTATGCCGGTAAGAAAAAAGAAGCCGCACAACCTTCAGTTGAGCAAGTGATTGCCGGCGAAAAACAAACTTCAGAGAGTGAAGCTAGCGAGAAAAAAGATTTCGTTGGAAAAGTTGTTCCGATGGAAACTTTTATTGTGAACTTGGCGGGATCAAAAGGTCGTCGAGTTGCAAAAGTAAATATGGAACTGGAACTTAAAGAATCTGAAGCCGAAGGAAAAATTGCCGGCGAGATCGAACAAAGAAAAGCTCAAATTCGCGATATTATTATTATTATTCTTTCATCAAAAACTTACGAAGAAGTTTCAAGCCGCGAAGGCAAAGATAATTTAAGAAGCGAAATAAAAGACACTATTAATTCTTTTATTACGACCGGTAAGATTTCAAACGTCTTTTTTACAGAGTTTATCTACAACTAGGAGAAACACTCGATGAATCAAGTTTTGTCCCAAAGCGAAGTTGATGCCCTCCTAGCAGCAGTCTCTGACGGAGAAGTTGCTACAGGTGACGCCGGCAGCGTCAGCGGTGGTGGAAGTACTCGATTAGATGATAAGAAAATCGTAGCTTATGATTTAACAAGTCAGGACCGAATTATTCGTGGTCGATTACCTCAGCTTGAAGTGATCTACGAGAAATTCATGCGCGCATTCCGTGTTTCGTTGTCTTCTTCTTTAAGAAAAATTGCTTCTATCTCATTAACAAGTACTGAGTTTTTAAAGTTTGGTGAGTTCATCAATACGCTTCCAATGCCAACTTGTATGTCGGTTTTGCGTTTTGGTAACTTGCGTGGTTCTGCCCTCATGGTTATTGAGTCAAAATTAGCATACGCACTTGTTGATAGTTTTTTTGGCGGAGCAGAACGTCCCTTCACAAAAATTGACGGAAAAGAATTTACGCCGATTGAGTTATCAATCGTTCGTAAAGTAGTTGAACTTGCAATTAGTGATTTAGAGATGGCTTGGGCATCGGTTGAGAAAATTGGTTGTTCATTTGTTCGTACAGAACAAAATCCTCAGTTCGTGGGCATTGTGCCTCCGACAGACGTGGTCATTGCCTCGACTTTTGACGTTGAATTAGAAAATGCGACAGGAACAATTTCCATGGTTGTCCCTTACGCTACGATTGAACCTATCAAACAAAAGTTATCTTCTGGTTTCCAGGTTGAATCTGACCAGACAGATAAGAAACTTTGGACTGCGATCATTAAAGAGCAGCTGATGGAAACGGCTTTAGATATCAAAGTTAATTTAGGCGAAACGCAAATCAAGCTTTCAGATCTTATGGAGCTTAAAGTGGGTGATGTTATTCCACTCACGCAAGATGCGACAGGTGAACTCGATATCCAAGTTGAAGAAGTTAAAAAATTTAAAGGCTATTACGGAAACCATCACGGGACCGTAGCAGTTCAAATTACACGTCAAATTGAAAAGTAGGAGGGGCAGATGTCAGACGATTCACTAGAGAATCTGGCAGATAAATTAGCAGAGGAAGCCGCAGCAATGGTTTCTGATAAACCAGTAGAGAGCGCTAGTCTGACAGGATCAAGCGCTAAAGATCGCAACTTAAGTCTGATTTTAGATATTCCGTTACGGGTAACCGTTGAATTGGGAAGAACTAAAATGCCTGTGAGCGAACTTTTAAATCTCACTCAAGGCAGTGTTGTCGAGCTAAGTAAATTAGCCGGCGAACCAATGGAAGTTTTGGTTAACGATAAATTGATCGCTAAAGGCGAAGCAGTTGTTGTTAATGAAAAATTCGGTGTTCGTTTGACGGACATTATTTCTCCTACAGAGCGCGTTGAATCTCTTAAGTAAGTAAGTAAGCAAGCGAGGTCTACATGAAGTTTCGAATTTTATTCAGTTTGGTCTTAACACTTTCAACTCCAGTTTGGGCAACCGACATGGAAGATGATGCTAAGGCAAGAACTGAGTTAACGACTGCGAAAGCAAGTGCCTCGGAAGATTCTCTGCCGATTGCTGCCCAATCGGCAGAGAAAGTTAAATCGGAGGACGACATTCCAGTTGATTTTTCGAAAACTAAAAAAGCAGAAGCGACAGAAGCTTCTAACGGTAGACTATTTTTAACTTTTGGAATTATGGCTGTCATTTTAGGGCTTGGTTACTATTTTGCTAAAAAATATGGCCGACCAACAAATACAGCTCAAACAAAAATTAAAGTTCTGACTCAACATTATTTGGGTCCGAAAAGAAGTTTAGCAATTGTACGTGTTGCGGGCGAATCAATTCTGATTGGAATCACAGATCAGAACATCAATATGATAAAGTCGTTATCTTTAATTGATGATGAAGTTCCTGAAAATGGAACTGCTACAAGCTTTCAAGATACTTTCAACGAGAAAAAAGAAATGACCATGGGTCAGTTGTCGACGGGGCCTAATGCAAGCCGTGAAACAAGCAAAGAAGGAAACGAAGAGTTTTCTATTCGCCATATTAAGGACGTCGTGAGTCTTAAACTCAAAGGGATGAGGAGAGACGTTTGAAAAAATTAGGGTTGGTTTTGGTGATCGGGACATTCTTTTTTGGAATTCTAGCACAAGCTCAGATGACGATCCCTACAATGAATCTTGGATTCAAAACAACTGACAATCCAAATGAGATTGTCAGTGCGATTCGTTTAATCCTAATCATGACGGTACTAACCTTAGCACCTGCAATTTTAATTATGATGACGGCTTTTACCCGTATCGTGATCGTCTTTTCATTTTTAAGGCAAGCTGTTGGTGTGCCTCAGTTGCCACCTAATCAAATTCTAATCGGCCTAAGTCTTTTTTTAACTTTGTTTATAATGGGTCCTGCATTCAAAGAAATTAATGAAACAGGTGTTCAGCCATTTATGGCTGGCAAAATGAACCAAGATGATGCGATTGCAGCATCTCTTGCTCCACTTAGAAAATTTATGTTTTCACAAACTCGAGAATCAGATCTTTCACTTTTTGTTCAGTTAGCAAAAATTGGAAGCCCGAAGACACGTGGCGAAGTGCCTACGATTGTTTTAGTTCCTTCATTTATTTTATCGGAATTAAGAACAGCTTTCCAAATAGGCTTCATTATTTTTTTACCGTTCTTAGTAATCGATATTATTGCATCAAGCGTTTTAATGGCGATGGGTATGATGATGCTTCCGCCAATCGTAATCTCACTCCCGTTGAAGGTTATGCTTTTCGTATTAGTTGATGGATGGGGTCTGCTTGTTGGCTCTATGGTCAAAAGTTTTGGATAAGGAATAAGAATGACTGAAGAATTAGTTCTACAATTGAGTCAGGATGCCTTGAAAACCACTGCTATGTTAGCAGCGCCGCTTCTTATCAGCACTCTTGTTGTGGGCCTTATTGTTTCTATTTTTCAGGCGCTGACTCAAATCAATGAAGCAACTTTAACCTTTGTTCCAAAGATGATTGTGATTGCTTTAATTATTATACTAGCTGGTCCGTGGATGTTGGATGTGATGTCTCAGTATACAATAAATCTTTTTGAGGGCTTAGCCGTGATGGTGCGTGAATAGGGTGAACGAATGCTAATTGGAAAAGTCTTTAATGACACCCAAGTGATTTTGTTCGGGCTGATTTGGCTCCGAATGATTGCATTTGTTTTTTCATCAGCCTTCCTGGGTTCACCAACAGTTAATCCGCCAATCAAAATTTTATTCTCCGTTGTTTTAGCTTTTATTGTTTTCCCTTTTGCCGAGCCTGTTTCTACAGACAAACAAAGCTTAAACGACTTTCTTATTTTGCTTGCTGGTCGCGAAGTTCTAGTTGGCCTAATCCTAGGACTTTTAACTCGCTTTTTCTTTTTTGCACTATCGATGGCTGGGGAAATGATTTCTCTATCTTTGGGTCTAGGTTCTGCCCAAGTTTATAACCCGTTTATTGGACAAACGGGTCAAGTAGTAGAACAGTTCTTTTCACTGACGGGTATGGTGGTATTTCTGGCGTTAAATGGGCACCATCTTTTTATAACCGCTCTAATTCAATCTTTTGAAGTTATCCCGTTTGCCAACATGAGTTTACAAGTTGGCGGTCTAGCCGAAGTTGCGCAAAATTTTCAAGAAATTTTTATTCTTATGATCAAAATGGCTGCGCCCGTAATCGTAACAGTTTTTATTGTTAATTTAGCGATGGCTATTATGGGTCGTGCAGTTCCGCAATTAAACGTACTCGTTACGTCGTTTCCGGTCACGATCATGATTGGTCTCACAGTTTTTATTATTTCGATTCCATTGATGACAATGGAAATGAGTTTTTTAATGCAGCATACGTCCGAGCAACTTTTTAAGCTTATGAGGTCCTTGTAATGAGTGATTCTGATCAGGAAAAGACAGAAGAGGCCACGGACACCAGGCGGGAAGAATTCCGTGATCGCGGTCAAGTGGCTCATAGTCGCGAGCTCGCGTCGGCTGCGTTTTTTCTTGCTGCTGCGGGATCGATCTACATGATCAGCCGCTACTCGTTTCAACATATTCAGGAAGTTTTTAGCATCGTGTTCGGGCTGCAAATGGTGCAAGCAGTTCGTGAAGGAAACTTCATGGATATAACTAAGTTTGCTTTTATGAAGGCTGGAATCGTGATTGCCCCCATTATGGTTGGCGCAGTAATTTTGGGAGTCTTAACGACTGTTGCGCAAATCGGTTTTATTAGTGTCAAAGACGCGTTAGGGCCTGATTTTGAGAAGATTAGTCCTATGTCAGGATTGTCTCGAATATTTAGTCTTCGCTCTGTCATGGAAGGTATCAAGTCTTTCTTAAAACTCTCACTAATCGGTTTAATCGTCTACTTAGTATTAAAATCTGAAGTTAACAAAATTCCTTATCTTGTTGGTTACTCAATTCAAGAATTGCTTCAGTATATGGCGCAACTTTCAGTGAAGCTATTATTTGTCGTAGGACTCGTTATCGGATTTCTAGCTGGTTTAGATTTTCTTTACCAGAAATGGGATCTGGAAAAACAAATGATGATGACAAAACAAGAAATAAAAGACGAAGCAAAGCAGCGAGAGGGTGATCCCATGATCAAAGCCCGAATTCGCAAAATCCAAAGGGATATCGCTAATCGTCGAATGATGGATGCCATTCCAAAAGCGGATGTAGTTGTCACAAATCCAACCCATATCGCAGTCGTATTAAAATATAGTGATAACTTACCAGCACCACAATTAGTTGCAAAAGGTGCAGATTTCTTGGCGGAAAAGATTAAGCAATTAGCAAGAGAACATAACATTCCAATAGTGGAAAATAAGCCTCTTGCTCGAACTATTTATAAAACGATGAAGTTAGATCAAGTTATTCCTCGCGAGCTTTTTGTCGCGGTGGCGGAAGTATTATCTTACGTATACAAGCTTAAAAGAAAGGCCCGACGTTGATGGAACAGCTGTTTCAATTCATAAAGCGATTTGATAAGTATACAAAAAATACTGATTTATTTATTGCGATAGGAATTCTTTTAATTTTGTCAGTCATGATTATTCCTCTTCCACCAATTTTGTTAGACTTAGCTCTAACAATGTCTTTGGCATTGGCAATTCTGATTCTTTTAGTCGCAGTTTATGCTAAGCGGGCGCTCGACTTCACTTCTTTTCCGTCGCTTCTTTTAATTACAACGCTATTTCGTCTTTCTTTGAACGTTGCTACAACTCGCTTGATTTTAACTGAAGGCCATAAGGGAACGGATTCAGCGGGACACGTTATCGCTGCGTTTGGAAATTTCGTTGTTGGTAACAACTACGTTATCGGATTCATTATCTTCGTTATTTTAATCATCATTAACTTTATCGTTATCACAAAGGGTTCGGGACGCGTGGCGGAAGTTGCTGCACGATTCACTTTAGATGCTATGCCGGGTAAGCAGATGGCAATTGATGCTGACTTGAATTCTGGCCTCATCAATGAAGATCAAGCTCGTAAACGCCGAAAAGAAATTGAACAAGAAGCAGACTTTTATGGATCAATGGATGGTGCCAGTAAATTCGTTCGTGGTGATGCCATTGCTGGTATCATCATTATGCTTATCAACGTCATTGGTGGTCTTTTGATTGGTGTCATTCAAAAAGATTTAGATTTCGCAACTGCTGCAAAATTTTATACTATGTTAACAATCGGTGACGGTCTGGTTGCTCAGATCCCAGCACTTATCATCTCAACTGCGGCTGGTATTATCGTAACTCGAAATTCTTCGGCTGATAGTAATATGGGTGCAGAGGTTGCCGGTCAACTTTTAGGTTCTACAAAAGCAGTTTATGTATCTTCAGCTGTGATTGGTTTAATGGGATTAGTTCCAGGATTACCGAAAACTCCATTTTTCGTGATCGCATTTATCATGGCAGCAATCGCTTGGACAATGGATAAATACAAAGTTGAAAGCGAAGAAAACGATAAGAAAAAAGCCGATCAGTTAGCATTGGGACCTAAGAAAGAAAATATCGAAACGATGCTTCCGCTTGACATGGTCGAGCTTGAGGTTGGTTATGGTCTTATCAATATCGTTGAATCTGATAAGAGTGGTGATTTGTTAGAACGAATCGTCAGCATCAGGAAACAATTTGCATTGGATCTTGGGATTATTGTTCCATCCATTCATATCCGCGATAATTTACAATTAGCTCCGGGCGAATACCGAGTCATGATTAAAGGAAACCGCGTTGGCGGCGGAGTATTAAGGCCTGATTCTATTCTTGCTATGGATCCAGGAAACGTAACAAGCCGAATGGAAGGATATCCTACAAAAGAGCCTGCGTTTGGTTTGGATGCTTTATGGATTTCTCCAAATCGAAAAGAAGATGCCGAAATGTCTGGTTACACGGTTGTTGATTTGCCAACAGTTATGGCAACTCACTTAACAGAAATTGTTCGCACTCATGCGCATGAATTGCTTGGCCGACAAGAGGTGGCTCAGCTGGTTGAAAACTTCAAGAAAACGAATCCAAAAGTGGTGGAAGAACTTATTCCAGATATGTTGTCACTTGGATCAGTTGTGCGTGTTCTTCAAAACTTGTTGAAGGAACATATTTCTATCCGCGACATCCTGACAATCTTTGAAACTTTAGCTGATGAAGCAAGTAAAACAAAAGATGTTGATGTGCTTACTGAAGCTGTCAGAAAAGCGATGTCTCGATCTATCACTGCTAAATATTCGAGTGATGGGTCTATCCCTGTTATGACACTTTCAGCAAATGTGGAAGAACTTGTGTCTAACTCTTTACTGCAAACAGAGCAGGGTATTCAACTTGTGATGGACCCAAATACGGCTCATTACCTCATCAATGAAGTTGCGAATGCAGTTGAAAGTCATCCAGAAATCGCAGGCCAACCAATCTTGTTAACAAGTCCGACCGCTCGAAGACATTTAGCAAAATTGATTACGCGATTTATCCCGCAGTTAATTGTTTTATCCCATAGTGAATTGGCATCGACCGCGAATGTGAAATCAGTGGCTACCGTGGAGTTAAAGTATGCAGGTTAAGAAGTTTGAAGCAAAAACAATGAGAGAAGCCTTAGAGCTGGTTAAAAAGGAATTAGGTCCCGAGGCCGTGATTCTTTCAGCTCGGGACAACAAGCGCGGTTTCGGACTTGCTGGTGAGGGCAGTGTGGAAATCACAGCCGCTGTATCAGAACTTACTTTACGCAAAAAACACTTCACTGAATCTAGAATGCCTGAAAAAGATAAAAATAGGTTTCAAGCGTCTCCCGCTCGTCAGCAAAAAGAATTAATTGAAAAAGTAGTGCAGAAGCAAATTGAAAAAACGCGTCCTCGTCCAGTAACGGCACAACGATATATCGATATCGAGCCGACTATACAAAATCCAAACTACGCACATACTTCTAATCATTCTCTATCGCAAAATCCAGCGCAGCAGATTTCATTACAGAATGTGCAGCAAGTGATGCGACAAGAATCTCCTAAGCAGAATTCAGCAGATATCATGAATTTACAGTCAGAGATTCAGGCTCTGAAATCAATGCTGACTCAGTTTCAGGCAATGCCTCAAAATATTCAGGAATCTCAATTTTCGACTCCAGAGTTACGAAGTATTTACGAAAGACTTTGTGACGAAGAAATGCATCCGCTCGATGCACGGTCTTTAGTGCAAAAGGCACAGGCAGGATTGCCGGCTTCAAGACAACGCGATCGCAATATGATCGAAGGTTGGATCGCCAGATCGATCATGGATCAAAGCTTGCTTGCAGATTCTGGAATGGCTAAAAAGATCCATGTTTTCTGGGGTCCTCCAGGAGTTGGTAAAACGACAACTCTTGTTAAAATGGCCGCACAATGGATGAAAAATCATAATAAGAAAATTGCGCTCGTTACAATGGATACACTAAAAGTTGGAGCCACCGATCAATTAAGAATCTGTGCTCAAATTCTAAATGCACCATTTGCAGTTTTACGGTCTACGACAGACTGGAACGAAATTTTACGTTATTTAGACAGTGTCGATCATATCTTTGTTGATACACCGGGTCCGGCGATTCAGTTACGTCGAGATGCGGATTATTGCCAAGCTATTTTAGGACAGAAGAATTCAAACCATCGTCACCACCTAGTACTTTCTGCGACTTATCCAAAGCAGATGTTACAAGATTTAATCAACCGCGCAGATATTTTTGCTTGCGATGATTTAATCGTAACTCATTTGGACGAGTGCCAGCACTTCGGAGCTATTTACAGTCTCATGCTGGAAATGGCGTTACCACTTCATAGTTTTGGTTTGGGCACAAAAATGCCAGACGATTTTGAAGTTGCGACTCGGGAACGTGTTCTCGATCTGATTTTTCATATTACGAAAAGTACTAACCGTGAAGAGTTCATTTCAAATAGATAAGAGGGAACAAGAATGTTGCAGCAAAGAATGACTCGAACCATCAGCCTAACTTCAGGAAAAGGCGGAGTTGGAAAAACCACTCTCACCTGTAATCTTGCACTAACTTTAGCGCAATCTGGTCATAAAGTTTTAATTTTTGACGGTGATTTAGGAATGGCAAATGTCGACATCTTTTTTGGCATGAAAGCCAAAGGTAGTCTTCATGAAGTTGTAAAAGGTGAAAAATCAATTCAGGAGATTTTAACTGAGCTTTACCCGAACATTTACCTGATTTCAGGTGGTTCAGGTGTAGTCGAGTATAACTCGATGTCTTCTCTCGAAAAGAAGGTCCTAGTTGATTCGCTTTCCCAGCTGCCAATGCGCTTTGACTACGTTTTGGTTGATACAGCACCTGGTATCGCTGATCACGTTCTTTATTTAAACTCGGCTTCAGATGACATCAATGTGATTCTAACTCCCGATCCATCATCACTTGCAGATTCGTATGCTTTAATCAAAATTTTACATCAGAAATTCAAACGCAATAAGTTTTCAATCATCTGCAATCAGGTCCGGGATGAAGAAGAGGGCAGACAGCTCTTCATTCGCTTCCAAGATGTGTGTGATCGCTTTTTAATGGTTCGCCTTGATTTCACTGGCGCAGTTCCTTTCGATACGACCGTCAAGCGCTCGAATCAAAATCAAAAGCTGTTCATGCGTCAAGAGACCGCAACGACCAGTACCAAGGCTTTGCGGGCTTTAAGTCTACAGTTAATGAACGAAACGTCTCGAACCGAAACACATCATGGTCTTCAGATGTTTTGGGAGCAGGTCGTTGGCACAGCTTAAACAATCAGGACTTTCTTGTCAGGATGACAGGAACATAAACTGAAATGGTGAGAAATTTGAGTACACAGGGAAGTGATATGTCGAAACAGTCCGCTTTACTAAAAAAGTACAAAGAAGATCCTCGGAAACTAAGCTCGAAGCAAAAAGACGAGCTTATTACCGAGTACGCTCCTTTGATTAAATATATCGCGCAAAAAATTGCGGTCAGACTTCCTTCGAACATCGAGCTTGATGATTTAATTTCAGCAGGTGTTATCGGATTGATGGATGCGATCGAAAAGTACGATCAATCACGCGATAATAAATTTAAAACATATGCAGAGTTTCGCGTTCGTGGCGCCATCCTTGATGAACTTAGATCGCAAGACTGGGTTCCCAGATCTATTCGCGACAAGGCAAAGATCTTAGATAAGACAATGGTTAACCTTGAACAAGAACTAAATCGCGCCCCAACTGACGAAGAAGTTGCCGCAGCCTTAAAATGTACAATGGATGAATTCCATGAGCTCGTTCACCAAGTAAGACCCGTATCACTTTTATCAATCGACGATCAGCAGACATTCGATAACAGCGATAAACGCTCGATCATGAATTTATTAGAAGGCTCAAAATCTTTTAATCCGCTCAATCAGCTCAATGTAAAAGTAGTAAAAGACATCGTAGCAAAAGCAATCGAAGAACTCCCAGAGCGCCAGCGCTTAGTTCTATCATTGTACTACTTCGAAGACCTCAACCTAAAAGAAATAGGCCAAGTATTGCGAGTGACAGAGTCGCGCGTCTCCCAACTACACGCCCAAGCAGTACAACGCCTACGCGCGAAGCTACAAGTAAGCCTAGGCAACGCAGAAGTCGAGATGTCCTAAAAGGTGACAGGTACATTACCAGTGACGGTGCGTTATGAAGGCCAGCTTACCATAGCTGGCTTTTTCTTTTTCTAGGTTTATTTCGGCCAGCGAAGTTTTTCTCCTTTTTTCTTATATTTTTCGAGAGCATCCTGCGCGGCTTGCCAGGCACTGAATCCTTTTTCATCGTTATTATCGAATGCATCTATGTCTATTTCGGCGCCTCCGGGAGCTGGATACTTTTTTGTATAATGGCGTTCTAGTAATTCAACTTTCAATTCTTGGAGCTTCGCTTGGTTATATCCTGATTGCATAGAGCTTTTGCTAGCTTCCGCAGCAACTTTTTTATCAATTTCGCTGACTAGTTTCATAAGCCCTTCATCGCCACTTTTTTGGTCTTGAACATACGCCTGAATAAAGTCAGCCGACTTTTTTGTATCAAGTCCGGTTGTGGAAGCTTCAATTACTTTCGCGGGCGAATTTCGATAAATATCAGGATCCTTACTAATTTCTGCTAAATGAAATTTGCGGCTATCATCAAAAGCAGCTTGTAACTTAGGTCCATCTTGCACTTCAAAACGATCAGCCAAGTTCTTCTGTCGATCAATTGCTACGGGCTTAGCAGGTGGAGGTGGTATTTCGGCTGGAGCTCTTTCGGAGAGAACTACGCCTTTTGCTTTTTCCAAAGCATTATCAAATTCGCTCGATGCAATTCTTTGAGCATCGTCGGGAGAAAAGCCAGCATCAGTTAGGATTTTCAATTTATCATTTGGATGGGCATGCTTGGCTTTCCATATCGCATCTACCTGCTGGGAACTTGGATCTTTTTTTAACAGGAACATAGAAATTTTACGAATATTAGTCTCAGCAACTTCAGGAGTATTTCCCGTAACACCTGCTAGCCCTAGTTGTTTTGCTTCTTTTTCGCTGAAATCTTTGGAAACTAGATAGTCACGTTTAGCTATTTGAGATTTTTCTGAGTATCGACCTATGTTTGAGGGGTCACTTAATGGCTTCGAAGTATCTGGTAAATAACTAGTCGAATCCATGTTATGAGCATGAATAACAGCTTTTTGCTGCGAAGGAGTTAAAGGTCTACCAACAATACTCTCAGCAGCTTTCACGCGGTCGCCATCTTTCATTTTACCAGCAAACCTGTAATCAAGATTTTTACCGTGTTTTTTTCTCATCTCGGCTGCGAATTCTGAAAGCTTGCCAGCACCTTTGCCATCTTTTATAGCGAACAGTCCTGTTCCGCCCTTAATAGCGCCCGGAACCGCTGCTAAAGTTGCATCCCAAACACATGAACTCATTTGAAACTCTTCGATGACCAGTTTTGGACTTAAAGTACATGAACCAACTGATCTTGTTTTGTTTTCAGCTAAGCAACTTTTTGCAATTTCTGCAGTAGCTTCTGTGCCACCGATTCCAACTGATGCCCAGCCCAAATATTTTGAGCCCTTCTCAATTGATGAGGCAAGCTTTGGACTTCGCAGAACGTAACTTGCTCTGGCAGCTTTAGCTAAAACGAAAGCGCCACCAGGAATTGCGAAGGAGGCAACGTTAGCGCCGAATTCGATATTCTCTTTTGTCTTTGCATGTTGACTTGCTTGGCACTGATAAGTTTCGATAGAATTTCCAGCACTCGGAAATTCTCTTGTTAATTGTGCTACTAGCGTGGGATCCCCAGCTAAGCGATCTTTTTCATCGACCGACAAGTTGTACGAATTGCCAGATTTTGATTTTAGTAAATCATCCTGACTTTCTTGAAAACCTTTAGAAACTGAATCAATTAACTTTTCATAATCTTGTAACATAATCGGTTTATGTTGTGTCGAAACGGTTGAAATTCGGCTCTCGATAAATTTTGCCATAGCAGGGGAATCGGAATTAGGAATCTCTGAAAGCTTTTGGTTGTAGAGCGCCAAAAAGCTATGGGCCAAATCTTCTTTGTCCTGCACAATCTTTTTCGCATCAGCTATTTGCTGATCAATTTCGTTTTTATTTTTAGCGTACTTCCGACTTTGTTGAAGAGTCGCAAGCGAAGGTCCTTGCGCCATTTCGCGGCCCAAAGTTTCGAGTTGATTGCGAATATCTTGAAGTTGTGAAAGTTGCGTATTCATTTGCTGGACGCGGGCAGTTTTCATTTCTTTGGCTTCAGCTGAATTCCCTTTTAAAGAATCCCACTGAGTTTTTGCACACTGATTTCTTTCGTTATCGAGTTCCACAAGACGGTTCGTAATAATCGTTGAAGATACGGATTGAATCTGTGATTGATTTTGTAGAGCAGCGCTCTTGCGACAAGATTGTTCGGATTCCGGAGCATTACAAGTGCCGGAGCTGACTCCT
Organism: Pseudobdellovibrionaceae bacterium; assembly: GCA_043730825.1. Lineage (GTDB taxonomy): Bacteria > Bdellovibrionota > Bdellovibrionia > Bdellovibrionales > Bdellovibrionaceae. The sequence continues at coordinate 35,909 of JAYTJV010000012.1, forward strand.
CGGATGAACGAAGTATAAAATTGTTCAAGTGGTCCCGCAGCTTGGGCTTGTGAAAAGTAGAAAAGAAAAAGAATAGAACCGCGAAAAAGCATGATTCTATTTCGGATATTTTATAGCTGAACTGAAGATACTTGGGTGTGTAGAGAGCGATAAATACACGCCAATAGTCTAGCTCGAGAATCAATGTGTCTTATCCCGAGATTCTAAAGATCGTGGGAGACTTTTTTAATCCAATTCACCATGGCTTTGCGTGATTCCGCAGCTTCCTGGCTTAAACAAACTCGGTTTAAACCTGTTGGTCCTTTTGGAGCTTTGCTGCCCACTAAGATTTCATCGTTACAGTTGGCGATGCGGCGAACTTCGGTTTGCTTCATAGGCTTGATTGCTTTATCGAGATCGCGTTTTAATTCGATGTATCGGTTTTCGGATAAAGTGTGGCCTGTGGTTCTACCACCTTCGATAGATTTCATCGCCGAAAAACCTTTTCCAGTAGCAACTTTGTGTTCCCTGATCGAGATCATGTTTTTATTATGATTTCCAACGACCACGAAATCTTCTTTTACAATTTCGGCTTGAGAAAAGCTAACTAACAATTGAAAGATCGATAATAGCAAAATCATTTTTGTGTCGCTTCCTTGCTTGAAGAGCTGTTGGACCTTTTGGTCATGAGATGTTCTTGATTTACAAAACACTTTGATTTGGGCTTTAGTTCGCAACCGAAATGATCGGCAACTCCTGGCATTTTGAAAAATACAGAATGGAGCCTTCTGAACGAATGTGGGTGAGGGTCCTTGAGCGATGCCATCTGATCTCGCTGAGCTTTCTGAAGCTTGGGATTATCTCCGCAGGAATCTCCTGTGAAGATCGACATTGAAGCAAAGGCATCAGTTTCATTCTTCGGAGGATTGTCGTTTAGATATTGGGCTTGCGCAAATGAACCAAAATAATCGCACATAGCCTCGTTTACTTCTGATTTTTTCAAATTAGATCCGGCGCAAGTTTTGAGTTTATTTTTTGCAACTCTTTCTTCCTGCTCTTCTTTTTCAGAAAGAGGATTGCCTGTTCTTTTTTTGTAAGACTTAAGATAGTTAATTTCGGCCTCGATATCGCCGTCGCTGATGTCATCAATATTTTCTTCTTTAATAAGACAAGATCGAATTGAGTTGAAAGGGTAATTCTTTTCACTAACTCCATTATCAACTCTTTTCATGACCCCAGCTTCAACTAATTCCTTCTCCATTGAAGGATCGATTGATTGTTCATTAAAAACATTAACATAACTGGTACTTAATTTTGCGAGGGCTTTTACATAAGTAGTTAATTCCGACTCTTTTCCTTCTTCTGGGGTTTGCTGCTGATTCATCATTTGCTCTAACTTTTCAGAGTTTATTTCATGCAAATAATTTTGGCTTACGCAAGGGTCAATCGAATGGCCCAATTCATGAGAAAGTATTAAAACAATTTGCGAATCTGGTAATTCGTAAATGCTTTCACAAACTGTGAGTGAATGAGTTCGTGGGTCGTAGTATGCGGCGCCCCCATCTGCACATTCGCCTAATTTCTCTGCTCTGTGATCGCGGGGACTGATATATTGAACGGTTTCAACTTTTTTAATAAAGCTTTTCTGTTCCGCAGAAAGTTGGCTATCCGAACGGCCATTTTTTATTAGAGTAACTATTTTTTCCTGAGAATATTTTTGAAGTTTTTCAATTCGCTGAGTGCCTTTATTGAAGGTTTGTTGCGATAAAATTTGAGTTGTAGGCCTTTGGGGTACAACTTCCACCGGATACGGATTGTATGCCACATTCTTTGATTGTTCTAAATAAATGGCTTTTAACTTTTTTAAATTTTCAGCGCCGATCGTCTTTTTCACATCTTCGACGTCAGTGGCATTCAACTCAGACATTTTCCCTTTTGGATCGGCGATTGGTTTCGGGATGTATGTTTTAAAAGTTTGGACTGCTTGAAATGCTTTTTCTTCGGGGAATGCAGACTGAAGAATTTTAAATATTACAGAAGGATTCGTTAAAGATCGAAAGCTTTTAATCGGCCATTTTTTAGCATCGGTACTAGCTAATATATTTTCAGTATTGATGCTTAGCTCAAGCATCGAATCCATTTGCGCAGCCATCTTATCTTCATCGATAGCCGGGTACATTGCGGTAATCGTATTTCCATTTTGAGTACTTCCAACTCTGCCATCTTTAGCAGAATTGATCGTTTGTTGAGACGGGATATAAAGCGGATTTCGGTACTTTCTACTATTCGATGTTATGAGAAACTCTTTGTCCGAATTCTTGTTATAAAACTCGCATGAACGATCAAGAAGATCTTTCGAACTGCAAGTTTCTTTCGCGAGAGCACTTAAAGAAGTAAAAAATAGGATACTACTGAAGAAATAAAGTAAACGGTGCATTCCTTAATTTTACTAAAATAAGAGCGGGCAAACCAGCTCTATCTCTGCCACGTAGGCTAAAGGTCTAAAGCTATTTTGCGACTGGATGAACGTCTACCTAACGCGGCGTCGAGCCTCATCTTTTCCATTTTAGCTGACGGTTCCCATGCGGTCTTTGATCTTCTTCATAAGTCTGACTTCAGCTTGGCGAACGGCTTCGCGGGTGATTTTATATTTTTCACCAATTTCTTGAAGTGTCAGTGGTTCATCGTTTAATAAACGCTCTTCTAAAATAATTTTTTCTCTCTCGTTCAATAAAGGTCTAATCTCGTCGATCTTTTCCCGCAGGAGTGCAATCATTTCTGCCTGAGCAATTCTTTCGTCGACGGGAATGTCATCTCCGCTGCGTTGAAGATCTTGTAAAGTTACCGAGCCATCTTCGCTAACTGGTTTATCAAGACTGACATCTCTGAAGGTCAGACGATTTTGCATTGATTCAATTTCGGCAACGGGGATTCCTAATTTTTCGCTGATGGCTTCAACGCCGACTAGACCCATTCGCTCTAACTCTTCTTTTTGTTTTTGAAGTTGATAGAAAAGTTTTCGCTGATTCGGAGTGGTTCCAATTTTCACCATGGAAAATTGTTTCATGAGATATTCCTGAATATAACCACGAATCCACCAGACGGCGTAAGTAATCAGGCGAACACCTTTATACGGATTATATTCTTTCACCGCGTGCATAAGACCGATATTGCCTTCTTGAATCAGATCAATCATCTTCGCACCAAATTTAGAATACTCAGCTGCGACTTTTACAACAAATCGCAAATTAGATTTAATCAGTTCCTGCGCAGCCTGAGGGTCTTTGTTGTCATAATACTTTTTAGCAACTTCCTGTTCTTGTTCGCGAGTCATAACATTGTAACGACGAATCTCGTTTAAATATGTCATAAGTGGGTCGGTGGATGATGTCAGCCCGCGCGATGAAGCAAGGGGAGCTAAAGCTTTTTCGGGTTTAACAGGCGCATCAAAGTCTTCGTTTTCATCAGCCGCGGCAATCGGAGTCTCATCGTTTTCATCAACAACTTCGGCCGTCACTCGGCGCACCGATGCTTTAGCCTTTGGTGTATCACCAGGCTTGGTTGATTGAGATGAAGCAGCGGTTTTCACCGCGACTTTTTTCTTCTTTACGATTTTGGCCATAGTTTTAAGAGCCTCGCTATTAGCCGAGGTGTTTTTCGAAGAGACGCACCAGCGACTCGGTAATTTTGCCTTTAAAAGGCAGCAAAAGCAAAGGTAGGTCGACCGTGACAACGATCTGTGAACCACTACCTTTAGGCTCGACCTTAAGGTCAGCTTTAAACTGAGATCCCTTTATATTGCAAGTTTTTGTAGCAGCATCAAAGGTGCACTGAATCTTGGGGTCATATTTTTTAAGGTCATCGCCCTTAGACAGAACCTTTTCAACTGCAGTGAAAGTTTTGTCGACCGGCTGCTTCACGTCGTGATTGATAGTAAACTTAGCCATAAGCACATCCTCTATCAGATATTAATTAGAGGTTTTTGACTCTGGATTCAAGCTATGAGAGCCTAACGCACATGGCCTCACAAAAATTTGTAAAAGAACTGAAGAGAACTCATTATTGCGGACAACTTTCTGAAAGTGTTGTTGGTCAAAAAGTCGTACTTATGGGCTGGGTTGAAACCAGACGTGATCACGGCTCTTTGATATTCATCGATCTACGAGACCGTGAAGGTATCGTCCAAGTTGTTCTCGATCCAAAAAAACCAGAAACATCATCTGCGAAAGACTTGCGCAGTGAATACGTTTTAGCAATTGAAGGTATCGTTCGCGCTCGCCCTGATGGAATGAAAAATTCCAAAATCAAAACAGGCGAGATCGAAATCGAAACCATTCGCTGCGAAATTTTAAATGAATCGGCGGTTCCGCCGTTTCAAATTGATGATCCAAACGTCAATGAGATGCTGCGTTTAAAGTATCGCTATCTAGAGCTTCGTTCACCTGTTTTGCAAAACAGTTTAATTACTCGTCATAAAGTTTTGCAACTTGTTCGAAAGTTTCTAAGTGATAGCGGATTTATCGAAGTTGAAACGCCGATCATGTTTAAAAGTACTCCGGAAGGTGCAAGAGATTACCTTGTCCCATCGCGAGTCAATCAGGGAACTTTTTATGCGCTTCCCCAGTCGCCGCAAATTTTGAAGCAGCTTTTGATGATTGCAAATTTCGACAAATATTTTCAAATCGCTAGGTGTTTTCGCGATGAAGATCTACGTGCAGATCGTCAGCCAGAATTTTCTCAGATCGATATCGAGATGAGCTTCATAGATCAAGAAGACATCATCGAAATCAATGAAAAAATGCTTCGCTTGATTTGGAAAGAAATTAAGGGAATGGACGTTGGTGCTATCCCAAGAATGACTTTTCAAGATGCGATGGATCGTTACGGGTCTGATAAACCAGACACGCGATTCGCAATGGAAATAAAAGATTTAGGAAAAATTGTACAAGGTTCTGGATTTAAAGTATTCGATGATACTTTAGCTCGAGGTGGATTCATTCGCGGAATTCCAGTTCCAACAGGTGGAGCATTGTCACGGGCCCAATTAGATAAACTTACGGACATGGCTAAAAAAGCCGGTGCAAAAGGACTTGTCTGGATTAAGTGGGACGCAGAAGGTGTGACGTCTTCTGTTTCAAAGTTTTTCAGCCCTGAAAAGTTAAAAGAAATGTTAGACGCTAGTGGAGCTAAACAAGGTGATGCGACTCTGATTATCGGTGATGACTATGAAGTGATGTGCGCTTCACTTAGTGTGCTCAGAATTCATCTTGGTCGAGAATTAAAACAGATCGATGCAAAAGCTTACAAGTTTTTATGGGTCACTGATTTCCCGTTATTAGAATACTCGCCTGATGATAAACGTTGGATGGCACGACATCATCCGTTTACTTCGCCAGCTGATGATGCGTTTGATGATTTGCTTAAACAGAACGAAAAAAATTACGGCAAGATGCTTGCGAAAGCTTACGACCTTGTTTGCAACGGTTACGAAATGGGTGGCGGAAGCGTCAGGATTTATCGTAACGAAATTCAGCAAGCGATGTTTAAAGTATTAGGAATGTCAGAAGAAGAAACTCAAAGTAAATTTGGATTTTTTCTTGAAGCCTTCAAATATGGAGCACCCCCGCATGGTGGAATCGCATGGGGACTTGATCGCCTCGTCATGCTTCTTTGTGGAACAGACGCAATTCGTGAAGTCATCGCATTTCCAAAAACTGCGAAAGCTTCGTGCTTGATGTCTGATTGTCCAAGCGAAGTTAGCCGCGATCAACTTGTTGAAGTGGGCGTAAAGCTGACTCCGCAAGCTGAAAAAAATTTAGAAGATATGAAAAAGTCGGGTCACTAAATACCCAGCCAGAAGTCTAGTTCCAGACTTCTGGTCTCAAGTTGATACAAAAGAATCCGATAACTCACTTAAGGCCCAAGAAGGGCTTTAAATAAATGTTTTCCAACTAACACAGGAGGTGTGAATGGAAAAGATTAGTAAGATTATCGCGCCAAGTGCACGAACAAAGACCTACGATGTGACCAGAGCGCAACCCGCTAGACCAGGGGCACCTCAACTCGGAAGACCTCAGTCAATGGATGTGATTCAAGATCGCGTCACTTTGTCTGAAAAATTCATAGATCCCATTATGAACGGGGATACACTTCCAGCCACAAAGAGTTCTGTGAGTGATACTTATAAACCAAGAGAAGCGTCGGCTGGAAAAGCTGCGATTATCAAGGATCTAACAAATAAGTTCTTCGCAAGTAAGCAAAACCCAATGGACATGTCGAGAGAAACTGATCAGGTAAAATCTGAAGAAGTTGTCGCGCAAGTCCAATCGGCTGCAGGCTCTAGCGTAAATCCGGATTCTTCTAAAGATACCAACTTGTAAATATCTTTGAGTCTTCGGGTACCTGAACTCGTTCTTTCCGTAATCACAATAAAGTGAAGGCTTAAAAAAATAAGTCTTCTAATTGCAACTAAGCTCCATTGCGGGGCTCCTAGTTGAACGAGCATTTCAAGTCTGATCAAGGCTTCTTGCGGATCTCGGGCGTGAAGTGTTGCAAAACTTCCTGCGTGACCTGTTGATAACATCATCAAAAAATCTTTGGCTTCGAGTCCTCGAACTTCGCCCATAACGAGTCGATCTGGCCTGAGTCTCAAAGACCTGCGAATTAAATCCTGCTGGGTCACCGGTGTTAATTGCCCATAAGGATCATCTCTGGTTAAAAGCTTCACAGAGCATTTATTAGAAACCACTAATTCAGAGCAGTCTTCGATTAAAATAGCTCGCTCTTGTGGTTTTAATAGTTGTAAGCAAGCATTCGCGACAGAAGTTTTCCCAGAACCTGTTTCGCCCACGACAAGAAAATTTTTTTTGTCTGTCATCATCTTCTTAATCGAATGCGCTTGATACTGATCGCACCAACCCTGCGCTTGAAGTCTTTCTAAATTCCACGCTTGAAGTGGATGTCTACGAAGTGAAAGTAGGGGCTGTTCTCCGGTCAAACTTTTATCAATTAAGGTCACTCTGAAATCCAGGAATTTACTTTCGATATAAGGGTGATTTAGACTTATGTGGCTTCCAGCTTTTTGACTAATTTTTTCTAAGATATTTTCATAGCTGTGGTTTGAAAAAAAACAATCATCGTGAAGTTGCAAGCCACCTTTTTTTTCAAACCAAATTGAGTCCGGTGAGTTCACTAGAATTTCTGTGATCTCTAAATCATGAAAAAGAAGATTAAGTGGACCGTACTCAAAAAATTCGTTAATCAGTCTTTTTTGAATTTCGGAATCTTCGATTAAGGAGATTTCTGAAGTTAAAAAAGCTTTTTGCTTTGCTAAAGTATTTTCCTCTTGCTCTAAAAACTGCGCGCCACTTCGATCGGTCCATTTTTTCTGAATCTGGTTATAAAGCTCACAGACTCGAGTTTGCATGGCTAGCACCTTTCGTCCACTCTTCTTGCGGTTCTTGATCCATTAAACGCGGTCGAACAAAAATGACGAGCTCTTTTTTTTCTTTACTTTTTGATCGGTTAGAAAAGAAGGGCCCTAAGATAGGAACTTGCGACAAGAAAGCTAATCCGGTTGTATCATAATTTTCGCTCTCTTTAAGCAGACCGGATAACGCCACTACTTGTGAATGACTTAAGTCAAAATGGCTGGATACTCGGTTTGTATCGATGCCCGGCACGTCCCCATATAGAGTTGAACTCAAGCTCGAGACTTCCGTTTCAATTGAAAGACTAATTCGTCCAGAACTATCGGCAATAGGTTTAATTTTTAAAAGCACACCGAATTTTCGCCAAACTACTTCGTGAATCTTTTTATTCGAAATTTTCATCGGAATTTCGCCACCGGCTAGGAATTCTGCTTCCTTGCCACTTCTGCAAATCAAGTTAGGACTAGCAAGCATTTTGGCTTCACCCCGGCTTTCCATGGCATTGAGGGTCGCCATTAATGTTTCGCTTGTAACAAGTTTTCCTGGAAGAATTTGGAAATCCGCAGACGTTGGCCATTGAATTCCCATCACTCTGGAAGATTTTTGACTCATTTCCACTACTGTAATATCGACTCTGATGACTGGCAAAATTTCTAAACTATCTGCAGCTACAACAACAGCGACACCTAGTTTTTGAAAGTAATCACGGTACCGATCTAGGCTTGGTTGCAAAGGATTAAATCTAACCTCAAGCCTGGGAGAATGAACAATGTTAACACTAAGAAGTCCTTGATCTTGTAAATCCCGATCAATTGTCTTTTGAAGTGATTGCCTAAGGGGTGCGGAAAGCTTGGCTTTCATGGCGTAGGCCGAAAAATCAACTTCAGTTGAAATAGATTTCCAAATATTCCAGTCGTGAAGATAGCCTTTCACGACTACTTCGCCATTTTCGATTTCTGCCCGAAGTCCAGGTTTTTTCGACATCAATTTTTTCATCTTATCAAAAAGTGCGATCTGATCAGGGTGAAGAACTTCGATCGTTTCGTTCCTCGAATTAATTCTAATTTTTGAACTGCCGATTTTCTTGGCGGTAATTCTTAATGCCCCACCCATGGAATCGGCTTTTAGAATCGTACTTTTTTCAATCCAGATTTGTTTAGCTGTGCCTGGATAAGTTTTGGATTGGCCTAATTCTAGGATTGTTGTCTGGGCTAAAACTTGAATCGTAATAAGAAAGAGGAAGAGTATTTTCATGATAATCTTCTTTGCAATTTTTCAGTTGAACCAGGCGGCGCTTACAAGGCAGTCACTGTCCGGAAAGAGGATCTCATAAAATCACGTCCGGATTTGAAACTTCAGTTTTAAGAATAAATGAAACCTTTGCACCATTCGTGATATTTTCTACTGAAAGTGTTGAATCAGTTCGTTTTAGCAAAGACTGGCAGATCGCTAGTCCCATGCCGGTTCCAGTTGAGTGGTGCATAGCGCTTTCATCCAAAAAGAAAGGCTGAAGTAATTTTTCAACATTAGCTAAATTGAACTGCGAGCCGCGATTTTCAATTGAAACTAAAGTTCCATTTTCGGTCTTTGTACTTTTAACTTCAATTATCGTGCTTTCAGAACCAAACTTTGTAGCATTGTGCAAAAGTCTGTGAACAACTTCTTTTAAAATAAAAGAATCACAATCGATATGATCGACGTCTAGTTGTAGGCTAATTTTTTGTTGTTTCTTCTGCAAAGAAGTTTGAATTGAAGCAGGAATATCTTGAATGATTTGTGCGACTCTAATATCAACTGTTTTAATTCTTAATTGGCCAGTTTCAGAACGCATCAAAATCAAAACATCATCAATCAGCTCTCTTAGACGATCTGAATTTTTCTGGATTCGCAACACATACCGATTTTGATCTTCATCAAGAGTGGTTTCACTCAAAAGACCTAGAAAATTAAGAATAGAAGTTAGGGGAGTCTTCAATTCATGATTAATTAAAATCATAAACTGATTTTTTGCCTGATCCAAAGTCTTGAGTTCATTCAGTGCTTTTTCTAACTCAAAATTTTTCTTTTTTAATTCTTCACCTAGAATAAATCGCTCGACTGCTTGATCAACAGTCTGCTGTAAATCGACTGGATCCCAGGGTTTCGTTAAGTATCTTGAAATCTGGCCTTTGTTTACGGCTTCAATAACTGACTCAAGGTCTGTGTAACCAGTTAATAGTAAACGTATTGGGTTAGGATGTTTCTCGATCGCTTTTTCAAGCATCTGAACCCCGGTCATAAGCGGCATTCTTTGGTCAGTGATAATGACCGTAATTTCATTCGGATGTTGGTCGAGAATTTCCAGTGCCATGGGTCCAGACGTCGCCTTTAACACCTTGTATTTCTTGCGAAATAGGCGCTCTAGGGCCTCGACGTTATCGACTTCATCATCGACACAAAGTATCGTTTGCTTCATCATATAGAGAAGAGTGTAGTTCTCAAATTGGACTCTAGCAACTAGAGGCAGACCTTAAGCTATTAAGTTTATGTCTCATTTTGACGATACATAATTTGAGATAATATTTTTTGAAAAGATTTTGGTTAATTGCAAAATCTTATAAGGAGCTCTGTATGTTCAAAAAAAGTATGGGATGGATCCTGTCTGCGGCTGTCGTGTCGTCGCATGCACATGCCTCGGCTATGAGTCCGCAAAGATCTGCCGAATGGGGTGCGCAAGCAAGTCTCTACGGCGGAGCCCAAGGACAATGGGGATCAGGTCACTACGGTGCTATGCAACCTTGTATCGTCAGATCTGGCGCAGGTGCAATTAGCCAAAGCGATGAGATGGGTGATATCAAAGATCGTCAAAAAGAAATTCGTGAAGAATTAAATGAAAAGAAAAGATCTTTGCGCGGACTCAGTTCTCGAAATAGAAAAGCTGAAGCAGCGTTAAGAACTTATTTGAAAGATGATGCAGTTTCTGATATCCGAGTTCACGTAACAAGTAATCGTCAATGTAATGAGTGGACAGGCCGTGACGGTGTAAAAGCCACTGGTCCTGGAACAAAGCCTGAAGAAGGAAAAGAAGAAGAGCGTCCTCCAGTTCCAAACCCAGCTTCTTTAGATAACGAGTCTCCTTCAAGAAATATCGCTTCAGCAAGAGCAGAATCTGTTACGGGTCGTAGAACTTCAGTTGATAATCGTGAAGATCCAGAAAGACTTTCTGCATTTACTTTCGCACAGTGGAAGCGCGCGTGTTCTGAAGAAACTGGAAACAAGCAGCTTAATAATTACGAAGTTTGTCGTGCTCATGATGGCGTTCTAGTAACAAGCCCTAAACTTCTAGCAAAAGAAGACGAAACGACATGTATTCAAAACATGAGCGAATACCAAAAATCAATTTTGGAACGTGATCGTTTAACAAGAGATATCGCAAGACTTGAAGCTGAGCAAAAAGCTCTAAAAGATCAATACAGACAAGCATCAAAAGATTTCAAAAAAGATCTTCGAGATGGCGTATATGATGATTACGATTCTTCTGATACTGAAGGAACAGTCTGTCACGAGTGTGAGCGCGCGCAGAAAGCACAAGATAAAAATCGTTGGGCTGGTGTTGCTGCAAATGTTGGAATGGGTTTATTAGGAATCTACATGGGCAGTCGTCAAACTCGAATGATTGCAGATTATAATTCCTCAATTGGTTATCCGACTGAAAATAATTATTATCCTTACGCAATGGCAACAGGCAATTTTGCCGGTGCATTGTATGGAGCGATGGGTGGCGGAACTGGCGCCGGTGCTTATGGTTGCGGTTCTACTATTGGGGGCGGCGGAAATATGGGAAGTCCATATGGAATCGCTGGTCCTCACATGGGTGGTATGGGCGGCGGACAAATGAATCCATTCTTGATGAATGGAATGATGGCCGCAAACGGAATGCTCGCAATGAATGGCCAAATGGCTATGAATGGAATGATGGCCATGAACGGTGGAATGCCACAAATGGGATTCGCCGGCTACGGCGTTCCTGCTATGGGCAACCAAATGAACGGTATGATGGCGATGAACGGTATGATGGCAATGAATGGCCAAATGGCAATGAATGGTGGACCGATGAATGGCATGATGGCCATGAATGGTGGACCGATGAACGGAATGATGGCCATGAATGGTGGCCCGATGAACGGCATGGCTTACAATTCGATGGGTCAAATGCAAATGCAGCAACAAATGTTGCAGCAGCAAATGCAGTACGCACAAATGCAAATGCAACAACAACAAATGTATGTTCAAAATGAAATGCGCAGACAGCAAACGTTGGGTTCTCTTAATATGGAATTACAAAGTTTGATGACTAGAATTCAACAAGTACAATATGGCGGTAGCTTGAGTGGTGGTTACGGCGGTGGCGGTGGAGGCGGCGGTGGTTACGGTGGAGGCTTCGGCGGCGCTGGATCTATTGGTATCGCAGGTTCAATTGGAATTGCAGGATCTATTGGCGGTGGCGGTCAAGGCGGTGGTGGAGTTTTTTATAACGGTAACGGAAGTTATCTTTATCCTCCGACTCAAAATAACGGCAATACAAACTGTATTGGTGTAAGTTGCGGTCCAGGTTCTGGTCCACCGGGTGGCCCAGGTGGAGTAAGTGCGCCAGTCGGTCCGACTCGCTAGTTTTAAAATACAATATTTGCTTTTGAAGCCCTTTGGAGTAAAATCAAAGGGCTTTATGTTTTTTAAAGGTACACATCATTTTTCTAATCTTTACGACAGTCATGTTCACTGGTTTTATACCGGTCAGATCGCTAGTGCGTGGAACCTTAAAAATATCAAAGATCCCAATGAAATCTTAAAGGCTACGTTGAATCCAAAGTACTATCGTGGTGAATGGTTAACTGGCTTTGGCTGGGATGAAAACAATTGGCCATCAAATTTTAAAATTCACCGAAAATTTTTAGATCAAAGTTATTCAGATATTCCAATTCATTTGTCTCGAACAGATGGGCACTCCAGTTGGGTTAATACCAAAGCGCTGATGCAGCTTGGATTTATGGATTTGAATAGTGAAAAGTATAAGAAATTTTCTAAAGACATCGTGCTTGATGAGTCAGGAACGCCCTCAGGTCTTTTAAAAGAATCAGCCCATATGCATGCGCTCTTCAACTTACCGGAAGCAACGGATGATTTGAAAAAGTCATTCCTAACAGTGGGCGCTGAAATTTTTAATCGCGCAGGCTTTACTCACATTAGAGAAATGACTTCAAGTGTGTCGCAGTGGAATTTAAATCTTCAGTTAATCAAAAATCCTGAATTTCTTCTCCATGTCGAACACTTTTTCGTCTGTGAAGAGGCCAAAAATATTTCTGCAGTCATCGAGCAGCTTAAAAGATGCAAAGAATCTGAAAATGAATGGATGAAAATCCGTGGAGTAAAAGTTTTTGTCGACGGTTCTCTTGGTTCTGAAACTGCCTGCATATCGCATCATTACAGTGGTCACGGTCATTCAGGACAAATGATCTGGAATGAAGCCGATGTTAAAACTGTACTACGAGAAACCTGGAAAAATAACCTTGAAGTTGCATTTCATGCATTGGGTGATCAGGCTTCGCATCAGGTGGTTCAATGGGCCCGAGAAATCTATTCAGAGGGAATCCAGGGTCAGTTGCATCTCGAGCATGTGGAAATTTTAAGACCTGAAACTATTCAGAATATGAAATCCATCCACGTTCGTTGCCATTTACAGCCCTGCCATTGGTGGGGAGATCAAAAGTGGCTGAAAGAACGTGTGGGCACATTATTCTCTTATGCTTTTCCCTGGGAATCCTTAAGAAAAGCACAAATCCCATTTTCTTTTGGAAGTGATTCTCCAATTGAAATGGCAAGTCTTTTTTCCAACCTTAAAGCGCTTGAGGACTCGGCTTCGAAGGGCATTCGCAAGTTGGGGGATAATCCTATGGAATATCATACTTACTCTGCGAAAGATTGCATTCAGGGAAGTACTGAAATTCAAGACGATCAAATCCGTGCAATCTCTTTAGGAAATAAGAAAAAGAAGTTTATCTAAAACTGGGTTTTTCTAAAATAATTTTATTTCCAGAAAATGTATTAAAAGCTCCGGCGCCAATGACAAGCCCCGCTGCAATCCAAATTGATTTCTTATTCTTATCATAAAACGAAGGAGCTGGAGTCGGTTTTACTAAAGAAGACTTCAAGCAATTTCGATTTAGTAATATGTTATTATCCAAGCTTTGAACTTCTGGATGAACGGTAAAGTTATCACAATGGCCCGAAATCCAATCAGCTAATACTGGGTTTTTAAATTTAAGTTCCTCCCATTTCCCTTTAAAAGAATAAGTTTCAAATCGTGAGGATAGGAAAATCCAAGTTAAACTTTCATCCGGAATGGAAATTTCATCCCAAGACATCCGAGGATAAGTTTGTCCATCAATAATTAACCAATCGAACTTCTGCAAAAGAGCAGACAAGTGTTTTGGAAAAATCTTGATTTTGTTACAATTTCTTTCAAGGTCGATCCGACATAGCCACAGATTCTTTTGTGCTGTTGGCAAATTGGACTTTTGCAAAGTATCAGCCAGAACGATTCGCTCTTGTTCGTTAAAGCCAGAATCCGACCAGGATGCTAAAAACTGAATAAAATCAGAATTTGAAACTTTACGATCGAGGAAGAGCGAGGAATAGTTCAAAACTTCGTCTCTCATAAGGCGATTCTTGATGTTATCTGCTTGAACCTGACTCCATAGTTTATAACCAGAAGGCAATGCAATTTCCTTAGGATCAAGATCAGCCTTAAGCAAAAGCGCTTCTGCAAAACAGATCTGTAAGTTTAATAATATAATAAAAAATGCTAACATTTTCATTTTTACTCCTGATATTGAATTTCGACTTTAGATTGTTTTTTCGATTTATAATAATTGCTATTGGTCTGTTTTTTATTTTGAATCAAAGCAAAGTAAGGACCTGGCTTATTAAGAATATCCGCAGAAGCTGACTCTTCAATGAGAAGTGCAAAAAAGTCCGGATTCTTAGGAGACCTTATCATTTTGATTCGACTGGCAATTTTAGTCTGAGGACTCATTGTTGTGGAATTCACAGTTAGAAGGTCAACGACAGCAGTAGCACCCATGATTGAAGCCAGGGCTTCGCGATTTACAAGTTCGACTGGCAGTAACACAAAGCCTGCGGGAATAAGCTCGTCAATATCTGGCGCTTGAACTGCTTGAATTTCCACTTTTTCCTGTTCTTGAGAGATGAAAAAAGTAATAAACCCTAAAGCCACGAAGATAGCGCATAAAATAGTTTTTTCATTTTTTAAAATCTTTTGAATATTGAATTTTTGTATCATGACCAATCTTCCATTTCTTTGAATTTTTTTTCTGCGAATCGATACTTTTCTGAAGAAACATCCAAAAGATCAAAAACATGGACATTACTAAAAACATTTCGATTAAAGCTTGTCCCTTCTGATTTTTGATATCCATGAATGCTCCTCTAAAGTTGTGCTACATTGTATTTCGGATCTATGAGATGTCTTGAAAAAACCTTTCAAGTGATAGTTTTGAGACCATGCCTGGGTAGTCGCCTGCCATTTTTCGAAATGTTTTCTAGGTAAATAGACGGGAGCTATTTTTTGGTCTTCTCGTTTAACCGCAAGCTTTGGAATCTTTGGATTTTTTTGCATGAATTCAAAATGGGCCCAGCTTAGGCTTTTTGTTTTGATTTCCATAAGCGCAGTTTTAATTTTTAGATAAGTAGAAAATGTTCCGTAGTGAAGCTTTGCATTCGCAGTTTGAATCAAAGTCGTTTGAACCTGATCAAGTTGCTGCTGTTGTCGGCGAATATTCATAATGTCTTTCTTGGCTAAGGCTGCCATGGGTATATTGTAAGTAGATGCCGCAATCGCAAGTCTTGCCTGAGCTGAAATCATCATGACCCTTAATAATCTTGAATTTGGATTCAACGAAAAAAGTTTTTTAATCAGGGGCTCTATTTCAGCTTGGGTTTTAAGACTTTCCATTCGGCAAATATGAATTAACTGCATCCGGTCCTGAATCAAATTAAGAGCCGAACCAAAAGTGACCGTTATTAAAAGAGTCAGCGATAGCATGAGCAACCAGGTGACAAGAGTCTGTCCTTGAGAATTACCTAATCGGCCATGGAATGGTTTTTTCCAGTTTAAATGTTTTCCTTCCCATAAACGGAAGTGTGTAGCCAATTTTTCCATAAAGCTGATGTGCCCTTTTTTCTAAAAACAAATTCGAAACATTCAAATATTGAGAACCCTGTTTGATTAACTTTTCATGCTTTGCACGACACACATACGCAGGACTGTCGCTCAGACAAATTAAAGCGTCTTGTAGTTGATAATCGGTCCAAAAAACGGCCCAACCACTTCCAGCTGACCACAACACAAGGCTGAAAACTAAAACGCCCAAAGGAAACGTATAAAGAGTTTCAAGCAATGCCTGACCCGAGCGATTTTGAATCACTTTTTTCGACTGGAGTTTGAACTGTTTTCGCCAGCACCTTTCATGAAATCTGAAAAGTCGCGCTTAGAATAATCTTCTGAAGAAACCTTTTCAGTAGCAAGTTCGCCCTCACCACCCAGTGCACGAGATACGTTCGCAAACTGAACACGCACGTTTTTTCCAACGACTCTGATGACAGCCATTGAACCCACGGCAATCAAGCAAACAAGAACAAGATATTCGATTAAGCTTTGGCCACGTTGATTTCTTAAGATTTTCATTTTGAACCTCGATTGTAGTGCAGAGGTTCGTTTGCAAGATTTTAGACAAAATAAAACCCCGCAGATGCGAGGTTTCATTTTCAAGATCCGGACTTAGTTAGCCGGATGTCGGATTGGCAAAAATTACTTTTTAGATTTCTTTTTTGCTGGAGCTGGCTTTGCTTTTTTTACTGGCTTCTTAGCAGCAGGTTTTGCAGGTGCAGCTTTCATCGTAGCTTTAGGTACCGGTTTCGCAGCCGTCTTCGGAATAGGTTTTGCGGCCACCTTTGCAGCAGCAGGAGCAGACTTAGCTGCAACCGGAGCAGGTTTCGTAGTTGCTGGCTTCGCAGCAACTGCTTTAACCGCAGCAGGTCTGGTAATAACTTTTGCGGCTTCTGCAGCCTTGTGTAAAGATTTTGTCTTCTTTGCAGCTTCGTTCGCCATTACTTTTTCCATACGTACGGCTTCTTTCACTGCTTTTTTGTCTAAAGCCTTCTTTGTCTTACGGCTTTCGATGATTCGGTTAAGAATCTCGTAAGCTTCTTTCTGTAAATCGTTTTCGAAGATAAAGCGGTAGAATCCTTCGATCTCTGGGGATTGGCGGAATTTTTTGACTGATGTTGGTAAGCTATCTGAAGTTACGAAATCAATCGCCGAACCGTCTTTAGAGAGTTTTACTTTTTCGCCCATAAGTCCTCCTAGAGTGGATATGGGCGCACAATAGACAGCGAGAAGCTTTGGGTCAAGTGTTCTTTTTTGAGTTAAATGATTGAATTCTTTCGGCAAAAAGCTATATCAGTACAGAGGTTTTCGAATGCAGAATTTCCTGGTGTTAGACGGTAAAAAAGTAGCTCAGTCTGTAAAGGCAGAGCTTTTACGCGAAATGAATGAGTTTCAAGCCAAGTGGGGGCGGAAACCCTCACTTCATGTCATGCTTGTAGGTGAAGATTCTGCCAGCAAAATTTACGTCGGCCATAAGGAAAAGATGGCAGCAGAACTCGGATATAAGTCTGAAGTCTGGAGAGTTCCTCAAAGCATTACTCAAAAAGATTTAGAAACTCACCTTCAGAAATTAATCAAAGATCCTCTTGTTGACGGAATTTTAGTTCAACTTCCCTTACCGAAACATTTGGATACTGAACGAATTATGCAAATGATTCCGTTTGAAAAAGATGTGGATGGTCTTACAGCAACTGCTTTAGGCGCATTGGCCGCTGGAAACGCTCCAGCTGTCTCTTGTACCCCTGCAGGAGTGATGGAAATTCTGAAATTTTATCAAATCGATGTAAAGGGCAAAAGTGCAGTTGTTATCGGACGAAGCCAGATTGTTGGTAAGCCGATGGCACTTTTACTTTTGAATGCTGATGCAACCGTTACGATTTGCCATTCAAGAACTCCAAATATTAAAGCTCATACTGCAAACGCAGATATCGTTGTTGTTGCTGCCGGCAAAAAGCATTTGATGGCTGCAGCAGATTTTAAGTCAGGCGCGATTGTTATCGATGTTGGAATGCACAGAGATGAAAATAATAAACTTCAAGGTGATGTAAATCCAGAAGGCCTGGAAAATCATGTCAAAGCTGCAACACCAGTTCCTGGTGGAGTTGGTCCGATGACAATCATGATGTTGATGAAAAATACTCTAAGATTAGCTGATTACAGGATGAAGCATGGTCACTGAAGTTATTAAAAATGTTTGGTACGCAATTGGCCTCAGCACAGAAGTTCGTTTAAAAAAAATGAAGTCATTTATTTTAGCGGGTGAACCGATTGTCTTAACTCGAAAAGCAAACGGCGAAGTATATGCGATAAAAGATATTTGTCCTCATCGTGGAATTCCGCTTTCTTATGGCCAGGTTGTAGACGATCAAGTCGAGTGTCCGTATCACGGTTGGAAATTTAACTCTCAAGGTGTGTGTACCGAAATTCCATCACTTTGCGAAGGGCAGGAATTAGACTGCAGCAAAATTAAAGTAAAAAACTATCCCGTTATTGAAAAGCAGGGACTGATCTGGGTTTTCTTAAGCGATAAAACTCTACCACAGGACCCGGCGTTGGCTCCGCAGCCGCCGACATTGCCTACTTTGCCGTTGGATGCGAAGCCTGGGATTGTCGAAGAAGCGCTGTTTCCTTGTCACATTGATCACGCGGTTATCGGGTTAATGGATCCTGCGCACGGTCCGTATGTTCACAAGTCTTGGTTTTGGAGATCTTCAAAGTCTGCTTATGAAAAGAAAAAGAAATTTGCGCCTGTTCCATTCGGTTTTCAGATGGTCAAGCATCAGCCATCAAAAAATTCTAAGGCCTATAAAATCTTAGGTGGACAGCCGACAACTGAAATCACATTTTCACTTCCAGGTGTCCGAGTCGAGCATATTCAAATCGGCGAACGGCATGTTTACAATGTGACGGTTCTTTCTCCCTTAAGTGAAAATCAGACGCGGGTGATTACGCTGCTATATTGGGAAATGCCTTGGCTAAGTGTTGTGAAGCCACTTGTAAAAGTTTTTGCGCATAAGTTTCTTTATCAAGATATGGAAGCTGTTAGTAAGCAACAAGACGGGTTGAAATACGATCCTTCGCTGATGCTCATCAGAGACGCCGACACGCAAGCAAAATGGTATTACTCTTTAAAATCTGAGTGGCAGAATCACTTAGCTGAAAAACGAACCTTTATTAATCCAGTTAAAGAAGCTGAGTTAAGATGGAAAAGCTAAAAATATTTAGCAGTCTATTTTTTCTTTCATCCCTAGTTTTTTCGCAAACATTAGAGGTTATCAAATCTCAAAAATTTGAAGGGACCGAAAGATTTAATTCTCATCGTTATGGTGGAATTTCAGGCCTTTCTTTTTCTGATGGATTTCTTTGGGCTGTTACTGATGACCGCGGGCAGTATGGCTCGCCTCGAATGTACAAACATTCATTTAAAAACAATTCGGTCAAAATTGAGACTGAAATTTCGATTAAAGAACCAAAAGGAATGCCCGTTGTTGATTACGAAGCAGTCTACAGATTCAAAGACGGAAAGTTTTTGATATCCTCAGAGGGCGACTTTAATAAAAAGCCCAGAGTTTTTCCTTTTATAAAATTTTGGACAGAAGCTGATAAGTGGACGAAAGAACTTCCAATACCAGAACAATTTTTTCCTGAAAAAACCGGTATGCAGACAAAAGGGCTTCAAAATAATTCAGCATTTGAAGCGATGACAGTAACTCCTGATGAATCATCAGTTTACGTAATGTCTGAAGTGGCGCTTTTTCAAAATCAAAAATCAGAAATCGAATTTTTAGAATTTGAAAATCTAAGTGGCGAATGGAAAGTTAACTCTCGAAAAGCCTACACGCGGGACGTGGCTCCAGAGGGAACTTTGGAGGTCATGCGAGGGGTAAGTGATATTCTGTACTGGAAGAAGGATTACCTTTTAGTGCTCGAGAGAACAGTCAGGGTCGGTAAGTCCCGTGCTGTGACTCTTGGGGCTGAACTTTTTTCAGTGAATATCCAGGATTTGAAGAAGAAAAAGCTTTTCACTTTCGACAAGGAATTAGCAGCCAACTGGGAGGGTCTCGCGTGGGGACCTGATCTTTCCGATGGACGAAAACTTTTGATCTTGGTATCAGACAACAACTTCGAAAAATCGACGCCAACTCAATACCTGTTTCTGGCCTTTAAAGAGGAAAAACCGTGACCGTTTGGACCCTAAAAAAAGACGCAAATTACAGAATTAAATTACAACATCCATGGATCTACCGCGACGAGCTTAAGCAAGCTCCAGAATTGCCCTATAAGGGCGCACCTGTTGAACTTAGATCAGAAGCGGGCGATGTTTTAGCTCGCGGTTATGGAAATCTTCACTCTAAATTAGCATTTCGAGTTTTAAGTTTTGGTAGTTTCACTGGAAATCCTACAAGTCAGGAATTTGTTCTATACAAATTAACTAACGCCTGGAAAACCAGAAAGCGTTTGGGATTTAAAGGTAGCTTCCGACTTTGCTTTGGCGAAGGTGATGGTTTAACTGGTCTGGTGATTGATTACTATAAAGTTGATTTAGAAAATCCAGTTCAGGTGTTGGCCTGCCAAATTTTAACTGCTGGACAAGAAAACATCTTCAGAGCTTACCCTGAACTTTTAAAGACTCTCATTGCTCGAGCAAACGAGCAGGGCTTAACGGATATTTCTTGGGATCGAACTGCTGTCATTTATCGAAACGATGTAAAAGTTCGTGAGCATGAAGGCTTAAAAAGAGAAGAATCCCGTTTCATTCAAAACTTGAAAGACGTTGATTGGACACATGCTCCAGTTATTCTGAATTCCTGGAATTGGAATGAAACTGTAAAGATTTATTGCGATTTATATCAGGGACAAAAAACCGGTCTTTTTCTGGATCAATCCTATAATATTCACGCTGTCTTAAGTTTTCTAACCAAGTTTAATGATAAGAAAAAAATAAGAATTTTAGATATTTGCTGCTATGTCGGCCATTGGTCAGCACAGTTTTCACATTGGGCTAAAACAAATAATGTGGAATTAGAAATTGATTTGATGGATATTTCTGAATCTGCCTTAAAGTTTGCTCAAGAAAATGCAAAAGCAAATGGTCATGCAACTGTGAATGCAATCAAGCAAGATGCATTGGAAGATTGGCCATTGGATGAAAAAGCTTATGATGTTGTGATCTGCGACCCGCCAGCTTTTGTTAAATCAGTGAAAGATAAAGATAAAGGATTAGGCGCTTACGTTCGCTTGAATACAGAATCAATCAAGCGAGTAGTTAAAGGTGGCTTACTTGTCACATGCTCTTGTTCTGGAATCGTCGAGCGTACTGATTTCGAAAATGCGATCCAAAAAGGCTTTTTAAGAAGTGAACGCCAAGGGCAACTTCTACTTCGCGGTGGCAACGCATGGGATCACCCAGCACGGCCGAATTTCCCTGAAGGTCAGTATTTGAAGATGAATACTTACTTAGTCGATTAATTAGTTTCAGGTCGTTTCCAAATCACTTTATTATTCTTAACAATCCGAACAATCATACTGCCGGTGGTCCACGGGCAGTACTGACCCAGCTTCAGCCAGTCTTTCAAATTTGTTTCAACATCTTGAAGGCGCCCATCACAGGCCTCGGTTGCGAAATCATTCCATCTTACAGTGTTAGAGATAAATTTAAAATTAAAGTGATGAAGCTTATTTGGCTTTGCTCGGGTAATTTCCCCAATCACTAATCCAATTTTAGGATTTCCCTTCGCATCTAATTTAATTCCATTACGAATATAAGATTCGAACATTCGGTAGCCCCGAGGATTCAAGTTGCTTGTCACTTCAACTCTGAATTGCTTTTTCCGATTATCGATATCGGAAAGATAAATTCGATAATGACTTGGTTTGGAATTTGCCATTATCTCATTTGGGGATGTTTGTGCTAGAGCAGAATTAAAATTTAAGAGGAACAAAATTGATATTAACATACCTAAATTATGTGCCTGTAAATTTTCAAGAGGCAGCGATTCGGATTTGTTTTGCTGGAATACATGAGAATTAGTTTTTAGAGACTGATCTCGCAACTTCTTGGATATAGGCGATGAAATCAGGATCCTCACCTTGTAAAAGCTCTGGTAAGACTTCTCGGAAGTCCTTACGTTTACACCAGAATTTTATGTAATCGTCCCACGTTGCCCAGAGGCGCTGATTTTGTTTATTCATATCTTCTTCGTAAACTAAGATGAAAGCTCTTTCAAAAAGCGACACTAAAAGATCGTAAATTATTTGTTTTCGTTCTTTTTGTTCATCCGTTAATTGGTCATCGGGTAGGGGCTTTGACATAAGCGCAAGGTCTGCATTTTCCAGCAAGATTTTGGAAAAATCGGCATATTCGTCAGTTAGCTGTTGGTAGATTTCTTCTTCTTCATTTTGTCGCTCTTTTCTCTGTTCGAGATAAAAAACCACGATAGCAAACGGCAAGGCTACGACGGTCACCACGTAGCTCGAGATTTCCCAAAAATCCCCTTGGAAGAACCAATTAAAATCCATTTACATCACTTTCTTGTGCTGTGCTTTCAGCACTCATTTCAGTGTTCCATTTTAGGACGAATTTTCCGCTCTGCCAAACATCTCGACAGTCTTATGCCTAAAGCAGCCTATTAGCTGGTCTTGTCTCGGGTTGATACTGCAATTTCGGCCCAGACTCGACTTAGATGGATCCGCCCTCTGCCGGTTGGCATTTTGAGTGCAATTGTATAAAGGCAGGAGTGAGGTTTATATGGAAAATACAGATAAGAAAATGATGGCAGCCGGTTCTGGAGTTTTAGTCATCATGCTACTATTCTCGTTCATTCAAACCTTGAGAACCGCACAAAATGGTAAAACTCTTGATGAGTTTTTGGCTGTCTCGATGCCAAGACCCATCAAAGAAATGATCTTAGGCTTCAGCCTTGAAGGGCGAACTGTTATTCGAGATATCGAAGGAAATGTGATTGGTGATTTGAAAGTAAACAAGGCAGAGCAAAAGCCAAAGGGAAGCTCTACAAAAGCGTATGCTGATAAGGGTAAAAAGGCGAAATCTCCTGCGGACGCTCTAGCTGCGCAGAAAAAAGCTCAAATTTATGAACGAAGACGTAAAGAGTTTCAAGCTCGAGTAATTGAGCAAGCTGAGCGATATCGCAAAAGTTTGAATGCCCAAGTAGTAACCGCAGCCTACGTTGAGGCTGAAACAGAATACTACGCAAAGCAAAATACAAAAAAATCGGATTCAGTTACACCTGAAGATAAAGATAAGAAAGATAAGCCGGAAAAAATGACTTCTGCAGAATGGAGAAGTTTAATACTTACTCAGCCATCTCAGGAAAATATGCAAAAAATGATTAAGGCGTTGCCTGCAGGCGAGATCGAATTAGATACCTTTCTTGAAATCTCTGAGGCTCTTATTAAAGATAACTCTCAAGAAAAACGTCGAATGGGAATCTGGTCCTTAACTTCGGTTTACCGACAAGAAGCTTTCATTATGTCCGCTCATTTAGCTCCAGATACAGATGCCGCAAGCCAGAAGCTTTTGAACGAGTACCTGTATAACTATAATCGAGCTCAAACTCTTATTATTTTAGAGCAAGTTCTGAAATCGGCTGATGCGGTTGCCGCTGCAGCAGCGGCCCAGGCTATTACAAAAGCTATAGAAAATATCAAGAGTACAACAGCGACGGGAAATACGACTGCAGCAATATCTGATCGTGGCGGTGGTAGGACTGCAGGTCAGCCACCTCAGGCTCAGCAATTAACTTTGAGTTCATATCAGCGTTTAATTCCTACTTTGAAGTTTGTTGCCGAGAAGAATTTAAATAATCTATCGCAATGGGCCCAAAATCTACTTTCACAGTTGCAGTCTGTTAAAACTATTGCCTAATATAAGGCATGCGCTGGCATGCCTTTATTTTCTTATTCTTGTCTCACTGTCTCGATGCTGCGGAATTCAAATTTCCCACAACGTTAACAGAAAATGACATCCCCACGATCGTTAGATCATTTAATACTGGTTTTTTGGCCCGAACTCCGATGAGCTTGCTTGGCCAAGATGATTTTTCAACTCAGATTAACCTTCGAGTAAATCTAATTGATACAGGTAAGGTTTCTAAACTTGGAAGCCAGTCAAAGGACGAAGAAGTTTACATTCAAGAATTTTCTTTTGCTAAAAAGTTACCCCTAAATGTCGAGATGGGTATTCATGCGAGTCTTCCGATGCTTAATCGGGATATTAATAGCTTTGGTGGATTTGTCCGATGGGGATTTAAAATGTATTCCTGGGGTGGCTTTTCAATTGCGGGGCTTGCGGCAAGTGGGAACTATAAAAACTTGTTAGGCACAAACTTGTATGGTGGATCCGTGAACATGGATGTCAATTTATGGCTTATTCATGTTTCTGCCGGAACGGGCTTTATTAAATCAACAAATACATTTGATCCCACCTTGTTCGGAAATACCGGGCAGCCAAGCGTAAGCTATGGAAAGATGTATTCTCATCAGAATATAAAACTCTCTTATAATTGGGACTGCTATGCAATAACGGCCCAAGGTGACTTGATGAAAGAATTTTTTAGTTCTGTCAGCCTAGCTTATCTGTTTTAAATAAAGATTTTAGTGCATTAATGCAATGTCATGGTGGAACTATCATAATTGACAGGCGATCTCCTCATACTCGATTCATTGTGACGATTCCAAAATATGCGGTTCTGCTGAAACCAGCTTAAGATTTTTGAGATTTTTCTATAAGGCGAGTCGTTGATTTACCCTCGATAAAATCAAGAGAGAATACTTGGCCACCATACGATTGGACAAATGGAGCACCGACAATTTGTTCGATCTTCCAGTCGCCACCTTTTGCCAAGATATCAGGCTTCATTAATTTAATGATTCGCTCTGGAGTTTCTTCGCCGAACAGAAAAGTGAAATCAACACTACCTAGAGCTGCCAGGATCTCCGCACGATCATTTTCGGTTTGCACTGGACGAGTTGGTCCTTTTAGTTTTTTAACGCTTGCGTCAGTGTTTAAAGCGACAACAAGGATGCCGCCCAAGTTACGAGCTGCTTGTAAATAGCGAACGTGTCCAACGTGCAATAAATCGAAACAGCCGTTGGTGAAAACGATTTTTTTACCAACACGCAATTTTTGGATTTTAACTAGTAATTCGGATTCAGTTGTAAACTGACCCATTAGCGCTTTCTATAAGTGCACAGACCAGAAATTCCACCCATATCGCGGCTAAGTGCCCAGCTGATAAGCGGAATTGTAATCACCCCAGTCGCCATAATCAAAAGCTGACGGTAGAAAACTTTTAAACCATAAGTGGGCTTACTCATTTCTTCAGGTAAGCCTAATCTTTGTTCGTAAGCCCACTCACCAAGAGTATGGCCAATAAACATTCTTTGAGCGACGTAGTAAACAAATCCAACAACCAAGAAAACCGCAGCAGTCGAAAGCCAAACTTCGGTACCACCATCAGAAATTGATTTAATAAGATCTAACTTCAAAGTGAAAATAAGAGTCATAAGATAAAGAAGGCCTAACGCAGTCACCAGTAACACATCTAAAAATCCAGCCGCCAAGCTTGGGGCTGTTTGTAAGTATGGTGAAAGAGCTTGTCCCTTATCTTGGAAGTTAAATGACTTATTTTTATCGTTTAAGTTTTTAAGAATATTATCAACAGTTTGATTTGCAGACGAAGGCTGAGTTGGAGTTTTACGAGCTTCCGGGCGAGGCAAGGGAGTATCTAATCTTAAGGAACGGTTGTTAACTGAAGTCGCCGGAGACATTGTCTGGGCGGCTGATTTAGGAACAGTTCGATTAAGTGAGCCTGCTTGATGAGAAATTGAACCAGCAGTAGCTGATTCTTTTTTGGGATGAAATCCAAGCCCTTTTGTCAGGGGTTTGAATTGAAAATCGTCCTGTTGGTTGCCCTTAAGATCGTTCATTTGTTCTTCCTCATCAATCCTAGCTCATACTTTAGGACGCTGATGAGAGCGATGCAAGCGGTTTCAACCCGCAGGATTTGGTCGCCAATTGTAACTGGCTGAATCCCGATTTCCTGCAGATTTTGGGCTTCCTGCAGCGAAAATCCACCTTCGCCGCCTACGATAACCCAGGCGTCGGACCAATTCTTTTGGGCTTGTGGCCGTAAGTAATCTTGAAGCGTCACGACGTTGTCTCCCTCATATCCAAATAGACACAGTGAACGCTCTTTTGGGTCCATTTCCTGGACGAATTTCTTTAATTGAATTGGCTCGACTAAGGTCATGAGCTCGCCACGGCCAGACTGCTGAGTCGAAGAAATGATAATTTTTTGCCAGCGTTCCCACTTATTTTCAGAAATCTTTTCTGAACTTTTAATAAAACTATTATCAGAAGTCAGAAGCTGGATTGAATGGACACCCATTTCTACAGCTTTCTCGAGAACTGACTCCAGCACGGGAAAGCGAGGAACACAGAGTGCTAGTTTAATATGTGGATAAGGCAGGGCAGGAACAACTCGTTCTTCAATAATTTTAGTTAAAGCGGATTTTTTTGTGACATCGATAGCCTCAACTAAAAACGCCTTACCATCCATCAGGACTTCAAACTTGGAACCTTTTTCCTGGCGACAAACATCAAAGATGTGATGAAAAAGATCTCCGTCTATTTTGACGAAGCCTTCGGAATAATTTTTCTTCTCGATCCAGTAGCGACGCATATACTTTTAAGTTTTCCGGGTCAGCCAAAAGCCAACCCAATCTTCTTTTTCTAACCTACGCACAACTTTTAAGTTTGAATCTTCGATGAACTTTTCGAAAAACGAAGGCTCGCGCTCGACTAGGATTCCGGTTACGAACATATGACCATTTGGCTTTAAAACTTTTAATAAATCATGACGAAGTTCGATTAAGACGCCATCTACTATATTTGCCATCACAACATCGTATTGTTCTTTCACTTCTTCTAAAAGTTCAGAGGTAATTTCGATATCGTTCATTTCGTTCAAATTTAAATTATCGCGTGAAACCCGGTGAGCTTCAGGATCAATATCAATACCTTTAACTGTCTTGAATCCGCTTAAAGACGCCATCATCGCTAAAATCGCAGTTCCAGTTCCCACATCTAAGAAACTCATCGACTGAACGATTTGAGGGTTTTTTAAAGAATACTTTTCGATAAAGTAAGCAGCCATTTGGGTCGTGGCATGAGTACCGGTCCCAAAAGCCATGCCGGGATCAATGCGAATCGCTTGCGCAGCTTCTTTGGGAACTTCTAACCAAGAGGGAACGACCCAAACTTTTTGAGATAAAGCAAAAGGCACAAATCCTTTTTTCCATTCCTCTAACCAGTCTTTATGTTTTTCTTCAAAAACTTGCCACTGAATACGGTCGTCTAATTTTTTGATTTCCTGAAAATATTCTTCTTCAGGGGGAGTGGGAAAAAACACATCAATATCATGAGCCCGCTGCTTCAACACGCGAGGTTCAAACGCCAAGTTATGTTGAGTGAAGGAAAGTGCTTCGGAAACTCCCGTAGCACCGTAACCGATGCTAAGAGTTGTTAAAATATCCTCGTTCATTGAAGTGAGGTTTTGGATACGGATTCTAATGTAGGTTTCGGTCGTATTTGTCACTGAGGTCTTATGCCACAGTTAGTGGAGGCCGGCAATACAGCGTAGTAATGTTTTCAGCCAAGTTTTTTCAAGAGTCTTTACTTCTTCAACTCGACATGGTCGCCAGTCATGATTCCAATTTGTTCTAGCATTGGATGTTCATCACGCTCTAATAGCTTTATTTGGCGTGCTACGGTGATCCTGTCGTAAACTGCGATAACTTTCAGTTCGCCAACCGGAACCATGATCTCACCAATGTTTGTCGAACCGCTGGCATCTCGGATAATTATTTTTCGAGTTGCGATCAAGGTTTGGCCTTTTTTCATACCGGCATCAGTTCCCGCATCGATATAAAAATCCCTAAAAACCTTGTCCGTATCAGAAAGTGTAATGTTTCGTCTGACTTCAGCAATACGTGCCTCGTTTGCCCCTGCGAATCCAGAACTCAAAATTAACAAGCCTAATAGATATTTCATATAGTTTCTATCGGACCCAAATAAGACGAACTTAATGTGACAGGTACATTATTGGCGGACGGCTAGTCGTGACGCTGCGGCAATTTTCAGACTTAAGCCCAGCGCCTGAAATAAAAAAGGCCATCTCTTTTGAGAGATGGCCTTTTAATAGCGAATCTATTGGAAGTAATGCCTAGATTTAAAGTTGATCGAAATCGATCTTTTTACCTGGCTGGCGATCTGTTTTTCTTGGGATTCTTTTCTTGATATGAACAGTCGATGTGGCGCCCTTAACAGTCGCGTGGGCAGCTGCTTTATCAGATTTAATTTTGTCTTCCGGAAGATCTGGAATGAAGACCTTCTTTATTTGATCTTCAGAAAGTTCAGTCCACTCACCACGAGGTAATGCTCCGATTTTTAGTCTACCGATAGCAACCCGTTGAAGTTTTAAAACGTCGAAGCCAATTTTTGCAAACATCTCGCGGATCTGACGGTTTTTACCTTCGGAAATAACAACTTTAAACCAATCATACTTATCAGAAGAATCAGGTCTTCTAATTCTTTCAATATGACGAGCCTTTGCTTTTCCAGTCACGATCGAAACACCGCTTAAAAGCTTATCGATATCTTTTTTTTCTGGCTTGCCGCTGACTTTAACGAGGTAAGATTTTGTGACTTCACCTTTTGGATGCATGACGCTGTTTGCGTAATCTCCGTCATTGGTTAATAGCAAAAGACCTTCAGATTCCCAGTCGAGTCTGCCGATTGGGAAAATTCGTTCTGGATATTTTTTGAGGTAATCAATGACTGTTGGACGACCTTCGGGATCATTTAATGTTGTCATGACATTTTTAGGTTTATGAAACATGACGTAGACTTTTGCGTTTCCGAAAGTCACAGGATGACCATCAACAACAACGCGATCTTTACTAGGGTTTATTTTGACACCCATCTCGTAAACTTTTTTTCCATTAACTAAAACTTTTCCTATTTCAATCAGACGATCTGCTTTTCTGCGACTTGTGATACCGGCCTCTGAAAGGGCCTTATTGAGACGTACTAATTCCATTTTTTATCTCCTGGCCTGATAGGCCATGTTAGCGCGAAATCACTTCGCTCATACGCCGTAAAAACGGCTCAGGAGATTCATACTCGCTTAATGTGGAATTCTCAAGCCATACTCCACTTGCGGAGATAAAGATGACGGCAGGCAGCCCTCGGATAGAAAATTTTTCCATCCATTTTTGCGTTTCCGGCGTCACATTCGTTGCATCGTACTTCAAAAGAACAAAGTTTTCAGCCCTCTTCTGAACCTCTGCATGAGAAAACGTATTTTGTTCGAGTTCGTGGCAGGCCGCGCACCAAATGGCCCAAAAATCGATCATCACCGGTTTTCCAAGTGCTTTGGCATCAGCTAGGGCCTGCTCTGTTAGCGGCTTCCATGGAAGTGCCGATTCCTTGATTTTAGACTCGTCTATCTGCGGCTGCCCACGAAACTGAACTTGCTGCCAAATGAGAGTTGCATAATAAAGGCTGACTCCAAGAACGACGAGTCCCATTAATTGTTTAACCCGGATCATCCACTTGCCTGAACGAGGCAAAACTTTTGAGAAAAAACCTAAACCAATGAAAAGCATTCCAAGTCCAACTGCATAAGTGAATAACAGCCCAAAACCTAAAATTGGTTTTTGAGTCGTACTAACCCAAGCTAAGATTGCAACTAAAACCGGTCCTACGCAGGGACTTGCGACAACACCAAAGAAAAGTCCCGAAATATAAGCTCCAGCAAATCGGCTGGAACCTTTCTTAGTAGCATGATTCATCAAGAAAGCGGGTGGATTGATTTCAAATAATCCAAATAGACTTAATGCCATCACAAATAAAATCAAAGCAACAAGAGCTAGAACCCAGACTTTACTTAAAAGTGATCCAAACAAAAAACCAAATTGGGCGGCAGCTAATCCCATAAGCGAAAATGTAGTAGCAATTCCCAAGACGTAAACGACGGAAAATAAAAGCTGTTCAGATTTTTTTCTATTTTCAGCTCCTTGACCTAAAATAGCCAAAGTAATCGGTATCATCGGATACACACAAGGAGTCAGGCTTGTTAGCAAACCTGCAACGAAAGCGATAAAGAAAGAAAGCCAGATACTTTCAGCTAAACTCTTTTTGAACAGCTCCTGAAGATCCCAACCCAGAGTCGGAGTACTTGACTCAAGTTCTAAAACATTGAAACTGACACTGTGTTTTTGTGTGACGGGGAAAAGGCAAAAGGTTTCGCTGCAAGCCTGATAGGTCAGTTCAAAATTTAATTTTGAAGCTTCAATTCTTTGCGGCGCAATCAATTCCGCAGTAATTTCGCCCTTACCTTGAATTCCTTCACGATCTTTTTTTGAAAATTTATCAAACCATTTTTTTAAGGGTTTGATTGAAAGTTCACCTAATTGAAAGTCGCTTTTTGGATCTAATGTAATTTTAAATTGATCAGCATAAGCGTGGTATTCAGCCGGCAAATTTAAATGCAGCACGAGTTTCACAGGTTGGTGAGGCTTGATCTTGCTTGGAAAAAGCTCGGCCTGGACTTTTAACGGGTCCGGTAGCTTATTTTGAGCCAATGCTAGAGTAGGCAACAAAAATAGCAGCGCTAAAACTAAAAAAAGTGATTTGGAAGACATATCCTAATCTACCTTGAGGGCGCAGGAAGAACAAGAAATCTCGACTTGTGCCTAGATTAGAAACACCGACTTTAATTTTTATAATCTTAAACCGATATAGATATTGAGGTTATACATGGGATTTGTCGGAATTATAGTTGTGTTTGCGATGGTCTTCGGTGGATTCATAATCGCTGGCGGGCATATGTCGGTAATTCTAAAGGCCGCGCCAATCGAAATGATGATTATCGGTGGTGCAGCACTGGGCGCATATATTATTGCGAATCCCATGAAGATTATCAAACTGGGAATCTCTTTAAGTATTAAAGCGATGACTGCAAAAGGACCGCAGAAGTCTGATTACCTAGAATTGTTGCAGCTTCTTTTTCAGCTTTTCCAAGTTTTTAGAAAAGAAGGTCCGCAAGGAGTCGAGAAGCACATCGAGAATCCAGAGCAATCTGAAATTTTTAAAGCTTATCCGAGTTTCATGAAAAATCATCACGCAGTTCACTTCCTTTGCGACACGATGAAAATCACATTGTCGGCAGAACTTTCTCCTTATGATGTGGATGATCTATTAAGTAATGATATCAAAGCGATTCATTCTGAAGAACATTTAGCTCAGCATGCTGTGCAAGCAGTTGCAGACGGTTTCCCTGGATTAGGGATCGTGGCCGCGGTTTTGGGTATCGTGAAAACGATGGCTCACTTAACTGAAGGTGTTGAGAAGATTGGTTCTCTAGTTGCAGGCGCCTTGGTGGGAACAATGCTTGGAGTATTCGGTGCTTACGGTATGATCGGTCCAACTGCGACAAAGATGGCAGCTGATATCGAAGCTGAAGGTCGTTATTTAGAAGCTATTAGACAAGCGATGGTTGCCCTTCAAAGAGGTGCGCCTCCGTTAGTATGTATAGAGTACGCAAGACGTTCTGTCATGCCGGAAGAAAGACCTTCTTTCGAAGAGATGGATCAATCAACAAAGAATATTAAAAAAGCAGCGTAAACTAAGTCTTAAGCTAAGAAGTAAGAAAGTAGAAAACAGTGGCTAAAGAGAAACCAGTTATAGTCATAAAAAGAATTACGGTGGTGGCCGCTGGTCATCACGGTGGATCTTGGAAGGTTGCGCTTGCAGACTTCATGACAGCATTAATGGCGTTTTTCCTAGTTATGTGGCTACTCGGTCAAAATGACGAGACGAAAAAAGCCATCGCTGATTATTTTTCAACTCCATCTATTATTGAATACAATTATTCAAACTACGGAGTTCAGTTAACATTAGAAAAACTTTTCCTAGATCTTTTAAATGAGCCTCTTAAAGCTTTTCAAAGCTTTTTAGAGCCAATTGATACGACTCCTAACTTACTAGATACAGGATCTCAGAAAGTTATCGTATCGAGCTTAGCTGACCAATTAGGTGAGCTGGCCAAGAACGTTCAAGTGAGTCAAGATGGTTTTGATTTTGATATCCCTGATAATTTACTTTTCGTACGTGGAACTTCAATTCCAACTCCAGAGTTTATTTTCATCATGGATAAAGTTAAGGGTATTACGACAGGCTTAGCTGACGCTGAGATCTCTTTAGTATCTGCGATGTTTACTCAAAGTGTGCGAAGTCAGACAGAAGAAGAAGCAAAAAGAATTGCTAATCAAAGGCTTGATCTGATTCGAAATAAAGTTGCTGCAAGTTTAGAAAATACCTCTTCAACAGTGACTGGAACGATTAATGTTCGAGACAAAAAAGGTGAGATCGAGCCAAGTCGATTAATTGGATTCATCAAGCTTAAGATTCGTCAAAAGCCAATGAAGACAGACGGTTCAAAAGCCCGAAAATTAGAAGCTATGTTTGGCGATTTACCTGGAAATAACCTTTATGAAGACTACGTTCAGGAAATCACTTCGAAGAAAAAGTTGCTTCAACAGCAGCAGAAGCCGCAAAGGCAAGAGAAGCGAACAGAGTAATTTGCGGCCGGCGAGGCCTAGAGAAGCTGTTGATTCAGCTTTTCTAAATTCCCTTTAATGCCTTTGAGATCAGAAAAGTTAATTTCATTTCGATTGAGATATTTTGAGATCAATTTTTTAGCCTGATCTTTTTTATTTAAACTGACATATGCTTTTGCTAAGGGTTCAACGACAAAGAATTCGTTCAATCCATATGAATTCTTCAGGGCTTTTTCACCAATTAGGATTGCTTCATCAAACTTTTTGAGCTCAACAAGGACACGCATCTTGCGGCGTTGTAAATCGCCATCCTGAGGTTTTTCTTTCAAAAGAGAATTGACCAGGGCTAAAGCTTTTTCAAAGCTCTGCGCTTTAATCATCGCACCAAGAAGCCTTAACGACGCACCTGGCATCTTCGCATTTACTTTGTATTTTTCACCTTGAGTAATAACTGCTTCCCAAGCCGCCTTTTGTTCTAAGTCTGCGGTCTCTGCCGTTGCTGCATTCATCAGGGCTACATAGAGGCCTTCGAGTCCCGTGAACTCTCCAAGCAAATCAGTTTGCACCGCCTTTACTAAATCATCCTCGTTTTTCAAAAGTTTTTTTGTTAACTCATTCGAATCTTTTGCAAGTTGAGTGATTTCTTTTTGATTTCCCTTTTTATCGTCGCCTAAAGCATCAGCTAAGCTGGACCTCCAAACAATAGAGCGGGAGCTTTCAGGGTCAGCATTGATAGCGTTTTTCAATGTTTGAATTTGAATCTTCTTATTTTTCGGATCAGCTTTTGCCAAAGCATCACCTTCGCTTACTTTCGCGAACCAATATTCTTTTGGCTGTGGTTTCATATTTTCCATGAGACTTAAGGCTTTAGTATTTTGATCTGAGAAGAAATATCGCTTAGCCAAAATTTCCTTCGTTTGCGTCGTTTGCTCTTTTTTTTCCAATTCTTCTATAGAATTTGGATACATCTTTACCTGAGCTAAAACATCGTTGATGAAGTCCATTGGTTGATAGTCATAAAATCGAACTATTTCTTTTCCTTCGGTCGTCAGAA
The DNA here is from genome assembly GCA_043730825.1 of Pseudobdellovibrionaceae bacterium. Taxonomy (GTDB): domain Bacteria; phylum Bdellovibrionota; class Bdellovibrionia; order Bdellovibrionales; family Bdellovibrionaceae. The sequence goes on from JAYTJV010000012.1 coordinate 69,240, forward strand.
ACAAAATGGTAGGGACACCTCTGATATTATATTTATCCTTCAGGACTGAACTTGCGAAAACATCGATATCAATTTTTGCCTTTACATAATTTTTGGTATTTGACTTAAACTCTGGAGTGTCAAAAATCTCATCTTCAATACGAAGACAAGCCGGACACCAGCGGGCACCAAAATCGACAAGTAACATTTTATTTTCTTTTTGCGCTTTATTCAGCGCGCTTTCAAAATCATTTATGATAAATCCGTGGGAGTCTACTTTACCTTTTGGCGAAATAGCCGGCGCTTTCGGTTTTGCCAATGAAGATTTGCCGATAGCGATAGAGTGCATTTCGCAGTATGTAACTTTATCATCACAAACATAAAGATGGGCTGTGCCAGCTAAGGCATTGCCTTCTAATTTTTCGATTTTGATATTCTGTGGAAGAAAAACTGTCGGCTTCACAAATTCGTTTTCTGCCTGAATGCCATTTGGAGCTTTATCATTAAAGTGAAAGCCTTCCGCTAACTGAGCGCTGAAAGTTCCAACTTTCAATTCAGTTTTCAAAGCTTTCGCGCTGCGAAGTTCCGGCGCGGCAAATACGAAATTGAAAAGGCTTAGTAGAATAAGAATCTGCATATTAAAAACTCCTGATTATTGAGTCTCTAAGCTTAGTGTCTCATTTTGAGACAAACAACATAGGACTCACCGAGGCAAATTAAGGCTCAAGACTAATATGTAGTCGCCGTGGGGGCTTTAAGCTCAATTAAAACAAGGGAATAGGTGGCACAAATATGGAATAGAAGAACCTAGTGTGTTCACGGAGGTGTTTCCATGTTTAAAATTGCGGGTTCCATTTTAACTCTGGCTTTGGCGATGGTTTTTCAACAGGCGGAAGCTAATTCGTGTAAAGCTAAGTTTTTACCAAAGATTCTTGTCATTTCCGGAACCGATCGACCGGGCAGTACGACATTAAAAATTACTCGACAGGTTGAGGAACTTGCGAAGGCTAAGGGACATGACGTTAAAGTTATCGATCTTCAAGATTTAAATTTGGCAGAGCTTAAAGGGGATTACTTTAATCCGACGTCAAATTTTCAAACAAATTTTATATCGAAAATGGCAGAAGCAGATGCTGTTCTTTTCGTGTTTCCAGAATATAATGGTAGTTTTCCAGGAATCTTAAAATTATTTCTTGATTATAGTCCTTTGAAAACTGTCTTGGGTGGCAAGCCCGTGGGAATGATATCCGATGCCGATGGTAAACTAGGCGGTCAAAAAGGCGCGGAAGCTTTAGCTGGAATCATGCATCACGTGAAAGCGGATGTTATTGGGAGTGCATTGGTCTTAATTCCTGATGTGAATGCAAATATCAAAGATGATCGTCTTTCAGATACTTCGATTGTTCAGCGAATTGAAGATTCGGTTCAAGCCCTAATAAAAAGAGCTTCAGCTAACTTGAATTACAAAGAATAGAAAACTAGAAACCAACAGTTGCCGAGAATATAAATGCAAGTTTGCCTTGATCTTTAAAAGCTCGAGCAGCATTAGTCAGAGAGATGCTTCCCATCAAAAGAAAGTCTTTTGCTTTAGTGCCCAAACCAGTTCGGATATCAAAAAATGCATTAACGCCTTCAGCTTCCGGCATCGTATAACCGAAACGATTGGCCCAAATATATTCATCCATCACGATGCTATCTTTACCAGCTGCTGCATAGGACGATTTCTGCCCGGTACCTTGCCAGTTACTTTCCATATCGTAGATGATTTTCCAACCCGAGAAATCAAAGTGAACGCCAACAAGATTTCCATTCCGGTTATTTTCTTTGTAGTATTTGTTTTCGCTGTAAATGATATTCATTTTTGAATCGCCTGAAAAATCAACCCGAACATCAGCATTTGCTCGAAGCCAAAAGTGAGTTGTCGGAGTCGCATCGTATCGAACGTTTGCTCCCCAAAGACCCATTCGAAATTGCGATCCAAAATTAAACCAGAAGTCCGTTTGTAAGCCAGGATCACCCTTCGTTTGAGTAAGTCCTTTCTCGACAAAATTACTTGCTAGTGTCGCCGCACCTGATAGGCGGTAAGTGGGTTGGGTAGCGGCACCGCCCGAAGACTGAGCCTTCAAGTAAGGAACCCAGAAAAAAGACGCGATGAAAATGAGAAAAAATCTTTTATAAGACATGATGTAATTAGTTTGACTAAATAACTTAAGAAAAACAATAAAGAGAGATGGATCGCACTCGACTTTGGACAGAATACCCAATTGTTGCCTTTGATACTGAAACTAGCGGAGCCTTTCCGGTAGGGGATGATATCGTTGAATTTGGAGCCGTAAAGTGGTTCGAAGGCAAAGAGGTGGATCGCCTACAGTTCCTAATCAAGCCAAGAGAGCCCATGGGGGACTTTGTAATTGGAATCCATGGGATCACCAATGAAATGGTTGAAAATGCGCCGCCAATGAAGGACGTCATTGGCCAAATCCACAATTTCATGAAAGATAGCATCGGAATGGCCCATCATGCGCCGTTTGATATGGGATTTATTGCATTTGAATTCGAACGCTATGGTTTAGCTTTACCTTCGACACCCGTTTTTTGCACAAGTTTACTATCGCGTAATCTCATCCATGGAACCGAGAATCATAAACTTCAGACTCTTGTGAAACATCTAGGCATCGACGGGGGTGCTGCTCATCGCGCAACTGATGATGCAAATGCTTGTCTGCATGTTGGCTTGAAATGCCTTAGCATTTTAGGCGAATGTTCGATTCAAAAAGTTCAAGAGCAGCAAATTAAAAAGCTAGAGTGGGCTTATTATAGCTTAAACTTTCCACAATCAATGGCAGCTCAGGTAATTCGAGACGCCCTCTTAAAAAAATCAAAAGTTGAAATCATATATGACAAAGGTTCAAGGTCTGGAAAATTACGTCCCATTCAGCCCCTGGGTATTGTTAGAAACCCAGATGGCGACTATCTAGCGGCTATTTGTCTATTGGATCATCAGAAGAAAAGATTTTACCTTCAACACTTAAAGGAAGCGGCGTTACTTCCAACTTAGGACGCAAGCTTTCATAGCTATCAGTAATCATCGCAGCAAGAGGTTCTAGGTGACGGAATTCATCATTCTTTCGAACTTTGAATTTTACTTTATTGCCATTCATGGTTGCTCTTAAGAATTTTTCGAAAGCGTAAATGGGGCCCGCAATACGATGAGAAAAAACTCCACCCAAAATATAAACAAGCAAAGAAAATCCAAAGCCCAAGCAAAGAATGAGAAGAACGAAAGGCCTAACAAACTTTTGAACGATTTGCTGATTGGCTGCAGTTAATTCTTGAAGAGTGACTCTTAAGTAGGTGTAACAGAAAACAACGAAAATTCCTGTCAAAATCAGACCGATTGCGGCTAAGAAAAAACTAAAGCGTTTTTGAAAAGGAGCATTAATCCAAAATGATTTACGAGAGTTTTTTTCCGGCCACAAAGTATGACCTTCGCGCACAAAGAAATACACTATCAGTAAATAACCTAACCATTGAACAACATCGGCTACATTGAAAATAGGGGACACATAACCGCGGAAGGTAATTTTAATAAAATCAACGATCGCGCCGTAGCGAACTCGGTCGAAAACATTTCCTAAAATTCCGCCAAGTAAAACTGATAGTCCAATTCGAAGCTTTAAATGCTGGCCAGGAATTAAATATTGAAAAAGAAAATACACGCCAACAATAACCGCGCCGAAAGTCGACAACGAAACAATTCGAAGTGTCGGTGGCAAATCTGAAAACAATCCCAGCATAGCGCCGTGATTAAAGATCATATAAAATGGACCAAACGGACCTTCACGGTGATTTGTATAAGTCAGCGCTAGACTTTTCGTAAACCAATCCACCAGAATAAGAAGAGGTACAGGAATATAGACAAAAAACCAATCACGTCGATTCATTGGATTACCGTAATGCTTTTTTAAGGGGATGGCTAGTGAGAGCAATAAAACATCTAGTATGGTTTTCAGTATTAATTTTAGTTTCATATTCGGCGCAAGGTCAGAGTTTCAACGACTGGACTTTAAGCCTAATTAAAAAAAATAAATTAAACCCTGACCACTTTGCTTTTCATTGGGCGAAGCCGGATGGAACAGTTATTCTTCAACATCGGTCAGATGTCCTTATGTTGCCAGCGTCCATTAGTAAGATTGCGACTGCCTCGGCGGTGCTTCAAAGTTTTGCGCCGGGAACAAAATTTAAAACCCAATTGAAATCATCAGCAAAAATTGAAGATGGAAAGTTAAAAGGGTCTCTTTTTTTGGTAGGCGGTGGGGATCCTTCATTTGTTTCGGAAAATATGTGGTTTTTGGTTAATTCATTTAAGCGTACAAATGTAAAAGAAGTCACCGGCGACATCTGCGTTGATGATTCTCTTTTTGATTCTGTCCGTTTTGATGAGTCTCGCGAAAGCGTTAGAGTAGATCGCGCCTATGATGCTCCGGTTGGCGCTATGTCCTTCAACTGGAATTCAATGAATGTTTTTGTTAGACCGACAAAAGCATCGCAAGAAGCATTGGTAATTCTTGATCCAGAAAATGATTATCTGAAGCTTGATAATATGGTCAAAACAAAAAAATCGGGGGCTGCCGAAATTCAAGTGGATCGAAACTGGAACGAGAAAACTAAAACAGATATCGTGAAGGTTCGGGGTCAGATCGGTGAAAACCAAAAAGAGGCAGTTATTTTCGCAAATATTAGCCAACCAGATTTATGGGCGGGTGCCAATTTAAAATCATTTCTGGGGCAAAGGGGAATTCAGGTCACTGGAAGTATTAAAAATTGTATTGCAAGTGATTCAATGGAAGTGCTCGCTGAAGTGGAAAGTAAGCCAATAGAAGCGATTCTTTCTGATATGAATAAGTTTTCAAACAACTTCGTTGCCGAAATGTTAACTAAAAATCTGGCAACGCTAACGCAAAAACCTGCGACTCTAAAAGCGGGCGTAGCAAGAATTCAAAAACACTTAAAAGATTTGGGATTTGATTTACAAAAAGATTTCGTGATTTTAAATCCATCGGGTTTAACTCGCGATAACAAGATGACCAGCTATGCGATGTGGCGACTACTCATGATCCGGGAAAAAGATTTCGCAACGATGCCTGAGTTCATCATGTCTCTACCAATTTCAGGTGTTGATGGAACATTAAAAAGAAGGATGAAAGATGAATTAACATTTCGTCAAGTTCGGGCAAAAACAGGATTATTGAACGGGGTCGTCTCGCTTGCTGGGTATGCAACAGACAGTAATGGTTTACCGATTCCCTTTACTTTTATATACAACGGGCCCGGAGATAGTTCCCGAGCCCGATTAGTTATGGATCAAATGTTCGAAAAATACTACTCGCAGAGATAGCGTAAAAACATACGCTTAATTTCTGCAACCATCTTTTCGTCTTTTATGAAATCTGGATTATCCACTACAACCTGTTCCATCAAACCGATGAAAGCATGAATCGTAAGTTGCGCCATAATTTTAGGTTCACGGCCATCTTTTGGAATAATGTACTGTGCAAGAGTCTCGGCATAAAAAGTAATAATCTTTTTGAACTCGCCTTGGTCTACAAGATATTGATAGATGCCTTGAATTTTTTGGCGAAGATCTTTTTGAGTCGAATAAATTTCTAAACCCAATTGAATTACATACGGAACCCTTTGTTCAGCAGGCAAGCTGTTAACTGCGCCAATTTTTTCTTGAAAATAAATACTGTCTTTGCGAAGTAAATCATGAATAAGTGCAGAAACGACTGATTCTTTATTTCCAAAAAATTGATAAAGTGAACCGATACTTACACCGGCTTCTTTTGCAATCTTGTCAGTCGTGACGCCGTAAAAGCCTTCACGAACCATGATTCTTTCGCAAGCTTCAAGGATGGTCGCAACAGTCTGCCGCGATCTCTCCTGAGTAGGAGCCTTCATTTGAAGTTTTGTTTTAGATTTTTTAGCCTTACTTTGATCTGTGGTCATGGTCACACCCAACATATTTGTGCTCATGTTATCTCTCCTCTATTTTAATTTACTAGCTTAACGTTTTACACTTTTTTTATGTCTCCAACTAAGCAAGTCCAGCTATTCTAAGAGATCGACAACAGGAACGGAGACAGGCTCTAAGCATGCCCGCTTTACGGTCCTAAGTACAGTCTCAAATTTCACTGACAGAAGAGTGTGCAATGACGACCTTTATTTCTCCTGACAAACTTGTTCAAATCTCTCCCTATAATGCAATTGCTCAAATGCTTGTGTTACTCTTAAGCAACTTGCGCGGCTTATTTGCTTTGACTCCATTTGGCTCAAGCAATCCAAACGCATGTTATCTCTGTCTAATGAAGTATACAGTCGTCGTGCTACCTCGAGACAGCTTTTCGAATTCCATATCTGTGGTCTCGCATAATAACAGCTCTTTAGAGCCTCTTGAGTAGTTAAGAGGTATTCCATTTTTTCTGCTTCTCTTAGGCATTTTTTTAATGAAATTCCTTTAATCCTATCCAAGCAGATACTTTTGGCATGATCCCGCTCTGGTGGTGATTTTTTACGCAGAGCTTGCTGGGCGCAACTCTGATAACGGATATCCGCAGACCCAGCTGTTAAGCCAAAGCTGACAGAGGACACAAAAATAAAGCACAACAGCGTACATACCAATTTCATCATTGTGATGAACATTCACTCTTTGTGCCAGCCCGACTGATCAGGATTTATTCAATTTTTTGAACTTTTAACAAGTTAAAGGTGGATAAATTTTAGACAGGTGCCGTTAAAGCCCAATTCCAAAATCAAGAACTCGATGTGGATTATCAGAAAGACCAATTAAGTAAAGAAAAGGTTCTTTATTTTTAGCCACTACAGACTCGATAATCTCGTCTCCTGGGTAGAACCCGCCGCCACCCCACGAATTACGTGGGTCTAATTCAAACGTGAAGGCGAAGATCCCACGCTCACCATAGGCCCAATCACAGGTATCGCCACTTGCTATATATAAATCTGATGAGCGCTGAGGTGTGTAGCCATTCCAAGTAGCCATTGTCTCTGCCATTTTTATAAATGTTCTGGCGTCTTTTTCATTGGGCACATGCTCGTTCAAATGGCCCCATGGATAGAGAATGAGGGAAGAGAAGGTGTGAAAAGACAGCAGAATTTTAACCTTTTTAAGGGACTCAACATAAGATTTGATAGCTTGAGTTTCAGGTTCGCTAAACGGAGTTGTGCCCATATAGGTGTCAGAATTGGGATTCTTACTCGATCCACCAGTTCCCCAGCCGAAACCGTAATTTCTGTTAAGATCCACACCGCTCGTTCCGTCGTGATTCTGTCTTCTATTTTTTCGCCACATTTTATATTGAGAAGTTGAGATGTCATATTCTAGTCCATCGGGATTTACTGCTGGAATAATATGAACTTCTCGAGAATTAACAAGTTCGACAATCTTAGAATTTCCCTTTTCATATTCTGATAAAAGCCACTGCAAAAGTCTAAGTGGAGTATCAACTGACAAATGTTCCCGAGCGTGGTGGCCGCCCATAAAAATAGCTTGGGGTATTTCTTTATTAGAATCTTGTTCTCCGCGAACTACAAATGCCCAAATTTCGCGACCTTCAACACTTCGACCAGCTGACTTCATTTGCGTGATTTGGGGATACTTCGTGTGTAAATCCTGGAGGGCTTTAGTTAACTCACTGTAATCATGATATCCAGTGTCTTCGTTCGGAAACGCCATTGTCTGCATCGAACTTGTTGTGACATCTTCTAAAATCAGTCCCATTTTTTGAAGTTGATTTTTTTCTTCGAGCAGTGCAGTCGCAATTACATAATCAGGATTAACAAAATCAATGGCAGCACCAGTATTTGCAATCATCGTTCTTTGAAAAGAATCTTTGGCTTTTAATTTTAAAACGTAAACTCTTTGAGTCTCAGTTTGAGCCACTTGGGGTGTTGTACTAAAAACAGCAAACAAAAAACTAGCTGCTAATATAAAGAGAATATTTTTCATGAAGCCCTCCTGGCTAGCCTTGAAGGCCGCTGCTCGAGCGCCTCAGGTGGACTTCAGTCAATCGTACAAATTTTGTTTATGCACTTAGGTCCACTTTGAAACTGGACCAATGTAGAGAAAATATAGACGAATATCCATTATTCCGAAATAAGGTCGCGAGTATTACTCAGCTAAAAAATGTAAGATAAAAGTTAAGCAGCTTTGCCTTGAAGCATCTTCGTTACCAGGTCTTCTTTCGGTACAAATTGAGCACCGAAACCTAGACCTCGACCCCACACCACCTGAGCGTGAATAACGTGGGACTTTTTGAGGCTTCCTAAATGAACAGTCACGCAAAGCATGTCACCTTTGCGGGGAACGTACTCTGCTTGCGATAATTCAAAGAAAGCTCCAGAGCTTGAGATGTTCTTTAGCTTCGCAACCATCTTTCCATGGTGGCGACCGTAGACTTCAATGTGGGCTATTTCTTTAGTATCGAATCGTAATGCTGACGTCATACCTATATTGTCGGCTAATTTTTAAATTACTGAAAACTTTGATAAGATGTTAATTCTTTCGACAGTACAGGTTCATTGAAAACTTGGGAGATGTTTCATAGTGGTCTTGTTTTTCCAGCTCAAATTCATGCCAGTTCACTTCTGGATAGAAGGTATCAGCGTCAAAAGTTTTTTCAATTTTTGAAAGATAGATTCGGTCTGTTTTGGCTAGGCTTTGCTGGTAAATCTCGGCACCACCCACAATAAAAACTTCTTTGGGCCATTCTGATATCAATGATTCCGCCTTCTTGTAAGCTTCGTCTAAAGATGAGACATAAGCTACCATAGGGTGTTCGGACTTAAGTGGTTGTCTGGTGATGACAATGTGATAGCGCCCCGGCAGAGGCTTGCCACCAAAAGAATCAAAGGTTTTGCGACCCATAATCATCACTTTACCTTTTGTTGTATCCTTAAAGTGTTTCATGTCTTCAGGGATACTAAGTAAAAGATTATTGTTCTTACCTATTCCGTTTTTCTGATCAACGGCAACAATATGACTCAAAATCATTAGACTGCAATCTCTGCCTTAATGGCAGCGTGGGGTTCGTAGCCCAAAATTTCGATATCTTCAAATTTAAAATCGAAAATATTTTTTATATTGGGGTTAAGCTTTAAAGTTGGCAGAGGTTTGCATTCTCTTGTCAGCTGAAGTTTCGTTTGTTCGATGTGATTTGAATACAGATGTGCATCTCCTAATGTGTGAATGAATTCTCCAACTTTAAGATTACATACCTGCGCCACCATGTGAATAAGGAGCGCGTAGCTTGCGATATTAAAAGGTACCCCTAAAAAAACGTCTGCACTTCGTTGATAAAGCTGACACGATAACTTTCCATCAGCTACATAGAATTGAAAAAATGCATGGCAGGGTGGTAAAGCCATTTTATCAACTTCACTTGGGTTAAAAGCTACAACTAGTAGCCTTCTAGAATCTGGATTTTTTTTGATTTGTTCAATTACGTTTGAAATTTGATCAATTTTTCTTCCGTCAGTTGTTTCCCAAGACCGCCACTGTTTTCCGTAAACGGGGCCGAGGTCACCATTTTCATCAGCCCACTCATCCCAAATTGTCACTTTATTATCGCGAAGATATTGAATGTTTGTATCGCCTTTCAGAAACCAAAGGAGCTCATGAAATATAGAGCGGGTGTGCAATTTTTTAGTCGTTAAAAGAGGAAAGCCTTTTTGCAAATCAAAGCGCATTTGATAACCAAAAACGCTGTAGGTACCAGTCCCTGTTCGATCACTTTTCTTGGTTCCGTTCTCTAGGACGTGGTTAAGAAGCTCTTGATACTGTCGCATGGGCACCTCTACTTTTATAAATTCATTTTCTTATCTGACAGAGCAGATATCAAGAACTGCGCACAGGGTCCTAACGCCCTTTTTTTATTCCAAGCTACAAATAAAGGCACTTCCAAATCCGTCTTGATGGTGGGAACCAATAGTTTCTTTTTATACTCCGCTTCAATCATATGTTTTGGCATGTACCCCCATCCGACTCCGCGCAGAAGGAGCTCTTTTTTCATTGCAAAATCTTGAACCCCGATTTGAGGTTGTCCTGGCTCAACTCCAGCGATTCGCCCTGAATCTTGCACAGTGCTTTTTAAGACCACTTGTCGATGTTTAAGAAATTCTAGACGTGGGACTAAACCTTTAAATTTTGCAAGGGGATGAGTGCTCGCGCAAACTTGAATCATTCGTAAATGACCAATGGGCTTAACTTCAAATAGTTGTTTTTCGTTAAATACTTCACCAAGTGATAAGTCGATTTTTCCCTGCTCAAGTAAATCGTCCGCACTTAAAGTTTCTGGCAAAATAATAATTTCAGTGAAAGGAAACTGCAGAGTAAAATTTTGCACTAAAGGGACTAGTTCACATTGTGGCCAAACATTACTCACGCCTAAAGTAACGCGAGTTTCAAAACCGGTTTTTAAAAACTGACTATAGCTTTGAAGGTGCTCGTTTTGCTGCATTAACGCCTTAACGTGGGGTAAAAAGCTTCGACCCTCCAGCGTTAACTGGGGTCGATATTCACTACGATCTAACAAAGTAAAACCTAGATGGTCTTCTAATGTTTTAACCGCGATCGAGACTGCCGATTGGGCTTTATGAAGTTTTTCTGCAGCTGCTCTAAAGCTTCCGCATTCGACAACTCTTAAAAAGCATTCTAGCTGATGGAATTCCATCCGGGCCTCCTTAACATGATCTATTATATAGATCATGTTAATCTAAACATTATAATATTAATAGATCAACAATAAGAGTATTCTTCTTGTATTGGCTCATAACAAAATTAAACTTTTAAAGGAGTTACACAAATGAAACACGCTACAACAGCCGCTCGAATAATTTTAGGTCTTGCTTACACGGTCTTCGGCCTTAACTTTTTTTTCCAATTTTTGCCTCTGCCTCCATCGACTGAAGCCATGGGAGCCATTACCGGAGCCATCTACAACACTGGTTACATGTTTCAGTTTATTAAGATAACTGAAATCGTAGGCGGCCTCATGTTGCTATCGGGATTATTCGTTCCGCTCGCTTTGGTAGTGCTTGCGCCGATCACTTTAAACATTGTCCTGATGCACGGATTTTTAGATCCTTCAGGAATGGCATTAGGGCTTTTACTTACAGTCATTCATGTATTTTTAGGAATTCGATACTTAAATTATTACCGACCAATGCTTGCTGCTAAAACAGCATAAACGTTAAAGGAGTTTTTATGATGACAGTCAGACCTTCTCAGGAACGCGGACATTTCCAAAATGCTTGGCTGGATTCTTATCATACTTTTTCATTCGGTTCTTACTATGACCCCGAACATTTACAGTTCGGGGCCTTGAGAGTCATAAATCAAGATATTGTAGACGTTGAAAAAGGATTTGATTTCCACGGTCATAAAGATATGGAAATTTTCACCTATGTCCTAAGTGGAGTCTTGGAACATCAAGACAACATGGGAAACAAAGAACAAATTCGTCCTGGCGAAGTCCAAATCATGAGCGCAGGTACGGGTGTTCTTCACAGTGAATACAATCCCTCTAAAATTGAAAAAGTTGAACTTTTGCAGATTTGGGTGATGCCGGAACAATACGGTATCAAGCCCCGCTATGCGCAGAAGAATTTCAGTGAACAGGATAAGCTCAATAACTTCAAACTGGTCATCTCGCCCAATGAAGAGGCTGGTAGTCTTAAGATTTTCCAACAAGCTTGGGTTTGGTCTTCAATTTTTGAACAAGGAATTGAAAAATCATTCTCAGTAAAAAATGGTGAAAAACTTTGGCTTCACGTCGCAAACGGCGAAATAGAAGTGGACGGGCAAAAATTAATTAAAGGTGATGGTCTTGGAGTAAATAATCAGACCGCACTCAAAATTAAGGGGCTCGCCGCAAAATCAGAGTTTATTATTATGGAGTTAACATAATGAAAAATCAGCCAGTGCTTTTTATAGGTCACGGTTCTCCGATGAACGTGCTTGCCGATAACCAGTGGACTCAAAAAGTCTTGGCATTCGGAAAGACTTTAAATCGTCCTGATGGAATCGTGATGATATCAGCGCACTGGCTTACGGAAGGGGTGAAGATGCATTCTTCGCCCCACTCTAAAACGATTCACGATTTTGGTGGATTCCCCAAAGCACTTTTTGAAGTTCAGTATCAAACCCCCACTAATTATGAAATTGTTAAAAACGTTTTAGAAGTATTGCCTGAGGCGACAATTACAGAAGACTGGGGATATGATCACGGCACTTGGGGAGTTTTAAAGTTTTTAAGACCTGAAGCCGATGTGCCAGTTGTCCCTCTAAGCATTAATGCGAACAGCACATCTGAAGACTTCTATCAACTAGGGCAACGGCTTAAAGTTTTAAAGGAACAAAACATTTTGATAATCGGAAGTGGAAACATTGTCCACAATTTACGAGAAATTGATTTCAACGAAACAGCCAAAAATTTTCCGTGGGCAGAAAGCTTTGATGAAAAAGTCAAAGAGCTAACATTAAAGGGAGATCTGCAAAGTTTGATCAACTTACCTAAAAAAGAAAATGCAGTTTTCATGAAAGCTCATCCGACAAGTGAACATTGGGCACCTTACATTGTTTGTTTGGGCGCCGCTGATAATGTTTCAAATGTAAACTGGATATACGAAGGCTTACAGAACGGCAGCATCTCTATGCGGAGTGCGCAGTGGAGCTAAAAATCGACTAGCGAACGAATTAGTTACGGCTTTCCTTTTGGGGCATCAGTTTTTTGAGTACTTTCAACCGAAGCATAGATAACAGACGAAACTTCTTTCATCCGCAAAACAACATGCTTGAGGTTTTCCGGATCATTTTGTTGTTTTGCGTATTGAATAATATCTTCGACACAGCTTCGAATCTCTGTTGGTTGTTTGTCAAAAAAAACTTTGATAGATTCTTTTCTTTTTTTTGCTTTTATTTGATTAGCAAATTCTTTATCGCTAATCAGCATAAGTGCTTCCATCAAAAAAGGATGTTGTTCGTAGCATTTAGTCAGTCTATTTTCGGCTATTAGCTTAGTGGGTTTTACAACCTTAGTAGATTGTGCGCTTGCTGCGGTCATAATAAATGAAAATAATATAAAAATTTGAATTCTCGGTATCATGTTAGGTGAATCTCCACAAATTTTTTTAAGTCATTTTATAAAGAAGCTGAGTTCTACTTCTAGCGCTTTAGTAAAAGCTCTGCCAATATTTGATTCTCTGAATCAATAAATTTTAAACCTAAGTTTGCCGAATCAATATTAACAGATAAAAAACCCAATTTTTCTGCTTCGAAAAGCGTAACGTTTCGAGCGGAGAGTCCCGTTGTGCTTGCGCCAGATCCCGAAACTGCAAAAGTAGTTTGGCAGTTTTGAATTCGACCATCAATTAATTGAAGACTATGATCATGCCCCGATAAATAAACCTGAGCTTTTCCACAAACATGCTTTTCAATAAACTTTTTAACATCACGACCTGATACCATAGGTGGAAAAGAGATGCCCTCATATTTTCCGGCGTTCCCGTGTTTTCCGTTAGAGAGATACGGATGATGTCCAACGACGATAAACCATTTACCATTCGCCTTTGAATAGGCTTCGTTAATCAATCTTTCTTGCGCTTGCACGTCTTTATTCCACATCAGCCTGCTGGTATCTAAGACGACTAAAACAAAATCACTGTGTTCAACATAATAAAAATAATTTGGTAAAATGAACTGAGGATTTTTCTTTGCGTAATCCAGTTGGTAAGAACCTCGAATCCAATCATTCGAATATTCGCCGTAATCGTGGTTTCCCAAAGCGACATAAAAGGGGAATGAAAGTTGATTGTAATATTTCTTAAACATTCGATCCATAACTGGATCAGTTGGCGAAGTGACGCCCTCTTGGTAAACGTTATCTCCGGCTAAAATACCAAAATTACAGACCTCAACGGAACAGTGCTTAGTCATTGCATCGGCCACAATTTTTTGGCCATCGTTATCTTTGCCGGTATCTCCTATAACAATAAGTTGAGTCGCGGAAAAGCACTGAAAAGAAATTAGAAAGATAAAGCTTAAGCAAAGTTTCATAAAGGATCTCCTACTAGGGACGATCCTATCTAGTTTGCTAGGCTATGACACAATAAATGCTAGGTGTTAAATTAATTTGCGTAACAACGACCAAATAATAACTTGTAGCCAGCCTGACAGCTAACAGCTCGACAACTGCTGTAGCGGGTTCCAGAGCTATTGCAAGTTCGGGCGCCTGTACCGTTACGGACTGCGCAGCCTTGGACTTTTCTTGGTTCACAAAAAAGTGGGGTCGGAGTAACAACCGGGGTCACCGCATTTTGTACGCAAGAATTATTTTGTAAGGTGTAGCCTATGTTACAAGATATAGCCCTACAAGATCCATAAGCTTGACCACTTGGATTACAAGTGCGCTGACTAATACCGTTATTTAAAAGACAACTTTGAGTTTCATTAGGCTGACAGAATAAAGTCGGTGCAGGTTCTGGAGTAGGGGTTGGCGCCGGAGTTACTATCGGGCTAGGCTCTGGAGTCGCGATAACACTGATAGGTTTTCCATATAAGCTCTGGCATCCGTCGATATCATCTTGGCTAAGAGTGTTGGTTGATAACCAAGGAGTCATAATTGAATTTAAAATATCAGTATGACCTAACCCCAAAGTATGACCGAATTCGTGAACAGCAGTCATATGGAGCATATTTAAATTATTGATTTGATAGGGTTGTTCGTTATCTAAAGTCATGTCCATTTCATTAAATGATCCATTCATATAGCATGCTTGCGCATAGCCAATTGAAGATCCCGCTAGCGCGTTCCAACCAACAACGCTATTGCGATCACAAGTCGAAAAATTTTGAGCAATCGACGTTGTGCCGACATACTCAAATTGGATATTACAGGCGGCAGACCATTTTTGAGTTGCGGCAATTAAAGTATTTAAAACATCTTGCGAGCTAAACTGACTAGGCTGACCTGAAGAATTATAAGACCACCTAATGACTTTGCCTCCCCAAGTGATTGGACTGCCTGTTAAGTAAGTAAACTTCTGGCGAATTCCATTTTGATGTGTATTTGGAGTCTGCAAAATTTCATTTGTATTAGAATCTCTGAAAACGAAACCGTCTTCATGGTTTTTTTCATCAACGTGAGAAGCAAAGCTAGATATTTCTAAGCTTGATTCTTGTTCCGAAACAGAGCCGCAGCCGGTTAAGTTTAATAGAGCAATTGTTGCGATTAATTTCAGAGTCGTTTTCATGAGCCCCCATTTTTATCCATATTTAGGATATCAAACCTTATTCCTTTTTTATCCTGTCAAAAAGTTACGCAAAGGCCGTTTTCGATAAAGTTTTAGTCAAAGTATTAAAGCTCAACAGGGCGCGAAGATTTTAAACCAAGTCTGCATTTTTTAAGGAATAAAAAATTTTTATGAATTATCTCGACTAGAGACGCTAGCGGGGTCGGCAGGCACATCGCACCCCCGATCTTAGGTACAGTAATTGCTTTGAAGGAAGGTAAGGCCAGTCATATTGATTTAGACTGAAAGTGTGTCCGGACAAGGGATTTTCTGGCACCAAAAAAGGGAGATTTGCCATGTACCAGCAGTCAGTTAGCACTTACTTCTTCGTGATCTTGTTTACCATTATGTTTTCGTTTACGAGCCGTGCTGCGACACCATTAAATGATGCTGAGATCGCGGAAGTCATGGAGGTCTGCCAAAAAATCAGATTTGATTTCGCAACCATCGCATTATCGAAAGCTGACTCTGACGAAGTCAAAGATTTCGCTTCTTTTATCTTAACTGATTATAAAGAAGAACTTTCTCCGGTCCCTGTATTTATAAAAGATCAAAATCAGAGCGCAAGCGACATTAAAAAAGAAATGACCGAATTGTCTGCAGACTTGAAAAAATTAAAAGGTAAAGAATTCGACCAAACCTATTTGCAAATGCAGATGAATCTTCATAAGAAAATTGTGAAAAGTATCGAAGATGGCCTTATCCCAGCTGCAAAAAGTCCTGAGCTAAAAAAGGCCTTGAAGCTAACTAAAGCACAACTCGAAGAGTATGTTGATGACACTTTAGATACTTACATCAGTATCAGTAAATAATAAAAAACCGCATAGTTTTCAGTTATGCGGTCTTTAAAAAAAGTTTAAATATTGAAGTTACTGGAAGTTTTGAACTTGGCCGATGTAAGGCAAATTTCTGTAATAACCTTCGTAGTCTAAACCGTAGCCGACAACAAATTCATTACTGATTTTGAAACCAACATGATCAAGATCACAAGGGACTTTAAGGGCATCTGGTTTTTCAAGTAATGCCACTGTCGTTAAACTTGCGGGCATCCTACTTAAGATCGCATTTTTAAGATAATTCATTGTGAGACCTGTATCGACAATGTCCTCAACCAGTAAAACATGCTTTGCTTCAACAGGTTTTGATAAATCCAAAGTCACTTTGACTTCACCAGAAGAGGTGTTGCCGTGGTAACTAGAAACTCCAAAAAATTCGCAAGAGATGTCCGCATCAATTTGGCGAATAAGATCACTATAAAACATAAACGAACCTTTTAGAACGCAGATCGCTATAACTTGTTTGTTGCGGAACTTTTCAGTTAGGACCTTACCAATTTCAGCTACCTTTTTTGAAAGCTGTTCTTCGGTAATCAAAGGTTTAATAGAAAGCGGTTGTAGCATTTTAAAATCCTTTTGGCTGGGCTTTAGAGAGAGCATAATATTGAGTATTAGGAATGTCCACGGACATCAATTTTATGTTGCCCTTGGACACAAGTGCTCAAGTAGGTGGAATTACTTGTCGATTTTTAAAACGACGACAGTTTCGGTCGCAGTTGTGCGATCTGCAGACCTTGATTTGTCGAAACCGGAAATAAAGAACGATTGATCAGCAGTCATTTCAAATTGAGCAGGGAATGATGTTTGGGGATTCACACTGACCTCTAATTGCCCTGATAGAGTATCGTTTCGATCGTCATCAAGCGTGGCATAAGTAACAATTCCGGGAGTTGTGCCCGGTGGGTTCGCGCCCGGAGTTCCGCCTGGAGGCGTAGTCATAGTTGAGGTATTGGCGGCAGCATCTGTATTTGCAAGAACTCTACCTGTTACCGCAGTAGTTGGGGCACCGAGAATTTCAGGATTTGAATTTGGATTTAATGGCTTTTCTAATTTGGCAGAATAGAGCTGATTTAAATTATAGGTATACGACTCTTCTTTCAAAACTTTTATCTGAGATTTATATTTTTCCAATGCTTGAGCCAATTGCGGAATATAACCAATTGTAATTTCATAAGATGTTTCGACTCGAGTTAAAATTCCTTCTTCAAGCCACTTACTCAAAAGTGATTGCGGTATTTCCAGATAATAGATTCTAGCATTCGAACCTTGAGCAGCTTTGCTTTTAACTTCAGCGGTAGGCGCAGTAGTTTCTGGAGCTAATGCTAGTTCGTTTTGCGCAGTTTCCGTTTGATCTTGTTCTGTGGTAGAAAATTGATTTGCATCCTGCGACTGAGAAAACTGCGTCGAAGAAGAACCACGCAAAAATTGAACACGTGTCCAAAAAGATTGTTTATGATTTTTGGTAACTAAGGTAACAGCGATAAGACCGATGAGTGCAACCAGCGCCAATTGAACAAACAAGTTTTCGGATAACTTTTGAAGTGCAGATTTCTCGGGCGGACGATAGGCTGACATATCAATTCCACATTGAGCACAGTATTGATCTAATGGTTGGCTAAAGCCACATTTCGGGCAACTCGTCAGCATCTCTTATAGGCTAACTGATTCACCATTGACGCTCAACGAAAATTTCCTTATGGTTTCTATCGATTATGGCTCACGGTGAAGAAGTTTCAAAGACAACATACAAACACGTTCCTGTTATGGCGCAAGAAGTTTTGCAGTCATACGCCTGCTTTGAGGAACAGAAGCTGCAGCGGGAATTTCAATATTTCGATGGAACCTTCGGCCGCGGTGGTCATTATGCGCTCATCAAGAATATGTTTCCTCGACTGAGGGCTGTAGTCTTCGATCAAGACTTAATTGCTGTTCAACATGCTAAAGAATTGTTCCCGACAGAGGTCCAGTCTGAATCTCTCCTAGTCCAGCATGCAAATTTTTCACAGTTTTCTTCGGAAAAATCGGGCTTGTTTGATATGATGTTGTTGGATCTCGGTGTCAGCTCTCCACAACTGGATGAGGCTTCGCGGGGATTCAGTTTCTATCATGACGGTCCGTTGGACATGCGCATGAATTCAACTCAAGAGGTTACAGCAGCGATGTTAATTAACGAAGCACCAGAACAAGAACTTATTCGAATATTCCAAGAGTATGGGGAAATTCGAAGTCCGTTCCGTGTTGTGCGCGCAGTTGTTAACGATCGAAAAATAAAACCATTTACCACCACTAAAGAAATCGCGAGTTTGATTGAAAGAGTAGAAGGCTGGAAACGAAAAGGTTTTCATCCTGCCACTTTATTTTTTCAAAGCTTACGTTTAGCAGTTAATAAAGAACTTGAGTCAGTTGAAGCTGCCTTGCCGGAGCTGATCAAGGGATTAAAGCCTGGCGGAAGATTAACCGTTATCACATTTCATTCATTGGAAGATAGAATTGTGAAAAACGTATTTAAGAATTCATCGCTTGGCAAACCTGTTAACAAAAAAGTCATCATTCCAACCCGGGAGGAAGAAGTATCTAATCCTCGGTCAAGAAGTGCAAAATTAAGAGTATTTGAACGAAGTGTTTAGGATTTTAAAAATTTAGCTGAAGCGGGAGAGTTCAAGGATGAGCTCAAATGAGATTCGAATTTTGAAGCCGGTTATTAGTGTTACATTAATTATCTTAACTTTGTTTGGAGTCGTCTTTCTGCAAATGGAAGAGCGAAGATTGGGATACAGTTTACTTAAACTCACCCGAAGTTATCGACAGGTTTTAGAAAATAAAAAAAATAAAGAAATTTTATTAGCTAAGGCAACTCGTCCGCAGTGGGTGGAAAAGATGGCGGCTAGCCGTTTTACGCTAAAAAAAGCGGATGCCAGTCAAATTATCATGTTATCGAATCCGTTTGAGGGTTCCGAGCAATGAAAACTAGAATCCTGATTGTTTTTCTTTTCATGTTGGTACTAGGTTCTACAATTTTACTTCGTGCCGCCTGGCTTCAGTTTTTACCAAATGAAAAGTTAAAGACATTAAAGCAGAGACAATTCCAAACCATTGTAACTTTGCCTTCACGACGTGGCCCTGTCGTCGATAAAGACGGCCGTGACCTAGCTATGAGTGTCGCCGCTTTTTCACTTTACGCTGATCCTAAGATCATTCCGAATAAACGCGACATTGCTAAAAAGTTAAGTAAAGAACTAAATCTTCCTTACAGTTTTGTAATTTCAAGAATTAAAGATCCAAATAGGCGATTCTCATGGATTCAAAGAAGAATTCCACGTGCGAAAATGGAAAATATTTCGAAATGGAAAATTCGTGGCCTTTCATTCGTTGAAGAGTGGACACGAATATATCCAAATGAAAATCTCATGTCGCAGGTTTTAGGTTTCTTGGGTTCGGAAGGTCAGGGCTTAGAAGGTTTAGAGCTTCAGTTTGAAGAGGAACTGAAGGGGAATCAAAAGAAAGTATCAGTAAAAAGAGATGCCCGCGGGCGGCCATTAGTATCTGAAGGTTTGTTGTTTACTGAAAATCCAGAAGGACATGAAATCAAGCTAACTATTGATTCAGAACTTCAGTATCAGTTAGAGGCAGAGTTATCTAAAGCCGTTCAAGAATTTGAAGCAGTTGGTGCGGTTGGAGTCATTCTAGATGCAAAAACTTCTGCCATTCGGGCGCTAGCTAGTGTTCCGACTTTTGATGTGAATAAAGCCCATAAAGTTCCAGGCGATATCAGAAGAAATCGTAACGTCACAGATTTTTTCGAACCTGGTTCAGTGATTAAGCCATTCATAGTTGCGAAAGCAATGAAAGATAAAATTCTTCAACCTAACTCGAAGTTCTACTGTGAAAATGGAAAGTTTAAAATTGGTGATCGGACAATCCGGGAATCCGATTCTAACCATAAATTCGGGAGCATCACAGTTTCAGAAATTTTAGCCTATTCATCTAATATTGGGACTGCAAAAATCGCATTGCAGATGGGCGCGGATAAAGTCCGCGAGGGATTGCAGGAATTTGGATTCGGTTTAAAAACTGGAGTTGATCTTCCAGGTGAAGTAAGAGGAATTTTGCATCCATTACCTTGGAATGCTCACTTAACTGCAACAAATTCTTTTGGGCAGGGGATGGCCGCAACTTCGTTGCAAATCGCAACTGCTTACGCAGCATTAGCAAATGGTGGCGTTTTAAAAAGTCCGTATATTGTCCAAAGTATTCGAAATGTTGAGACCGCCGAAACAGAAGAAGTTGAACAAAAAGAGGGTCATCGTGTTCTAAGCGAAGCACAGGCTGAATCCATGCGGATGCTTTTAACGGCCGTTACTCAAAAAGGCGCAACAGGATACACGGCGCGCGTGGGTGGATTTCAGGTCGCGGGTAAAACGGGAACAGCGCAAAAAGCTTTGGAAAATGGCAGAGGCTATAAGCAGGGCGCATACGTTAGTAGTTTTGCCGGAATGATTCCCGCACACAAACCAGAATTTGTAATTTATGTAGCAGTGGATGAGCCCAAAAAGGAATATTACGCGGGTGTGGTGGCAGCTCCAGTCTTTTCAAGAATCGCAAGCTTTGCTGTAAGGAAGAGTGGCTTAGCGCCAACTTTACTTGCTTCAGAAAATTACATTCCAAAGCGTGTTGCAGTTGAAAAAGTGAAACCTCAGACCCTTGTATCTACTGAAATCTTAACTGAGGAGTTGAGCTCGCAAACTCGAGCCTTACCGGACTTAAAAGATTTAACTTTAAGACAAGTCATTAGAAAAATCCAAGGACAAGAGGTCAAACTAAAGACTGTAGGTTCAGGAAAAGTGATCCAAACGTGGCCCAAGGCTGGCGAAGAAATCGCGAACGACGGAACACTTATCCTTTATCTAAAAGAAGATTAAAGGCGATCTAACCAATTGCCTAAGCGCTGCAAAACATCCATCGGGATTTCATGAACGCCTTGAAAAACAACACGCTCACCTTTGCAGCCCATTTCAGACAAGAAAGAATGAAGTTTATCTGAAAACTTCATCTTTAAAACAGGATCGTTTTGCCCGTGGCTAATAAAATAGGGAATTGGAGTTTTATTTTTTGAAACTTCACGCCATTCTTCTTTATTGATCATTGCAGTTGAAAGAAGGGCCAAACCTTTAGGTTGAAGATCAGTTGCTAGATACTGATCGACTGCGCACATGCCGCCCTGGCTGAACCCACCAATAATAACTTGGTTCATTGGAACTTTTAAATCTACTATCATTTGTTTTACAACTTGGCGGGTTTTATCAAGTTCTACAGGCCGACCAACGCTAATGTCATGGTCTAGTTGTGGATTTTGGAGTCTCTCCATATCGATGTTCCACCAGCCTCGACCAGTCCAATGAGGGCCCAGTGGAATTTGGATGGGTCCTTCGGGAAAAATATAGTTAAAAACCTTCTGGGTGGGGATGGCATCAGCTAGAGGGCGTAAATCCGACGCGTCGGCTCCGTAGCCGTGGAATAAAATCACGTAGGGCGCGCTTGGATCTTTAATATCACTGTAAGTTTTAATTTTCATGTTGGCACCTCTAGATGGTATATCTAAAATCATTCTATGAATTTGCAACAGCTTTTTAGATTTTTTTCGTTTTCATATGAAAAAATTGATCCACTGACAGAAGTTACAAGTCTTTGCTTAGATTCCAGGCTTGTCCAGCCTGGGAGTATTTTTTTCGCAATAAAAGGTCATTTGCATGATGGTCACAATGGAATATTCGAAGCAGTTGATAAAGGTGCAGTGGGAATCGTGTGCTCTGATGTAGCTAAGATTCCTGATTCATTTTCTGGGCTGGTATTGCAGGTACAGGATGTTCGCACAATTCTATCGACGCTTGCGGCTCGATATTACGAAATGCCTTCCCAATCACTTTTTTGCGTCGGAGTAACTGGAACGAATGGCAAAACATCTATCACTTACTTGATCGAACATCTCTTAGGTCAAAATGGTAAGCCCACTGCGGTGTTGGGTACTATCAATCACCATTTCAAAGAAAAAATCTGGCCAACTGAAATGACGACGCCCAATCCGATCGAGCTTCAGAAAAGACTTTCGGAGTTTAAAGAGGCCGGGGCAACAGCGGCCATCATGGAAGTGTCATCTCATGCTTTGGATCAGAAACGTACAGACAGTGTTTCTTTTGATGTCGGCGTTTTTACTAATCTTACCCGTGATCATTTAGACTATCACAAGACGATGGAAAATTATCACGCGGCCAAACAGCGGCTTTTTACTGACCTGATGTGGAAAACCTCAAAAATTCCGTGTGTCGCAGTTATAAATACCGACGATCCTTTTGGTCGCCGAATGAAAGTTGCCGAGCCTGCAAAAATTTGGACTTATGGGCAAGATGAAGCTGATTTTAATTTTAAAGTTCAAGCAATTGACTGGGAAGGCACTGAGTTTACTCTTAACACCATAGAAGGCCAATTCTTTGTAAAGTCACCTTTGTTGGGTACACACAATGTCTACAATTCAGTTGCGGCGATGGCGGTCGGGGTCGCTGCAGGCATTCCACTGGATGCTTTAAGCGAAAGTTTAAGAAGTTTTTCAGGAGTGCCAGGGCGATTGCAAAAAGTGAAATCACAGCGTGTGCATATCTATGTGGATTACGCTCATACGCCTGATGCTTTGGAAAAAGTTTTAACTATTCTAAAGTCATTAAGAGATAAAATTTCACCTTCTGTTAAGATTTGGTGCTTGTTTGGTTGCGGTGGAGACCGCGATAAAGGGAAACGTCCTTTGATGGCTCAAGTTGCAGAAAAGATCGCTGATCAAATCGTCATAACCTCTGATAATCCCAGAACCGAAGATCCAGAAACTATTTTGAAAGAAATAGAGACAGGATTTGTAAATAATCAAAAATCGAAGATTATTAAAGAAGTGAATCGGAAAAAAGCGATCGAGTTTATTTTATCTCAGGCTTCAAAAGGTGATGTAGTATTGATTGCAGGTAAAGGTCATGAAGACTACCAAATTATCGGGGACAAAAAGTATGACTTTGATGATTACAAAATTGCGACAGATATTGAAAAAGGAATTTCATGAAAAGCTATGGATTAGACGAATTAGTTAAGCTCTTGAATGGAAAAGTCCTATCAAAATTCGATACGAATTTTAACGGAGTTGGAACTGATACTCGGAAAAATTTGACAGGCCAATTATTTATCGCTCTTAAGGGAGAGGCCCATGATGCTCATCAGTTTTTGAACCAAGCTTTGCAGGCGGGTGCAACAGCCTTATTAGTGCAAAATGTTCCACCTATTCAAAAAGGGGTTCTCGAAAAAGTAACTGTGATTCAGGTCGCGGATACTTTAAAAGCGCTTCAGATTTTAAGCAACTGGGTACGAAAACAGATGAAGGCAAAAGTTTTGGCCATAACCGGATCTAACGGAAAAACTTCGACGAAAGAATTTACGGCTCAAATTTTATCTGGCTACAAAGTGATCTGTTACAGCCAGGGTTCTTTTAACAACCATTGGGGTGTTCCTTTTTCTTTGCTTAATCTGGATGCTGTTCATGAAACGGCTATTATTGAAATGGGTATGAACCATAAAGGTGAACTAACCGAGCTTGTCAAAATCGCTGAACCAGATGCTGTTGTTTGCACAATGGTCGGTCGTGCACATATTGAATTCTTCGGAACTCAGGAAAAAATTGCAGAAGCAAAACAGGAAATTTATTTAAGCTCTAATCCAAAAAGCATTGCGATATTTAATATCGATGATTCTCATTGCAAAAAAATGTTTGAATACTGTTTGGTAACCCAGCCACATAGACCGCGACTGACTTTTTCAGAAACTAAAAAAGCGGATGTGCAATTAGAAATTACCGAAGCGACGTTTGATGGACTCAAAATCAAAGGTTTTATCAAAGGCCATTCGGGAGAAACTTTTATTCCCGTGTTTGGAAAACATAATATTACCAACCTACTAGCTGCTGCTACTTTGGCGCTAGCTGCAGGCCTTACTTCTGAACATATTTGGAAAGGTCTAAAGAATTGTAAATCTCATTGGGGACGCAATCAAAAGGTGAAGCTTAAATCAGGCGCACTTGCACTGTTTGATGCTTACAATGCAAACCCAGACAGCATGGAAGCTCTTTTAGAAAATATCGACAGCCTAAAAGTAAAAGGTAAAAAAATTGCAGTCCTCGGTCAGATGAGAGAACTTGGCAACCAATCAGCGCACTTTCATAATTTGCTCGGAATCAAAACTGGAAATATTAATTTTTCAAAAATATTCTTTTATGGTGATGACTTTGAAGCTTTTCAAAATGGCGTGAAAGAATCCGGTTATAAAGGAGAAATTCATATTCAAAAAGAATTTTCCGAGGATTTAGCCAAGAAGCTGAAAGCTTCATTACAGACTGACGACCTAGTTATATTCAAAGCTTCCCGAGGTCCTAAATTAGAGCGTATGTTACTAGCTTGTGACCCAATTGATTTTAGTTTGGACAAGTCATAGTAAAGGCTCCCTATTTTCTCAGGGAGCCCTTAAAACTTTAAAGCCCTTTAAACCTAAAGTTTTCGCGGACGGCCGCTGAAAAGGCTTACAAGGTAAGTAAGTACTGCTAGAGCTAAGAAGACTCCAAGCAATGTTTTACCTAAATCGATTGAGATGCCGGCGATTCCGTAAAATCCGAAGAGGACCGCAACTAAAGCGACTACGAAAAAAAGTATTGCTGTTCTTAACATGACGACTCCTTTGTCGATTTCTTAAATTATTTTTTATCTGTGTAAACTAAAACTAAAGCTTCAGAAGTTTTACCTTTTAAGCCGAAAAGGCCAGTATCTTCTTTTGTCGTAGGGGCGGCGCCAGTCGTTTCCATAGAACCCTTAACTTTTGCAGTATGAGTGTTGAAAAGTTCCTGCAAGGCATTCGGACGCTTAGCCATGTTGTAAACCTCTACGTCGCTCACTTTCAATTCTTTTTTCAAGTAACTCTTAATTTTGTCAGCGCGCTCTTCAGCTAATTTTACCTGTTGGTTGGGAGCAGTCGTTCCTTCAGCTGGATATTCACGGTCAGCCCAAGCAATAATTTTGATTTCATCGATTTTTTGACCAGCTGATTTAGCTTGGTTAACAACTTCCTTAAGCTCAGCTAATTCAGCAGGCTTTAATTCAGTTTTACCTTTTTCGAAGGCAATTTGTGAAGAAGTGTGAGCACCTAAGCTCATCGCAGCTTTTTCAGTTTCTGAATTCATTGATTCAGCTTGTGCTGTGAAACCAATAAAAGTAACTGCTAGTAATGTTCGTGAAAATGCTTTCATTTTTTCTCCTTTTGAGATTGTTTAAGTACCCTTTTAAAAATCAACTATCAACCCTACTGAAAAATTTTACCTGTTCGCGGAACGATTGGTGCCGCTGGCGATGCAGTGGGATTTTCAGGATTTAAGAGTGAATCACTGTCTTCGAATTGCAGATCATGGCTTGTAGTAAATTCATCAAATTCACTTTTAGTTTTTGTATCATCATAACCGTAAGCCTTTTTCAGACGACCTTGGAGATCATCAACGTTGCCTTGGCTTTCGTTAATATCTTGATCTGTTAACTTGTCCCATTTCGCTCGGATTTTATCTTTTACGTCATGCAGATTTTTAATGATTTGGTTCATAATTGCCCCTTTAGAAAATCGTGGCTGCGTACAACTGGCAATATATAAAGCAAAACGTGAGCCAGGCGGAAACACTGCTATTTGGAATTAAAGCTTGTTTAGATTTTTCAAACGACATGGCCTGGGGCATTTTTTCCGAAGAAAAGGGCAATTAAGACAAAAAATTAATTTAATTGTTCGATGTCGCCAGAAACAGCAAAATCACCATTAATTTCGGATAGTTACAAATATGTTCTTGCATCTTTTAACTTGATCGTGTTAAATGCCAAGCATGCTTTACCAATGGCTTTACAATTTCGCAGATGATTTTTCTATTCTCAATATTTTTCGCTACATTACACTCCGAAGTTTTTTAGCATTCTTTACCACTTTTTTTATTTGTTTGTGGTGGGGGCCTAAGTTCATTCAGAAACTGAAAGATAAACATTTCGGCCAGTCAATTCGTGAAGATGGACCGCAGACTCACAAAATAAAGGCTGGTACGCCAACAATGGGTGGCGGCCTTATCCTTTTAAGTCTTTTGATTCCCGTGTTCTTGTGGATTGATTTAGTGAACCCACTCGTTTGGGGAACTCTCGTTGTCACTTGGGGATTTGGTCTGATCGGTTACATGGATGACCACTTAAAAGTGAGTAAGAAAAATCCAAAAGGACTTTCTGGAAAAATTCGTCTTCTTGGGGAATTCGTAATTTCAGCTGGGATGCTTTTTACATTGATTCATTTCTATGATTTCTCGACTGTAGTTCATCTTCCTTTTCTCAAAAATGTATTCTTTGATTTAGGTTATTACTACGTTGCTTTCGGTTCACTCGTTATTGTTGGAACTGCAAATGCAGTCAATCTGACCGACGGCCTAGATGGCTTAGCAATTGTTCCGGTTATTGTTTCAGCATCCACATTGGGATTATTTGCTTACATCGTTGGTCACTTTTCGATTGCTCAATATTTACAAATTCCTCACATCGCAGGTGTTGGCGAATTGGCGCCTGTCGCAGCTTGTGTTGTGGCAGCTGGCTTAGGATTTCTTTGGTTTAACACTTATCCAGCGCAAGTTTTTATGGGTGATGTTGGAAGTCTATCATTAGGCGGTTTTTTAGGAATGATGGCTGTTTTAACGAAGAACGAATTATTGATGATTCTTCTTGGGGGAATATTTGTAGTAGAAGCCTTATCCGTTATTGGACAAGTGGCTTCCTTCAAATTAACGGGAAAAAGGATTTTAAAGATGGCGCCGCTCCATCACCACTATGAGCTCGGTGGAATGACTGAAACGAAAATTATCGTTCGTTTTTGGATCATTTCAATTTTGCTCGCTGTGCTTTGTTTAGCTACTTTAAAATTAAGATAAAAGATTCAGTTAAAGAAAATCATCAAATCGGAGAATCCATGTATCGTGATGTTAGTGAATTAAAAGATAAAAGAATTCTAATCGTAGGTTTGGGAAAGACAGGTGTTTCACTTTGTCATTTTCTAACTCAGCACCAGGCGCAAGTAACGGTTACAGATCACAAATCTAAACCAGAACTTTCTGCACAATTGGAATTGGTTGAAAGCTTACCAGTTAAATTTGAATTAGGGTCTCATTCTCCAAAAACATTCTTGCAGCAAGATTTAGTTATTCTTTCGCCGGGTGTTTCTTCTAATCTCAAAATCTTCGAATATGCTAGAAGCCAAGGTGTGAAAATCACCGGAGAGTTTGAGTTCTCTCAAGGTTTTATTAAAGAACCTGTTATTGGAATTACTGGAACAAACGGGAAAACTTCTGTTGCAAAACTAACCGAGGCGTTTTTAAAAGCTTCGGGTGTAAAAACTTGGGTAGGCGGCTCAAACGAAAAGCCATTGACTGACTATTTACGAAGCGAAGAAAAAGCGCAGGTTGTGATTATTGAAGTATCTAGCTTCATGTTAGAACATGCTGATCAATTTAATCCGATGAATGTTGTTTTCACAAACTTGGCAGAAAATCACTTGGATCGTTATCGCTCGATGGAAGAGTATGTAAATGCAAAACGACGCATTTTTAAGAATACCAATCAAGCCACAACATCTATTTTGAATGCTGATGATAATGCAGTTGTTGAATTAGCGCGTGATCCAGCAGTTCAACGCGGAAGAATTTTTTACTTCTCTCGGAAGCAAGCTCTCGAGCCTCAAATCATGAATATCGGTGGAGCGGTTAATATCGGAACAGATATTAAGGTTCGTACTGGACCAGATATCGAAATGTATTCTGTAAAAGACGTGAAGATGCGCGGCCGTCATAGCATTGAAAATATAATGGCATCTATCCTAGTTGCGCGCGAGCACGGGGCGAAACACGAAGCCATTCAAGGTGTTATTAATACGTTTAAAGGTCTTCCACACCGTATTGAATACGTTCGAAAAGTTGGCGGCGTTAATTTCTTCAACGATTCAAAAGGCACGAACGTCCACGCTGTTATGCGCTCACTCGATACGTTTGAAGAAAATGTTATTTTGATTATGGGTGGAAAAGAAACGAATATAAATTTTGAACCTCTCCGTAATGTTATCAAACGCAAGGTCAAGACTTTGATCCTGGTGGGTGAAGCTAAGGAAAGAATTAATCGCGAGCTCGGTGACTTCACTGAGTGCTTCCTAATCGGTACATTCGAGGAAGCGGTCCTAATCGCTTACCAAAAGTCTAGAATTGGCGACACTGTTCTTCTTAGTCCCGGATGTCCAAGCTTCGACATGTTTGACAGCTACGAAGAGAGAGGTGACTATTTTAAAGAGATTATACGCAAGTTCCATTAATTCGAACTGAGGTCTTTTTATGAATAGCAGACAAGGATGTCTAATTTTAGTGAGCACTTTATTATCGGTGCTCTTTCTTACGGGCTGTTCCTCTAGCCGCAAACAAAAATTTGAACAACGAGAAAAGCTTGCTGCAAGCAGCGGTCTTTATTGCGATTTCGTCAATGGCGAAAAGAATAAAGAAGTAGAGCTTGAGTTGAATGTTTTGATGGCGAAGAAGTGCGATTCCGATCGACCTTTCTCGATCACAAATTATAAATCACCAGCTGAAGTAACAGGTGTTTTATATTGTTGTGCAATCAGAAAAGAAGCCAAAGCAGAAGTGAAGCCAGCTGCTAAGCCTTCTGCAGCGCCAACCCCGTCTAAGGACCAGGCTCCAGTCGACAAAAAAGCTAGTCAGCCTCAAGATAATAAGGGTAACAACCCCAACGATTTAGAGGGCGAAATCGTTCCTCTTTAAGATACGTCGAGATAAATGACAAAATACTTAAGCTCCAGTTTATTGCTCACACTTTTAGCACTCATGGGTGTGGGCCTTGTTCAGGTTTACAGTTCAAGTTATGTATTCGCGATTGAATACTATAATGACGGGCTCTTCTTCTTTAAAAAGCAGTTGCTATTTACGATAATTGGAATGGCAGCGATGATGGCCATGATTTGGATTCCAATTGATAAAATTAAAAAATATGGTTGGATAAGTTGGTTTGTTGCTGCAGGCCTGATTGTGCTGACGATGATTCCTGGAATTGGTGTCAAAGTGGGCGGCGCACATCGCTGGATTCAAGTGCCATTCGGATTTCGAATCGAACCTGCTGAAATATTGAAACTGACATTCGTGCTTTTGTTAGCAACTTTTATTACCCGCTATAAAGGCTTTCAATTAAAGCGTCTTTTTAGTTGGTCACTTTGTATTTTTATTCCGATGGCGCTTGTTCTTAAGCAACCAGATTTTGGAACCTTCGCACTCATAATGGCTGTAGGCTTTTGTTTGCTTTTTGCTTTTGGTTTACCGTGGGCTGCAATTATTGCGACCGTCTCAGTCGCAATCCCGGCATTTTATGTCATTGTCATGAGCGTTGGTTATCGTCGTGAGCGTGTTTTAGCATTTTTAGATCCTTGGTCTGAGGCACATCAAAAAGGTTTTCAGGTAATTCAAAGTATGTTGAGTTTTCACTCTGGTGGACTTTGGGGAAGTGGATTAGGGCAAGGGCAGGGGAAACTTTTCTTCCTACCAGAGGCGCATACAGATTTTACTCTAGCAGTTTTGGGCGAGGAAATGGGATTCATGGGATTGTTTGTGGTCATGAGTCTGTATGGATTTTTAGTTTTTCGCTGCTTTCAACTTTCGCTTAAGACGGACGATAAATTCCAAAAAGCCGTCTGCCTAGGTATTGCACTTACCTTTGGTTTAACTGTGATTATAAATGCGGGAATGTCGATGGGACTTTTACCTACAAAGGGGATGGCTCTTCCATTCTTAAGTTACGGTGGAAGTTCACTGATTGCATCTTGTGTGATGTTTGGGCTTATGCTCAACTTAGAGCATGAAATTTTGAATTCCACGAAGTCGCAATCGAAGATGGCTGAACTTCTGGAAAAATCTTTTTCTTAAGGCGTTCTGATGGAGTTAAAAAAATTGATCATTACGGGTGGCGGATCCGGTGGACATGTCTATCCAGGACTTGCTGTGGCTAAAGCAGTTCAAGCTCAGAAACCAGATGTTCAAATTTTTTGGGTTGGCTCTCCTGAAGGTATGGAAAATAAGCTTGTTCCAAAAGAGGGATACCCACTCTACCAAATCCAAGTCGGTAAGCTCAACATGACGGGTGCTTCTTTTAAGTCGAAGTTGCTTACGATAATTGGCTTACCTGTTTCGTTTTACAAATGTTTTCAATTACTCAAAGAGATTAAACCCGATTGCATTTTAGGTGTTGGTGGTTTTGTTTCAGGTCCGTTTACCTTAATGGCAGCACTGATGGGAATACCAACAGCAATTTGGGAACCGAATGCTCATCCTGGTATGACGAATCGTTGGCTTTCACCTTTTGTTCAGAAAATATTTTTGGTATTTGAAGAAGCTGCTCAGTATTTAAAAAATCGTAATAAAATACAAAGAGTTGGTTTACCCATTCGTAAGGAAATCGAAGCACTTACTTTAAAACACAAAAATATATCAGATAGTCAGAAACTAAATGTCCTAATTTTTTGCGGTAGCCAAGGAGCAAAAACTGTAAACACGATTTTAAAAAAAGCTTTTGTAGAAAAAGCTGATTCTTTTTCAGTCTATAATATCCGTCATCAAACAGGTGTGACTGATTTTGCAGATTGTAAAAAAGCCTATGAAGGCTTGGGATTTATTGAAGCCTATGAATATTTGGAAAACATGGCAGAATACTTAAGTTGGGCCGACGTAATAGTGTGTCGTTCGGGAACTGGTTCTGTTTTCGAAGTAGCTGCGTGTCGAAAGCCTGCGATCTTTATACCACTTCCATGGGCGGCAGATGATCACCAGAAAAAGAACGCGATGGCGTTAGTTAACGATGACGCCGCTTATATGATTCTTCAAAAAGATTTAAATTCCGAGACATTGCTTTCCAACCTTGAAAAGTTTAGAAATAACCCCAGAGCTGCAATCGTCATGGGCCAAAAAGCTCATCGATTTTACACACCGCGTGCTGCCGAGGTAATGGCAGAAGCTCTTCTCAATGGTTTGTAAAGGAAGTCTATTTTGCATCTTAAAAAATCTAAATTTCATTTTGTAGGTGTCGGCGGAATCGGAATGTGCGGATTAGCTGAACTTTTGCATAATATGGGTGCTGGCGTTTCCGGCAGTGATCTATCAGAAAATTCACATACTCTAAGGCTTAAAAAATTAGGAATAAAAATTTTCACTGGTCACAAAGCCGAACAAGTGGGTGATAGTGACGTCGTCGTTTACTCAAGCGCCATAAATTCAGAAAATCCTGAAATAGCTTTCGCCAGAGAAAAAAGAATTCCACTGATTCCCCGGGCCGAAGCCTTGTCTGAAATTATGCGTCTTAAGCGAGGCATCGCAGTTGCTGGAACTCATGGGAAGACGACAACAACGAGTTTAATCTCATCAATATTTTTGAAGACCAAATTAAGTCCTACAATTTTTGTTGGTGGGCGTTTTGAATTGATTGATTCAACCGCCCTTTTGGGTAAGGGCGATTGGTTAATTGCAGAAGCGGATGAAAGCGATGGAAGCTTTCATAAGTTGTCTCCGGAAATTTCAGTGATTACGAATATTGACTCAGACCATTTAGATCATTTTAAAACTTTCGAAAATCTACAAAAGTCTTTCTACGATTTTGCTCTTAAAATTCCATTTTATGGGTGCATGGTTGTTTGCGGTGATGATCCGATAGTTAAAAAAATCTTTCAGGATTTTCCGAAAAGAATTTATACCTACGGTTTTGACGAGGGTAACGATTATCGAATCTTAGGAGAAAAAGGAAAATACGTGCTTTCAAAAGATGGAAAAGAACTGGGTACTTTTAGTCTCAATATTCCAGGCCGACATAATGCTTTAAATGCCTGTGCTGCAATTGTCGTAGCGTTACAAGCCGGAGTTAGTTTTGAAGATTGCGAGCGCGGTCTTCACGCCTATAAAGGCGTTGATCGCAGATTTCAGTTCAAAGGCGAAAAAAATAATATCAAAGTTTACGATGATTACGGTCATCATCCAACTGAAGTAAAGGCGACTTTGGCAGCGTTCAGGGAAAAGTATCCAACATCAAGAATTGTTGTTTATTTTCAGCCTCATCGTTATTCCCGGACGCAAACATGCTGGAATGAATTTATTCAGTGTTTTGCCAATTGCGATCAGCTTTTTATAACTGAAATTTATCCGGCCGGTGAAAGTCCTATCGAAGGTATCTGCTCTGAAAGACTGGTGCTGGAAATAAAACATGCCGGGATTAGTTACCTTAAAAAATCAAATGACATGAGCGCGAAGATTATATCTCAACTTAAATCAGGCGACGTTTTCGTCACTTTGGGTGCCGGAGATGGTTGGAAGCTAGGTTTAGAAATTCTAGAGAAAATATAATGGAAATTAAATCTCAGGTTCCATTAGCTGATTACACTTCATGGCTGATCGGTGGACCTGCGGATTATTTAGCTTTTCCTACAAACATGGAAGAGCTTAAAGAAGCCTGGGAATGGGGGGTTGATAAATCACTTCCCATTACTTTTTTAGGTGGCGGAACAAATGTTCTGATTTCAGACAAAGGTATTCGTGGATTGACCATCGGTCTTCGAAAATTTTCTAAGATCGAAGTTAGAACTGAAGGAACTTATTTAAGAATTTCGTGCTTATCGGGAACCGGAAAATCTGAATTATTAAAAGCCTTTTTGAAGCATAAATTAGCGCCTGCACTTTTTCTGGCAGGACTACCGGGCGATGTCGGCGGTGGAATTGTGATGAATGCGGGCGTCGCAGAAAACTTCGTGCCCCGCGAATTCGGTGAAATTATTGAAAGCTTTGACGTCTTAAGATTCGATGGCAAAAATTTTTCTACAAAGAAATTTCATCACGATGATGTCACTTGGACTTACCGCCATTCCACAGGTTGGGAACCCGGTATTGTGGTTGAAGCTCACATCAAATGGAATCTTCAAGAGGATCCAGCTATATTAGAAAAAGTAAAAGCGGCCAACAAGTCTCGCCTTAGTAAGCAGCCTCTTGATATGCCTAGTTGTGGGTCGGTATTTATAAATCCCCCCAACCATAAATCAGCTCAGCTAATTGATTCATGTGGATTGAAAGGATTTAAAATCGGCGATGCTCAAGTATCTTTAAAGCATGCTAATTTTATTGTTAATTTAGATAAAGCTACAGCTTTAGACACTTGGAATGTAATTCTTCATGTGCAAAAAACGATACTTGATCAAACAGGTGTAATTCTGAATACCGAAGTCGTCCGACTTGGTGATTGGGATTAAAACTAATTGCGAAATTATTTCTTTGAAGCTAACGCTTTTTCTAGCGGCTTGATAATTTCTGGCGATACCGGCGTAGTTGCAGAATTCCATCTTTCAATTACTTTTCCATCACGACCCACTAAGAACTTTTCAAAATTCCACTGAACATCTTTAAATAGAGCTCCGCTTTTCTGCTCCGTTAAAACTTGGTAGAGGGGTTGCTTATTTACGCCAGTGACACTCGCTTTTTCGAAAATCGAAAACGTGACTTCGTAATTCTTTCTTGCGAATGAAGCGATTTCAGAGTTTTCTGCAGGGTCTTGCCTAAAGTCGTTACTTGGAAAAGCTAGAACTTCAAGGCCCTGGCTTCGATACTTTTTATAGATGCTTTCCAATTCTTTTAATTGAGGTGTGTAACCGCATTGCGAAGCTGTATTGACGATCAGTAGAACTTTTCCTTTGTACTGATTCATTTGTATTGGCTTACCTACGATATCTTTCAACTGGACGTCATATACGTTTGCTGGAGCTTTCGCAAAAAGAGTTGAAAACAGGACAATCGTCAGAAGCTGAAGCATGATAACTCCTCTTGAATGATAGCACTAGTTACACCCATTTTATGACGATCCATTGATTTATTGCAAACTTCACTTCTACAATAGAGGTATGAATCTACCTTCAAGCCGTATTTTTCAGCCTATACCCAGATCTCACGAAAGAGACATAATTTTGGCTGATGCGGCAGAGGGTGCTTTTGATATATTTGTTAAATTCTCTGAAACGCAAACCTTACTGGCTAAAATTCTAAAATGGTTTCCACCTTTTAAACTTCAAATCACTTACCCAGAAGGTCCTAGGCCATTAGTAAAAAAAGAAATAACGATTCAATTTAATTGTCGTGGAGAAAAGTATTTCGCCCAAGCTTTTACCCAGGATAATGGGACACAATTTTTTCTAGTTATTGAAGGTCCGATTTATAAAGTTCAAAGACGGCAAAGCTTTAGGTTGAAGCTTCCTGGTGATTATCCAATGAAGGCGAATATTTTTGAAATGAATGGACATCGTATGAACGAAACGATTCGCGTCTTAGACCTTAGTGAGGGTGGATGCAGTCTATCGGTGCCACTTACGCTAGCGGGTTCGATGGGTGCTTTCATT
Source organism: Pseudobdellovibrionaceae bacterium (assembly GCA_043730825.1). Taxonomy (GTDB): domain Bacteria; phylum Bdellovibrionota; class Bdellovibrionia; order Bdellovibrionales; family Bdellovibrionaceae. Next base: position 103,967 of record JAYTJV010000012.1, read on the forward strand.
GGACTTAATATCAAAATTGGCGCAAGGCCTGCTTTTGTCCAATATGGACATGTTCGATACCTAAAAGCTGAAAAAATCCATGTTCGCTTCGGTGTTAAGTTTGATCAAAATAAAGATCTTAACTCTGATTTGTTTAATCTGACTCGCGATCTCTATGTAGAGCTATTTTCTAAATGGGCCAGAAAACGTTAAAGCTATTTCTTTTTAGATTTTTTCAACAATGCTTGCATTGCTTCTTTATCTTGTTCCCGGGGTGACTTTGCTTCACCTTGAACCGAGGCGAGCGCGCGATAAGCACGGTCAGCAATCGTTGTATCAGCAGTAGAGGCCGCGACAGATTGCAAAGTCTTTGCGACATTTTCGCCTTGTCCTGGAATATCAATCATTCCATCCACAGCTTGCATTCTTAAAACTCTTTCAAAATCTCCAAGTCTATTGGGACTCAAAAACGGATCGATTTCTGATAACGCGATATCCTTTAAATTTTCCAAAGCTTCCGCTTTTTCGCTCCAGGCCATAAGCATCACAGCTAAAAAGCGATCGTCTTGAGGTTTTTCAATATCAAGAGCAGCTTTTTCTAGTTGTTCAAGTTCAGCAGCAGATAATGTGTGAGCCCATTCTTGCAATCTGACTTCAGTATCTTCTGGGGCTGCATCCATTCGACCAACGTGCTTAGCTTCTTGACGAAGTTTCATTTCAATAGGGGTTAGGGGCTGCGAAGCTTTGACTTGAGGCTCGGTTGTTGTTGGCTTAGCGATTTTAAAAATACTGGGTGTTTTCGCTAACACTTGGACCTTGGGGCTTTTGAAAAAACCCCAAATACCGATAACTAAAGCTAAAATGACCAGCCCTCTGAATATCATTATTGCTCTACCGCGAAGCCATCATAAACAGGCGTGTTGATAAGACCTGCATAGCGATTTTTTCCTAAAGACCAAATTGCATCTGAACCGTTTGCTTGTCTTTCGTAAATTACGCCGTCAGTTTTAAGTATCAAAGTTTTACCGTTATAAGTCGCAATATCAATATGACTTGGGTCCCACTTTAGGCCAAGAGCCGCGCCTACAGTTTGGTTTTGCGAATTAACCGGGTAAATTGAACCTTGTCCATCCACAAGGAAAAGACCTGTTTGACCATCAATTAACCGAGTTGCTGTTCTTCGAACTTCGAAATTGAGTGGTCTAACTTCATTCCAAACTCCACGAGGGTAGTTAAAGAATTGAAGTGAGCGTGTATTTTTCATCTGAACCGAAAATCTTTTCGGAGCAACGTCATACTCTTCAAAATCAAAAATTGGTCCCGCGTCACGCTCGAGTAACTTGTAGTATGAGTAAGTATCTTCGATAGCCGCATTCAATTTATCATTTCCATAAAGTTCAATTGCATATGCATCAGTTCCAGTGAATTTTACTCCACCGAATGAAGTTCGCTTAAGCATTCCAATTTTCTGAGGAACTTCACGTGCAATTACTTGATCATCAATAATCAAATCTGCATGTGAATTGTTATGAGTTAATGCTAACACGCCTTCTTTTTTTGCAATCACGGGTTGATTGAAAACAAAATTGCTTCGTGCAATTCCCATCAACCGTGCCATTGTTTTATAAACCGGGTGAAAGTTAGTTCCTAAAACGGTAACTCGGGCGTAATATTCCATTTCAATCGCATGTGATCCTGCATATTGATAAGTCGTATCACAGCCGGAAACTGAAGCGCCTTGGTAAGGACCTTGCGAACAACCCACATGGCGATATCCAGCCGTGTGCCGGGCTTCATGAATAACAGTTCCTACTCTACCTAATGTTGATAGCTGAGCCCAGCCATCTTGCATCGTAAAGTATCCGCCGCTGTTGTAAGCAGTCGCAGAGGGCATATCATTTCCACGATCAATCCCATAAGTCTGAGATTTCAACCAAGCATAATACCCATCGGCCGGAATAAATCCTCGAATAAAAACGTTATTTCCGATAGTATTAAAGTAACCATTTTCAACTATTTCAAGATCGTTCAAAAGTTTTTTCGTATCGACTTTTGAATCGCAAAGTTCAAGTCCGCCAAATGCTGGAACATCAATTCTGTAATCTCGCACATATTTTTGCGCAGTGACTTGATCCGTACAAGCGAAGTCCGTGTCTTTGTATGGAAGTTCTTGAGCCCATACCATCCCTGATATGATGAGTGTTAAAAGCATTTCGATTCCCCCTATAAACTAAAACGGTAGTACAGAGGGTTTGAAATGCAACAAATGATAATACTAATGCATTGCAGGCATTAGTATGACTATGGGGAATTATGACTATTCTGAATAGCACATGTGTTTGACAAAAACTGGGGTAAATTAGTTATTTACCCTCTTTGATCTTCTCTTTAGAGCTTGCTTCAACGACGCCTGCTTCACCAAAAATTACTGAAGCCACAAGTGGAGTACATTCAGAAAAAATTGTTTTCTCTACTTCGACGAAAGAACAAACCAATGTTTGAAATGCGCTGTTTACATTTACAATTTTAGATGAGTATTTTTGCTGATCTAAAAGAACCAAGTAAAACTGATCTTTTATCAATGGTACAACCGTCATAAGCAATCCTGCTTTTGTTTGGATTGTTTCAGGCGGACCCTCATCTTTAACTTCACCTTTAAATTCGATTGGAGATTTTGGCGTTGTGTACTCAAGTTTAGCAGAGATCATCAACTTTCCATCTTCTCGAGAAAATTGTGGAATGAAGTTTTTGGTTTTTATACTCGCATGACCGATAAGTTTATCTGAATAAACTAAAGTTGGATTAGCTTCTAATCTTTTCTTAATTGTCTCGACTAATTTTGCACCAGCAGTGTTTAAAAAAGTCACCAACATGTCGCTTACTGCTAGTTGTGGAACAAGTTTAATTTTGTTTGGGCTTTGAATAGCGTTACGATCAACAGCATATTCGTCAGATTTTTTGAATGTTGCATGAACATATTGATTGTTTACCAGCTTGAGAATCGCTGGATAGTTTTCAATTAATTTCTTTTTGTCGTCATATTTCGAAAATGTTATAAATAGAATTTCGCACTTGCCACCAGCGCAGGCAGCCGAGATCTCGTAATCTTTGATTGTTTTAGTTGTAACTGTTTTTAGAGAAATCTTTAGATCTTTCACGTCCGCTATAGTCTTATCTTTATTCAGAACTCGTAAAGTAAATCCATCGATATTTCCTTTAATTTCAGTTCTAACATCGGCACGGTCAATGTTTGAAGGCAAAAGTGGTTTTACAGATTCAGGGCCCGAAGTTTCAATAAAGAACTTAGTTAGAACGCCTAACAGATTTGTGTACTCGGTGATATCCAAAGTACTTTCTTTATCAGTTTTTGAAGCGTCAGTTTTTTGTTCTACTTTGCCATCGTCTTTTTTCTCGGCTTCAGGTTTTGTAGGAGCGGGCGTTTGATTCGCCACTGGAGTTTGAACTGGAGCTTGAGGCGGAGTTTGAACTGGGGCAGGGGTAGTCGCAGCTCCAGCATTCGGAGTTTCCGCACCCTGAGCAGGAACCACAGCAACTGGAATAACCGCAGCTTCACCAGTGCCTGGCTTTGGAAGTGGAGTTGGGTCTTGCTCAAAGTTAGGTCCGGCGGCGGCAGTCGTCCCGCTAGGCTTTGCTTCGGCCGGTTTAGAGCCATCAGGAATTGCAGGCTTGGTTTCGATAGAGGGAACACCTGGTAATGCTTCTTTGTGATCAACTTTGAATTGTGGAACTTGGTTCTTAGTAACTTCTTTCAAATGTACGAAATTATCACACCCTGTGAGTAAAAGTGCGCTTGTGACTGACAATAAAAGAACCTTCATAAAACCTCCAAACCTCAGTAAACAATGCATTTTCGGGGCACAAGAGCCAATCCTCAGAAGTAGGTTTAATAAGATCTGACCTGATTTTTCACGGCCAAAAGGAATAAAAATTCGACAGCAGCCTAGAATTGTCAGCCATTTCGAGAGATAAAATGTAGCGAGAAAGTCTCACTAACTTGAAAGTTCATGTCAGGAAACCTTGTTGTTTTTATAAATTGTTAATTTTTTCCCAATATTTGTCTTTTGTCGGGTATCTTGTTTTTCTAATAAAAATTATTAGAGATGCTAAGTTCGCAATTAAATAAAACATGCGATCGGCATCTACACACAAATGTAGTGAAAGACGGTTTTATTTATGCAGAATCTAGAATTCTCAACGATGCCTATTAGTCCCGCAATGGTCCAATCATTAAGTATCATGGGCTACACCAAACCAACACAAATTCAGGCTGAGGTTATTACCCACCTTATGGCGCAAGAAGGCCCTGCTGACCTTGTAGCACTTGCACAAACAGGTTCTGGAAAAACAGCGGCGTTTGGTGTTCCGATGTTAGAAAAAATCGACGCTGGATCTAATCAAGTGCAAGCACTTGTTCTTGCTCCAACTCGTGAACTTGCTGCTCAAATTGAAGAAATCTTGGGCAAATTAATGAAGCCATTGGGCTTACGTTCAATGACGATTTATGGTGGACAAAGTTACACAATTCAACGTGATAACATCAGACGTAAACCACATGTGTTGATCGCAACGCCAGGACGTTTGATTGATTTATTAAATCAAAAATTAGTCGATTTAACTCAATTAAAAGTATTAGTTTTGGATGAAGCAGATAAAATGCTTTCAATGGGTTTTGAAGAAGATCTTCAAGCTATCTTAAACTTTACTCATCAAAAAGATGACAAAGATCATGACCGTGCTTCCTGCCAAACTTGGTTATTTTCTGCGACGATGGCGCCTGGTATTAAGCGAATTTTAAATCGCTACTTAAAAAGTCCTAAAATCGTAGAGCAGGTTTCTGAAAACCAAGGTGTGTCTTCTACATTAACTCACCATTATGTAGCTGTTAGAAGTGGTTTCCGTAAACAAGCCTTACTTCGAATCGTAAAAAGCGTTGATGATTTTTATGGAATTATCTTTTGCCAAACAAAAAGAGACGTAGGCGACGTTGAAGAATTACTTCGCGCAAATGACATTACTTGCATGAGCCTTCACGGAGACAAACAGCAACGTGAACGTGAACAGATTTTAAAGAATCTTAAAAGTGAAAAATTTCAAATCTTGATCGCAACAGACGTTGCGGCTCGGGGATTAGACGTAAAGAGTTTAACTCATGTTATTCACTTTTCATTACCAATCGAAGTTGAATCATATATCCACAGATCAGGTCGTACTGGCCGAAATGGTGAAAGCGGACTTGTTGTCAGCATAATGGAACCTTCTGATTTTTCTAAGTTAAGCCGTTTACAAAGGCTAACTAAGATTCAGTTCACTCCTTACCCAATGAAAAACACAGGCGAAGTACTAAAAGGTATTGTTAAAACTGAACTTGATACCTTAAGCAAAACCAAGGGCGATTCTCATATCATGATGGAGCTTAAGAAGATCTGTGGTGAATTATTAACTGAACAAGAAACTAATCTTTATTCGACAGCTGAATGGATGGCTGCAGTTATTAATTCTAAGATGCGTGATCAAAGCATCTGGAGAGACGATATTTATATCAGCGATTTCTCATCACGCGCCGGTGGTGGTGGTGGCGGTGGCGGTCGTTCTGGCGGCGGATACCGCGGTGGTGACGACCGCGGATACCGTGGTGGTGGTCGTTCTGCAGGTGGCGGCGACAGACGTGGCGGATATTCTGCACGCGGTAGCCGTGACGAAGGCGGCGGAAGTGCTCCAAGAAGAGCCTCTAGCTTTGAAGATCGCGGACCACGCAGTGAAGCAAGAAGCGAAGGACCTCGTCGATCTGAAGGTGGATTTAGAAGCGATGGCCCAGCAAGAAGCGAAGCTCCACGTCGTGCTGAAGGTGGATTCCGAAGTGAAGGCCCAAGAAGTGATAGCCCTCGTAAATCTGAAAGTCGTGGACCGGCAGCTGCTAGTTCAGCTTCGAAAGACGGCGGCAAAGCAAAGCCACGTTACGTTTCTAAGAAAAAATATTAATCTTTAAGATATTTCAAAAGTAAGGTGCGAGATTCAAATTTCGCACCTAGTACTGATAAGAAAATGAAAACCCCAGCTGTCTTCCGATTTAGAAAAAGGAATTCTTTCGGTGGGGTTCTAAGTGGAAATTCTTTTGTCATCTTGATGGCACCATCAACAAGTCTTTTGGGCAAATCTGTATTCTTCCAGTCGTAAACATCAGGGCCAAAAGGCTCGATAGTTTCAAACGAAAGTTTTTTAAAGAGGCTTCCTAGTTCGGGCTTATCGGTTTCTTTTAAAAAACCTAATTTAAAACAGACTTTTTCAAAATCCTCATGTTTAGTCGCAAGGCTTCTGACGAGCTCTTTGTAGCTTTTCATAAATTCTTTATCAAATTGCTTAGTAGCGCCGAAATCAAAAAGAACAATTTGATCTTTTCCCGATGGGTCCAAGCGTAAACGATAGTTTCCGAAATGGGGATCTGTCTGAATAAAATTCCATTCGAAAATTTCTTTAAAATAAAGCTCTAAGAAAGCTTTCGATAAATTATTTCTTCGATCCTGGTTCAACGCTTGAATGATCGGATCATCAGCTTTTAAGCCTCTTTCAAAGCTCATGGCGATAATCTTTTTAGAACTATACTGGGGATAGTGAACAGGGATGACATATCGAGAGTCATTGCCAAGAAGCTTTCGATACTTTTCCATGAGTACTACTTCTTGTTCGTAATCCATCTCCTGAATAAGCATTTCTTTTAACTCTATTAGAATTTCATCTAAGGAGCCTTCAATCGGAACAACTTTTATGAGGGTTAAAAAGTTCTTAATCGCCTTGATGTCACTATTGATTGCTTTATCAATTCCGGGATATTGAATTTTTAAAACGATGGAAGCACCGGTTTTTTTGATTCGGGCCCGGTGCACTTGTCCCAAAGAAGCTGATGCTAAAGCTTCAGTTTCGATTTCCAGTTCACTCAAAACTATTTCACCAATTTGTTCATCCAATATCTTTTTGATTTTGGGCCACTCCATCGCTGGAGTGTCATTTTGTAAAGTTTTAAGGTAGTTGTTCACTTCGGGTGGCAAAAAATGTTCTCCTAATACGGAAAGCATTTGGCCGACCTTCATCAAAGAACCTTTGAGTTCACCAAGTTCTTTAGAAAAAATTTGAGCTTGAGATGAGAGATATTGAAGCCAGGCTTCGTCGCGATCAGCTTTATTTTTTAAAAAGCTGGTCACTTTTTGAGTTGCTAAGCTAGCCCCAGCACCAACAGTTAATTTAGCAAGACTAAAACCACGAGTTAAAAAACCAGATTTAATACTTTTTATGGTTTTAGGTTTCTTCTTTTCCGTCACTAAATTCCAGTGTCCTTTATTTAAGAAGCGAACTTATTGTTAACTAATGTGACGAGTAATGAAGTGGTTCCACATAGGAAAGCGCCCCATGCAACATCGACCATAGTTAATTTCAATGACCAGTTTTGAATCGTCGCAAGATTGGTAAAATCATAGACAGCGTAAATGATAAATCCCAGGCAAGCTCCGTATGTAAAACTTTGGGCTAAATCAGTCGCTCGCGGTAAAACAAAGACGACTATCCCTAAGGCGATGGCAAAGTAGACCATGCCAGCTGCCCAAAGAATGGGCTTAAACTGACCATCTACCGTGCGCATGAGAGTGCCGAGCTCTGTGTGGTAGAACTTTTTCATGATAAAGCCGAGCCACAATGAATCGAGCATAAGTAAGAAAACGATCGCTACTAAAAATTGAATTGCAGGTTTCATACGATCATCATGATTTAATTAATGAACTTCTGCAACTTCAACTTGTAACTCATTTCGTCTGAAGAAGGATAACGTGCTAGGGCTGTCATACTGAGCAATTTTGTTTTCCCCTAAGATTTTGAAACCTTTTTTAGTTGAGAGCCAGCCATGCAGCTCTGCTGACTTGGCATAAACTCTTTCAAGATGATTCCCACCTGTGTACCAGATAACTGCTACCGCATGAGCAGGGCATTCGGTGATCGCAATTGCATGATCAAGCGGCGTTGGTGCAGTTGCGGGGGTAATATCATTTGGTAAAATAAATGAGATTGTCCAGGAGTTATGATTTTGCTCTTCAAAAACGGGCGTCGTCATGGGCATTTCCAAAGTTGTTGCATTTTCCCCGTACAAATACTGAGAAAGGCGCTGATAGCCTTCCTTCATAGCATCTTCGTATTTGCCATTATTAACGGTAACTGAAGCCAAAGTCATGCGCTCGTATTGTCTGATTTCTTTATCGTCTTCCATATCAAGCACTTGATACTTTGGCTCATCTGCCAATCTGATTCCGAAAAAGCCAGGAATGCTTTTTAATTTTTCCGTAATTGGACTGCTTAATTTATTGCCACCAAACTGAGCCATAAAAACTCCTTAGTCTATTTCCACCATTATGATGGCCTGACTTGCTTTAGCCTCAGAGCCCACGTTTGTTAGGCCCAAAGATTCAAGTGATTTTTTAATTCTAGAATCAGGGCTTCCCCACATATTGTTCAAAGTGCTAGGTCGTACTGCCATGTTAACAGCCTCAATCGGGATTCTTTTATCTTTTGTCATAAGGTAAGTTTGGATTGAGTGATTACGCTGATCAGCTAACTTCTTCTGATCATCAGATAATTCGCGTATTTCTTTAGTAGGGTATGCTTGATCAGCCCAACTGATGACCCGAATTTGTTCGATTTCGCCCTGATTTTGAACAGACTTAAGAAGCTTTTCTAATTTTTGACGTGAAAGCGGTGAAAGCTCTGCCGAGCCTTTTCGAAATGAAATCTCGGTTAAAACTTGGGACTCGTTTTCAGCAGCAAGCTGTTTCGCTTCCATGCTGACTTGAGCACTTGGATTAGCTTGTTTTTCTTTGGCTGATTCAGTTGAAACATCTTTCGGTTTCGAAGAACAAGCAACTACAAACAAAGTTGCTAGGACCATTTTAAAAATATTTTGTATCATAATGTTTTTCCTTTTTGGTTCGGATTAGGGATTGATATTTCTTCATCAAGGCCTTCAGGAATTTCATCCTTAAAGCCATTTT
>JAYTJV010000013.1:0-5719 GCA_043730825.1 Pseudobdellovibrionaceae bacterium
TTACTGCGAGTTGAATCTGGTGCATCTAATTTTAATGGCAAAAGCGTACCAGAAGAATTGTCTCGAATGTAGAAAACCTGATTATGGGTAAATACGTAGTTCTGTCCTAGAATAGTAGAACTTCCAAGACCACCAACATTGGAAACAAAGTTGCCATTTCCTATTAGTTTAGATTTATCGTAAGAAACACCTGGTTCGTAAGCATAAGCATCGCTAATTTCTTTTCTTGCCGCTACTTTATTTTCAGGCTTTCGATATTCATTAAGTGGTACACTCAATAACTTTTCAAGCGCGCCATTATTGTTGTAAGCAGATTGGTGAAATAATTCAGCGACGAAATTGTTGTCAAGAAAGTTGGCAATACCTAGAAAACCCATTCCTACGTGATGCGCGAAAAATTGTGGTGTCACATGATATTGGATATCAGTGCCCGTGCCCTTGACCGTTACAGACTCAAAATGCCCGTACCGTTCGCGAAGTCCCAGTTTATCCATTTCTTGCAGATTTGCGACAACCGCTTTTGGCGCCAAGCCCGCAGCCATTTCGCTCGCATAAGGTGCAATAACTTGATCACCTGTTGTTGTGAATTCTCGAGACTGCGAAAGACTCCCAACACCCCAAGCAGCATAACCTCTAGAAGTATTTGAATTGGCTTCTGACTTACCCCAAAGACCCGCAACTACGTCTTTTCTTTGAAGCCTGACTGCTTGTTCATCTGCCTGGCCCAATGGAGTTCCATCGTGTTTCATAAATAAACGCGTTGTCAGATATTCGAACATTGTTCCAGTGTAACTTTGTAGTTTTAATCGAGGATTGGTATTAATATTATCCAGCTCATTCTTGCCTAACTTACGCTTTAGGTTCTTCCAAGATGTTTCCGGAATTTGACCAAGCATAATAGCGACGGCATAAGCTGAGCGCGCTTCAGAAAGTAACATGTCATAGTGACCAGCGTTGGTAAAAAGTTTTCCGTCTTTTACCTGCGCCCCATGATAAAGAAGATTTTTTTGAGAATCGTATAAAACGTCAAAACGCATTTTCTCGACTATTTGTTTTAAGTCCCGCGTAAGACCAGCATCAGATTTACCAACTGCCGTTATAGTAGAAATTAAAAAAGCAGCAAGATTTCCATTATCCACGGTAGAAATAAATCCGCCACCGATTTCCGCAGGAGTGTTGTTAATGCTATACCAATTGTAAAGGTGTTCGACTGCATGAATTTTTCCATCGCGACCTTGAACAGTAGACTTATACTTCGGCAATTTTTTGATCGTTTCTACTGTTTGCTTCAATCGCGTTACTGCTTGTTCTTGACTAAGAAGGCCCAACTTCTTAGCCGTCATAGTCGATAGCATATAGAGTCCAATATTTGTTGGAGAAGTCCGGTAATCAACCGTTAGATTTTTACCTTGCTCGACGCGAACGTTATCAGGAGGTAAGAAATTCGTCGTAGAATTTACGCTATCTGCATAAAACTGCCACTGATCTTTAGAAAGTTGGCGGAAATAATTTTCAATTGTCTTTGCAGAAACTTCGGTCTTCTGGCGAGACAGAATTTCAAAACACGATCGAGAAGCAGCGTTCGCGCTGTAGCCAGTAAAAACAGTAAGACTCAAAAGAGCTATTAATAGGTTGGATTTAAAAATAAACTTGGATGCACTAATTCTTGCGGGCATTGCCGGAACTAAGGCCACGCTTGTTTTACAATGAGTCGTCTGAGCTGCAGACATATGTTACCACCTTTAATAAAATTAAAACTCAGAAGCCTCGGTTCTTTGGCTTTTAAGCAAGCTAGTTAGCTGCTGTTGCCAAAAATTGACCTACAATGTCGCCTAGAAAAGAAAAATAAACGACGGTAGGCCTTGTTAAGCCTTTGAATTGTTGTACGTGATTTATAGTTGCAGGTTACATACCAAAGAAGAATTTATTACCAAAATTAGATAGAAGTTGGACAGGTCTTTGAAGTGTCAAAGTTATTTACAGTTTTTAGCTTCGGATTGGGTTTACTTCGCGCAAAATCATAAAGAGTATTTCGATAGAGCTACAAGAAGCTCTTTTAAAGACCCAATCTCTTTTTGCATCTTCTGCAGCAGATGAGGAGGCACTGATATTGGATGTTCTTCCTTCATTTGCGCTTCTACCGATTGTAAAGAAATTAACCGACGTTTTACTTCAGTACAGCGAAACTGCAATTGATCTGGCATCCAACCTCTGTACTGCAAAAAACCTTGTCCCAGCGCTGGAAGTGGTAATTTTATACTTTCTAAATCTGTGGATTCGCCAATTTGATTTTGAGAGCGAAGATGTCCCCAAGCCATTAGAATTAAAGTCAAAAATACTTCCCACACACCCCAACCCAGTAGAAATGAAATCTTTTTTCCGAAGATAGGGCTTATGACTCGAATATCTAAAAATCCCATGGATTTTAAAAAGAATAAAATAAAAATAAAAACGCAAGAAGACGCGAGCGTTAAGAGTAGTAGTTCAACAGTAATCGTTTTATTTTTTTTAGAAGAAAATCGACCTAAGGCAAACCAGTACAGGGCCCAACCCATGCTTTCTCCTAAAATAAGACCAAATACGTTTAAATACGCTAGGCCTCCGGCAAAAAATAATACAACAGCTAGCCATAAACTCCATAACTCATAGCGTACTACTAGAGTGATCGCGATTCCTAATCCGATAAAAGTAAAAAAATTAAACATCCGTGCATCAGCCATAAAGTAAATTATGGCTGATGTTTCTGGTGCAAAAATCCATTGGCTTGCTTGGTAGAAGCACCACTGGAAAGCCATAAAGAAAACTCCCGACAGAAATGCAATTTGAATCCAGCGCCCCGGTTTCTTGAAAAAAATCGCTAGCAACACGGTGGCAACAACAATCAGAGAAATGAAAACTTCGATCTGCAAAGTGGCTAAAAGAATAATTCCTGGAAAAATCACTGCTAATCTTTGAAAACTAAAAAGCATAAAGCTTCGACGTTGATTTAGAAGCTTAATTTCGCCATCAACAAAACCTTGGGCTTGAATATTTTGTGGTGACAACTGTCTTAACACGTAAGGAACCGCACCTTTTAAATGTTCCCAAGTTGAAAACGGTTTTACAGTCCATTCAGAATAAAGAAATCTTCTAAATTCCGCTGCGAACATCCACCAAGCTAAGTACATCACTAAAAGCGAAAGTAAAAACGGTGTCATTGCTTAGCTCCTGTTGTTTTTCTTGGATAATAAATATCAAAGCGCACTAATTTTGAAGCTAACTGATAATCCGGGCCAGCGATAAGAACTTCTGCTTTTAAGGGTCTCTTGACACTTGTTCGCACAAAACCTTTTTTCAAAGCCAACTGTAAAGTTGATTCTGCATCGTTATCTTGTCCGACGAGTTCTCTGAAGATGACCATCTCTTGTCTGGGCAAAGCTGTTTTCTTTTTTTCCGGATACATGGGATCAAAATAGCAACTTGTCGGACCCTCTAACTTATAATCTGTCAGAAATATCCTAGAGTCGCTTAATACCCAGTTAATACCTTTTACTTCTTTTCGAGTCGTTTTTTTCTGAGCTTCATGAAGAAGAAAGATTAAAATCGGACATCTTTCAACACTTGTAACTTTGAATCCGATTTGCGCCAAGAGAACCGCATCGATTCCAAGGCCAGCCGAAAGATCAACAACATTTTTAATATCTTCTTTGATACCTAATGATCTTGCGATCAATTCTCCAGAGCCTTTGTGACTTCTATTGTAATCATGTTTGTTTGTATCAAAGTCGATTTCAAGTTTTCGTTTTTCTGAATCAACGATCATCCAGTTGTCGGTTTTAGATTTCGTTAGCAACCACTTAGACTTTTCACTAACTTGAATACAAAAAGCATCTAGCTGAGATTGAATTTCCGGACTTTGAAAGGAAGGATCGATTTTTATTTGAACCATGCAAACACAAGTGGAGCTATGATAGCTTGAAATATAAGCTCTGCGGTCCAAAGCGAAATAAATGTGTAATAAAGCTGGTTACCTACAAGCACGATCTTATCGATTTCAGAGCCTGCCGGTGATTGAAGTTTGAAAAGTGATCTACGCCACATGAAACTTAAGACAATCAAAATCATCATTGAACCGCCCCACCATGCTAGGTGAGCAGTTAGAAAACGCATCATTGCATATACGATCAAACAAAGAGCCCATACCGCCCACAAGATTTGCGGAGCCTGATCAAAACTGCGCAATGTAATCAGGTTTTTTTCACCCGCTTGTGTTTGTGCAAAATAATGCTGGAAGTGTTCAAGTTGCAAAGCAAAGAAAATGAAAAATCCCCAAACGGTTCCAAACAACAACGAACTTACCTGGGGCATAATCCAATACGCCAAACAGGGTCCTGCAATAATTGCTAACGCAAGATCGCGGTTCAAACGATTACGTTTGCTAACTCCAAGCTTATAACCAATAAAAAATAAAAATAACGTTAAGGCCACACTCAAGATTCGAATGGGTGCAAAAATTAATGGAACAATCGCAAGACCAAAAGCAATAGTTGAAACAATTTTGAAATCACGCTCTAGTTGGGCGACTGTTTTCCAGCCTTTACTTAAAACTTTTTGGCCCTTGTCGCCCCGGATCCGGTCGTAACCTGAAATAAAATCCTGAATATCGACTTTTATCTGGACTGCCAAAATACTTAAAATCAATCCAAAAATGATGCACTCAAGTTCTGGAGAAACTAAAATAGGCTTATTCCAACCTAATACAGCAAAGTAGAAAACTGGGAAAAGGACAAAAAGAAGTTTTTTAGGCCCAACAAATCCAAGGTAAGCAAAGCGGCTGGTGATTTCTTTTGCCTGAATTATTTCAAAAGTAACTTCTTCATCTGGAGAACCAACTCTTAGGTTTTGTACGGGCAAGGCCCTTTGGGTTTCAGAAAAAGTTCCTCTGATGAGGTTTTCAAATTCTATCGACCCTTTTTTTGCCGTAATAAATTGCGAAGCCATTCTTAAACTTTTCTCCAATAGAGAAGTTCAGTCAAGGGCTCGAAGTCTTTTACAATTCCTTGCTCGCTGCGCTGGAGCACATCTTTTAACGTCGTCAAAAGATGCTGATATAAATCGATATGCTTTTGATTAATTTGATCAAACTGTTTTACTTTTTCATCGAACGCCGAGTTTCCACCTAAGTGGGTTTTAAATTCTTCCAAAGTCTGAGACCGCACAAGTGCAGCACGCTTTTCAGTGTTCAAGTCTTGGGCTACAAACGCACCAAAAGAATTAAGGTATCCTGATTTCAAATCCCCTAAGATCGCTTTACCTTCGGCATTTCTGATATTGTAGTCCAAAAGGTCATCGCTTCGTTGAAACAACAAACCTAAGATCTGTCCTAATTTTTCCAAAGTTTCATGAAGAGTATGATCTTTTCGGTCCAACGCATAAAATGGCGAACGTAAACACCACTTAAAAAGTGAGGCTGTTTTCAAATTATGAATTCGGTCCAATTTTTCTAAATTTACATCGAAGTCTCTGATGACAGAGTCTTGCAGCCATTCACCCTCAAGCAATTCTGAAATGACTTCAGCGGTATATTGAACTAAGCGAATACTTCCGTAAGTTGATAGATTCACCATCACACGCGCCAAAAGATAATCGCCCGCCAACACCGCATACTCCGGAGAATACTTATTCCAAGCGGCTGGCTTTCCACGGCGTAAAATAGATCGATCAATTAAATCATCATGAA
>JAYTJV010000014.1:0-53236 GCA_043730825.1 Pseudobdellovibrionaceae bacterium
TTTGTCGCGGACAAATTAAATTTAAAAAATTGGGAAGCCGTCTGAGGTTTTGTAAGTGCCAGCTGAATAGCTTGCTCCAGAAGGGAGCATGATATGGCAATTAAGCCTTACATGAAAGATGGTAAAAAACTGTATTTAGTAGAAGTCAAAATGAGAGATCAAGATGGAAAGCAAATCTATCGTTGCAGGCAAGGGATCACTTCAGATCGAAAAGCAACCGAGGTGTGCTTTGAGCTCAGAAAAGAGCTTGAAGCTTATATTAACAGAAAACCTGTTCAATCTTGGAAAGCTTGGCTTGAGAAGTGTCTGATCAGTTTGAAAAAACAATATCAGCCCTCGACTTATTATTGCTACGAAAAATCTTTGAACAGATATGTGTCGCCGATTTGGGAAGAAAAAGATATTTCAAAAATTACCCAGGATGATGTCAGGGAATTAGTTTTTGAAAAAATGCCAGAGAAATCTACGCCGCACACAAGAAAGCATACTTTGAAACTTGTGCGAAAAATATTTCAGATGGCCATTGATAACCAAGTGCTTGCTATGAATCCCTGCGCTGGGGTCACGGTCAAGGCACCAGTCAATGATCAAGAAGTATTAAACCGCGTTGAAGTGGATAAGCTTTTGAGCGAAGCGAAAGTCACGAATCATTATTTTTATCCGGTGTGGGTGACGGCTTTAAAAACCGGAATGCGCTCAGGAGAAATGATTGCTCTGTTGTGGTCTGATGTGGATTTTGAATCGAAGATGATTCATGTCACCAAATCTTGGAGTAGCAAGAACGGTTTAAAAAGCACGAAGAACGAAAGAAATCGAGTTGTACCGATCAGTGAAGATTTTCTGTTTTTTCTAAAACAGCGAAAACTTTCGGCTGATGTGAACGAGCCCCACGTTTTGCCAAGGCATACGGAATGGCTGCGCGGAGATCAGGCAAAAGTTCTTCGAGAGTTCTGTGATCGGATCAAAATCACTTCAATTCGGTTCCATGACCTGCGAGCAACATTCATTACGAATCTGCTGGCGCAAGGGGTTTCTCTTTCAAGGGTTATGGCGATTGTAGGGCACAGTGATTCGGATACGACAGACGGCTATAATCGAAGAGCTGGGATAGATTTGCAGGGTGCTACAAACAGTCTTGGTTATGATATTCCGACATTTAATGAGTCAGAAGTGATCCGGCTTGACAGTCATCGTCGAAGTTAATTATCGTCGGTTATTACCAAGTTAGATACATGGCTGGTAGGGTTTGGTAGGGTCCAAAAAAGAGGCTGAGTAGTTTCAGCAACTTAGAGGGGTTTAGCCCTCTCCGCCAATTCTTTACTCTTCCAACTAAAATATCACTTTAAATCTCCAGCACTCGACTTCTCTGTTGATAGCTATTTGCCTATGCCATTTTCCTTCTCTAGGATTTAAAGTCTATGAATCCATTTAAATTAGACCTCAGATCTTTAAGCCTTTTCAGAGTTTGCTTGGGCATTCTTTTACTCTTTGATCTTATTGTTCGGTTCACGATGGTTTCAGAGTTTTACACAGATTATGGCGTGTTGCCTCGAGGTCCGTTGCTCGTTGATTTCGTTAATCCGTTGTTTTTTTCTGTTTATTATCTGGCAGGTAAAAGTTTTTATATCTATTCACTGCTGACTATCGCAGGACTTTGTTACACTGCCTTTTTATTCGGATATAAATCACGGCTTTTTACTATTTTGTCGTGGTTGTTTTTTGTTTCGTTTACGGCTCGTGCACCGATTATTTCTCATGGTGGCGATGATCTGATTCGCTTGGCACTCTTTTGGATTATCTTTTTACCCTCGAGCACTTACTACTCAATTGATTCAGCCTTAAATTCTTCGAAAATTGCGAAACCTCGAGAGCTTTTTAATATGCCTTCTATTGCGTTTATGGGTCAGCTTCTTTTGATGTACTTTTTTACGGCTGTTATTAAGAATCATCCGATTTGGACTCAAGAGGGATCTGCTCTATATTATGCTCTCGAGCTTGATCAATTTTTAACGAACTTTGGACTTTATTTTAGAACTTTGCCTCCAGTGCTCTTAAAAAATCTGACTTTTGTGACTTTCTGGACGGAGTTTTTGGTTCCGCTTCTAGTTTTTATGCCTTGGAAGAATTCGCTTTTTCGGTGGATTGCGATTTTAACATTTACTTCGTTTCACTTAGGCTTATTTTTAGTTTTTAACCTGGGGTCTTTCCCTTGGATCTGCATCATTTATTGGTTTGCTTTTATTCCTTCGTCTTTTTGGGATATGCTAGAGAAAAGGTTTTCTAGAATTCAAAATGGTATGGCAATTTATTACGATGCTCAGTGCGGGTATTGCCTTAAGATGGCTCATTTACTTAAGACGTTTCTTATTCTTCCCTTTGTTGAAATAAGGAAAGCTCAAGACGTAGCTTCGCTTTCAAATCTTATGCAGACTGAAAATTCATGGATTGTTCAGTCTCACAATCAAAAAACTTTCGTTCATTTCGATGCTTTTTTAAAGCTTGTTCAAGTTTCACCGTTTTCGTTTCTAACTTCTGTTTTCTCGCTCTCGCCCATTAAGCGCTTAGGTAATTCTTTTTATAAATATCAAGCGAAGAGGCGACAATCGTTTGGAGTGCTCACTCAAGGACTTCACTTCAAAGAACGCAACTATAAGAGTTCACTTTTCACTCAGGTTTTCGTTGGTATTTCCTTTCTTGTCGCAATTTATTGGAATATTGCTTTGCTGAAAGAAAATGACCGCTGGGAATTAAAGTCTTCTATTCACAAATTTGGCTCGGTCTTAAGGCTTCATCAACAGTGGATTATGTTTGCTCCATATCCTGCATTTAATGATGGATGGGTTGTCGTTGATGGAACTCTTTTTAATGGAAAAACCTGGGATATCTTCAACGATAAGGCATTCAAAACTGAGCGGCCTGAAAAAATGGCAGATCAGTTCAAGAATGGGTTCTGGAGAAAGTATCTCGTGAACCTTTCGCAAGCCGAATATTCAAACCATCGATTATACTTTGGGCGATATCTTTGTCGTCTTTGGAATGACGAGCATTCAGACAGTGAGCGGCTTAGTACCTTCAAGGTTTACTACATGCTCGAAAAATCAACTCCGCCCGATGGGCCCCGCCCCTTAATCGAAAGCGTTCAGATCTGGGATCACGACTGCTTTACGAAATAAAAAAAGGGAGCTGGTTATAAGCCAACTCCCTTTTCGCTTTTACGAATTAAAAAATCTAATTACGGTGAACCAAGACCCGTGAAGTTCTTGTTCGTGATAACTCCGTGGAGTCTTGAGCGCTTAGCTTCCGGGTCCAAAGAGGCATCGTTTGTTTGATCGCGTGGATCAACTAGTTTCAATCGGCCTTCAACATCCGTTGTTCTTGCACTCATGCGGTGAGCTTTGAAGTAAGTACCTTCCAAAGCAAAACTGATTTCAGCACCAGGACCAGCCATTACTAGTGCCATCGCAAGTGTTTCTTGGTTCGTCATCGCAGCTTTTCCGAATTCAGCAAATGCTTTTGTGTAAGCCGCTCTGCTGCTTGAACGAGAAGCCATCTTTGCCAAAGCGTCCTGCATTTTTTCTGCAGCATAACTTGTTTGGTTTAAAAATTCAGCTTCACAAGTGTTATGCTCTGAAGCCGTTTTGCAGAGCGCTGCACCTTTTTTAGCAAAAGCATATTTCGCGCGCTTCTCACTCCAGGTTTTCATCTGACGAGCACTTCTTCCCACTACTGAATTAGTTAATCGCGCAGTGTTTTCCGCAGTCATCGTGATGTTTAATGAAATGTTTGTGAAATCCATATCGGCTGCAAGATTCGGGATGATCACTCGCAATTGCTCTAAACCAGTCTCATCAATGAGGCTTTGCATGTTACGGTGAAGAGTTCTCATAGAAGAGTTATCGTCTTGGTAGACCCAGCTAAATCGGCCGAACTTACCCGCTTCTTGAAGATCACCAGTTACTAAATCGTTTGCAGCAAAGCTCACGCCGTAGAAACCTTTCGACATTGTCGTATGAGTTCCGAATGCACGTGAACGTGTTGTGAAATCATAAACGCTAAACTGGGCATCGACTTTAGAGTTCTCGATATACATGTCAGACATGTTGTGTGACTGAACATTGTTTTCCGCTGTTGTCGCATTCAAGAATATTGGCACACCAAAGAAGAAGCTATATCCTTCGCCTTTTGATTTACGCTTAAACTTTTCTACTTTTTTAACAGAAGGTAATTCAGGGCTTCGTTCTATATCTGCAACTTTTTGTTGTGCAGCCGTTACGTTTCCACGAACTAGATCCTGATAAACTTTGCGACCAGTCTCTGAATTCAATTCGATCAAGTAAGAAAACCCATCATCAGTATTCTTAAAATCTGTTCTCGCTACCGCACCTAATGCCACGCCCGCACCGTTAGATAATGCATCTAACTTTGTGCTCGTGATCTTTACGAAAACTTGAGTCGCCTCAACTTTTTCGACATAAGTTTCCCAAGTACCTTGAGCTAACTTAGTTGATGAAAGACCCGCAATTCCCAATCCCATTCCGCCCACATAAATGAGGCCACCCTTAGATTTGTAAGTCACACTGTCGCCTACTTGCCACTTATAAAGTGAAGTCACATCCAGTGGAGCAGATTTATATCCACGAGTTGCTTTCGCAGCCGCAAGTGAATCGAAATATCTAACAGAAGATACTTCCGTACCCTTCATTGGCATCAAACCAACCTGAGCCCAAAAATTAGCCGCCGCGCCCATTGCGTTCTTAAAATAGAAACCAAGTGCCGCGCCCAATCCGCCTTCTAAAAGTTCATAGCTCGATTTTTGATATCGCGAAGCCTGACGAGTCATCTGAAGTAAATTAGGTGCTCCCTGTCTGACCGTGCTCGCATCATCAACCGCAATAATTCCCGTACCTAAATCATAATCTAAGTAAAATAATGGCTGAATACGAACAGCTAAGCTGCGCTCTGGTTGGTCAACTGGTTTTTCATCGACCACAGGTGGCTGATCTTCAACTGGAGGTTGCTCTGCTGGGGGCTGTTCTTCTGCTGGGGGCTGCTTTGCTGGAGGTTGTTCCTCAGTTGGAGGCGTTGGAGGAGTGTCTTCAATAGGAGGTTGCGAACCATTAGTGTTCCCACCAGTCGTTGAGCCACCTTCAGTGTTGCCACCGTTAGTTGAACCGCCGTTAGTCGTTCCACCATTTGTGGATCCGCCATCGGTCGACCCACCAGTTGTGCTGCCGCCAGTAGTTGAACCACCGTCAGTCGTTCCACCATTCGTAGATCCACCAGTTGTGTTACCACCCGTCGTCGATCCGCCATCAGTTGACCCACCAGTTGTGCTGCCGCCGGTAGTTGAACCACCGTTTGAATTGCCGTTTGAGTTTCCATTGGCGTTGCCGTTTGAATTACCGTTCGAGTTTCCATTGGCGTTGCCGTTTGAATTACCGTTCGAGTTTCCATTAGCGTTGCCGTTTGAATGGCCGTTTGAGTTTCCATTGGCATTGCCGTTTGAATGGCCGTTTGAGTTTCCATTGGCATTGCCGTTTGAATGGCCGTTCGAGTTTCCATTGGAGTTGCCATTCGAGTTTCCGTTTGAGTTTCCATTGGAGTTGCCATTTGAATTCCCGTTCGAGTTTCCATTGGAGTTGCCATTTGAATTCCCGTTCGAGTTTCCATTGGCGTTCCCATTTGAATGGCCGTTCGAGTTTCCATTGGAGTTGCCATTCGAGTTTCCGTTTGAGTTTCCATTGGAGTTGCCATTCGAGTTTCCGTTCGAGTTTCCATTTGAATGGCCGTTCGAGTTCCCGTTTGAATTACCATTCGAGTTTCCGTTTGAGCCGCCACCGACTGTGTGTCCACCGCCAGAACCTGTGTTGCCGTTAGTGCCGTCGTTACCCTGGTTACCCGGGCCGCCGTTACCTACGCCGTTGCCAGAGTTACCTGTGCAAAGTTTTGGATTTTTAGAGCAGTCGAAAGTGTTACCAGAATTTGTTTTTCCAGTAGCTCCTCCGCCTTTGCTTCCATTCGTGGCATGTGCACCTTGCGAAGCTAGTAAAGACAAGCAAGCAAGCGTACGAATTAATCGGTTTGAAAATTGATTCATTGAAAACTCCCAACAGTTACATCAATAAGGAATAGAAGTGCTTTCGCAGGCTCTATAGTTTTATGTTTTGCGCTCGTGGTTATTCCGTTCTGCAAGAGATATGTCAACGGCCATTCTTTGGATTGGGAAAGTCAAAAGAGTTAAAAAAGTATTAATACTCACGCAGTTAGAATGCGTGAGTATAACTTTTTGTTTAGCTTTGAGGCGTGGCTAAGCTTGCGCATCTACTCAACAATCCGATCGGTCTGAGGAGAGTTTTTCGATTGAAGTCTGTATTAGAAAATTGCTGGGCACTTTAAAGAAACCCAAGACCACGAGATAATCTCAATATTTACTGCCGTCTAATTTTTGAACAAAAGACAATTTAGGGGGTTACTTGCCCATGATTTCAAGGACGCGGTCTATCTCGCTATCGCGGTTGTAAGCGTGAGTGGATAGTCTGATTCCCGGTCCCCGCAAGGCAAAGGTGACCTTCGCTTGGTTTAATCTTTGGGTTACTTCGGCTAAAGATTGTCCACCCTTGGGTGAACAATTTAGGATCGGTCCCTCCGGAGAGATAACGTCAAAGTTTGCTTCTCTTAATCCGCTCGCAAGTCGATGTGATAAGCGACTTGCCTCTTTATATATGTTAGAGATTCCGACTTCGCTTAAGAGATCGAGCGTTGCTGACATCGCAATGACTTCGACCATAGCTTTCGAGCCAGGCTCGAAGCGCCTGCTGTCGGTTCTTGGCTGAATCGAGAAGCTCTTTTCGGTTTCAGGAAATCCGTAAGTCATTGCGCCCACTTCAATAGGGTTAATCTGTCCGAGCTTTTCTTTTTTCATCACCATGTATCCAGCACCGTAACCAGAACACATGAATTTATGGCTGCCGCCGCAAACGATATCAAATCCAGATTCGTGAAAATTAAAAGGCCTTACGCCTACGCCTTGAATGACATCAGCTACTAGCCAGATATCTTTTTCTTTGAGTTGATCAGAAAGTATTTTTAAATCCGTTACTGATCCAGTTTGATATTGAACCCAAGAGATTGCGATCACTTTTGTTTTTGCGGTTACTTGCTTTAATATTTTTTCAACTGGTGTTTCGAAATTGTCTGATTCAATTTGGATGATTTTAGCTTTTGCTTTTTCGGCTGCGAGTCTCCAGGGATAAAAGTTCGATGGATATTCTTGTTCCCAAGTTAAAATCTCGTCATTTGCTTTTAATGGAATTCCCAGCGCCGCTTGCGAAAGGGCTGATGAGGTTGTTGTAAAAAATGATACTTCAGCTTCATCTGCGCCTAAGAACTTTGCTAACTTCTTTCTTGTCACGTCAGTTTGGGCCCAGCCTTCCATCGAGCAAAGTGCACCTTCTAAATAAAGTCTATCAATCCACTTATGCGCAAGGTCCCGGTAAACATCAGGAATAAGAGCTTGTCCTGAGTTATTAAGATGAACTATTTCGGCACCTGAATAGTAGTGAGATTTAAATTGAGCGATATTCATATCCTTAAAAATATCGTTAATTATTTAGATTGTCATGGCTCGAGTATGCTTTTTAAATGGAAAGTGGGCCTGATGTGATCAGACCCACTTGATTTTGCGAGACGAACAACTTGAACGTCTCTTTTGAACTTCTTTACGACAGCCTAAATTATCTGCGTTTGATTTCTAAAACGCCTTCTAAAACTTTGTTCAAGTCGCGTAAGCTCAACTTTTGGTTGTGTGAGCGACAAGATAGGCGGAATAAATCACGTGTGTGTGTTAACGCAGCTGTAATATCGTAAGATGCGCCACCTGGGTAGATTCGGATTTCGATTCCAACTAAGTTTCCACGCACTCGACGTAATTCATCGTTAGATCGCTCTGGAATTAGAACTTTGCAACGAGTTAAACCACTTCTTAAATCAAGATCATCTTCTAAAAGAGAATCATTTTTGAAGCTAACAAAATAACCAACTCCTAAATTTTCAACTAATAAATCGAGTCGATTTGAACTTGGTGCTTGCGACGGACCTGGTACCGCAACTGCTGGAGCTGGAACCTGAATTGGTGTCGGTCTTGGTGAGTGTGGCGGATTGGGCTCACGGTCTGTTACATAGGTTTCAATTTCAGAACAAAAAGACGCGATATCAGAGTAAGCAGCAAATTTAACAACTCGATTGTCTTTATTCTTAACAGGACAAGATGTGTTTTTGAGTTCTTTTTCAAGCGTCAGGCAAAGCTGAAAAATCTTATTCACCGGAGTTTTTCGATTGATTGGCAATTCAGACATTCTTATAACTTCTTTATAAGAATCGATTGTCGACTCAGAACAATTTCTTTGATTTGAAACTACACCGACGCTACCACCGGATGATTTTTTGCTTTTGCCGCAACCAACTAATGTTGCAAGAACCGCTAAAGTTAAAACTAATTTGATACTCATGAAATACCCCCGTCTACGAAGAAGATGGGAATTTAGTGTCTTATCTGAGTTTTGGAAACTGTCATGATTCTGTACAGTCAAATCTTCAAAGTTTGAGCTTAATATCGTCGATATTAAGCTCAAAACCCCCGCTAATTTGCTCATTATATAGGTCGTTCTAATGTCTTAAAGACAAAGTATCTGTAGGACGCGGTCTATCCCTTTCTGACGGATGCGGGTGTTTACCCTCTTTGAATTCTTCGATCATCTTTTTATTGAAAGCCGGAATATCGTCAGGCTTACGACTTGTAACCCAACCACAATCAGTCACCACTTCTTGGTCAACCCACTGAGCTCCGGCATTTTCTAAATCCGTTTTGAGAGAGGGCCATGAAGTCATAATCCGATCTTTTACATCGCCCGTTTCAATTAAAACCCAAGCCCCATGACAAATTGCTGCAACTGGCTTTCCACTTTTCACAAACTCAGTGACCCAGTGAACCGTTGCTCCGTCTGCGCGGATGATGTCTGCATTGATAACTCCACCTGGCAGCATAAGCGCATCGTAGTCTAGTGGTGCTACTTGAGTAATCGCGTGATCAACAGAAACTTCATCACCCCAGTCTTTGTCT
The DNA here is from genome assembly GCA_043730825.1 of Pseudobdellovibrionaceae bacterium. Taxonomy (GTDB): domain Bacteria; phylum Bdellovibrionota; class Bdellovibrionia; order Bdellovibrionales; family Bdellovibrionaceae. Next base: position 9,119 of record JAYTJV010000014.1, read on the forward strand.
TTCCAAGATCTGATCGCACCTTTTTTAGGAGATAAGATTTCAACTCGGGCACCAGCAGCCTCGAGAGCTTTTCTTGGCTCGACTAGTTCTGATTCTTCAAAGCCGTCAGTAGCAATGATCGCAATCTTTTTAAACTTTAATTCTTGGTTTTCCATTTTAGCCTCCTTGATTAATTATGACTTATTAAGTAGTGGTCTTTCTGATTCGGGAACTTGATAGGTGTCTTGTTCTTTTAGTTTCTCGAGGTCATCCACAGCGGGACCTTCAATCACTCGGCCGCCGCAATTAAATCTCGAGCCATGACAAGGACAATCCCAAGACTTTTCGACAGAGTTCCAAGCAACAATACACCCAAGGTGAGGACAAACTGCAGAACGCATTTCAAGTTGCCCTTGGGCATCTTTATAGACTGCAATTTTCTTTAAACCCCGGCTTAATATGATGCCCTCTTCATTTGGAAGTTCTTTAACACTTTGTTCATTGTGACCACCAATATAGTCCGTGTATTTATAAGCTACGTTTAAGTTTTCTTTCATGAATTCGCCAGCGGACCTAAGGCTTACGCGAGCTGGATCATAAAGATCTTTCCAAGAATTTTCTCTTCCCATAATAAGATCTGTGTTGATCATTGCTCCAATCGTACCGTGAGTCATACCTTCGCCAGAGTCGCCGGTAATAATATAAACATTTTTATTTCCAGGATTTCTTCCTAAGAATGCAACACCATCAACTGGCTCCATCACTTGTCCAGACCAGCGATAAAGAACATTTCCTAAAAACGGAAATCTTTCGCGGGCCCAAGCTTCAAGTCTATCGAAACGGGAATGTGGAGCTAAGCCCTGCCCCGTTTTATGATCTTCGCCACCAATAACTAAAACATCATGCACATCATTTTCATGTGTAATTCTTAAATAGTGGTATGGATCTTCAGTGTCCCAATAGAGTGCTTTGGGCATGCTGCCTTTAGGAATGAGAACTCCGATCACGTAAGACCTATAGGGTGCCTGTTTCGTGTGAATCGTAAAAAGATTATTAATCGGCGAATTCGTTGCAACAACTACCGCTTGAGCTCTTACATAAAACCCTTCAGTTGTTTTAACCGTCGGCTCATCGCCATCTTCAATTTTATCAACATGAGTCTGAGTAAAAATTTTGCCGCCTCGTTTATAAATCGCCTCTGTTAGGCCTTTTAAATATTTTAGCGGGTGAAGCTGTAGCTGCTGGGGAAATGAAAGACAAGGTCCCGTATCAAACGACATGAACGGAGCATAGTCAGCGAGTTTTACTTCATCTAATCCTGCCGCATGTGCGGCTTTGAGTTCTTTTTCAAGTAAGTCTGTTTCATGATTAGTTTGGAAGAGAAAGCCAGGAACGCGCTCTATCTCGCATTCAATGTGTTCATCTTTTACAATGCTATGTACTTTTTCAATCGCGGCTCTAAAGCTTTCCGCTATGATTTTAATTCCTTCAGTTCCATGAACCTTTTGCATCTTGTAGTAATAATCATCAATGCTTGTTGAAAAGTGTGCGGTTGTTTTTCCTGTTTGGCCGCTACCAATTTCTGACATATCGATGACACAGACTTTTTTGCCTTCTAACCCCAGCAAATAAGCAGTGGTAAGCCCAGCAATTCCTGCGCCTACGACACAAACATCGACATTGATATTTTCTTTAAGCTTTTCCGTACGTGGAATATCCGTTGTCATCCATGTTGATACGGTTTCACTTCCTTGTGGCAACGGCATAATAAATCCCCCTGGTTTTTGCGAATTAACAAATTCTTCAGTTGTGCGTATTTTGAAATGTTAAATGCTGTTGAACATTATAGGGTGCAATACAAATGCCGGCAGCAGGTTTGCAATTATAGGCTAATAGTCTCCTCTATTGTGCTTTGCTTTGTCTTTGTCTTAAATGTCTGAGTGTCAATGGGGCAAATGTGGACCGCACTATGACCATTAATTTTTTAAATCTAGGAGAGTATTATGGCTGAAACAGTTGCAATTTTGGGAGCTTCAGAAAATCCGGAAAGATATTCTCATAAGGCTTTTTACGCTTTGAAAAAACATGGACATCATCCAGTGCCGATTAGTCCCTTTATTGGCACGCTTGATGGAACTCCAGTTGTAGGAACTTTGAAAGAAGTTGGAACTCACATCGATACGCTGACAATGTATGTGAACCCTCGGGTATCAAGTAAATTGAAAGATGACATTCTTCACTTAAGACCAAAACGCGTGATCTTTAATCCGGGCTCTGAAAACCCAGAACTTCAAACTGAATTAGAAAACGCAGGAATTCACGTTGTAGAAGCATGTACTTTAGTTTTATTGAGCTCGAATCAATTTGAAGAGGCTTAGTAAGAAGTCTTATCTACTTTTTTCTGCCATTCTTGAAAGACTGTAACAGCTTCTGCTTGAAGAAGTTGAGTCATGGGGATCATTCGATCTTGGATAGGCTTTGGAACTTCTTTGTATATAAAATCATCATCGAAATCGATATCGGCAGCATCTTGCCGAGTATTCGCATAGTAAATTTTTTCCATTCGCGCCCAATAAATTGCGGCTAAACACATCGGACAAGGTTCACAACTTGTATAAATCTCGGCACCTGCGAGCTCAAAACATTGCAAAGTTTGAGAAGCCTTTCGAATCGCCTGAACTTCTGCGTGAGCAGTCGGATCATTCGTTGATAAAACCTGATTCCAACCTTCAGCTATGATTTTTCCATCTTTGACAATAACAGCGCCAAAAGGCCCACCATGATTGAGGTTCATGTGTTCCCGGGACAAATCAATAGCACGCTTCATAAAGTCTTTTTGGCTCATAGGACAACTAGGCTGGCTTATGGGTGGCCCGCGAGTCAAGTGTTTGCTCAGAGCCTAAGGCAAATGTCGTAAAAATGTTGTTGCACTTAGGATCATCTTTTCAGAGTCCTTGTTCCAGAAATGACCATTTTCGAAGGTGACCTGTACATAGGGACAATTAAAGTATTGGATAAATTTGTCGGCAATTTTATTAGATATCTGGGTATCACTTAATTTGGCCTCGACCATAAGCCACGGAATTTTATTTTTAGTTATAAGGAAATCTACTTCTTGTTTTTCTTTGTTCCGCAGATAATTTAAATCGAAAGACCCTTCGCCCGTATCTGTCCAGTAATGACATGCTTTAAGAAGATGGCACGCAAGCAGATTTTCAAACTTAAACCCTTCCTCTTTAATTTCGGTCCAATCGTATAAGTATATTTTTCCTTCTTTTTTCAAAGATCTGGGAACAGATTTGGACCAAGGTTTTAATTCGAAGAAATAGTATAGCTGACTTAAGTATCCTAACCACCGCTTTACAGTATCATGCGAAACTTCTAAATCTTCACGCAAACTTTCGATGCTTAAGGGATTCCCCACTTTTGCTGGCAATAGGCTAGTTAGCATTTCGACTTGGCTTAATTCGGGTATTCGACTTAAGTCTCTTAAATCTTCTCGTACAATTTTTTCGTTTCGCCCCTGACGCCATATTCGCAATATTCTTTCAGAGTTAGATAAATAAGGTTCTGGAAATCCGCTTAGTTTCAAAAGCTGTTCTAGGGGTTTTTGATTAAAAGCTTTTTTGGGTTTTTCAAATAATGAGTTTTTCCAAGATTCAGGATCTTTTATTCCGGCATTCGATAATTCTCCATATGACAAAGGATGCAGACGAAAGTTCAAATATCGACCCATTAACGAGTCGCCACCTTTTTTGAACACATTAAGTTTAGCGCTTCCTGTGACAATAAAACTTAAATCATCACCGAGTTCATCGTAAAGACCTTTTAGTTTTTGCTTCCAACCTTTAGCTTTGTGAATTTCATCTAAAATGATGAGGCGCTTCTCATCGACCTTTGAAAAATTGAATTCATCTTTTACTTGGTTCGGTGACTTAGTCCATAGCCTCCGAAAATCGGATTCATCCCAATTTTTATAAGAAGACTGAGCAAACTCAGACTTCAAGTCTTTAGATAGCGTTGTTTTGCCAACTTGCCGAGGTCCCGAGACAAAAGCCATTTTATTTCGCTTTAAAGCCAGTTGTTGAATTTCAGAATAAAGGTATCTTCGCATATACGACCATTTTCGTGCCAGACGCGAATTTGGTCAAGACCATTTTCGTGCCAGACGCGAATTTGGTCGCGACTAAAGCGCAGTCCACTGAATTTTACTCATGCCCTACCGAAAATATGGCGGGATCTTGCCGCTAGTTCGATTTTACTCCTTCTTAGGTGTCTCACTATTAAACTAGGCCATAATAGCGGCTCGTTTATTATTGCGATAAATAGTTTATTCATTTATCGCAATAGCGCTCCCCTCAAGGAATTTTTTCGATTTTACAAAAAGTCGTGAAGGGTAAAACCCGAATATTTTTGTCGGAGTAATCCTTTTTTCCCATATGAACTTGATAGAATTTAGGTATGGGTGTTCGATCCCTAAAGTAGTAAAGATGAGGCGAAACCTGACGCTCTCCAGTTTTACATTCGACTGCAAATAGCGGTTTATTATTTTTTATCACGACAAAATCGACTTCTCTTAAATCGGTGTCGCGAATAAATCGCAGCTCCATTTTATGACCCAAAGTATCCTCTAGGAAATGGCAATACTTAAGTAAATGGCTCGCAACCATGTTTTCAAAACGGGCGCCCTCGCTTTCGATCTCTGCCCAATCCCATAAATAGACTTTATTTGATTTTTTAACAGCGCGAATTTTAGGCGCACCAAAAGGTAAGATACGATAACAGTAATAAATCATTTCTAGAACTTCAATCCAACGAGATACCGTATTCGGCGAAACACTCAGGTCTTCCTGTAAACTTTTAATTGATAAAACTGACCCCACTCGCGACGGCAAGGCTTCAATCAAAAGTTCAATTAACGAAAGTTCTTTTACAGTATTTAAATCTCTTAGGTCTTGGTAAACAACGCGGCTTTTTCGCTCTCGCTGCCAGCGCCGATAATGGTCTTCATTTCTTTCCTGAAACGGTTCAGGAAATCCCCCATACTGAAAAAGTATTTTTAAAGTGGCTTCGCGGTATAGCGAATCCACTTCACCAATTGATAAGGGATGAAGGCGATAATAATGGTACCGACCAACTAATGAGTCACCTCCTTTTCTGAAGTGATCCAGTCGAGCCGACCCCGTTACGATAATTGAAAGATTCTTGCTATATTTATCAAACAACCCCTTTACCAAAGTTCTCCATCTTGCATATTTATGAATTTCATCAAGGACAACTAATTTAAGGGTCGGGTCAATCTGGTGCTTTTTAATTAGGTCACGGTCTGGAAGATAATCCCAATTTAAATATTGGCAATCCTGCTGAAGAAGCGATCTTGCAAGGGTTGTCTTACCCACCTGCCGAGGTCCGCCAATAAAAACCATTTTCTTATCCAGATCTTTTTTGATAAATGGCAATAGGTTCCGCGTAATATTCATATAACTGAATTTTACTCATTAGTAAAGCGCAGTCAACTGAATTTTACTCAGGCGGCATAACTATAAGGGATCTTATTTCAGTGAAGCTCCAAGCCATTTTCTAGCTTCATCTGGAGTCATTTTACTTTCAGCACAATATGATTCTAATTGATCTTTGTCGATTGGCCCCACGTGAAAATACTTAGCCTCAGGATGATGAAAATAAAGACCCGCTACAGAACTCCCAGGCCAAATTGCTAAGTTTTCAGTTAGCTTTGCTTCAATTCTTTTTTCGACATCAAGTAGTTTCCACATTTGGAATTTTGTCGAATGATCTGGGCATGCCGGATATCCCGGAGCTGGCCTGATGCCTCTGTATTTTTCTTGGATTAGATCCTCAACTTTTAAGTTTTCCTTTTCGCCGTATCCATGAGCTTTTCGAACTTCAAGATGTGACCATTCAGCTAAAGCTTCAGCCATGCGGTCAGCTAAGGCTTTAACCATAATTGAATCATAGTCATTACCAGCTTTTTTAAAGTTTTCGGCCATGAGTTCTGCTTCAGCGCCTGTCGTTACAGCAAACATACCAATTGAGTCATAGATTCCTGATTTTCTTGGTGCAATGAAATCAGCAAGACAATAGTGCGTACCACTTTGAGCTTCTTTTTTTCTTTGTTGTCTTAGAAAAGTCATCTCTTCTACTTTTTGATTCTTAGAATTAAATAAAGTCACTTTTTCATTTTCAGACTGAGCTTTAAAGAAGCCGACTACTGATTTTAATTTTAAAACTCGAGTGCGATACATTTTGTCTAACAAGCTTTGAGCATCGTTAAAGATCTTCTTAGCCTCGATACCGACATCTTTTTTCTCGAATATGCTTGGATAAACACCCTTTAAGCCCCAAGTCCAAAAAAACGGTGACCAGTCGATTAAGCTTTTCACTTCATCAAATGTTGGGAAAAGTTCGAAGACTCCATACTCATGGGGCCTAGCAATTTGATCTTCTGTTAAATTAAATTTAAATTTCTTTTGTCTGGATTGTTCTAAGCCTACCAAATCCGCATTTACTGAAGTTAGATAACTTTCTCTGACTTCATCGTATTTACGCTTGTACTCTGCTTGGTGCTTTAATTTATCTTCTCCTTGAAGCTTAGAGCAGACTTCAATCACAAGCGAAGCATCTGCAACATGGGCAATAGGCGAAGAATAGTGCGGAGCAATCTTAACAGCCGTGTGTACTAGAGAAGTTGTTGCCCCACCAATAAGTAGTGGAACTTTAAATCCTTCTTTTTCCATAACTTGCGCATTGTAAATCATCTCTTCTAACGATGGAGTAATAAGACCACTTAAGCCAATGATGTCTGCTTTATTTTTCTTGGCTTCTTCTAAAATTTTTTGACAGCTGACCATAACGCCAAGATCAATAACTTTATAGCCATTACAAGCCAAAACAACGCCCACAATATTTTTTCCAATGTCGTGGACATCACCCTTTACGGTTGCAAGAACAACAACACCCTGCTCGCGAACATTCACTTTATCTTGTTCCATGTATGGCTCTAGATAAGCGACGGATTTTTTCATGACTCGGGCGCTTTTCACAACTTGAGGTAAAAACATTTTACCCTGACCAAATAAGTCCCCGACAACTTTCATTCCATCCATCAAAGGACCTTCGATGACATCAAGCGGTCGTTTTGATTTTTTTCGCACTTCTTCAGTGTCGTCTACAATAAATTCATCAAGCCCTTTTACAAGAGCGTGCTTTATTCTTTCTTCAACGACCCAAGATCGCCACTCGTCTTTTTTCTCTGTCTTAACTTGCGATGTGCTTGAGTTGTTTTGCGACCAAACGATCAAATCTTCAGTTGCATGATCATTCTTATTCCAAATAACTGCTTCGCAAAGTTCTCTTAAATGCGGATCAATCTGGTCATAGACCTGAAGCATCCCTGCATTAACGATTCCCATATCAAGTCCCGCTTGGATCGCATGATAAAGAAATACGGTGTGAAGAGATTCTCTAACTTGATTTTGTCCTCTGAACGAAAACGAAAGATTGGAAATTCCACCCGAAGTTAAACTTCCAGGGCATTCTTTTTTTAATTCCCGTAAAGTTTCGATAAAACTTTTTGCGTATTCATTGTGTTCTTCGATCCCGGTTCCGATAGCAAGAACGTTTACATCAAATATAATGTCTTGAGGCTCCATCCCAACCTGTTCAGTAAGGATCTTATAAGCGCGTTTACAGATTTGTACTCTGTGATCTTTCGTAACTGCTTGGCCGGTTTCATCAAACGCCATAACAACCGCAGCTGCACCTAATTTTTTAGCAATAGTCGCTTGCTGGATAAAAGCTTCTTCGCCTTCTTTTAACGAAAGTGAATTTATAATGCTTTTACCTTGAATGCATTTCAAACCTTCGACAAGAACATCGAATTTAGAAGAATCGACCATGACAGGAATTTTGGAGATGTCGGGTTCACTACCGATTAAATTTAAAAAATTCCGCATGAATTCTTTTGAATCAAGTAAGCCTTCATCAAAATTAACGTCTAAAATATTCGCGCCGCCCTCAACTTGTTGGCGCGCAACCTTTAGGGCGTCATCAAGCTTTCCTTCTCGCACTAATCTTGCAAATTGTGGTGACCCGGTTACATTTGTTCTTTCACCGACCATGATGAAAGGTCGTTCGCCGGTAGATTTTAAATTAAGTGGCTCAAGGCCTGAAAGCCGCTGAGTTTCTTCTTCAATTGTTTTGAGCCGCGGCAGAGATCTGGGTTTTTTCTTTTTTAGTTTATCAATAATAGCTTTTAAGTGGGCTGGAGTACTTCCGCAACAACCACCAACGATCGTCACTGTTTCACTGTCCGCCATAAGGGCCAAAGCTTGCGCCATGCTGTCAGGCGTTTCATCATAACCCGTTGGGCTTAAGGGGTTTGGAAGTCCGGCATTGGGATAACAACTAATATGGCAATTTGCGACTCTTGATAAGTCCGAAATATAAGGCGCCATGAGATCTGCACCTAAGGCACAGTTAATTCCAACACTTAAAGGCTTTGCATGGCGAATTGAATTCCAAAACGCCTCAATCGTTTGGCCAGATAAAGTTCTTCCTGATTGATCTGTAATTGTAACAGAAATCATCAGTGGAATTTCTTGCCCCAATTTTTCTTCTAAATTTTGAATCGCATAAAGACAGGCTTTTAAGTTAAGCGTATCAAAAGTTGTTTCAGGCAGAAGCAGGTCGGCCCCACCTTCCATTAAACATTCAGCTTGTTCGTAATAAGCTTCAACAAGTTCATCAAAAGTAACTGATCGATATCCAGGTCTATTTACATCTGGCGAAAGTGATGCCGCTTTTGTCGTAGGTCCGATGGCACCAGCCACGTAACATTTGCGATCGGGATTTTTTGCCATAAAATCTTTTGTCGCTTGTTTTGCAATTCTTGCCGCCGCTAAATTTTGGTCGCGTACAGTGTACTCAAGTTTATAATCGCTTTGGGAAATTCGATTCGCACCGAACGTGTTGGTTTCTAAGATGTCACAGCCGGCTTCTAAGTATTCAGTATGAATTGCATAAATAACGTCTGGCCGAGTTAATACAAGTAAGTCGTTATTGCCTTTTAAGTCGTGTGGATGATTTTCGAAAAAGCCTTTTCTAAAATCTTCTTCTTGCAGTTTATACTGCTGAATCATTGTACCCATGGCACCATCAAGAAAAAGAATTTCTGTTTTAAGGCGCTCTGAAATTTCTTTCTTTATGGAAGATGGCTTGAGCACTTCTTTTAGCCTCTTAATTTTTTGTAGATATTAACGATTTGTTCGGCATCGTTCATAACGTAGAAATGAAGACCTGGCGCACCTTTTTCAAGTAGCTCTTGGCACTGCTTCATGGCCCAGCGAATTCCAATTTCTTCAGTGTGTCCTGGGTTTTCAACAATTTCATCCACCAACAAATCCGGGAAATCCACATGAAATGTTTTCGGTAAAGTCGATATTTGATTGTGAGTTTTAATGACTTTTAGGCCCGGTAAAATTGGAACTGTGATTCCCACTTCTCGACAGCCTTTAACGAACGAAAAGTATTTTTCGTTATCAAAAAACATCTGAGTCATGATGTAGTCAGCCCCGGCATCAACTTTTTGTTTTAAAAACATCAAGTCCATTTTAAGATTTGCAGCCTCGAAATGCTTTTCAGGATAACCAGCCACCCCAACACAAAAATCCAAAGGATTTGAATCAGAGATCTCTTCCATGAAAATATTTTTCTTTAGATCAGACGCTTGTTTAACTAGATCCACAGCAAAGTGATTGGTAGATCTATTTTTAGAAATCTCTTTATTGTAATTCGGACCATCTCCACGAAGTGCAAGGATATTATGAATTCCAAGATAATGAAGTTCAATCAACGCATCTTCAGTTTCTTCTTTGCTATAACCTTTGCAAAGAATATGGGCCACAGTATCAATCTTAAATCGATTTTGAATAATTCCGCAGATGCCTAAAGTCCCAGGACGTTTTTTAAAAATCCGGCGTTCGACTGAGCCATCATTTTTTTCGTGGTAGTAAGCCATTGAAGAGTGCGAGGTCACATCAATCCACAAAGGATTAGCGGGCACTAAGGCTTCAACAGTTGCAATTACATCTTGGGCCGACCTACCACGCGGAGGCGGAATGATCTCGCAAGAAAAGGTCGGCTCTTTGGCCTGGGTCAGGTGTTCTATGACTTTCATTTCAAGTATTCTTACTTACTATTCTCCAAATTAACAACAAAACTTGTTAATTTCGAATAAATGGCTAGGTAGTTTGCTCTATGGAAATAGTAACTTTTTATCAATTTCGACTAAAAAATTTTGAAGCGGCATAATTTCAATTCCATCATTTGTTCGTAGATTTTTATCGCCACCATAAAGTAAGATGGCCTTAGCTTCAGGGTAATCGTGTTTAAATAATTTTAAGCTTTTTAAGTCTTCTTCCCTAAACCTTGCCGAGCGCTTTACTTCAATTCCAAAAAATCCATCTTGCCCATATAAAATAAAATCGACCTCCTGCTTTGATTGTGTGCGGTAAAAAAAGATTTCAAGTTCCTTATTTTCAGAGTCTATAAAGTTTTTTAGCTCTTGAAAAACCAATGTTTCAAGTGCAGCTCCTTGAAACTCTTCCTCAAGATCCAAAGGGCCTTTTTTTCGTAAGGTTCGATAGACTCCTACATCAAAATAATAAAATTTAGGCCGTACCGTCATTTTTCTTTTTGCTTTTTTTTGAAAAACTTGGATTCGGTGACCGATCAACAAGTCTTCTAAAATCTCGATGTAAGCTTCGACTGTTTTACGATCAACGCCTAAGTCCGCTCCTATGGCTTGTGCGCTTATGATTTGTCCTTGGCTAAACGCCATAGCTTCCATAAACTGAGAAAATGCCACAAGATTACGAACCAGGCCTTCTTGCTGAATTTCTTCCTGAAGATAGGTACCAATATAGCTTTTTAAATACTCGTTTGGAAATTCAGATGTATAGGCTTGGGGCAAATGACCGACTTTCAGCGATTTTTGTATGTTAAAATCACTTCCCAGTTCACGCGCAGATAAAGGATTAAAGTGTTTTTGAAAAGCTCGTCCTGCAAGTAAATTTGCATTCTCTTTTTTAAGTTTCCGAGCACTAGATCCCGTTAGAATAAATTGATACTTTTGTTCTGATAAAGCTTGATGGACATAGTTTAACAAGTGCGGCGCTCGCTGAATTTCATCTACAATTATCCATTGATCTTTGGGGACCGAGTTAAGCTCTAGCTTAAAAGAACTTGGATTTCGTATATATTCTTGAAAGATAACTTCATCCAATAAATCAATGTAAAGTGCCTGGGGAAACTCTTTCTTAAGCCAAGTAGACTTGCCGCTGCCCCTTGGCCCAAACAGAAAAAAGCTTTGTTTTTTCGGATACTTATACAATCTGGTATACATACTCCCGATTTTATCAATAAAACGGGAGTATGTATACCGAAATTTATTTTACCTTGAATACCCTAGTAATCTTATATACTTAAATCATTTTTCGCCATACGAACCGATCAACATAGTGCTTATAACTTTGGATCAGCTTCACAATATGTTCAGAAACGTTTTCAACATCATAATCAGGGATAATTTTAGCTCTCTTAGTTCCAACCGCAAGCTTTACTGCATCTAAAACGTCTTCGGGATTTGTTCCAGACATGATAATTGTTCCCATATCCATGCCTTCGGGGCGCTCGTGGGCGTTGCGGATTGTGATCGCAGGAACTCCTAAAACACTAGATTCTTCAGTGATGGTGCCGCTATCAGAAACAACGCAGTAGGCGTGCTTTTGAAGCTTATTGTAGTCGAGAAAGCCAAATGGTTTCAAATATTCAACTAGCGAATTGGTGTTTTTAAAACCTAATAAGTCAATTTTCTTTTGCGTTCGTGGATGGGTTGAGACAAAGACTTTTTTATTGAATTTAGAAGCCATTAAATCGAAAGACTTTAGAATCTGTCGGAAATTTTCTTCGTAATCTACATTTTCTTCTCGATGTAGACTTACTAAAATATAATCTTTATATTTCGTATTTAGTTTTTCTAAAATGGTGCTCTTGTCAATTTTTGGCATGTAATAAGAAAGAACTTCTTTCATACAACTACCCATTTTAATAATTTTCTCTGGCGATAAGCCTTCCCGTTCTAAATAATTACGAGCGTGGTCTGAAAGTGGCAAATTAATATCTGATAAGTGATCCACAATCTTACGATTTATTTCTTCTGGTACTCGCTGATCAAAACAACGGTTGCCGGCTTCCATATGAAAAATTGGGATTTGCCTACGTTTAGCCGAAATAACTGAAAGACAAGAGTTAGTGTCGCCATACAACAAAACAGCGTCGGGCTTATGCTTTTCCATTAATTTATCGGACTCGACCATAACCTTAGCAATGGTTTCAATTGGAGTATCGCCGGCTGCATTTAAAAAATAATCTGGTTTTCTAACTTCAAGATCTTGAAAAAAAACTTCATTCAATTCGAAATCATAATTTTGACCTGTATGAACTAGGATATGCTGCATATGTTTATCAAGTGCCGCAATAACCCGACTTAATTTTATAATCTCGGGCCTTGTTCCTACGATTGTCATGACTTTCATAAAACTTCCTTACCGAATGAGTTCATCACCTTCGAAACTTAAATTATCTTCAACCATCAGCTTGTGACGTTTTAAAAGAGCCACAGTGCCATTGTAATCCAGTAATGTGTCTGAAGAAGAAAATTCTTTTTTCAAAATCGACTTAGTAATGTCGATTTCTCCACCATTAAGTTCTGGTAGCATTGATCTGATCGCATAGAAATCGCCTTTTGCAACCGCAAATGGTGCCTCTTCATCAGAAATCATAATTTCATGAAGCTTCTCACCAGGTCTGATTCCGGTAACTTTGATTTCGATTTTTTTATCGCCGACTAAAGCTTTTGCAACGTCTATCATAAGTGAACTTGGTGCACGTGGAACAAAAATTTCACCTGCTTTGCCAAGCATTAGGGCATTGAAGACTGTATCTACAGCAACATCTAAACTTAATAAGAATCGAGTCATTCTATTATCTGTAATTGTAACTGGACCACCATTTTTAATTTGGTCGTGGAAAAGTGGAATAACAGATCCCCGAGAAGCTAAAACATTTCCATATCGCACACACATAAAGCGCGTTGCTGGAGCAGAAATATTCGCCGCGATAAAAACTCTTTCTTGCATAGCCTTAGACATACCCATTGCATTAATTGGCTTACATGCTTTGTCCGTCGAGATTCCCATAACAGTGTGAACCGGATACCCATGTTCCCGCACTGCGCGAACGATGTTATATGCTCCTATACAATTCGTCATAATGGCTTGTTCAGGAAAATACTCACATGTTGGAACTTGTTTTAAGGCCGCCGCATTGATAACGAAGTCTGCGTTTTTAACAGACGAGCAAACGTCTGCGTAATCACGGACATCACCAATTCTAAATTCAAGTAAGTTTTTAAAATTATTGTAAACTACTTCGTCTGTTGAAAATTGTTTGTGAAGATAGGAAAGTCGCATATAATGCTGCTTTCCTTCATCTCGAGACATAACAATAATTTTCTTTGGTGTTCCCATTTCGCCGGTAAGAACTCGTCTAACAAAAGTCCGTCCCATAGAACCCGTACCGCCGGTTACTAGAATTGTTTTATTATTGAAGTATGTATTAGAAGTCATAGCGCACCTTTTCTTGCTGTTTCATTTCCAAAATCATTTCTTTCCAAGAAGGTTTTTTAAAACCTGTCGCCACTGAATACCGATCACAATTTAGTGTCTTATCGGATACGTAGTCTGACTTTTCTTGAATCTCAGTTTGATTTTGATAAACATCATTTAAAATTTTAAGTAATTCATATTTGCTAATTATTTCACTAGCTAGTTGATAAGTTCCGCTTATGTCCGGCTGCTGCTTCATTATTTTAACAATTTCGCTTGCTACAACATTTGTAGTAAGGCCGGAATATAGCACTTTAGAAAAACCTTTAACAGTTTTTCCTTTTTGCGAAAGAAGCCATTCCACTAGTTCTGTTTTGCCTTCGATTTCGCGACCGACTATTGATAATCGCATAGTAAGTGCATTCGAGTAATTTAATTCACCTAAAAACTTAGACTGCCCATAAAGATCCTCGGCTGTTGGAATATCTTTTTCTGAATAGTTCCCTTTTTTGCCATCGAAAACACAATCCGTACTAAAGTGTATAACTTTACAATTATTGCTTCCGCCCCATGTTGCCAATCGATGTGGGAGCATGGAATTAATCTGAATACATTTTTCCATCTCACCAAGCTCTTGCTTACGAAGAGTCAGGCCAATACAGTTAATAATATATTGAGGCTTAAGTTTCTCTAAAACCTCTAAAATTTTCGAAAAATTTAAAACATCGATCTGGTCAAAGACGACTGCGCCTTTAAATATGCCGAAACGGTCGTAATGCTCTTTCTTTTTACGCAAAGTGCAGGCAACATTTTTAGCACCGAATTCAGCTTTTAGTTTCAAAAGTACTTGATGACCAAGCATGCCTGCGCCACCCAGAATTAGGACTTTCACTTATAACGCTCCAAGTAGCCTATAATTTGCCCGATAATTCGGTCCTTTTGATAGTTTTCTAGGAAATAACTTCGCGCGTTGGCCCCCATTTCATCTCGTTTTTCCTTAGATAACTTTGAAAGGGCCAGAATTGCCTCAGCCAATGCTTGAGCATCTTCCGCCGGGCCTACAAAACCACACTTTGCTTCTGATATGACTTGTCCTCCTGCGCCATCAAGACTCGCAACGATGGGTTTTCCAGCAGCCATGTAGGCTTGGATTTTAGAGGGAATTGTCTTGGCAAAGATTGGGTCGCTATTGAGGGAGGCTAAAAGAGCGTCACTACTTTTAAAGAGTCCCGGCATATCTTCAATCCCTCTTCGCCCGAAAAAGTGAACATTATGGAGAGAGTTTTCTTGAGCTATTTTTTGTACTCGCTCGAGTTCTGACCCATCACCTACAATCACAAATTGGATATTTTGATATTGTAAAAGCTTTTCCGCAGCTTCAATAACCGTATCAATGGCCTGAGCTTTTCCGACATTGCCGGCGAAGGTGGCTGTAAATTTATTAGGTATAACACTAAGCCACGCTGGGGGCGTCACCTTTTCGAAATTTAATCCGGGCGCCCAATTAGGCACTAAATGCACAGGCCCCTTATAGCCAAATTCCTTTAAGTTATCCGCAAACCCTGGAGACTGAATTAAAATGAGGTCCGTTCGTTTATAAATCCATTTTACGATGAGACCGAGAGTTTTATACAGGAAAGAGTTTCGGTTTGTCGCGCCTACGGCAGCCACACTATCGGGCCATAAATCTTGCAGCCAAATGCAGACTTTCGCATTATTCAATTTTGCCCACAAAATCGCAGGAATGGCCGTTGTTATCGGAGATGTTGCAAAAACAAAGGCCCAGTCAGCTTTAGGCAAATAAGCCTGAGTAATAGCCGCGCTGAAGACATGGCTTAAGTAATTAAGCATCAGACGCGGGAAACCTTTTTTTCTAGCTAAGATTGGATAACGGCGGATTTTAGCGCAGCCAAACTCTTGCCCATACGGACCTTTTGCCACGGAATAGCCAGGGAAGAATTCACCCTTTGGGTAGTTTGGAAGGCCCGTTAAAACATGAACTTCACTTTCCTTAGATATTACTTCGACCATTTCGTTTAAAAGAAACTGCTCGGGCCAGAAGACATAAGAGAAAATATTAATTTTTAGCATACTGTCGGTACAAATATCCCTGAGTCAGAATTAACCCAAAATGAAAAAGAGCAAAAAGCCAGACCGCGCCGGCTAGTTTAAAGTTTGCTATTATGAAAGGGGAAATTAAAAGAAAAATTATAAAATTGAGAGCGTGAGCTTGTGCTGCTTGTTTTTGTCGATGCATTTCGATCCATATTGGACTGAAAAATTGGTATAAAATGTAGCCCGGCACTGCGAGGCCACAAATTAAAAACATCCAGGCAGCTCCCTTAAATTGTTCAAAACTTGTGTGAGTTGTAACCCAATCTATAACAAAAGATAAAATAAAAATTGATAACGCCGAAAGTGCCAAAGTTGCCCAAAATAATTTTTTAAATTGCGTCATTCGAAGCCTAAATCCCACATCTGATACGTAGGTTATTAATCTGATATTTGCAGTCGTTGAAAACAGAAATATGAGATTTATAATTTGCAAGGCAAAATTGAACCTGCCAACTTCGGCTTTTGCCACAAAAGAGGCCAGTAGAACTGTTAAAAAAAGAGGAAAAATATTAAATGATAAAAAATCCATGTGATGGAAGAGCGAGTCCTTTAAGATTCCGCCATTGGGTTTGCATTCTATTTTTTCAGCGGGAGTGCAATTGAAATAAAGCCATAGAATTTCAGTTAAAGAGCCCGCAAAAAGCAAAAGTGAGTAGCAAACGATAAAGTAGTCTAACGATTTTTCTTTTGTTAAATATAGAAATCCTAATAGAAGAATAAGGCAGGTTCTGATCACAAGAATAATGTTTTCTTGCTTTTTCGTTGCAACAAAAGAAGCATAAAAAGCATTTCCATTAATTGACCAGACATAAAACAATGAAGTAGCGGAAAAACAAATTGCTTGTAATGGACTTAATATCTCGAGAGCAGAAGGTGAAAGGCTCCAATACATGATGCCAACTATCGCAGCCGCCAGCGTTAACAGGCAGTTAAGTTTTAAAAATTGCCTTATATAACTTCTTTTAAGCGGTTCATTTTGTTTCGTTGCTGCCAGAAATGTTCGACCCAAATTCGCGGAAAAGATAATGCTTATCATTGCAAACAACGAAGTTCCATAAGCAATGATACCCCGCCCCTCGGCTCCAAAGAGTGTTGCTGTAAGTAAAAAAACAAGAAAGCCACTGAAGGCTAAATAAAATCGTATAAGTATAGAGAATAGGTATGATCTCACTCATTTCCTTTTAAGCATGCAAAGCTATTGCTTTTTCAAGGTCACATATAAAATACTATTAATCACCGAGGATATTCATGATTGTATATCCAGTCAATGTTCATACTGGGTCGGAAAAGTCTTATTAGACGAGTATTGCTCAATGAACCTTTTAAAAAACTGATGAATTTGTTCTATTCTTTGGTAATTCGCCTCTTCTTTTTGCCTGCGCTGTCAATAAAAATAAGTAGGTGTGATCTTTTTCAGATCTATCAAAGATCGCGGGTCGTGGTGCTGAATAGTTTTTACGAATCTTATTCTTTATGATTCCGCTACTTTTTTATTTTTAAACTCTTGAATTCCATAAATGCAGAACAGCGTAATTATAAATGCTAAAAAGTACTTCCAAAATTGATGAGGCGCGTATCCAAAGTGAAGGAGCTTAAAAGCTGCTGATTGGGCAAAAAGTGCAGTTAAAAACGGGTTTCCGATATACTTTTTTAAAGCTAATTCAATAGTAATAAAGACCGTACAAATTAGGGACAGCATGAGGGTTAGAAAAACTAAAGACCCAGAGTAGAAAAGAAAAGCAATGATTCCGGGTAAAGTTATAAAGTGTTGAGTTGTAAGTTTGTATACGATATAGGACGATTTGGCTATTTCTGAATCATAAAATCCATGTTTTTTGTCGTCCATTTTTTCGTTCCATGCTGTGTGCAAAAGGTCCCAGCCTAGGTGAGGATAACTTGCTACACTCATGAGACCTTCAAGGCCTACCCAACGATCGATAAATAGTGAGTAAGAATTAGCACTGACGAAAGCTTGGGCTTTAAGATAGTTTTCATCCTGAAATATTGGATTTACTTTTGTAGCTGGATATCTTGCATAACGTAGATATCCTACAAAAATGACAGAGCTTCCAAACATAATAGAGAATACTGTCCCTAGAATTATTATTTTTTTTATGCCTAATTTTCTTAAGTAACTTTTTTGCTGCAAAAACGCCCATAAGTGCGACCCGGTATTGATAATAAATGCTCTGCTAAGTATAGACGTATTTGTAATGAGGCTTTCTAAAAGACTTAATAATAATGTGCTAAAAATAAACCGCTTAATTAAGATCTCCCAATATAAAAAAGTAACCGCTACGCAAGCAAGTCCACTAAGTAGAAGCCAAACGATTATGTTGCGTATTGGGCTAAAGAGCTTTGTTTCCGGAACTAGGCCACGTAGATAGATTCCATAATAGTTATTAAAAATACCAACAATTAATGTTAATAAAACAAACAAAGTCCAAATCAATGCCCAATTTTTTTTATAAAAATTAAGGGTGGGAAATGTTCGATCTTCAAATCGCATTGTGTTACTTTTAACAAATCTTGAAATGATTTCTATAGTTACTACACAAGCAAAAAGAGCTGACGTAGCTATTATTAATACCCTATCTAAACTTGCTCCAGAAAAGTCAAAATTTCCAGTCGCTTCCACAAAATAATAGTTATGTAGAACTGTGCGATATGTAAACTTAAGCCAAAACCCCAGCCAAAGTAACCCGTACAAGAAGGTCTCAAAATAAAATTTGGGCCGAAAAAGCGCTTTAAGAAAAGCATAGTTAAAAATGAGTGAAAAAAGGACGTAATAAAGGACGTGTCCTGCGTAGTTTCTAGCCGCAGCTATACTTAGAAAGAGAAGAATTACGCTAATAATGGCGAAAAGAATATTTTTAAAGCTGAACATATTATTTTTAAACTTTATTTAATATTTGATCAATAAGCAAAAAATTAAAGTTAGGCATTAGTAAATAGCTTCTTTATTTATGTTTTACTCCCTTGCTCTCAAGTCCAAATTTAGCCTCTTTTCTCAGGGTAAACAGTAAGGCTGATGCTTACCTCACATTTTTTTGGGGAAATCGATTTCTTACTTTTATAGAACTATTAAACGCAATTTTACATTTAAAGCGCCCCCCTTCAAAAAGTCTGCCTAGTTTTCCTTTCATTTCCTTAAATCCTTTTTTAAAAAGGCGACTTTGCTTAAAAAAGAATTTTTGAAGTATGACGACAAGGAAGGTATGGATCGAAAAAACCGCAAAATACATGTAAAACAAATAAACTACTAGCCAGTATAATTTAATTTTTCTCTGTTTTATTTATCAGAGCTTCGACAAAGAAAATATTGATTTTCAGGTGTACTCTTCTTTAATATGTGTCCGAGGATAAATATGATTATATATGCTGTTAACATTCATACGGGCGGTGGAAAAATCTTATTAGATGAACTACTAATTCATGAGCCTTTTGGCAAAGTGATGGCTTTGTTTCATGACCAGCGCTATGAGTTGCCTTCACAAGTGGTAACTAAGTATCCTTCTTTCGCCATTAAACCTCATCTTTATTCACGATTAAAAGCAGAATGGCAGCTTGCAAAATTTCTCAAATACAATCCTGGCAGTTTTGTTCTTTTTTTTGGAAATTTACCACCTCTTTTTGTTAAGCCAAAAAAATCAGCGCTTTACCTTCAAAATTGTTTTTTGCTACCTTCAGTTAGAATTGAAACCACAAGTGTTAAAATTTTTTTAAGACTTCTGGTAGAAAAACTAATTTTAAGATTCAGGATTTATCGTGTTTCTGAAGTTTGGGTACAAACAGGTTGGATGATAGATGAGCTTAAGTCTTTCAAAAATTTAAAAGTACTAAAAAAACCATTTTTACCAAGCTTACCCAAACCTTTTAAAACTGAAAAAAAATATGATTTCATAAGCGTTACAAGTCTTGCAAAGCACAAGAAACTAGCCCAACTTTGGGATGCTCTTAAAGTTATTGCGAGCCAAACTAAAGAGCGTATAAAGGTTCTCGTTATTTTAGATCAAATCTCTGCCAATACAGCAGTTCCATCCTTCAGTGATTCGCAAGTTCAAGTTACCATTTTTTTCAACGTTAGCCGCGAGGAACTTTTTAGCCTTTATCAGAAGTCACAAGTTGCTGTTATAACGAGTCAATACGAGTCTTTTTCGTTGCCAATTTACGAAGCTCTTCATTTTGGATTAAAAGTAATTTGTCCTAATCTAAGTTATACAAACGATGTAAGGACAAAGGTAATTCAGTATGAGGCCAATTCCGCTCAAGACTTAGCCCAAAAGATGGTCGAAGTGATTCAGAGCTCAAATTTAAATCCCAGTAAGCTTAATAAACACTAAAGACTGCACTGCTTGCTTATAATTTGAAAGTAACCGATATGCAGACAGCTCTGGGTATTTCGCAGTTGAAAAAAGTAGATCAATTTATTTTAGCTCGTCGCAATAATTGGAGATATTTGTTCGATCATGTTACGACTTCTCCTGTTTTAAAAAAGTTCTTCAGAGCCGTGCAAGCAACTCCAGAAACAAATCCAGGCTGGTTCGGCTATCCAATGTATTGCTTAAATGGTTTAATAAGAGAAAAAGTTGTCATAGCTTTGGCAGAGGCTCGTATTAGAACGCGACTCTTCTTCGCTGGAAATTTGACAAAACAGCCTGCGTATAAAGGCGTTCAGTATCGAGTCCATGGCGCTTTAGAAAATACTGATTTAATTATGAACTCTCTTTTGGGGATTGGTGTGCACTCAGGACTTAGCAAATCCAACATGGATTACATGCTTTCTCAATTAGAAGCCATCGCTCTAAAGCTAGCTAATTAAATTGGTCGTCCCATAGATTCGTTATTTTGCCTCGAATATTGCTATAGACATCTGGGCCTGCGTTTCCTTTGCGATAGCGCTCCCATAAAAAAATTGTGTTGCAGGATATATTGAAAAGGTAGGCTAAGGCCATGACCCATCCGTCTAAGCCCATCATAAAAAATCTTCTTTTTATGATCAATATTGCCATGCCTTTGAAAAGTTGACGAATAGATTCAATCAGAACTTTATTTCGATTCTTTCCTTCATTGGTGCGATAGATCCAATCTGCTTCGTATTCAGCATATCGTGTAATTCGATCCATAAAGGACGCCAGCGTTTCATGAGTAAGGTGATAAAAGACTTCCTCAGGCTGTGCCGCTTGAATCAAGAATATTCTATCCGAAGCAAAGCTGATTTCTTTGTGAAGTTCATCTGAAATCTTGAGTTTGTTTTTGCGAATTAAAGTTAATTTGTTTTTTGTAAACCAGGCCGAATGTTCTGATCGAATTCCGAACGCATACATCCCGTAAGGAAGTCCGATAACATCAAAATCGAATTGTGGATCTGTAATATACTTTTCGATTTGCAAAACAACTCCTGGATGAATAAGACTTGAGGCCGTTATTGATAATGTCCAATCACATATTAGATGCCCACCCCAAATTCTCCAATTTTCCGAAGCTGTTGTTTTTGGCACGATCACAACTTTTGTTGCATATTTTCTTGCAATTTCTGCGGTTCTATCAGTTGAGTTTTTATCAAAAACAATCAGCTCTTTGGCCCATTCAAAACATTTGAGGCACGATTCTAGTCGATGCTCTTCATTATAAACTTCTACATAAACAGTTACATTTAAACTTCTTTTTTTAATTTTCTTAATCATAAACTATTTTGAGCTACTTTTGTCCGAGTATTTAAGTCTCTTGTATTTGAGTATGGCCTCTTTTAGATGCAACGTTGCAAGTGTTTTTTTAACAAAGAATTTTATCTTCCTAAAAATTAAATTGTAAAAATCTTGAATACTGTACACTCCATTTTCCATTAAGGCTTTTTCATTTTCTAAAATTGACTTGTATTCTTGTTGACTTGAAATTCCATGTCCGTCCATTAAAACGACAGGATTTGTGTTAAGATAATGCCCTTTGAGATGATATTTCTCGAGGCGTACAATTAAATCGAAATCCATCCCAATTTTAAAATTTAAATTGAAAAGACCCAGTCGTTCGAAAACTGTTCGACGAAAAATCATTGTTGGAAAAAAGTATGGCTGTCCTGAGCTTAATCTTTTAAATGGCTTAAAAAAATACGTGAGTCGGCCCGCTTCTGGATGCAGAAAACCTAAGTTTCCAAAAATAAAATCAACTTCATTTTGAGACTCAAAAATTTTCTCAGCCTCTAAAACATATTGCGGATTAATCAGCAAATCTCCGGAATTTACAAAAATAATATACTGACCTGTAGACTTCAGAATTCCTTTATTAAAGGCATCCGCAATTCCCTGATCCTGCTCAGACGCTGAGACAATCGCAGGATTTTGAGCCAAGAACTGTTTTGATTGCTCGCATTTGCCTCCGTTTATAGCGACGTGCTCGACTAAGTCTTTGATTGGGTTAATCGAATTGCATGTTGCAAGAAGCTCGTCATAGTTGTTGAAAGTAATTGTAACTACGGAGGTTTGATTACTACGCATACTGAAGCTCTTGGTGAATTTCGTAATCAAACCATTTAACAACCCCATTTTTTGCAAAATTACCCGTAACGATTGGCCTGCACTCAACGCCACTTTTAACGAGGTGATCTATAATACTCTTTCGATCTATTTGGGATCCAGGTCGAATGACAAAACTAAATCCAAACCAGCTACTTTCACCTGTTTCTTTTTGAATGATGAAATCTGAATTATTTGAGAATAGCTCTGATGTAGAAGCCTGATAATACTTTGTTTTTTTGGTGAGACCTAAAATGCGAATCGCTTCAAGCAATCGCAACGCGCCAAGTGCATCACTATTTGCCGTGTACTCTGGCTCCGCAAAGGAGACCGCAACGTGACTTTGCTC
The DNA here is from genome assembly GCA_043730825.1 of Pseudobdellovibrionaceae bacterium. GTDB lineage: Bacteria > Bdellovibrionota > Bdellovibrionia > Bdellovibrionales > Bdellovibrionaceae. Next base: position 31,759 of record JAYTJV010000014.1, read on the forward strand.
TGCCAAATTATAAATCTCATCAGGTTGTACCTGCTGAATTATTCTGAGAAAGGACGAAGAGCCCGTCATATCTTCATGATATAAGTAAAAATTCGGCAAGGTAAGCCCCATCTTGGCCTGTTATGCCAGTTACGAGTGCTTTTTTCAAAAAAACTCCCCAACGCCGCTGTAATAGCAACTTTAGATTAAAAATAAGGCGACAATACATGTTGATAAATAGCAGGAAATGACTAGTTACGCCAGGTCGGAAAAGAATGATTTTTTAGCTTTCTTCATCAGACGAACACCTTTTAGTAACTGACTAAAAACGAAAGAAGGAACAAGGCTCAGCGGAAAATGAATTAACCAATAAGACGGGTATTTGCCATATAATGCTATGCAGCGTTTTATATCTTTCCATTTCAAATTCAGGCCAAAAGCTTTTCCAAGTACTATATTCCAGAAAAGTTTGTCGAATGTGTACAAATGTGCCGCCGCCGAAGTCTTTTGGGAATATCCCAGCTCAGGCATTTTTGAGTAGATGTCTGCCAAATCAAGCCCAACGTAAAAGAATGTTCCGTTCTGTCCCCAGCGACGCTCGGTCGTTAAGTTCTTCATTTGATTAACCAACTCTGCGGAAACAATCGCACTTTTAAATTTAGAGTTCGCACAGATGAGGTATCCGATATGAGTCCAATATGTTCCATAGTACGAAGAAAGATTTAACTGCGACCAAATTTCCTTATTCACAATTGTTGAAGAGATGAGTGTGTTTTTAAACTGCGTGGCCTTGAAATACTCATCTCCGTTTAACTCTTCAATGTCACGTGCGATAGGGACAAGTTGATTTTCGTAATTTGCAAAGATGGACCCTAGGTTCGGGCGCCCATTGATGACTTTCAAAATCTTTTTAATAGCATTCGAATCGACGACAATATCATCATCGGACAAAATCCATACATACGTACCAGTTGAAATCTTAACAGCGCTGTCAAAATTTCTATCCATTCCGATATTTTCTGAATTTCGATGATAACGAATCTTTCCAGGAAATCTATTTTGTAGGTCTAAGGCAATTTGTTGGGTGTTATCGCCTGAGCAATTGTCCGATATCACAAGTTCAGATTCTGGACCAACCTGATCAATAAAACTCAAAATGCACTTTTCGATACTTTGGCCACCATTATAGGTGGGAATTGCTACAGATAATAAAATAGATTCGCTGCTCATTTGCTGTCTTTTTTTTCTTTCGAATATGCATGGATGATATTGGCGACGGCCTCGTTCACATTGTGTTTTGGTGACCACCCAATGTTTTCAAGTTCAGAGGTGTCCGCGTAAGAATCCATAATTTCATCCGAACGATAAGGTATCCTGCCAAAGATAAGCTCAGTCGGACTGTTCGAAGTCTGCTTGATTAGCTGAACAAATTGCGCAATTTGTATACTTTTACCAGTTCCAACTTCAAAAGCCTTAAATCTGAACTTATTTTTAAACGCGAATCCGAGTGTTTCAACATAGGCTTCTACGACATCTTCTATGTAAATGAAATCACGCTTTTGATGGCCGTAGGTCAACTCAACAAGTGGCTCTTTTCTGATGGCAATTTTTTGGATCATACTTTCTACGAACTTATCCTCATTATCATTTTCACCAAAAATATGTTCGAGTACTAAATTAATAATTTTTACTTTTTTCGAAAAGTGCTTTAGCCAAATGTTGAGACTCTTTTTCGATAAAGAATAGTCTAACAAATTCGTATACGAAAAGTTCTCTTTGTTAAAATAAGAGTCCGTATTAATGAACACCTCCAGGCCGTAATTAATGCCCGCTTCAATGAGTTTAATCGGTAGAATCAAATTTGTTTCTAATATTTTTGATGGCGATGGATTACGTCGGCCATACTCAGTAGCTGTGTGGATGATCCCCTTAATTTTGTGCTTTTCGAAGATTTCTTCTATAGGCACGTTAGCAAGATTGTAAAGTTTAACATTTCCAAAATTTGGAAGATGGTTCAAGCGGCGAAAGGAAGATGCTTCTCTGTGGGTTAAAATTAATGACACAGAGTTATCCTGAAGGAGCCTACTGACTAAGTGGCTACCCAAAAATCCATTCCCACCTGTTATTAAAATCTCCGTCTTCATGTCTTTATTCGTTTCAATGGTTAAGTGGTAGCCCGAACTTGAGAACAAAAAAATTGTATTTGTTGCGTATTTTATATACATTATCGAGCAAATGGTAGGTTTAAAAAATGCAGTACCTGCATTTGTTCGCTTTTTAGGTCGAGAGAATACAATCTCTCTCGCTTTCGCCGTAGGATTAGGCTTTTGCTGGTTTCTGATTGAAATAGCTTTCATCTTTGTCATTCAAATATTTCTTGCGTCAATGGGCATCATTGACCCGGCGAGTGTTGCTCTAAGCAGTTGGATTGCGCCCTCAATTCCAGTTGCCACAACTCTTTTGGTTTTATTCACTTTCGTCCGCGGCACAATCTGGGCAGTGCGACAATACTATTGTGTTGTTTTTGCCCAAAACTTTGTTAACGAAAAACGGAATTTCCTACTGGAGCATTCAATCAAAAGTAGCTCGACAATGCCAAACCATCTGTTGTTGCGAGCGTTTAGTGAAACCACTATTCAGTCTGGAGCGTTCCTACAAAATTTCGTTTTGGCCTGTGTTGTCACGCTCACAGTTACTCTTTTTTCAGCTTATTGCTTATATATTGCCCCTCAAGAGTTTTTAACGAGTGTAGTTTTCCTAGCTTTCTTCGCAGTTTATATTCGGAAATATGATAAAAAATTATCCGGGTTAGCAAAAATGATTGATCACGAAAGAAGTGTCTCAGCACATGTCATCATCGATGGAATTAGAAATAATTTTTTTATAAAAATCAGTGGTCGAATCCAAGATGAAATTAATCGCGGGCGGGAGTCTCTTCGTAATTTTGATAAACATTTTAAAAATTATTATTTAATAACGGCGATTAGAAGTGCTCTGCCTATGTTCCTAGGTGGATCAGTTATTGCTCTAACTTTTTACATGAGTCTAAATTACTACGGAACTAAGACTTCAAACTTGCTCTTATTTTTTTATATTCTGGTTCGCCTAACTCAGTCAGCAACTGAACTAGCTAATTATTTAACTGAAGTTCAGTTGCACTTTCCTGCTTTTAAAGCGCTAAAGGAAATCTACGAAAAAATGCTGGGTCAAGGTCCGAGTTTTGTAAACATGTCTATTCATAATGGCAGCAAAAATGATTCTTTTGAAGCCATCAAAAATATTCAAGTTACGGATTTGTCTTTTTCTTACGATACTCAAACTGCGATTTTTAAAGATTTAAATTTCAATTTAAAAAAAGGTGAATTGCTGCTTATAAAAGGGGGATCTGGAAGAGGGAAAAGTACTCTGTTAGCTTTGATCGTGGGGCTACTGAAACCATCAAGCGGTTTTGTTAGAATAAATGGACATTTATCGACAGAAGTTTTTGCTGATATTTCGCGTAGAACCGGCTACGTAGGGCCTGATTCTTATTTTATTTCAGGGGACTTAAGGCAAAATTTAATTTACGGTCATCCTGCACCGGATACTGTTACCGATGAAGAGATTTGGGATCTGCTCAGTACAGTAAGTTTAGATGAACTCATTAAGTCTTTTCCTGCGCAGTTAAGCTATCATGTAAATACAGATCTTCCGTTTTCAACGGGACAAAAACAACGGCTTTCAATAGCTCGAGCTCTTTTAAGAAAGCCGGATCTTTTGCTTCTTGACGAATCTACTGCAAATCTAGACGCTGAGACCGAAGCAGAAATTGTTCAGTATCTCAAAAAAATTAATTCAAGTTTAATTATGATTGTAGTCAGTCACAAGGCCGGATTTGATAGCATCGCGACCTATACTCTTAAACTATGAAAATGCGATCTTTTGCGAATTTGTGAACAGGGTGTTTCTAAATTACCTTCCGTGGAGTTAAACGAATCCAGGGATCCAATACCCCCGGTTAAAAAGAAGGGTTCGCCGATCGCTCTCGATAAAAATAGTATTAATGATCGCAAATCTGTCGTGCCACGCCACTTTAAGCTCCCAGTCAGTTTTTAGGGCCCCTTACATCATAGTAAGTCCTAGTTTAAAACTGACCTTCTATCTAATGGAGACCCTATGAAAATTTTAGTTTTTGGAACCGGCTATGTCGGCCTCGCTACAGGTGTGTTTTTTGCCGATATGGGTTGAACGGCTATGAGCTTCTTTAAGGTAGGCCATTTACTCCAGATTTGGCCTATGTCCGAAGAAGCTAAAAGCACAATATTACCTGCCTATCTTGGGTAAAAGCGTTTATTGATAAATTTAAAAATAAGCCAAAAGCCCAATAAACCCATAGCATTCATAAGGGACGAAATTAGAAGCGGGTAAGGGCTAAGGCCAAATTGCGAAAAAATCAGACTGACGTTAAAAGACATTAGCGCGGTTAAATATGCATTATTAAATAAAAAGTTAATGTAACGATCGACAAGGATAAGTAAAAAAACAAAAAACATGATTCCCACAAAAACGAGAGTCAGAGATTCAGAATAATAAAATAGGGCAAATGGTCCGGGAGCTGTTGCAAAACTATAACTGGGAGATGCGACATAAGAGGATTGGGCAATCTTTTCATATACATCAAGCTCCCCGATTCTCGGTATTCGCATAAGAGATTTTTTTAACATATCAAAACTCTTGTCGGGATAAGCCACTACAGCCATTACTCCTTCTGCGCCTACCCATCGATCAACAACAAGTCTAGAAATTCTATTTAATAAAAAGCTAAACCCTACTGATTGTGATTGCGGATAATCTATCACCGTATGACGGTCTGCCTTTGGAGCTTCCCTAGATATTGAACTAGCTATAAATGCACTGCTGATCGTAAAGTTCTTACGGCCTTCCCCATAAAAAAGATGACGCCGGATCCCATCAACAACAAATACAAGCAAGGACGTTGCAATTATTAAAAGTAAAAAGCGAAAAAAGAGATGTTTAAATTTCAAGTTAAGTACTTTTCGGTTGAGAAATTCAATTAAAAAAATGGGAAGTAAATGAAATAATAGTATGCCACGACTTAGAACCGAAAGGGCGCTTGCCAAACCTTCAAAAGTTGCAAGGAAAAAGCCATTCCTTGTGTTCAATTTCAAAGAAAATTCCGCATGTAAATACAAACAACATAGAATAGAAAAACCAAAATAAAGTGACCAACCAATCATTGCATTTAAGGGCCAGATTAAAGTTGTTTGTGCGGTTAACCCACTTACATTTATGACCAAATAAGTATTAACCACTGTTATTATAGAAATGGAAAGTGCGATAAAAAATAAATAGAACGTTAAATTATCTTTAGAAACAAATCTTAAATATTGAGCTTTCTTCAACTGCAGCAGATTATCTCGGGATTTAAAATTAAAAAAAGAAGCAATTAAATTTGCAACAACATAGGCCCAAGCTCCAACACTAGAAACAAGGGCAACTTTATTCCACTGCTCCGCTGAGCCATTAAAAAAGCCAGTAGGCTCTAAAAAAGGGTATTTAATTATCAAATGGGCGACTATTTTTACAAAAAATCCAAGCCATAAGAAAATACCAAAAAACATAACGCCAGGCGAATTCTGACTTCGTATAGAAAAAAACAGAAGTGTTCCAAAAGAAACGCAAAAAGAAGCATAGTAAGGAGTCGTTCCATTCCAGCCCCCAAAGCCAAAGACCGAGAAAATTAGATGGCAAATAAGGCAGAGTAGGGCAAAAGTGGAGCGCATTGCGATATTTGATATCCTAATTGAAATGGAGGTCAATTCTTTTGTCATTCTTCTTATTTACTATTTCATATGATTTTCCTAATATCAGGCAGACGGAATTAGATATACCCGCATTTCGCATAACACCTCTCCTTCATTAGGTTTCAAAAACCTATTCGAGCCAGGGGTTTTTGGGAAGAAGATGGTTAATTGAGCACAAGCTGCTATTCTAATGGCACCTAGGATATGTCCTAAAATACCACCTAGAACCCATATTATGGCTGATTTTTGAAACAGGTAAATCCCCGCAACCGAGAATAAAAGGCCAAGTCCCGATGCAATATTGTTGGGCTGCGCGGGATAGACGGCCACTTTATTCGGACGGATCATATGTCAATGTCGTCGGAGCTAAGCTGATCGCACCAGCATTTATTCGTTTTCTAGAAGATTTGCGCCATCAACGTCGGACTCATTAGTATTTTTCGAGAAAATAGCATTGGCGTAGGAGATTAAGTCGAATCGGTCATCTGAAGCTTCCGTGTTTAATAAAGTTAAAATTCTTAAGTTACAAAAAGGTGACAATGCTGGTGTCGCCGAAAGAGATGGGGGATTACAGAAGAGCAAACAAGTTAGCTTCACAGACATGATAAGAGTTGCAGCTACCCCAAAAGACTACAAAGCGCTACTACAGGTTTGAAAAATGGCAAATCGATTATGACTTATAAAGCTAGAGATTTGACATTTTTAGCGAAATATTTTTTTTAAAGGCTTTAATGCCTAACCTTACAATAGAGCAGCCTAAGAAAAAAGCTTATAACATACCCGATTAAAATTAAATTGAAGATTATCACCATGGCTATTGTTTTCGGTTCATACGTAAATAAGATGTCATAAACACCTTTTTGTGGAAGGGTGACGCCCATGAAAACTAAATTTGTCTTATATAACTCTGCATCTTTGCCATTGATGGTAACGTGCCAGCCTGGCGCCCACTGATTGAAAAAGCTAAACATCCCTGGCCCTTCAACATTTATTTTAAATTTAGCTTTATTTGGAGTGATCAATAAATCTTGTATCTGATAGGGGGTCGCTTGTCGGGAAGTAATTTTCGGGTCCTTGTTCAACACAATATAATTTTTGCCTGAAAAATCTATTTGCTTAATTTTGAAATCGACTAAGTCGTTATCGCGCTCGAATTTTAGCTGCGGCTCCTTTTCGATTCTGTAACTGGATGAAAATTGCACTATCTGCTTAAGAAACTCTGCATCTTTCATATACCAATATAAAAAATGAACTGTATTAAGATAGCCGTGAGTAAAAGGTTCTTTTTGGGCCAACCACCGAAGATCGCTATAAAGAAAGTCGCTAGAGTTTCCTAAACTTCTTTCGTTTTTGATTATTTCAACTGAAGTGGGGCGAGCGTAAAAATGTACGTCATTTTTTAAATTAGAATATTTGTACTGGTGCCTTATTTTATCTTTCATCACTATTAAATTAATCAAGAAAAGCAGCCAGAGAAATGTTGTTTTAATCAGAAATGAGGGCGGGCGCTTCTGATTTTCAAAATAATCTTTAAGCGTTACGCCGATCAAAATCAAAGATCCCATTTCAGCAAAGTACAGGTTGGTAAAAGACCAGCGATTGGAATTTAGAATTGGAATAAACTTGTTTATAAAAATAGCGAAATAAGACCCATAAGAAGTAAAAAATCCGTACAAGATTAAAGCAAAGGCTATTAAGAAAAGTGGACTTCTGAAGTGCTTGCGCCGTATTAATAAAATTGAGGCAATCAGAAGCGGAATCGCGTGCATCATTCCGCTTGTCCAGGTAATAATTTTTACGAATCCCGGCCATAAAAAGACTAGCGCTGCCTCTTGTGCACTTGAATGGTAGTAAAAAATATCCGATTTAATTGGTCGTATACGCGGCTCTGGCACTACAAGATTACCATTTAAACCTGCATACATTTCGCCTAACTGAATTAAACCGTCAATATTCAGAACAATGTAGAGTGCTATCGAAGTAATCCCAAACAGAACTATATGTCCTAAATTGCGCGTGAATTTGTTTTTTAACTTCTGAAAGTTGATAAGTGCATATAAAATATAAAACAATCCTATACAGGCGTTAAAATAAAAATAACCCCGTGCAAATAAAACTGAAATCAAAAATCCATAAAAAATTGTCTTACCTATTGGAAAATTTGGATCGTCTCTTAAAGTATTTATATAGACTAAAAACCAGGGTAATGCCGCAAGTGAGCATACAAAGGGAAGTTGTCCAACGATTGGCGCAAATAATATAGCTACGAAAATGGCCGATAGTACAAAATGAAATAGCGACGGATTAGGTTTTTCATGGCTGTCAAAAAGTTTATAAAATCCGATCCCGCCGATCCAAATACAAAATAAAACAGAAAGGTCTACAACATAAACCGGATCGATGAATAAACTTAAAAGTAAGAAAATTAAGTCGAGTGGATTAAATAGAGTCGCTGCGAATAAGTTGGGATATAGGGGCTCACCCGAGAGCGTGAATGGATTCCAGAGAGCAAAATATCCGGATTTTAAACTGTCTGATAAAAACGTAAATCTGACTGTATGAACATCGAATGTGTCCCAGCCAATGTATTTTTGCTTTAACACATGTTTAGCAAAAAGAACGGCAATATACGCGAGCAGCAGCATGTAAATAGGAATTTTGAATCTGCTTACGAGTTTCAAAAATTTATTCTTTCTTTCTCTATGACGATAGGTCGGTCCATTACTTTAACATATATATTGCCAATATATTCCCCAATAATTCCTAAGAAAAACAATTGGACTGAGCTAAAAAAGAATAGCCCTAGGACTACCGGTGCCATACCTAAAGTAAATTCGTTCCAATAAACTAACTTATATATCAAATAGAATATAGAAATTAGCAAACTCGTAAATCCCAAAGCTACGCTGAAAAGAATCGCAAGTCTTAGAGGTTTTTTAGAGTGGCTTGTGATGCCCAGAATTCCAATATCATAAAGCGTGTAGAAATTATTCTTTGTAAGGCCGCGTTTTCTAGTGTGCTGAACATAATTAATAATTTTCTTTTCAAAACCTACTTCGCATATCAATCCACGAAAGAATGGATAGGGATCTTTGAACGATCTCAGTACCTGAATAATTGATTGATCGTAAAGTCCGAACCCCATAAAGTTCTGAATAATCTCTACTTCAGATAAAGAAGCTAAAATCCTATAATAAAGTTTCCGTATTGCGAAGAAGATTTTAGATTCTTCAGAAGTAGTTTTACAACCAGCGACAATTTTATATCCCCGTTCCCATTCCTTTACGAACTGTGGAATAAGCTCTGGTGGGTCTTGAAGATCTGCAACTAACAGCATCACTGCATCCCCCGTTGCCTGCAGCAAACCATGAAAAGGTGATCTAATGTGGCCGAAATTCCGTGAATTCATGATAACTTTAACCCGCGAATCCTGCGAAGCTAATCGTTTTAAAATTTCAAAAGTAGAATCTTCCGAGTCATTATCAATAAAAATATGTTCGAATGTATAGTTAGCTAGATTGACTTCAAATTCTGCCTTTACCTTATTATAAAGTTTCTCGACATTTTGTTCTTCGTTATAACAAGGGGTCACTATACTTATTTTCTTCATAGGTTCCGGATATCTAGTTGTTTTTATGTGTCTTACTTTAGTTTTTTTACTTCTTGGCTGTGCTAGTATTGCTGTTTAATTTTGTAGTGTCTAGTCTTTTGGCCCTTCATCAGCCTTGCTCATCTTAGGAGACTTAAATATCACTTCTCTCTTTGAACTTATTTACTATTGGGCTAATATGAACTCTATCCTATGAAACATTTAATCTCGCAAGAAATACCAAGTAATAGCCTAAGTGAAATTCAAGAGATCTTGAGAAACAAAAGAATCTTTATAACAGGAGGAACAGGGTTTTTTGGAAAGTCTATTCTTTCTGTTTTAAAATCATTTACCGATCAGTATGACCTTAACCTAAAAATTACCTTGCTGAGCCGCGACCCAGATGACTTCAAACGGAAAAACCCAAACTTGGTCCAAATTCCAAAATTGTCTTTCCTGAAGGGCGATTTGCTTGATTTTTGTTTTCCGAGTGAAATTTTTGATTTTGTCTTACATCTGGCAGCACCTGCAAATGCGACTCTCAACATCACGTCACCACTTGAAATGTTTGATATTGTAACGACGGGTACCCGACGTGTTTTAGATATGGCCGTAAAATGCAAAGCCCAGAAGGTCTTGCTGACAAGCTCTGGCGCAGCTTATGGAACCCAGCCAACAGAGATGACCCATATTCCAGAAGGTTACTTGGGTGCACCGGAGACAAATAATTTATTGTCAGCCTACGGCGAAGGGAAGCGCTATGCCGAACTTCTTGGCAATCTTTATAGCCAAAAGTATGGCTTTGAGCACAAGATCGCTCGTTGTTTTGCCTTTGTCGGACCTTTTCTTGATCCCCATGGCACTTTCGCTATTGGTAATTTTATACGCGATGCAGTTAAGGGCAATCACATTATGGTCGGCGGCGATGGCTCACCCTTCAGATCATACTTGTACTCGGACGATCTTGTTTTTTGGCTAATTAAAATTTTGGCCCACGGAAAAAACCACATTCCCTACAATGTTGGCTCTGATCAAGATCTTAATATTTTGAGCCTTGCGAATGAAGTTCAAAAAGTCGTGAATCCCAAACTTGAAGTTAGAGTTGCGCAAAGTTCAGATCCTCAAAAAAAAATTTCTCGCTATGTTCCCAAAATAGATCTTGCGAGAAAAGAATTAGGCTTAGAGGCTTGGACCCCCCTTGCTCCAGCTATCAAATTAACTGCTGAATATTACAAAAAAATTCTTTAGAGAATCAGATTTTTTTAAACTCTTTTTCAGAAACATTAATTCCCAAAAATTGAGTTTTTTAAATAAAAAATTCAAACACTTTTTTCATATTGTTCGATTTGCTCGAGAGTTATGCTCCGGGCTTGAGTAGGCTCATCATAAACCTTTCGATACCAATCAACGATACCGGGCAAGGTTTCGCTCAATGCCCATCTCGGCTTCCAGCCTAACTTATTACGAGCATTCGAGCAGTCTAAAGTTAAAAGCTGCGCTTCGTAGGGACCCGTTGCCGCAGTAATCGTGTATTTCGCCTCTGGACCCCAGAGTTTAATAATCTGCTTAACAATCGTTTCGACATTCTGCGTGTCGCCTAAATCCGGACCAAAATTAAAAGCTTCAGAATATTTTTGTTTATCTTCGAAAATTTTTTGCAAGAGCAAAAAGTAGCCACTTAAAGGCTCTAAAACATGTTGCCAAGGTCGGGTGGATTTAGGATTTCGTATAACGATTTGGTTGTTTTGACTTAAAGCACGGAAAATATCAGGAAGAAGTCGGTCTTCAGACCAATCTCCGCCGCCGATGACGTTTCCCGCTCTTGCTGTCGCGATACCTACTCCATGTTTTTCAAAATCTTTGGGATTGAAGTAGGATTGACGAAACGCTGAGGTAACAAGTTCAGAACAGGCTTTTGAACTACTGTACGGATCGTATCCACCTAAGCGATCATTTTCTTTATATGCCCAAGTCGATTCTAGGTTCTCATAACACTTATCGGTTGTTACATTAACAAGTGCTTGGACATTTGCTCCGGCCTTGCGAACCGACTCCAAGATATGAACTGTCCCCATGACGTTCGTTTGATATGTTTCAATGGGATTAACATATGAAGCTCTTACTAAAGCTTGAGCTGCCATATGAATTACTATATCAGGGTTTGATTCGCGGACGGCATTTTCTAGCTTTTGATAGTTTCCGATATCGCCTTCATAAGATTTCATTTCTTTACTTAATCCAACAAGATCGTATAAAGCGGGATTTGTATTTGGCGCCAACGAATACCCAGTAACTTGGGCTCCCATTTTCAAAAGCCATAATGACATCCATGAACCTTTGAAGCCGGTATGACCTGTTAGAAAAACTTTCTTATTTTTCCAAAAAGAGCTTACCACACCTTCCATGGCGCCTTTCCATCTTTCCATAAACTTTCTAAATAGTTTTTATCTCGAAGGGTGTCCATAGGTTGCCAAAACCCGCTATGAAAAAACGCCTGTAAATTTTCAGTTTCAGCTAACTTTTCAAGTGGCTCTTTTTCCCAAACAGTCTGATCACCCTTTAAAAGATTAAATATTTTTTTATTCAATATGAAAAAACCCCCGTTGATCCAATTTCCATCACCAACTGGTTTTTCTTTGAAATTTCTAACAGCCGTTCCTTCCAAATTTAAACTACCGAATCGTCCTGGCGCTTGTGTTGCGGTAACTGTCGCCAGCTTTCCATGAGCCTCGTGAAATTTTAAAAGTTCAGTGATATTGATGTTTGAAACTCCATCGCCATAAGTGAGGCAAAAAGTCTCCTCTTCTATATAGCGCTCGATTCGCTTTACGCGACCGCCCGTTAGTGTCTCTTCCCCAGTATCAACTAGCGTTACTTTCCAAGGTTCGGAGCCATTTTGATGAACTTCCATTTTATTTTGGCGCATATCAAAGGTGACATCACATTGGTGCAGGAAATAGTTCGCAAAGTACTCTTTAATGACGTAACCCTTATACCCACAGCAAATTACAAACTCATTTAAACCGTAGTGGGAGTATATCTTCATGATATGCCAAAGTAGCGGCCTTCCCCCAATTTCAATCATAGGTTTTGGCTTTAGATGACTTTCTTCGCTTATGCGGGTGCCATGTCCGCCCGCTAACAATACAACTTTCATAATCATTCCTTGTAATTCACTCAGTGCCGCGTCTCAAGATAGTATTGAAATTTAATTCAGTTGCCAAAAAAACAACGTGTTGCTTGATGTTATAAACTTTTTTCCCGAAACGCTGGCAACGCAAGAGGTCGCGGTCCTATTTTTCACTTTAGATGAATTGCTTCTTCAATCTCTGATGCTTTGCTAAGGAAAAACCTCCCGTATATTACAAGCTAGAAATAGAATTCCGGATCAACTTGACTCTAAGTAGTTAATCTAAGAATCAAAGTTATCATTTCAAATGAACACTCGCTTTATTTTGTCCTACAATTGACCCAAGACCCTTTGGCGCGGTATCTTTGCGGTCTATGGCATTAGCCCCAGAACTTGACCGCTCTTCGCAATTTCTTCCTAGCAATTTACGCAAATCAGTTTTGCAAATGGCCTATAACGGAAATTCCGTACATGTAGCCTGTGCATTTTCATTAATCGAAATTATGCATGTCTTATACTCACGATTTGTAGACGGCGATAAGATTAAAACCAAGGATCCCGATCGGGACTATGTTTGTCTAAGCAAAGGGCATGGGGTGATGGCCCTCTACGCAGCTCTACATGAACTTGGCCTTATCAAAGATCGAGAAATTAAAAACTACTTTTCAGATGGGTCCCGCCTGCCCGGTCTTTCTGAAGTTCATGTACCCGGGGTAGAAGTATCTGGGGGTTCGCTTGGTCAAGGTATCACCGTTGCAACTGGTATTGCTTTAGGAAAAAAACTAGACGGTTCCTCTTCCAAAGTTTTTTGCATAGTTGGAGATGGAGAAATAAACGAAGGTAGCACATGGGAATCCATGTTGATTTGCGCCCACCAGAAGCTAAAGAATTTTATTCTTATTGTTGATGCGAACGACTTCCAGGCCATGGGCCGTTGTGAAACTATTCTTAGTCTTGATCCCTTGGCTGAAAAGTTGAGCGCCTTTAATTTTGAAACCCGTGAATGCAATGGCCATGATGTCTATGCGCTAGAGAAAACTTTAACTGAATTAATTAATTTGGATTCAAATAAGCCTCGTGCTCTTGTCGCTCGAACAGTAAAAGGCAAAGGTGTCTCTTTTATGGAGAACGACAACATTTGGCACTATACCCGCTTAACTGAAGACACTTTCAAGATGGCCATGGAAGAAGTCAGCCGATGAGAAACGCCATCTCTAACTTTTTAGCTCACGAAGCAAAAACTCGTAACGATTTTTACGTCCTCACAGGCGACCACGGCTATGCTCTTTTTGATAAGCTTCGCATTGAAGCTCCTGAGAAGTTTATCAACGTGGGCGTTACTGAACAGGCAATGGTAGGCTGTGCAGCCGGCTTGGCAAAAACTGGCAAAAAGGTCTTTATCTACGGTCTTTCGGCTTTTCTTCCCCTCAGAGTTCTAGAGTTTATTAAATTAAGTATCTGCTATGAAGGTTTACCTGTGGTTATTTTGGGAGATGGTGCCGGTACTGTTTATACAACACTTGGGGTAAGTCATCAGTGCACAGAAGATATTGCATGCTTGAAACCCCTCCCTATAAAAATATATTCACCTGCAGACGCCACTGAAATTGCTTTATGTCTTGAAGATGCGAATAAGGAAAATCGGCCTTGTTATATTCGAATTGGAAAGTCAGATAAACCCCGAGTTCACGAAGAAGGGTCGCCTGTAAAGCTCGGGCCGGCGCTGTCCGCTTTCAAAGGCACCACAACGGCTGCTTTTTTTGCGACAGGCTCGATGGTAAGTACTGCCATGGAAATCTCAAAAGAGATGGGTCACTCTACTTATTCTTGCCCAGTTCTAAGCTTTTATGATGAGTCGCTTCTTGTAAGCGAGCTTATAAAATTTAAAACTATTATTACGCTTGAAGAGCATTCTGTTCACGGTGGTCTTGGCTCTATTATCGGTGATGTTATTTTAAATCACCAATTGCCCGTCCGTCTCATTAAATATGGAATTACAAAAAGCTTCACTGACGGAGTTGGGAGCTACGAATATGCCATTCGCTATCATAAGCTAGATAAGGCGTCCTTGATGCAAGATCTAAAAGAAAAACTGCTGTAGTCGAATTCATTGGATAATCAGCTTTTTAACACGGGTTTCTGGTTTTACTTCCTAATTCAATTTTGATAAGAGTTTTAAACGAGGTCCACATGCTATCTTCTGATTCTAGTTCACGTCTTGAAATACTGAACGCAGCTCGCGAGTTTTTCAAAAAGAACAACCAGCCCAAACCTTTTATTCCGGGTGAAACCTATATCCCCGTGACGGCAAAAAAAGTTGATGAAGAAGATCTCGCGCATCTTATAGATGCCTCCCTGGACATGTGGCTTACAGCAGGCCGCTATGCACGGGATTTTGAATCCCAGTTCAGTGCTTACTTTGGTAAAACTTCAAATTCTTTACTCGTTAATAGCGGATCGAGTGCAAACCTTGTTGCTATTTCTTCGCTAGGGTCCCCGGATTTGGCTAAATATGGCTTTAAACCTCTTCAGCCGGGTGATGAAGTTATCACTGTGGCGGCAGGCTTTCCGACAACAGTTAATCCAATTATTCAAAACGGTTGGGTTCCTGTGTTTATCGATGTTGATCCAAAAACAATTAATGCTTTACCTGAAGCTGTGATGGCCGCTAAGACCGCCAAAACTCGCGCAGTTGTCTTGGCGCATTCACTGGGAAATCCATACCGCGCTGATGTGTTAGCGGAATTCTGTAAAAAAGAAGGATTATTTCTCGTTGAAGATTGCTGTGATGCCTTAGGTGCACAAATTGGCGATCAGTACGTTGGAAGCTACGGTGACTACGCAACTTGCAGCTTTTATCCGGCCCACCATATTACAATGGGCGAAGGCGGCGCTGTCATGTCTCGGGACGGCCGATTTAGAAAGATTGCGGAAAGTTTTCGCGATTGGGGTCGTGACTGCTGGTGTGAGTCCGGTAAAGACAATACATGTAATAAACGCTTTGGTTGGAAATTGGGTGATCTGCCTGATGGATATGATCATAAATATACCTATTCTCATGTTGGTTACAACTTGAAGGTTACCGATATGCAGGCAGCGATTGGAATTTCTCAGCTTAAGAAGGCTCAAGATTTTATTCAAACTCGCCGAAATAATTGGCAGTACCTATATAATGGAATCAAATCTTCTCCAAAATTAAGAGAGCATTTTACACCAGTTGAACCAACACCTGGAACTAATCCAAGTTGGTTTGGTTTTCCTCTTTACTGTCATGACCAATTAAATCGCGAGAAAGTCGTTTCTACGCTCGAAGATAAAAAAGTAGGAACTCGCTTATTGTTCGCAGGCAACCTAACGAAACAACCGGCTTATAAAAATGCAAACTTTAGAATCCATGGATCTTTAGACGCTACAGACAGGGTTATGAATAAGCTGTTTTGGATTGGGGTTCACCCGGTGTTAGACAAGCAAAGAATGGATTACATGCTAGAGCAACTGGAAAGTCTTACGAAATAAATGATCGAATCGCCACGGGTTCAGGTTTTTATTTTAACGCGAAATCGACCTGAGTTTTTGTCTCATGCTATTCGTTCGGTATTAAAACAGACTTATAAAAATATCGAGCTGGTAGTATCAGATAATTCTACAAACGAGGAAACGAAAAATTTCCTGCTAAAAGAATTCGGCGATTCAGATTATAAATACATTCGGCGCAACCCTCCTCAAAGCGTGTTTGGACACCTAAATCAAATTCTTTCCGAAGTAACGGGCCAATTTGCCATGCTATTTCACGATGACGATATTTTACTGCCTCATGCTTTGGAAAAGATGGTAGAGGCATTGAATTCGAACCCTGTAATAGCTGCGGTATCTTGCAATGCAAACGTGGTTAATAAGGATGGACAATACCAAAATATTTTTAATCGGTATTTAGTTACGGATTTTCTAATAAAAGATTCCGAGGAATTGGCCAAACAATACATCAAATTTCCAATGGAGGTAGCTCCGTTCCCAGCTTACCTTTATCGTTCCAACTATTTAAAGGTCACTAGTTTCCTATACAAAGAAGGGCGTAAGCACGCGGATGTAAGCTTACTCATGAAGATTGCAAAACAAGGTCCAATTCTCTGGTTGGCAGAACCTCTGATGAATTACCGCATCCATGGCAATAATGATTCTGGATTTTACGACATAAAAGCCATTTTTAGCTTGTGTCGTTTTTTAAGAAGTCAGACCGCGATAACCAAAGATGATTTAGACACTTTCAAGATACAAAGCCTTTTAGCCTGGCTGCGCTTTCTAATTACAAACAAGAAAGTTTTTCCGATGGCAAAGTCATCAAAAGTATTCGTTAAACATCTACTTTGTCTAGCTTTGCGCAGGCCACTTCGTTTCATGCAGACTATTTTGAATTCAAAATAAATTTTTTTAAGAAGTTTTTAATTCTGAAAAATTTTTCCTTAGGCTCCACAAGATGAGTGCTGCGTAAAGACCCGCCAAAACACAAACTATCAAAGATTCAGAAAATGAAGCAATGTTTCGGGTCAAAAAATATCCCGCTATTAACGGCAATGATGGCAACGTCGCCTTAACCAAGCTATTCCGTGATACATAGAGCGGAAGAAGTCGATTCATTTTTATAAACATAACTAAAAAGCAAATTCCCGTTGAGAGAATTAATACAAAAGGTAGATAACTGCTCATTCTTTCCTTCAAAAAACTAATGACAAAAATACTCCCCGCAAAAGCAACTATGGCACCTACGCCGTAAGGGAGGATTGACTCTTTAGTTTTTAGCTCGGAGTGAGAAACCGCGTAAACGACGTTTGTTAAAATCCGCAGCAGCTCGACAATGACACCCAAAACCAAAATAGGAGCTAAGTCATGATACTCTTTGCTGACTAAAATGTTAAGAATTGGTCTTGCACAGCAAATGATAGTTGCCGCCATCAAAGTATAAATGATCAGAGAGTTTTTAAATAATATTTCCCAAGCACCCGCTCGTTCTAATGGAGTAGACGTCGAGATTTTTGAATAATACTGGGGATAATAATACTGAGTGACTATAGACTCTATAATTCCTGATAGGCTTGCTGCTATTCCTAGTCCGACGCCTAAGCTTGCTAATATCTCAGCTCCCATTAGCTTTTCTACGACCAGTCGGTAAGATTGCGATTGAAACCACATGAGTAAAGTTGCTATAGCAACTGGAAAGCAGAAAAGCCAAACATCGCGCTTGAAGAGTATTTTCCCAGAAAATTTAAGTGAATTCTGTTTTTCCATAAAAAACTTCTTTAAATAGTAAAACGAGATTCCGGCACCAATGACTTGTCCTAGTATTCCTCCAAGGACCCAAATAATAGCTGATTTTTGAAATAGGTAAATTCCTACAACTGAAAACAAAAGGCCCAGACCCGCAGCTATATTATTAATAACAATAAAGTGTTTTCTTTTTTCTAACATGTTCAGCGAGGGGCACAAAGTTTGAAACCAAGTAGAGCAATAAACCATGATAAAAATTAACGATACTAATTGAAAAAGCGAAACATTAGATCCAATGTGTAAAACTTTTTGAAGAAAGAACACAATCGGAATTGATAAGGCGCCGATCCCAAAAAAGTAGATATTCAAAGCCTTCAAAAATGAGCTAAGTTCAAACTTTTTTTGAAGTTCATGTATGTGTCGATTGAAATACATGCCTACGGGATTGATAAACACCAGACCAAAATAAGCTGCTATCGCAAAGATTAAATACGTATATCCAACTTCGCTTTTGGGCAGATAGGTTGTCATAACCCTTAAAGAAACAAGCGCAATTCCCGCTTGGAAAAATCTGCCAAATCCTAAAATTAAAAGATCTTTTTTAATCATTCAATCACATCAGTAATTTTCGTTACACACCCCTGGGGCTTGAACTGCTCATACAAATCACTCTTCAGATAACTTTCAATATCAAGCAGTCTCGAGTTATATTCTTCTGCGCTCATGCCAGTTAAATATGCATGAAGTTTTTCAAAATCTTTAAATTTTCTAAAATCAATAAAGCATTTTTCGGGCACATAATCGGTAATATTCGGTGCACCCCAATAGACCGGAATACAGCCCGCAATTAATGAATCGAATATTTTTTCCGTTATATAGCCCGGTATGCTATGCGCGTTTTCAAAGCAAATTGAAAATTTGTAGTTTTTAAACGTCGCTGTTTTTGAGGCAACCTTGCCTTTATAGTTTTTCCATTTTGTTCCCAAAGCTTGACGCAAAAAAGGAATTTTATTGAACGCTCGCCATAATTTGGGACCCTTAAAAGTGTAGATGTCCCAGCCTATACCGTAAAAATCAAACATTTCAGCATGCTTTTTTTCATAAAACTTAATTGCCTCGAGCCTTTTAGAGTAAAGCTCGAAAGGATGTTTGTTGCTATGATTGCCCGCGATTAACGTTAATAGATTGTTTTTTTCGTGAAATTTCAGAAACTGAGTAGTGCCTGAGTGCGTGAAATTAAATTTAAAGTATTTCTTATTATCAACGTAATCGTTATGCCAAGTCATAATCTTTGCAAAATGTGCGTGATTATTTAGTTCCCAATTATCTGGCCTTATCAATTCGCTTTCAAAGATTAAAAGAACTGACTTTTGAATCTCATGGGCGGCAGGAAGCTTTTGGGGCATATCATTATAAATGATGAGATCCGCTTCTTCGATTTTATTCAAATCTTGGGTTCTTAGCTCGTAACCTTTACGGCTTAGTTCCTCTTTTAAAATATGGAAAAACTCTAAACAATCATCTCTATTCAGCGGAGAATTTTTTTTGAAAATCTCATCTTTCATGTAAGGTGGGGATACCACAAGGGTCGCATTTTTCATTTTATTTTTTCAAAAAATTCTTTATGCCTATGAAAGTAGGTGTGGTTATTCCGTGCGACTTGAACACTTAAGTTTTTTTGATCTTCCCGAAGTTTATCGTTTTCAAGGTAGTGACGAATTAAAAGCTCAGCTTCATCAATATCTTTGTAACATGCGACTTCTTTGCCAACGTTAAAATAGAGGTCTAAACCGGGCACGTACTCGGTTAACTGAAAACCGCCGTGATATGGGATTTCAAAGTTCCTTGCTTTGATTTGACTTGATGTCTTAGGCGAACGCCATGCCACAATGGGATTTTTAATATTGTGTTTCAAATACCTTAAATCAAAACTTACACTATTTGACAGATTCAGATTAATTTTAGATTTTTGAAAAGTTTCGATCATTTTCTCGTGGCTTAAAGTTCCGTTGGGCCAATTAAATCCAAAAGCCTCTATCTTGATTCCTCTAGATTTAAGCTCTGCAACAAACCATCTCCTAAAAGACTGTGATGCGCCGACAAAGCTAACATCGTATTGGTAGTCAATTTTAGTTGGAATGATAATGTCATCGTCAACAGCAGCCCACTGGCTTAAGTGAACATTCTTAAGGCCTGCTTTCTTATACTTTTCTAAAGCAAAAGAATCCGTTGTTACGCTCCAAGAAAAGTGCGGTGCGTACTTCTTAGTGAAGGAATCAAATCTCCATTGATCGTCGCCAAACCAATTTACGGTAATGGCATTTTGTTTAAGCTTATCTAAGGTTTCAAACTGAAATTGGTCAGCGAATAAAATAAAGTATATTAAGTCGGGCTTGATCTGTTCCGCGCGATGTAAAAGTTCGGTTTGAAGTTTTGGAATATCGTTTAGTAAATCGTCGTAGTAGAAAGTGGAAACTTGATGGCCAAGGCGTTCGAACACACGCTTAAAACCCCGGTCTCCTATGACATTAGGCCCTCTATGTTTCATTCCATATTCATACTGAAGATCCACATATAGAATGTGCATTAAGACCTTGCTTTATCTAGGCCCTGGGCGAAAACATCTTTTAGCTTTTTAATTTGTACCGACATATCCACTTGGTGATTCCCGATAAAAAATCCGTGTTGATCAATTCGGTCTGCGTTTTTTAGTTCTCCGTGAATTTCTTTATCAAACCACTTCATGACGGCGTTCTTGGCAAAATTTCCTGCTACAATCGGACGGCATTCAACTCCAGCGTTAGTTAAATGATCAATTAACTTTAACCGATCTACTTTGAATTCAGGCTTCAGTACAAAACTAAATCCAAACCAACTGCTTTTACCTATCTCTTCTTGAATGTAAAAGTCTTTGTGATTATTAAATAATTCTTGGAATACTTCAGCGTTCTGCCGTCTAACCTTGATGAACTGGGGCAGTTTTTTAACTTGCTCAAGTCCAATAGCACCGCTCATCTCCAGTGGTCTTACATTATAACCTGGTAAAACAAATTTGAAGGATTCTTCAAATGCATTATCACTTTTTGTTCCTGTAACGTGATTTTCTTTTGGTAAATTTCTGGTCCAACCATGGGCCCTAAGGCATAGAAGAATGTGGTAAATTTCTTCATTATCAGTTGTGACAATTCCACCTTCCATTGTTGAAATATGGTGGCTAAAGAAACTACTGTAAGTTCCCATTAATCCAAATGTACCCGCTTGGCGACCATCAAAAGTTGCGCCCAGTGATTCACAATTATCTTCTATAATATCAATTTTTCGGTTTTTTACAGTCTCTTTAATTGTTGTAAAATGATTTGGATTTCCTAAAAGATTTACGACCATTATGACTTTGGTTTTATCTGTTACGGCTGTTTTGAGCGCCTCGAGATCGTAATTTAAGGTTTTTACATCGATATCAACAAACTTAAGTTTCAGGCCATATTGGTGAAGTGGATAATATGTTGTGCTCCATGAAACTGCGGGCACGATAACTTCATCGCCGCGCTGAAGTGGATTATCTTTTCTGTAAAACAAGGCAGCAACCATTAAAAGATTAGCCGTCGAACCCGAACTGCACATGACACAATATTTAGACCCTAAATATTGTGCGAATTTCTTTTCGTATTCCGCAACATGCGAACCCATTGTAAACATGCCGGTTTTTATAACTTT
>JAYTJV010000015.1:0-18149 GCA_043730825.1 Pseudobdellovibrionaceae bacterium
TGTTGATTTTTTGTTGTCGGATCGTGGAGTTTAAAAAAATGTTCTAGGATTTGTTCGAAGCTGACTTTTGAAGGATCGAATTCAATTCGAACGGCCTCAGCGTGACCTGATTTTCCAGTTTTAACAATATTGTAATTTGCGTTTTCGTCTTCGCCGCCGCTGTAGCCAACGTCCGTGATTAAGACTCCGGGAATCTTTCTTAAAAGTTCTTCAACGCCCCAAAAGCATCCGCCAGCAAGTACGATTGTTTCTTTTTCCATGGATTCATATTTACTCTTCTGGATTGTCTTCGGCAATTGTCTTGATGATGCTATGCCATTTAGCGACGAGAAGACCTGGTTCATCGCCACTTCGGGAAACCAAGCCTTTTACGATAACTGCACCAAGACCGGTGACTAAAACAAGAAGGAGAATGTATTCGATAACGACCTGACCGGAACGATTTTTAAAACGATGTTTCATCGGTGAGCGAGTCAAAGAATTATCCCAGTTCGATGGGGCCGGCGATTTTTGAGTCATGAGATTTGATCCACTTTCTCATCTCATTTTCTAACACCACCAGGAAAGGTTCAAGTTCATCATCTTCAATTGGACCGCGAACCCCTAGAAGTAAGTCTTGTTCGAACTGGTCAATCGCAAATCTTTTATGAGGATGCTGCGCTTGAGCGAAAGTTTGATCAAAAAATTCAACAGAAGGGTAAATAAGAACAAGGACTGTAGAACCGGTTTTTCGCGAGATATCTTTTGCTTCTTCCCACACATTTTGAAGTTTTTGCTGTGCCATAAAGTATAGCTTAAGTGCCAAAGATTCGTGAAATTGGGCAAAGTAGAGGCGAAGTGGGCCATCATATATGGCCGAATTAAACGCAGGATGAAAATACTGTGTTTGCATAAGTTGTGAGTATGATGACTTCATGTCCGGAATCCCCTCTAAAGCACATATTGCTCAGTTGGCTTCAGCCTAGTAAGGCTCGAACCTATCAATCAATTCATTTTTTAAGATTCTTACATTTCCTAGCGCCTTGCATTATAGATCACTGTTGGACTACACGAGAAGTCAGACACCAATCCATTAAGAATTAGTTAATAAATAAATTTAAATCTCCGCGAGTTTTTAGGAATTTATTGTGAGTGAAATCACAAGCGAATACCCGCTTTATAAACATGAACAGGTTTCATGCCGCCCACTTCAAGAAAAAGTTCATTTTCATCACAGTCCCAAACTGTGAAGTCAGCTTTTTTCCCGATATCAAGTGAGCCAACTTCTTTTTCTAATCCCAGCGCATGTGCCGCATTGATTGTGTAAGCTTTTACCACTTCATCTAAAGTCATTTTCATTTCACGACGTGCAAGCATTCCGACTAATCCCAAATCCTGAGTTGGGCTTGTGCCAGGATTAAAATCTGTTGCGAGCGCAACTTTGACTCCGGCATCTAACATCTTTCGAGCAGGTGGATAAGAACATTTTAAATAAAGATCCGCAGCGGGCAAAAGAACCGCAACCGTTTTTGATTGGGTCAATTTTTTTATTTCAACATCGCTAACTTGAATGCAGTGATCCGTGCTAAGCGCTTCCAAATCACAACCCACTTCGGTTCCACCCGAGAGACTCAGCTGATCAGCGTGAATAGTAATTTTAAATCCCAGTTGCTTAGCATTTATAAGATATTGTCTTGATTCTTCTTTTTCAAAAAAACCATTTTCAATAAAAATATCTGCGCGTGTTGCTAATCCAAGTTTTTTTATCTCAGGTAGATAGCTGTTAGCTAGCTCTTTTAAATAATCACCGTGAGTTTTAAATTCTTCAGGCTTTGCATGTGCGCCTAAAAAAGTTTTTACTATATCAATTCGACTATTTTCCGGAATCGACTGCAGCATTTTAATTTCTGTCTTAAGTTCTAGTCCATAGCCAGACTTTATTTCTAAAGTCGTCACACCTTGATTAATGAAATTTTGAATTCTTTTAACAGTTAGATGCTTGAGTTCTTCAAGTGTCGCAGCTCTTGTTGCTTTTACAGTTGATAAAATTCCGCCACCGGCTTTAGCGATATCCTGATAACTGTTACCTTGAAATTTCATTTCCATTTCTAAACCGCGATTGCCCGCAAAAACTGTGTGAGTATGACACTCAACAAAGCCAGGTAATACAAGCGCGCCTTCTAAATCGATTTCATCATCTGCAATTTTATGATCGATATCCTCTGATATCTTTTCGATTCGCCCATTGGAGACCAAAAAGTGAGTCGGCTTTTTTTCTCGATAAAATCTAGCGTTTCTGAATAGAGTTTTCATAGATATGAGTATCCTGCAGGAAAAGGCAGACTTTTGTCTAGTCATTTCATCTAGGTTTTAAGCCGGGAATTGCAGGCAGGATTTCAAGCATGAGAAACTCAAAGACTAAATCAAGCAGGTGGAGGGCAAGTCGTGATTTCGGAAAAGCTTCTAAAATACATGGTTTCGTTCTCCTTTAGTATTTTCATAACTCTTTTTTCACAACCTAGCTTTGCACAACATCAAACCAAATATTTGTACTACATCGGGGGCGGCGAACCCCTATCACAAAACGAAAAAGCGACAAATTTTGATTATAGTTTTTCGTACGTTAGAAGTTTAGAAAAAAATAATTGGAAAGCCCGTTACTTGTTCGCTGGCGATCAATTGAAATCAAAAAAATTAAGACAAGCTGTTGCAGCTAGAAGCCAGACTTTAACAAAAGAAAACCTAATTCCATTTCTTCAAGATATTGAAACGAAACTAACATCTGGCCGAATCAATCAAGGCCAGCTGATGATTTACTTGGACACTCACGGTGTAATGGAAAACGGTAAATACACAATTTCTACAACCAACGGAACCGCTGACATTTTGCCGTCACTTTTGAAAATCAGAAATTTAGCAAAGCAGAAAAAAGTGAAGCTTGGAATTATTGGCGCCACTTGTTTTTCCGGTCAGTTGATGACGTTGGAGGATGACAACACTTGTGTCGTTACGACCGCTCCAGCCGATACGGTGGGCCTTATGATGAATAATAACGTAATCGCCTACCTACTTGGCCACAACTCGGCAAAAAACTTAGAAGACCTTCATTTACAAAGCCGTAAGTACAAAGACATCGATTTAGGTCAGCCGCTCATTTCGACTCCGGCTGGCAAAAAAGCTTACGAAGTTTTAAAAGAACTTAGAACCACCGTTTTAGTTGCTGGAAAAAAATCAGGCCCTGAAATCTATAGCGTTGATCAAGCTGGAGTCGAAAAAACTTTATCTAATATCAGCGCACTTATTGGCCCGCATCGTGATGGCGAAACTCCTCTGATTTCAGAGCAAACGATCAACAAACTAAAATCTTTAGACCAAAACTTAAAAAGCTTATTAGGAAAACACCGCGAATCACTTGTAACGATGCTGACAAATAACTGCCATAGTTTAAACCCCGACTTAAAGGAATCAGTGCCCTGCGACCTATCAAGAACAGAAATTTCAGAAAGAAATACCTCAACTACTGAAGAGACTGGTATCATCGTAAAATCAATCGAACTAGCTACTGAACCCGCAAATACACTTAGTCCAAATTCGAATCAGCTGTCTTTAGAAACTTTGAACCAGCTAGTGAAGACCTCAACCCAAATTGGAACAGTTGAACGAGATCTCTACGATCTTCTTTACAAAAAGTTCTCTCAAGAATCAGCCCAGGGCCACGTCTGCCAAAACTTCGTAACTGAATAGTGACTGTTTAAAATTTTTTGTCGGTATCATTGATAGCAAGCACCTGTTTTTTCGGTATGATTAATAACAAGCGCCCATTTTTTAGAATATATCCGAAATTTGCAATTTAGTTCCGAGGAACAATAAGGTGGAGTTCATCTCGTATTTAAGGGGTTCCCGAGGGCAAATTGCAAATTTCGGATATATTCTAAAACACGATGGCTATCAAAAAGACATCCCAAAAAATTTGAAGGTGAAAGCAATTAAAAGAATTTTATCTCAAAAAAGCAGCTGTCATACTTTTCGACGGTCATTTCTAAAATTCACGGCGACAAATTTTGTCAGCAATTTTACACAACTTCTCATATAACCCGAGGGAGCTTTAAACAACAAAACTATAGGGGTTTATAAATGAAAAAGTTATTAATCGTATTAGCATTATTCACAGCAATCGTAGGTTGCGGAGATTCTGCAGAAAAAGCAGCAGACAAAATCAACGATGCTGGCAACGAAGCAAACATGTTGGCAGACCGTGGAGCCAAAACATATTTGGAAGCCTACAATGCAGGTTCTCCAGAAAAAATGTCGTTAACTGAACTACAAGCGACTCGCGAAATGTACATGGCTTCAAAGGATGATTTGGTAGGAGCAAAAATAAGATACCAAAAAGCTTTAGACTTAGCGAAAGAGAACAAAGACTCAGTTAAGACTTCGGGACAAGAAAGCGTTCACGATGCGATGGCAAAAATCGATATTATCGTGACAGACATCGACAAACGAGTAGAAAGAATTGAAGTGCTAATCAAAAGAAAACTCAAAGCCCAAAAACAAGCATCATAAAAAAAGATAATTTTAGTTCTGGCGGCTAGGAAGGCGCGGCCGGCGAGGCCGTCAGATAGCCTTCACATGGATGGATAATCAACACGAACCCATCACAGCTGCAAAAAAACCAAGCGTGATTCTCAACCCGAACTCAGCGTTACTTCTTCTTCCCCTGAGCAGCAACAGAATCCATGGCCTTCTTCACCGCAGCCTCATCCCCAATAAATTTCTTAGAAACAACTTTTAGCGAACCATCCAGCTCAAACATAAGCGGAATCCCAGTCGGCATATTCACTTCCATAATTTCCTCAGGCTTCATGTTTTCCAAAATCATCATCAAAGCCCGAAGACTATTCCCGTGAGCGACGATCAACACATTTTGGCCAGCCTGTAATTTAGGCACAATTTCTTTTTCCCAGAAGGGCTTGAAGCGATCAGCTGTGAGCTTCAAAGATTCCCCAGCTGGAAGATCAGAGGCCGGTACATTTTTGTACCGAGGATCATGACTTGGATGGCGTTCATCGCTCGTTTTTAAAAAAGGAGGTGGAACATCAAAACTTCGTCTCCAAAGTTTAACTTGGTCTTCGCCGTGTATTTCAGCCATTTCGGATTTGTTGAGGCCCTGAAGTTCACCATAGTGACGTTCGTTGAGTCTCCAACTTTTAATAACCGGTAGCCAATGTTGATCGAGCTCTTCTAATACCAAATTCATTGATTTGATCGCTCTTTTAAGAACACTCGTGAAGACGATATCGAATTGGAGTTTTTGCTCCTTCAAAGCTCGACCACCTTGGATCGCTTCTTGGATGCCCTTTTCAGCCAAATCGACATCCACCCACCCGGTAAAACGGTTCTCTTGGTTCCATTTGCTTTCGCCGTGACGTATAACAACTAAAATAGGCATGGAGTCTCCTCTGGAAAATGGGGCTAGCCAGCTAGATAGGCAGATACTTCCTAGACTATGCTTTTAGGCCAAAGACCCAAGGCTTGAGTTTATGCTCAAGGCCCTTAAATCCTGCCCAAGTTATGAGGATCGTTCTAACATATTCACAAGTGACGTGTCTGCAAAGTCACAACCCAATGATCGTGTGCATTAAGTCGTGACGAACAAGGGGCAGTTTGAAAAATTGCAGCCATCGCTAGAAATCTCGTACGCTTTTGAGAGGAAACACTACCATGAACCGTTCCAACTTAGACTATATTGAAGGTCTTTATCTTCAATACAAATCCAATCCTGAGAGTGTCACGACTGACTGGAAAAAATTTTTCGAAGGATTTGAATTCGCTGCTGATGGATCAATGGGTCTTAGCGAAAAAGAATTAGATGTTTATAATTTAATAAACGCATACAGAAATTATGGACATTTCGAAGCCCAGCTCGATCCATTAACAAACACCGCATCTCCCTCTGATCAATTATCATTGGGAAGATTTAATTTAAAAGAATTTGATCTTGATCAAAAATTTCAAATTGGATCGATGATTGGGAAGCCAAACTCTACTTTAAGAGACATCATTCAACACGTTAGAAATTGTTATTGTGGAAAATTAACAGTTCAGTGCGCTGAAGCACTTCCAGAGGTTCGCAATTGGTTTATTAAAGAATTCGAAAAAGAAAATGCAAATTTCAAACTGACTCAAGCTCAAAAAAAAGCAGCTTACGAATCTGTAGCTCGTGCTGAAAGTTTAGAAAAGTTTATTCACACTCGTTATGTTGGAACAAAAAGATTTTCGGTTGAAGGCGGCGACGCCGTTCTTCCAATGCTAGAATACATGGTTCAAAAAGGTGCTAGCCTACAAATAGAAGAGTTTATTTTAGGTATGGCTCACCGTGGTCGCGTTAACATTTTAGCAAACTTCATGGGTAAGGCTCTTGAATATATCTTCGCAGACTTCAATGGACCGACTGAACTTGTCGAGCCAATGGAAGATTACGACGGCGACGTGAAGTATCACTTAGGTTATACTTCAACAAAAGAAACTCCAAGTGGGCCAGTGCAAGTGGGCTTAGCTTACAACCCTTCTCACCTAGAAGCTGTTAATCCAGTTGTTTTAGGAATGGTTCGTGCTGCTCAACGAAGAAAAAAAGATACGAAAGATAGAAAAAAAGTTGTTCCGGTTCTGATCCATGGTGATGCTGCATTCGCAGGTCAAGGTGTGGGCTTAGAGACTTTCCAAATGGCGCATGTAAAAGGTTACACTGTTGGTGGAACTTTACATATCGTGATTGATAACCAAGTTGGATTTACAACTTCTCCTGAAAATGGACGCTCGTCACATTATGCATCGGATGTTGCAAAAGTACTTCATACACCCGTGCTACATGTAAATGGCGACGATGCTGAAGCTTGTGTCAGAGCAATGGACATGGCAATTCGTTACCGCCAAGAATGGGGCCGCGATATTGTTATAACAATCGTTTGTTACCGAAGATTTGGTCACAACGAAGGTGACGAACCAGCTTACACTCAGCCTTTGATGTATGATTTGATTAAGAAGCATCCCACATTACGCGAAATCTACGGCAAACAATTAGTTCGCGAAGGTGCAATTGATCAAGCTTACTACGACAGCTTCTATCAAGAGAAAATGGACAACCTTCAAAAAACTTTCGAAGACACTAAAAAAGCAGCTCCTAAAATAAAGCCTTTTAAATTCGAAGGATTCTGGAAAGGTTTACGAAAAGCTAAAACTTCAGATTTTGAAAAACCAACTGATACAAAATTTGATTTGAATAAATTAAAAGAGATCTGTTTTAAAATGGGTGAAGTTCCAGCGGGCTTCACTCCTCATCCCAAATTAATTAAGCTTTTGGAAAATCGTAAGATCATGTCGCAAGGTAAAGAACCTCTTGATTGGGGAACTGCTGAACTTCTTTCATACGGTTCGTTGCTCGCAGAAGGAACTTCTGTTCGCTTAACAGGTCAGGATTGTGTTCGCGGCACTTTTACTCACCGACATGCAGCTTTATGTGATTCAAAAACCGGTGAACCTTATTTTGCTCTTGATCAAATCAACGGCGATTCAGTCGAGTTCTGTGTTTATGATTCAATTCTTTCTGAATATGGTGTTCTTGGTTTTGAATACGGAAACGCGACTTGCGACCCGACTTTTTTAACAATCTGGGAAGCCCAATTCGGAGATTTCGCAAATAGTGCGCAAATTATTATTGATCAGTTTTTAACAGCTGGTGAAGCAAAGTGGATGCAAATGTCAGGCTTAGTCCTTCTCTTACCTCACGGCTATGAAGGCCAGGGCCCTGAACATTCAAGTGCTCGTCTTGAGCGTTTCTTGCAGTTAGCTGCACAAAATAATATCCAAGTTGCAAATTTGACGACTCCCGCGCAAATCTATCATGCCATGAGAAGACAAATGAAGCGTGATTTCAGAAAACCACTTGTGATCATGTCGCCGAAATCTTTACTCCGTCATCCAAGAGCAGTTTCAACTTTAGAAGAGTTGGCTCACGGTCAATTTATGGAAGTGATTCCAGATGCTTTGCTTAAGGACACAAGAAAAGTAAAAAATGTGATCTTTGTTTCTGGTAAGCTTTATTACGAGCTTTTAGAAGAAAGAGAAAAACGTAAAGACGATACAACAGCTTTAGTTCGTATGGAACAAATCTACCCGTTCGCCGCGAAACAAGTAATGGAAGTCTTAAATACATATCCTGGGCTTAAAAACGTGATCTGGGCACAGGAAGAACCGCAGAATATGGGCGCCTTCCAACATGTGTACTTCAAATTCAAAGAACTTTTCAAAAAAGAGAAGCTCAACTTTGAGTTAGAATACGCCGGTCGACCTGAAAGATCATCACCTGCTGCAGGCAGTATCTACCGCCACAGAGTTGAACAGGCTGAACTTATTAAAAATGCATTTGAAAGTTATAAATAGGAGAACACCATGAAAACAGAAGTGAAAGTACCCGCAGTCGGAGAAAGCATCACAGAAGCCACAATTGGCGCCTGGATGAAAAAATCTGGCGAATCGGTCAAACGAAATGACGTGCTGATGCTGCTTGAGACAGACAAAGCAAGTGTCGAGGTGGTTGCTGAAAATGATGGTGTTCTAATGATCCAAGCAGAAGCTGGAAGCACAGTCAAAATCGGCGCGACCGTTGCAACTTTGGACAGCGATATCACAGCAACTATGACATCTGCTCCGGCTCCTAAAAAAGCCGAGGCGCCAGCTCCAAAAGCTGAAGCTCCTAAGCAAGCTCCGGCTCCTTCTCAACAATCTGCTGGCGCAATCAATTCAGTCCCTGCGGGACTAGCTGCATCTGGCCCCGCGGTTCAAAGAATAGTTGCTGAAAATAATATTGATACTTCAACGATTCAAGGAACAGGCAAAGACGGAAGATTAACTAAAGCTGACGTGCTCAATGTACCTAAGCAAGGTTACTCTCAAAATCCTGGAACTACTCCGCAGACTTCGGCGCCAGTTCCAGCGCAAGCGAAAGCTCCAACTCCGGTTTATGTTCCTCCTGCGATGTCAAAACAAGGTGATAAAAAACTTGTTCCGATGACTACGATCAGAAAAAAGATTGCAGAACGATTGGTGCAAGCTCAACACAACGCTGCAATGCTAACGACTTTCAATGAAATCGATATGACAAAGCTTAATGAGCTACGTGCAAAATATAAAGATACGTTTAAAGAAAAGTACGGCGTTGGCTTAGGTTTTATGGGAATTTTCGCGAAAGCTGCAATTGAAGCTTTAAAAGCTTTCCCATCTGCGAATGCTTACCTTCAAGGTGATAACATTGAATATCACAATTATTATAACATCGGCATCGCAGTCAGCACTGAAAAAGGCTTGATGGTTCCTGTTGTGAAAGATGCAGATCAGATGAGTATTGCACAAATTGAATTATCAATTCGCGATTACGCTCTCAAAGCGCGTGATGGGAAAATCACTGTCGACGATATGCAAAACGGAACTTTCACAATCACAAATGGAGGCGTGTTCGGTTCATTGATGTCGACTCCGATTTTAAATGCTCCTCAGAGTGCGATCTTAGGAATGCATAAAATTGAAGACCGCGCGGTCGTTGTGAACACAGGCAAAGGCAAGGAAATTCAGATTCGCCCTATGATGTATGTAGCTCTCAGTTACGACCATAGAATGATTGATGGAAAAGAAGCCGTTAGTCTTTTAGTAAAAATTAAAGAAGGCGTTGAAGATCCTGAAAGACTGTTACTCGAAATTTGAAATTAGAAGTTCTTATTGGAGATTGAAATGTTTGACTTGATAGTAATTGGTTCTGGTCCTGGTGGTTATGTCGGCGCGATTCGGGCTGCACAATTGGGACTTAAAACTGCGATCGTTGAAAAAGATAAAACCTTAGGCGGCACTTGCTTAAACGTTGGCTGTATCCCATCTAAGGCCCTTCTTGAATCAAGCGAACACTATCAAGCGATTCTTCACGACATGGGTAAACACGGAATCAAAGTTTCAAACGTCAGTCTTGATTTAGCAGCCATGATGAGCCGAAAAGAAAAAGTTGTTTTAGATAATACAAAAGGGATCGAGTTCTTGATGAAAAAGAACAAGATCGAATGGCTTAAAGGTTACGGCAAAATCAAAGCTAAAGCAGGCGACCTGCACCAAGTAGAAGTAAAAGCTGCTGATGGTACGACGCTAGTTTATCAAACAAAAAATATTATGATCGCAACGGGTTCAGTCCCTGTTGAACTTCCCTTCTTAAAATATGATGAAACGAAAATTGTTTCTTCAACTGGCGCGCTCAAATTAGCTGAAGTTCCAACAAAAATGGCTGTCGTCGGTGGCGGCGTGATTGGTTTGGAAATGGGTTCAGTTTGGGCTCGCTTAGGCGCCGAAGTAACTATAATCGAATTTGCAGAACAAATTTGTTCGATGATGGATCAAGAAACTATGACTGCTTTAGTTCGCGTGATGACTAGAGAAGGTATCAAGTTCATGACTTCAACAAAAGTCACGGGTTCAAAAATTGTCGGTGATGGCGTTGAACTGACTTATGAAGATATGAAAAATAATAAAATCGCGACATTGAAAGCTGATGTTGTTTTAGTCGCAACTGGAAGAAAATCTTTTACCGATGGTCTTGGATTAGAAGATGTCGGCGTTAAAAAAGATGCTCGCGGTGTTGTCGATACGGACACAAACTTTCAAACTTCGATTCCTGGCATCTATGCAATTGGCGATGTTATTAAAGGTCCGATGCTTGCGCATAAAGCTGAAGAGGAAGGCGTTGCTTGCGCTGAAAATTTAGCCGGACACCATGGTCACGTAAATTATGAAACCGTTCCCTCTGTTATCTACACTCACCCAGAAG
The DNA here is from genome assembly GCA_043730825.1 of Pseudobdellovibrionaceae bacterium. GTDB lineage: Bacteria > Bdellovibrionota > Bdellovibrionia > Bdellovibrionales > Bdellovibrionaceae. The sequence continues at coordinate 10,841 of JAYTJV010000015.1, forward strand.
TTGCTTCAGTGGGCCTCACAGAAGAGCAATGTAAAGCTCAAGGCATCGAATACAATGTGGGAAAATTCCCATTCTCAGCCAACGGTCGTGCTCGCGCGATTGCGCAAACAGACGGCTTCGTTAAAATTTTAGCTGATAAGAAAACGGATCGCATCATCGGTGGCCACATCGTGGGACCGAAAGCTTCAGAACTCTTAGGTGAAATCGTAGTTGCAATGGAATTTAAGGCATCAAGTGAAGACTTGGCCCGATCATTCCACTCGCACCCGACTTTATCTGAAGCAATTCGTGAAGCAGCCCTTGCAGTTGAAAAACGCACGCGCCAAATGTAATTTTTGATCGAAAGGTTTGCACATGAAATCGATATTTATTTTATTTTTAAGTCTTTCACTAGCCGGCTGTTATTATCCCACAATTAAGCAAGAAATCGATCCTATTACAGGATCACCAACTGGTAACACGACGACTTCGGCGCATAGTAATTCTGATCCAGTGGTTGGCCTTGCTCTGACCGGTACGGCACTTGCGACAGCACAGCAGAGAACAGCCAAAAAACCTAAAAACCCCCCATTTCCGAAACCTCCAGAAGAAGTTTTGAAGCCTATGGTTGAAGAGAAAGCTCCTTAAGAACTAATCACTATTAAATGATATGGGCGTTTCAGAACTAGTTTCGGGTATTCTCGAAGACTAATCCGACTGGCTTATGAGCGAGTATATTAAATCAACAAGCAGGGCTGCTGCAAAGCTCAAATAAGTATTTGATGGTCCGCAAAATGCAAAAAGGGAAATTGGCATCCCAATTTCCCTTCAAAATGAACCTCAGTTCCGACTTACAAAATCGGAGGTTCATATGGCGGACAATTCCCATCAACAAGGAAAAGTTCGGCTCTTTTTAAAGTTTTTTAGAGTCCTGCTAGGGCTAGTTTTATTAGTGCTCGAGGTTTTAAAAAAATTAAAAGATTTCTAGATTTATAAGTTCTTTTGGTGTCTCCAACGTATCAACACCTAAGGAAGGGTTCTTAACCTTCGGATACTGCGGCTTACAAGATGGCGGAATTGGGATGCTAACCTTCGCAAATTGCTTTTAAGTTATTCCACGCGCGACTGACACCGTTTAGTGTTGGTGCGTTTTTAGCTGTTGGCTCCCACTCGTTTTTCAAGGTGCTGTAATAATTTTGACAATGCTGTTTCTTAAAATTATTCGCGACGGGAAAACTTTCGTAAGGCCCAATGAGCATATCTAATTCCATCTCGGTCGCAGGCGACCTAGACCAAGAGTTAGCTCTGTACACTTTTACTTTTCGAAAAGTGTCGTGGATTGCCGTTAACTTTTGTTCTGCTTTCCAAGGGGACTTAGCGATGCGATCGATCGTCGCAACGGCACTGGTGACCACTTGTTGTAACTCTTGATCAGCTACGATCTGGAAGCGAAATCCTGTGCCGACTCCGAATTCACGACCTTCGCTAAGTTTTACTGCTGCGGTTGCGCTTGAGGTAATGAATGCTGCAAAAATGATGGCTGCGTACATAATCCGGCTCCTATTTCGTTATTTAACTTTGTCGTTCTGAAAGCAATTTTACTAACGTATCCGGGCGATCCCCCATTTTGCATAAGACGCAAAAACTGAGGTAAATTCCGATCAAATGCTTGGTCTCTAGCTTCTGCTAACTTTGTCTCACGTTCAGCTTTAGCTTCTTCTGTCTCGCCGTCCGGAATATCGATGAGTGGTTTATCTCTTAAGCTGTTGGCATTGATGAAATCAAGATCCGCTTCAGTAATGGTTAAATTATTTGCGATTTTGGATTTCAAAAAATTATCAAAAATTTTAACTGCCTGATTCGAGCCTGAATTAAATGCTAAGCTTACAAGAACTTGCTTGATAAAATCCATATTGGGATTTTGAATCCCCAGAGACTGCATCTTTTCAAGAAGCTGATACTCTTTTACTCTGCCACCCAAAGGGGCATTCTTGTTTTCACTTCGATCAATGAAACCGTCTGCTGTTTTGATATATTCTTTTCCAGCGCGGTAATAAATTCCAGTAATTCGTGCCGTAATGACTCTGTAGAAAACGGCTGTGTACAGAATATTTCTTAAAGGATTTGCTTCTGGAGTCATAATCCCACAACGTGTTGCAGGTTTAGCGCCAATAATTTTCCAAGCAGATGGCTCTGCCAAAATACGGTTACAAGAGGCCTTGCCTGATTTTTCCATTTCGGCTTTGAAGTGATCTAGTTCAGTCATATCGCGGTCAAAATATTTTTGCTTGATCACTTCTTGAATGGCATCACCCGTTAGCTGGCCAACGCCCGCATCATCACCTTTTCCATACATGTTTGTATGAAATTGGCTTTCATTCCAAATTTTAGGAAGAAGTTCCCGCTGAGGAACATCTAAGCAATCCATTACATCGACAAAAGCATTATAAGTCGAATAAGCATATTCAGCTGTCGTGCATGCAAGTTTATGGGGTTTAATCTTATCGTTTTCTCTAATAGGTGCAGAGTCTTCATTCGCACACTGAGTTAGGTAAGGACTTGGAGTATCATACGCACCTGCACTTCTCATGATATGAACAACGCAACCTTCCGGAAAGTTGGCTTCAGGAAAGTTATCTCTTTTTAATTTATAAATATTCGGTATTTTTTTAAATTTGTCCTGATAATAAAGGCGATCGGCAGCACAAGATTTTGCTGTTTCAAGCTGAACAGTATTTGGTTCTGAATAAGGGGTGCTACAATTCACGCACTTCATAAGCGTTACTACTGGTTCTTTCTTTTTAAAAAAATCAAAGAATCCTGAAGGTGTTCTCGCATCCACTTTTTCCTGATCAGGAAATATAATTTGGATTGGCTGCTTCGATACACAGCTCGTAATGAGAACTAAAAATGTCAGGACCAAAAATACATTCTTCATAGGACCTCTTTAATGCCTGGCTTGGTTTTGTAAACCCATGGATTTTAAATTTTGAACTATTTTTGAAATAGCCTTTTCATCCCTTGATAACTGCATTGGGGATTGGGCGCGGAGCTTTTCGATATCCAATAAGGCTTTTTCAAGAACCTGACTGCGTTTAAACAAATTCTGTTCCATTATGAGGTTTCGAAACGCATTGTTTTCCAACACGAGAATTTCTTGGCGCAGCACTAGCTTCGAATTGGGAGCCTTATCAGTGCCTGAACTGCAGGCAACGATAATGATGGAAATAATTGAAAACAGAAACAAATAGTGAAATTTCATGACATTTATTTATCGGCAGGTTCCCTTGAACGCTTGATACGAGACCTAAGCCGGCCTAGCCGTAAACTTAAATTTTGTCTTGAGGCACAAGTCACCGCTAGACATAAAGCCTGTATTTATGGTTCTTATCGAGTCGACTAAAATGGTCCTTCACAGGAGAATATATGCGGATTCTTAAACTGATAATGATACCGACACTTCTTTTTATTGGTTCTGTGTCCCAGGCTCAGGTCTGGTCAAATTCAAATTCTTGGACTACCCATTGGGAGCAAAAATATTCCCAGTGGGTTCAAACTGAATGGACCACTGATTTCTTTTCCCGCCAAAAATTAAGAAATGGCCAACCGAACCGTTACTACGGCATGAACAAAGATTGCGCTGATACAGTCTATGCAATGCGTGCTGTATTTGCCTTCGAGTACAAACTTCCCTTTGCGATCAACGATCCAACAGGCGGCAGTGCTTTAATAACAAATGAAATGACCCGCTTTAATAAAATTTCGAATCAAGATATTCGCGTTCGGGAATTTTTAAAATACCTCGACAAATTAGTTTCAACTCGGTCTATGCCTCAAGATACCTACCCGGTCGCAATCACTCGCAAAACAGTTCGCCCTGGTGGTTTGATTTTAGCAACTGCTGTGAATCATCACTCTTGGACTGTAAAAGATATTTTGCCGATTGGTGTTCCATGGTTAGTTTATAATTCTCGCGCTGGTGCAAGTGCTGGTTTTGCACTTAAGGAAAGACAAAGCTGGCCCAATCCAGGCTGGGTTTTTGAAGGCAACCAAACTCCAAACGGTCACGCTGGTTTCAGAGATTGGAAGCCGATTTCTCAACTTCGCGGGCCCGCTTGGCAAGTTCCTGGTTACTCTGAAGAACAGTATAAGGTCAGATTAAAAGACTGGCGGAAGTGGGCGCAAAAACGTTTAGCCCTTCAGACTGAATTAAATGAAGCGATGATCCAACGCCTCAGCCGAACAGTTTGCGAAGGACTTGTAATCCGAGTTGAGGCTGTCACCGAAGGCGTTAATTATGTTCGAAAGAACCCTCGATGCATGAGTTATGAAACTTATGATACGTATTCGACTCCTAATCGAGATGAGCGGATCTTTGATGATCTCATTGCGTTAAGATCAGCTTACCGCGATATCCTTTCAGCGGGCGAAACAAATAGCCTTGCTCCGCTGACGCACAAACAGATGGAGAAAATCTTTCCGTACGCCCAGCTTTCTAACAAAGAAGAGGCTAGACGGATGCCAATACAAGTTGTGGACGAATACAGCTTGTGTGGAATAGAATATGCCCAAGGTAAAAAAATGGACATGAGCGAAGCTAAAAGAAGGCTTTTCTTGGGGCTAGTTTCACATAATCCACACGATGAAGTTCAATATCGTTGGGGTGATGAAAAGGGTTCATCTTCTTTGACAAAAAGATGTCGTTCATGGGATCCATGGCAACCTGACTTAGATCAAGAATGATCTGAAAGTCCGAGCCAACAACCCAGGTCGCTGACCAGGATAAAAATGAGCTTTAAACAGAAAATATTTGCGATCATAGCTTCAATTTTCGTTGTGTTGTTAATTGATCAATTCTTTTTGCATATTCTTTTTCCAATTAAAAAAGCGGAATTTTTGAAAAACGCTAATCAAAAGGTTCAGGAATCGCTTCAAGCCCATCCGCCGAATGAAGATCAAACTCCAGATCCAGTTGCAGCTCCGGCCCTGATACCCAGGCCCGCGCAAAATTTAACAAATTTTAAAACTGCCGCCAAAGAATGCTTAGGTGGCGAGTGGACAACTGCTATTGATCTCGCAAAGAATTTAGAAAAAAACTACGGAGTTCAAAGCCGATCAAAAGATATCGAAAATTTTCACCTCAAAAACCAAAAGGGTGAAGAACGAAGAATTCACATCACAAGTGAAACAGCAGATAAAAAACAGGTTCGTTATTTTGCCGTCGATCGAGAAGGTTTACCAATTCCAATACCTTTAACTAATGAACAGCGAAAAATGACTCCAGACCAGCAAATAGAGAATTTGAAATCCGATGGTCAGGTTTTTCTTCACCAATCGAAGGAACGTTGGTTGCTAGGTAATGGTTCTACATTCTTGGTCACGTTTGAAAACAACGTAACTAGAGAATTCCAGATTTTTGGCCCCTTCCGAACACTTTCGTGTTTGGAAGATTCTTGCCAATGTTTGTAGATTGATAACAACCCTTCGCAAACACTGACGCAAATTAGAAAGCAGTGGTTTTAATTAGAATCTTTGCTTAGAGGCCGGCTTTTTTCTTGAGCTCTTTGAGCTCTGCAGAAATTTCTTCGGTTCTCTTTTTTTGCCAATCGAAGATTTCTTTCATGGTTACGTCCACATTTGGCCAATCCTTACGATCAGAACCTTTCAAAATTCCTGCTAGATTAAAGTGGGCATTCGTATATGGCGGTGGCAACAAATAAGCGACTTTTACATGACCTGTTTGCTTATCAATCGAAGTAGACATAGGCATTTCGTTTTTCAAGTTTTTAAGTACAGCTAGCGACTTTGTAATTAAATCTTCTAGACGCTCGATAGTAATTTTCGCCATGAATTTACGGGCCACTTTCATATTACCTAGTTTTTCGTTGTCCATCACTTTTGCGAGCTTATGGTCTTGAGCTTCCCAGTATTTTGAGTTCAACGAAAGCCTTACGTCGCGTATATGCGTCTCAAGTTCATCTAGTCTTAGGTAGTTACCATAGGCCGATTTATCTGCCGGGAACATTTCCATATATTCAGCGCGTGCGAGCGTCATCTCGCCACTGACCAGTTTTATTTGTTCTATATAGTGCCGAATTTCGTGGCGTAATGTTGAGCTTAAGCCCGCCGCGTCCCAAGCTGGAATGAACGGTGCGATCGTTAAAGTCATATCTTTTACTATAAATACACCAGCAGTATCAGGAAAATTAAACTCAAAAAACAGATCAAAAGAAACCGTTAATTTTTTATTTTGAAATCGAGGATTCGAATGGATTCCATTAATAAGTCGAGATGTTTCGTCCCCAGTAGCAGAACCAGTTAAGTGGTAGAGGTTGTAGCTAAAATTAAATTCTGGAGTATCTTTTAGATTTTTAATCTTCACACTCGATTGTAACTTCTGGAAGTTCAAACCAGCCGAAGCAAAATAATCTTCGGAAAGTTGTTGGACAATTAATAATTCCTTAGTTAGGTCAATAGAAGTTAGCTCTTGCGGTTTTTCTTTCAGTTTATTAACGAAATCTGCAACCCTATTATTCATTGTCTTAAGAGGTAAAAAAGACTCTCTATAAACTGAAGGCTTCGCAATAACATTCTTGCAGGACAATTGGGCAACTGATTGAAAACTAGTCAGTGTGACTATTACCGCCAAAGTCGCGGTCCCGAATAAGTTCAAGTTTGATTTGATGTTCATCGAATAACCTTAGATGCAATTAATTTGCCGTAATTCATAAAGCATTAATACGCGCGCATTGTAGTTTGATAACAATCCTCCGCTAACACTTACGTAAACAGGTAATCAGGGGTTCTGGCCTCTATTATCGTAGCATCCGATAGTTGGATTGCCATAAATCTACTTTACCGAATACCATTTTCGATGGTTAATTATGATTCAAATTTTGACTAGGAGCCCATTTGAAATTGCTTGTGCTTTTTTTAATTTTTTTGGTTAGCTGTACCCATCAGTCCAAATTGAATCTGTCAGGACCAAATCCGCCTCAGAAACCTATTTGGATTTTGCAATCTGATCGCATTGCCGAAGAGTTCACGAAAGCTCTGGCTCGAAATCATCCTGAAGCAGGAAGTGAAATTGGCTACAACGAATTTGACCAACTGGGTCTGCTTTTGGATTTGGAAACAGAAAAAAGAGAGCGAGACCTGTTTGTTGCATGGATCGATCGTTTAAATTCCGAAAAAAGTTTAACAACAGATATAGAACTTAAAACAGATTACGAAGTCCTACAGATTTGGCTCAAAAATAAAATCGAAAGTATTGATGTTTTTCGGCAAGAACGAGAAGTCGAATTTTCCCCTGGCGTTCAGTTTATTTATG
>JAYTJV010000016.1:0-52403 GCA_043730825.1 Pseudobdellovibrionaceae bacterium
CCGATCAAAAACTTCGCTCAGGCGTGAATCAAAAAGATTTGCGCCTTTTGTTCCGACAGCAAATACCATTCCTTCGTTATTAGACTTTTCGAGATAATATAGAACGGGCCATGTGATGTAAGGAAAAAAGTTTCCTAAAACGTAACCCCACTTCTTGTTCCAAGAAATATCTGTATTGAGCGGATTATTTTTTATAAAAGCCGAGATATCATAAACATCAGATTTGTAGGCAAAGATTTCGCCTTCAGCAACGCCCAAGTTTTTCAGCGACTGAGCTAAAATTTCAATTCGTTTGGCATCGTCCATTTTGGATAGCACTAGGCAGCCTTCCAAGATGACTCTTGCGCCGGCTGCAAAGCTATTTTTAAGCGGATGCATGATTGTTTCAAAACCTTCCGGTAGTCTTAAAACGAATTTTCGACTTTCATTTGCTAATGTTCGTCTTGCACCATGTGACAAGATATGAAGACCAATTACAGAATATTTTTTAGGATCTGGAGTTAGCCAACTTTGAAGTTGGCGAGTGATCTCTGCATTCGAATCTGCTCGGATCACAATCAATTTTGCCTGGGGTGCTAGCTTATGCCATTTTTGAAGCGCATAATATTCATCGATATAATAAACCGAACTTCCGCCACCCATATCAGTGGCTGTCGTATTGATGATGAAGACAGTCGGAATTTCTGCCTGAGCTTTGGCTGAAAATCCTAAAACTAAAAGTGTGGCAATTAAATATTTTATCATAAAATCTTTATTTTAATTTTTCACAAATCATTTTAAGGGTAAAATTATGTTCGACATAAAGCTTCAACATAATCAGAACTTCGCCTGGCCGATTACCAGCTACTTTACTTACCGTGCTGATCGTTTTTCTTAAAACTTCTGCATCTTTTGAAAGGCCATAAGGAGAGACATTAAATGAGTAGCAGTCAGAACAAAAAGGTCGACCACTATCGAGTCTCTCTAACTTGACGTTTCCTACATTTAACTTTGTATATTCGCGCGGATTTGGATTCGCTTCTTTAAGAATTTCCAGATTTGAAGTAAACGGAGTGGACTGGCGTCCAAGCGATTTTTTTCCAGTCTCATCTAGTTGTAAGTAAAGAGCCCCTTTCGGATTTTCACTCGCGCAGAAATAAGAGGGTACCCCAGTCATTGCAACAGAAAACGAACTGAACAATGTTAAAATACTTAAAGTTAATTTAGCTGGTAATTTCATTTTATTTACCGTTTAATTCAACTGATTTTCTAGAGATTAATCTAAGTTCAGTTGCTTTTGGTTTAATTAGTGTTCCAACTTCATCTAATAGAAGATTAAGGTCTTGCTCAGTCGGTTGGCTTCTTTTTCCAGTTGTTATCAGAATTTCATTTGTACCGCTCTCAGAAAACATTCTGTAAGAGCTGCTTTTAAGGTTAGCTTTAAGATGCCCTACGATTTTTGTGATTGTTGCCAATTCAATTCGGTCAGTTGTCAAAATTGACAACTTCACGCCACTTTGAGCTTTCGAGAGAATCATAATAAATGGCCCGCTTAAGCTTGTTTGGTATTTATAAGTAACGCTACCGCCACTTACAGTAAAATTAATTCCGTCTTGAGAGTTGTTAGCCATTGCAAGAGATTGGAAAAGCACGGGTAAGGCAAGAACGATCAATAACTTTTTCATTTAAACTTCTTTCAAGGTCGACACCTTTTTAAAAATTGCGGGATTTAAGTTCGTTATGAGGACACACAACCTGATTGTGATGCTAGGAGAATGCCGATATGAAGTGCGTTTTAAAATCATTTGAAGTGAAAAAAGTGTCAAAGATATATCAAGATGAGACGTTTAATGTCGCCAGAAGCAAATTGTCTATCTATGAGACATTGGCTCCTATTTTTCGGCCTGTATAAGAATTGAGGACTTTAATAGTCAGTCTAAACGATTTCAGCGAAGAAACCTTGTCACTTCATTTGCACTCAATAAAGATAGTGAAGTCTATTATGTTCGTTATTTATTTTTTGGTTCTGATGATTTTACCGGGCCTCGTTCAGGCTCAGGGCTTTTTCCTATTAGAAACTCAAGGCATGCAGGATCACGAAATACCACCTGCGCAAGATCTTTTAAAAAAAGCTGAAAGCTTATTACCGTTAAATCTTAAAGCGCAGTTCCCAAAAGGCATCCAAGTTGCGTTTTCTTTAAAAGGCCAGGCCCACGGAAAAGCTCTGATTAGATCGAAAAATCCAAAAATTGCCCTGAATACCAAGCTTCTTGAAGTTCTCGTTCTGGGAGAAAACAATTCCCCTCCTGCTAAAGACGAAAAAGGTAACATAAGAGTTCACAAAACTGCCTATAAAGAAGCGGTAGCCTCTGTTATCCACGAAACAGCGCATTTTTACGATTACTTAAATCTTCAAATTCCTGAAACGGCACAGTGGATTAATTTTTGTCTCAGTGTTCCAGCCGATGAGCCAATGATGTATGGAGAGTGCGGCATCTACAGAAATATCAAGACGACTGTTTCAACAAATCCCTATTACCTCGAAGTTGCGGGCTGGTCGATGTTAGCAAGTGGTCAGCAGGGTGACCGCGGGACAGATAATACATTTCGATTCAGATCACCAGATCCTTACGAACTTAAAAACTCCGAAGAACACTTCGCTGTGAACTTTGAGTACTTTTTATTGGACCCTACTTTTTCTTGCAGAAGACCTGCTTTGGCGAGCTTTTTTTCAAAGCACTTCAAAGTGAATCTTCCAGTTTGCGCAGCGAACTTAAAATACGTTGATCCAGATGCTACCGATATTGATCCAAAAACCAAGCAGATCAAAAATTTATTCAAAGAAATTCCCTTGGACCGCGTATACCAAGTCCATTATTTGTTAGCAGAGCCAGGCAGTTCGCCGATGTCTCGCTTTGGCCACTCAATGCTCAGGCTTGTGATCTGTGCTCCTGGTCAACCGATGGGACCCGCGTGTTTAACTGAAGGGTTGCCTTATAACTTGGTGCTTTCGTTCCGAGCATTTATCAACACTCCGCAAATAAGTTCTGTTGCCGGACTAACCGGAAAATATCCTTCAAGACTTTTCGTTGTTCCCATGGAAAATGTGATTCAGGAATATAATGAAGTCGAGTATCGTGGGCTCAAAAGTTATCCACTTAATTTAAGCCGAGCTGAAATTAAAAGCTTAGTCGAGAGATCTTTAGAAACTCACTGGAGCTACGACAGCAAATATTATTTTATCAGCAACAACTGCGCAGTTGAAACAATGAATCTGCTTAAAGCCTCGCTCTTAAAATCAGAACTGATTAATAAGCGTATTATTTACCCCAAAGATTTGCTGAATGTTCTTTTAAAAGAAAAGCTAGCGAGCCACATTCCGAAAGATTCGGTTACCGCTTTAGAACAAGGTTATTATTTCGATTCAAGTGAAGTTAAGCATCTTCAATCGTTTAACCTATTCTTTCAGAAAAATTCCGACGGCAAAGCACTTAAGGAATTTTTAAAGCTTCCAGTTGAAAATCGCCGGCAACTCTACTTCCAAAGATTTTCGCAGATGGAAAGACCTCTTAAATACAAGGATGTGGTGTCGCCGTTCCAACTTGAGAGATACGCACTCATGCTAAAAAGATCTGAGTTTCAATCTGAAGTAACAAGGCATATCTGGATTAACAACACCGGCCATGGAATTACGTCTTTAAAAGATATGAACCTCAATGATATTTATCAAAAAGCAATCGAAGCTTTCGGCTCGTTGTCAGCTCCATACCAAATTTTAAAACTGACTGATTACGGAATTCCAAACGAAGCTGAGATTCAAGATTCCGTAAAAGAAGTCACACTTGTCAGGGACCGCATTCAAGATGCCAGGGATGTTGAGTCCAAAGTGAAGAAAGAATTAGAACAAAATAAAACTTATCAGGAAATCCTTAAGATTAGGTCACTGATCTCAGATATTTTAAATGTAAAGTAAGCGAGTTGATTAACTGAGTTGACCAAATGCAGTCGATGTTAAGAACTTCGACAGGTCATCTCAATTTGAGACGGTTTTAACGTGTGCTGGCATTTTGCATAAGTAGTGAGAGATCGAATTATTTAACAATGTGGAACGTAATTACGGAGGTTTCCCAATGAAAGCATCAATCATTTTCGCACTTATATTGGCTACGCTTACAGCTCAAGCAGAACAATCTGCTATGGGTGTGGCATTCTCTTCTAAAAAAGAAGTTGTAGAAGAGCCAGGACCTGAAAAGATGGTCGTAATCAGAGCTCAACCAGAGCTAGCTCGTTTCTTAGAAACTGGCGTGATAAGTGCTCAAGCTAAAGCTGCTCTTCAAATTTTATCTTTAGATAAAGCAAACGAAGGCAAATCATTAGAGCGTATGGCTATTGATTCTTTAAAAGAAAACTACAAAAACTAATCTCTAACTTTTTGAACGTTATTGAAACGGAGATACTATGAATCCACTATTTAAATGGGTAAGCGCTGCCGCTATGGCTGCGATGTTCTCAAGTATAGCACAAGCACGATATGTCGTTGCTGATTATGCTGGAATGGGAATTAACCCTAGTAAAAACACGCATGTTATCGTTGCCGGCCGCGGAACAGATATGGGACTTCAATTCCATATGTCAGCTGCAGCTCATGCGCGAAAAATTTTGGACGTAAATCCAAATGATCAAGTTGTTTTAATATCGGTTATGGAGCCGGTTATGTCTGAGGCTGAAGCGGCTAAATATTCTCAGCCTGGCGTCGATGCTGAAGGCGAAGACTACAATCGTCTTTTAGTTCACAGAAGTTTAAAAAGACATAATGCAAGATCAGTTGAAGAGTTGCTTGGCCGCTGGGGCTTTGGACGATTTGAAAGTTATGATCATGATCTTGAGACTAAACCATTAATGGCTCAGTTAGAGAGATTTCCTAGAATTGCATCATTGAATGTGTACGCTCACAGTACAACGTTTTATGGTCTTATCATGGATGGTCCTCATAATCGTATTGATCCACACGTCGATATGTCGAGTGCTCGCGATAATTTTATTCCAGGTGCATATGCATGGTTTCATGGCTGTAACACAGGACAAAAAATTACCCGTGAATTATCTGAAGCTTGGGGTATTGCGATTGGTGGATCTTATACATCAACTGCATTCCAAGAACTTTATATGGACGGAACTCCCGAAGCCGTTAATTTTTACCATGGCTACCCAGGTAACCCACCTAAAGTTGCAAAAGATGGAAAGTTAGCAGAGCGAAGAATGGGCGTAAACAAGATCTCTTACAAGAAATCATACACTTGTGATAAAGTTCCTTGCGTACGAATGTTCCCAGACAACGGTGGATACTTTGGATATTGGGGTTCATACAGAGATGGCGGATTAGGTTTCTACCGTTTTTCTTGTAGCTCTAAATCAATTCCTAACAGAGACGTTTGTTATTCGACGATGGCTCGTGCAATGATCAATCAAGTAAGCCATGTTTTTACTGATATGAACACACCATTAGAGACATTTAAGAAAGCTGTTCAAAATCACCTTTGCCCACGTGGTTCAAAAAAGGTAAAAGAGGGTTACACTTATGAAAAGTGTGCTGCTGATTTAGAAGCTTCCTTAACGAATCCAAATATCACGGTTGATCCTTTCTTCAACAAATCACTTAGCTGTAAATGGGACGGAAATTGCCAATTCATTTACAAGTGTCAAGAGTCGAGCCTAACAGCCATCTTGGGTACTCCTTACCGCTTGTTAGAGCCAGGTTCTTGTTCAATCATCAACAAGAAGAATCCAATGGAAGCAAACCGCACAATGGTTGATGAGTATGCAAAATACATCAAAGGCTTCGAAGTTCTTCAAAGAATGAAAAGATAAATCTTAAAACAGTTTTGAGTCTTCAAAATTGCAAAAAAGCCAGGTTTAATAGACCTGGCTTTTTCTATTGTTCCGAACCCAAAATTTTATTCGGTATGATTCTGTCAAAGCTTCAGTCACTAAGCGGTTTTTAAGTCTTTCTGGATAAGAAATCGCATCTCTAAATCAACGAAATGTCACACGAATGGCAAGATTTATGCATTTGAAATAAGTTAGAATATATGAAGTTGTACGTTGGTTATTTCTTATTTCTTTTAAGCTTTCAAGTTCACGCAGTGGATTTAAATCAGCTATTGAGCTCAAAGCTTTATCTTCATGTTAAAGTTGACCCAACTCAAAAAATCATCGAGACAGAGCCTCTCAAAAAATTATACGAAGCAAATGGATTTGCTCCTTTTTGGACTACAGAAGACAAGCCCAACAACGCTGCGCTAATGCTCAGGCAAGTTCTATCTCAGGCAGATGACTGGGGCCTAATTTCTTCTCAGTATTTACCTAAAGAATTGGTTAATCTATTTGACCGAGTTAACGCGACAAACGCGATTACTTTAGAGATCCTTTTATCAGATGCTTACTTAAAATTTTCGCAAGATCTGATGAACGGTCAAATACTAGACCCTGATTTGATCGATGAAGATATTAAAATGCCACGAAAGAATTTTGATTCTTATGCGCTGTTAGCGGCGGGTGCGAAAAACTCTGAAACCTTAGTTGCAACTTTAGACAAAATGACTCCGCAACATGAAAAATACAAAAGCCTTCTAGCTGTTTTAAGAAAGCTCAACACAATTCTAAAATCAAATAACAAATGGGCCGATTTAAATGATCCAAAAATCGATTTAAAATTAGGTGCAAAGCATACAGCTATTACCGAGATCAAGCGCAGACTTACTGATTTAGGTTATCCACTTTCAAATCAATCGAACGTCTATGATGCTGAACTTCAAAAAGTAATTTCTCGCTATCAAGATCTAAATGGTCTTGCTCAGTCGAAAACAATTTCAAGAAGTGTTTTTAAAGCTTTATCTCCAGGATTACAGGATAGAATTGATAAGATTAAAGCAAATTTAGAAAAGTTCAGATGGTTCCCACAAGTATGGGATACTCGGTATTTATTTGTGAACATGGCTTTTCAAGAAATGAGAGTTGTTGAAAATGGCCAGACTGTGATGGCGATGAAAACAGTAAACGGACGGCCAACGCGCAGAACTCCTACTATGAGAGATGAAATTCGAAGAGTCGAACTGAGTCCTACTTGGACCGTGCCTTTTTCAATCGCAGTGAAAGATAAGTTACCAGATTTAAGAGATAATCCTTACGCGCTTGAAGATATGAAAATTAAATTCTACGATAAAAGCGACTACGAAGTGAATCCGGGAACGATTGATTGGTACCGCATAGATAAAACAAATTTTAATTTCACCTTAGTTCAGCAACCCGGTCCGCAAAATGCATTAGGACTTGTTAAATTTCCACTCACGAATCCATGGTTCATTTATCTTCACGATACAAACGAGCCGCATTTATTCAAAGACAACGATCGCCTCAGAAGTTCGGGCTGCGTTAGATTGGAAGATGCATTTAAACTTGCTCAATATTTATTAAGAGATCAGCCCGAGTGGACGATGTATCACATGAAAACTTTGAGATCAGCGCCTCTTCCTGTTCCGGTAAAACAAAGATTGCCGGTTTATTTTCTTTACCAGACTGTTGATGTGACAACAGCGGGTGAAGTACGTATGGCAGTGGATGCCTACGGACAAGATCAAAGATTGATTGAACTCTTCAGATCGCGAGGTTCACGTGAAAAATTTTAAAGTGAACGCGTTGGGTGCGCTCGCTGGTCTTTTTCTAACTTTATCGGCTGGGGCTCAAGCTTCTCAGGGAACGTTAACAGTACGTGGAGAAGCCGGCCCCAGCCAAATCTTTCGCCAAGTGAAAGCAGCAAAATGTAGTGGTATGATCAGGTCATGTTCAAACGTTGAGTACTTTGATTTGAATCAGAAAAAAACTTTGCCATCTGGTCAGTATATTTTGGGATTTGAAAATTCCATTTATCCGGGTTGGGTCGTGGTCCGTGCTGGGCAAAATGTTGAGATTGACCTTGTGAAAATTCCTGTACCAGCGAAGCTTAGTAAAGAAGCAGTTGTTCGCATATTCAGGGATTTCGATTCGGATATCGAAAAAAATAAACAATATTTCGTACAGTTTTATATGGCCAGACCGTTATTTCGTTTAAGCCAGTACAGTTTTGGAGACCTTTATCTAGCTTCTCCTGGCATGACCGATGTGACGTTAAGAATCAATTACGACATCTGCAACACCTTTAAGACTAAGAATTCCGAGAATGAAGACGCGGTTGAGATCTGTTTGGCCGCAGCGCAAGCAAAAGACTGGCGCGACATGTCAGCGCTTTTTAAATTTGTGGGACGTGACCATATGGAGCGCGAATTACAAAAGGGACAGTACCTCCAAAATCTCGTATCGGAAGCTGGAGATCGGCGCCAGATCCTCATGAGACGTCAGCTAGTCTCTGCGCCATTACGCGGTTCAGATTTCGTTTCTGTCTTCCCAGGACAATATCGATTTCTATCGGATGCTAAAGGGGCTACTTCCCAAAGTGTTCAAGCTGGTCCGCAAATCGAAAAATTTGATTGATCATCAGGTCCATTAATCGTTAAACTTTAATCTGTAAGTATTGGATTTCTCTGGTTTACACGAGCATTAATTTATTTGTTTTATAACCTCGAGAATTTCAAGTTCGAAGTATCGATTTTAGGAGTCTTGTTTTTCAAGGAGTTTGCACAAAGTGGCATTAGACAGAACACCTGATAAAAAAACACATGAGTTTCAAATAGCAGGTGTGCCCTACAAGCTAAGAACTTCACACGACGATACGTTGGTGAAAGAATTAGTGGAATTTCTGAATCACAGAATGGCACAAGCTTTAGCCGTTTCAAAAAACGGATCATATCAAAACGCTGCAGTCTTAACAGCTCTACACCTTGCCGAAGAACTACTCCTATTAAAAAGAAAAGCCTCACACGAACTTGAAAATCTTGAAGAAAAAATTCTCAAACTCGCTAACGACCTGGAAAACTCAAAGAAGAAATAGTTTCTTTTTCAGAGTAGAGAAATCAATTTCAACCTGCTGGTGAATCCAGCAAAGGTTAGAGTTGATGCAGTTTCAAACAAAGTCTGAAGTCAGACAGTATGTCTTATCTCAAACGCCGGCAGCTCTGCCGCTGACAGGCGTATTAAAAAACCTGTCACAATTTTTGGATAATCAAAAAGGATCTTGGGGGGCTTTCAAGGCTCTAGCAGAAGAACCAGCCATCGAGGGTTGCTTAAGTTCTTCTATTCAGTGGTATTACCCAAGACTTCAAAACCAAAAATTAGAATTCGTAAAACCGACAAAATGGAATCGTTCGACCTTAGGTTTTCAAGAACCTGTTGAAGGGATAACCATGCCAACTGAAGACCTCGACGGTTTTTTAGTTCCGGGTTTAGCGTTTTCGAAAAAGGGCCAGCGCATCGGACGAGGTAAAGGTTTTTACGACAGAACCTTAAAAGACATACCAGGACTGAAAGTTGGAGTTTGTTATTCGTATCAATTATTTGCTGAGCTCCCGACGGAAGTACATGACATCAAAATGGATGTCATGGTTTCTGACAAGGGGATCACGTGGTTAAAAAGGTGAGGAAGTAAAATGGGAATCGAAGTTGTAATAGCAGTCCTCTTGGGACTTGTTTTGGGCGGAGTCGGAATTTTCATGTTTAAGAAAATTCAGGATGAATCCACAAAAAAGTCAGCCAAGGTTGAAGCTGAAAAAATCGTTAACAAAGCAAAGTCAGAATCTGCACGTATCAAGCGCGACTCTGAAGCAAAAGCTAAAGATTTTGAAGCTCGGTCGCGAAAAAATGTCGAACAAGATATTGTGAAGCAAAAAAATCAGCTTAAGCAAAAAGAAACGCAATTAGAGCGTAGATTAAAAGAGCTCGAAGACGAGCACGGTAAAAAATTAGAAGACAATCAGCGAGTCGTAAATCAAATGAAAGACCGCGAAGAAAAAGTAAACATTTCTGAAGGTCGCTTAAAAGAACTCGAGAAAAAAGCTGAAGCTCAATTCGGAGAACTGCGTGCAAAGCTTGAAAGCGTTGCTGTAATGACTCAAGAAGAAGCTAAAAGACAATTAATCGAAGCTTTGGAAGAAGATGCTAAGCGCGAAGCAACAGCCTCTTTAGAAAAAATCGAAGAAGAAGCGCAAAAAGAAGCAGGCGTGCGTGCTAAGCGCGTGATTGCCTCTGCACTTTCACGTTTCGCTGCGGAATATACTTCTGAAAGAACAGTTTCAGTTTTGTCGCTTCCAAGTGATGAAATGAAAGGTAAAATTATCGGCCGTGAAGGTCGTAACATAAGAACTCTTGAAGCCCATTGCGGAGTCGATTTAATCGTTGATGATACTCCAGAAGCTGTTGTGATTTCAGGTTTTGATCCAATTCGCCGGGAACTTGCCCGAAGAACAATTGAAAAATTAATGGAAGACGGGCGCGTTCATCCGGCTCGTATTGAAGAAGTCGCTGAAAAACAAAAAACTGAATTGATGAAATCAATAAAAGAAGAAGGCGACCGCGTCGTAGTTGAACTTGGAATCACAGGTATTAATCACGAAATTGTCAGACTTTTGGGAACGATGAAATATCGCTCAACTCATGCTCAAAATTTATTGAATCATTCAATGGAAGTTGCGTACATGGCGGGACTCATTGCTGGCGAACTTGGAATGAATGTCAAAGTTGCACGCCGTGCAGGACTTTTGCATGATCTTGGAAAGGCAGTCGAACATTCGGTTGAAGGTCCTCACGCTGTAGTCGGCGCTGAAGTTGCTAAAAAATACGGTGAATCTGACGAAGTTTGCCACGCAATTCGCGCTCACCATAATGATGAAATTCCGCAGACACCACTTGCGTGGATTGTGCAGACATCAAATTTACTTTCGAATTCTCGTCCCGGTGCACGTCGGCCGCAGATGGATAATTACATCAACAGACTTCACGAACTTGAAAGCATCGGAAATAGTTTTGACGGAGTTTTAAAAACTTACGCAGTTCAAGCTGGTCGCGAAGTTCGCGTACTGGTTGAATCGGCAAAAGTGACGGATGATCAAAGCGGGATGTTAGTTCGCGATATCGTTCGCAAGATCGAGCGTGAATTGCCACAAGCCGGGCAAGTGAAAGTCACTGTCGTTCGTGAAACCCGCGCAGTCGAGATGGCCCGTTAATCTTTTTGGACAACGTTACAAGGTGAGACCATGTTTTTAGATCCTCAAGAACAGCTTGAAAGAATAAAGTTTGGCGCCGTTGATTTAATCAGCGAGCCTGACTTATTGAAAAAATTAAAAAAATCTGTTGCTAAAAATCAGCCTCTCAAAATTAAATTTGGTGCGGATCCAACTCGGCCTGATATTCATATTGGTCACACAGTCGTAATTAATAAAATGCGCACTTTCCAAGAGTTGGGACACCATGTTCAATTTTTAATTGGGGATTTCACGGCACTGATTGGTGATCCCTCTGGCAAAAGTACGACTCGTCCGTTGCTCACTCGCGAAGAAATTGAAGAAAATGGGAAGACTTATGCTAAACAAATTTTTAAGATCTTAGATCCAGACAAAACCGAAATTGTTTATAACTCTGCCTGGCTATCTCAACTTAGCAGTATTGATTTCATTAAGTTAGCTGCGAAGTACACAGTCGCTCAAATGCTCGAGCGTGAGGACTTTACTAAGCGCTATAGATCGGGAACTCCGATTGCGATCCATGAATTTCTTTATCCTCTAACTCAAGGTTACGATTCAGTCGCCATGCAAACCGATGTTGAGCTTGGTGGTACCGATCAGCTTTTTAATTTATTAGTCGGACGTTCTTTGCAATCTCAGTATTCTCAAGAACCACAAGTAGTTTTAACGATGCCCATTTTAGAAGGATTAGACGGCGTTAATAAAATGTCGAAGTCTTTGGATAATTATATTTCTATCGTTGATTCACCAAAAGATATGTTCGGAAAAACCATGAGAGTCAGTGATGACCTGATGTATCGCTATTACGAATTGCTCACAGACAAGCGTGCTGCGGAAATCACTCAAATGAAACAGGACGTGAAGTCGGGGGCTAAACATCCTCGTGAAGTGAAAGTTTCTTTGGCCAAATTTTTAGTCACTCGCTTTCACTCGAAGTCTTTAGCTGATCAAGCCGAAGAAGAATTCACGCGAATCTTTTCCCAAAAAGGTTTACCAGATGAAGTTCAGGAAGTTGAAATCCCCGCTGAAAAAGATATGGGCTTAGTCGCACTTATGGTCAAAGTGGGAATTTCGGCTTCAAATTCTGAAGCGGGTAGATTAATCGAAGGCGGCGGAGTTCAAATCGATGGCCAAAAAGTGATAGATAAAAAAATAAAGATGGATTTGGTGGCGGGTAAAAGCTTTTTACTGAAGGCTGGAAAAAAAGTCTTCATGAAGGTGAAAGTCTTATGAAAATAAAGTTTATGCCTCAAAATGTTGAAGTGGATTTAAATCCCAATAAAAGTGTACTGAATATCGCCTTAGAAAATGGTATTCAAATACACTCAATTTGTAAGGGTGTTCCAAGTTGCGCTGAATGCCGAATCAAAATTGCGGAGGGCGAACACAATATCAACAAGCCTTCAAAAGCCGAATTAAGTCTTATCGGAAACAGCTACTACATCGACGGCAGAAGACTTTCTTGCCAAGTCCGATGCTTCGGACCTGTGACAATTGATACTTCAGAACAAATAAGCCGCACAGATAATCCAGCGAAAAAAATCCGTGGCCACAAGGCCGAAAAACAGTACGAATCAAAAGCGATCTTAGATACTTTTTTATTAAGCGATCCACCAGCATTCGAAGCCCCTCGTGAAGAACCCCCACGCCGACAAGATCAACCCCAGCGAAACGATCAACGAAATAATCAGCGCAACGATCAAAGAAACGATCAGCGAAATAACAATCAGCAGCCACGCCAACAAAACAACCAGCAACCAAGACAGCAAAATAATAACCAAAGAAACGCACAGCCAAGGCAACAAAACCGCAACGATGGACCAAGGAATAACAACCAGCAACCAAGGCAGGGCGATCGAACCGAAGGCCCAAGAAAAGACAACCCACTCAACACGGACGCAGCCCGATACCAAGAACCATCATCAAAAACCGACGGCCCCAAAAAACCAACCGAAGGCTAAATAAACCCATAAACCCACCTTCTCACTTTTGTAGAGGCGGGGTGTCGATAGTAAAAGGAGAAATAAGATGGGTTTGTTTTTTAAAAATATATTTTTAGCAATTCCATTCTATTTTTTATGGAATTGGTTAGCACCAATTTATTTTACAAGTTTATCGCCGGCCGCGCAGCAGATTCCGTTTATCGATTGTATAGGTCTACTTTTGCTCTTAGCGATCATCCGTTCAGCGGTACTTCCAACATCTCCGATTTTCACAAAAATAAAATGGAAAGGCACGCCAGGCACAAACCGCTTTAAGGATTTCATCGACGTAAACTAGATAGGCGGCCAAATTTAATCTGAATAAGTTCCCTTCCTGGGCGATTGGCTGGAGAAACTTGGGAAGTAAATTTCATGAGCCGGGGCTAAAGACGAGTGCGCCTATGTAATGATGTGCAGTTAAGATATCCTACACTACATGAGCGAATCGTATCTTCAGCGCATATTTTGGTCAGACAGTAGGTTTTTGAAGTGACACAACTTTTCAAGACTAGTAAACATAGCACGCTAATTAACTACGGTTTACCTTATTTTTTTCTTATTCTCATAATTTCCGAACTCTTATTTGATTTAAGTTATGTATCTAAGTCTCTTTTTGTTCTCTGGATAGTGGATGTGTTGCTTTTTAACTTAATCCACGTAGGTCTAACATTTATAAACATCTTTTTTGTTGCCGAATACAGGCAAGTCTTGAAAGTACAAAAAGTTAGTTTAATTAAAGCTTTTGCTGTGTTCTTTTTTATTGGTGCTTTTTTCATTTCCTCATACGGCGGAAGTCCCGTGAAGCTAGATACTCCATTGAAGTATTTTCTTATTGTTGTCATGATTTTCTTCAGGGCGTTTCATACATATAAGCAGTCACTAGGTTTCAGCTTACAGCTAAATGCTCATCATTTGTATAACACTTCCGAAAAAAATCAGAGTGAATATTTGAAAAGCGAAAGTGAAAGTAGAAAATACGAAAAACTAGCTGTCTGGTTTTTAATTTTGGGAAGCTTGCCCGCAGGCTACATCGCTTTTAGAAATGAACTCAATTTTGGATTATCAGTGTCTAGTATGAGAATTGCCGCAATCTCGCTATTTGCAGTCGGGCTTGTGACGATGGTATTTTCTTTCATTAAGCTCAAATATTTAAGTTTAATTAAAAGTAAAATTGCGTTTTCAGCCCGATTTCTGGTTTATGCCTGCGCACCATTTACTTTAATGGGCTTTTTAGGTAGCAAATCTATTCATGGCGTAGAATATTTTCTTTTCCAAGAACAAGTTTTTAAAAATAGCAGGATAGAAAAAAGAAAGTATTTGATGTTGGGAATTGGCACAGTCATTTTCATGGCATTTCATGTTGCTCTTATATTTCCGCATGCGCCATTCGGATTTAAAATATTCAGCGCTTCTAATCGCTATCTTGATTGGGCCATTATGTTAAATGTAATCGTCACATTTTTTCATTACTATCTTGATTCAAAGCTATTTGAAATGAAGAATCCAGAAGTTAGAGAAATCATGGCCCCCATTTTTAGCAAAGGGCTCAAATCTTTTTCTGTTGCCATCGAGCCAGCAGATAAAAATCGAATAGTCTCTTAAGTGGATAAAAATGTCTGCAAAGCTGCCTAGGGTAGGCTCCAGCTAGCCGGCCGCACTTCGCTACGGCCACTAAGCTAGCCTTTTTTTGACGCACCTTTATAGCAAAGTGAGGCCGCAGCCCGCACTGCTACGTTTAGACGCTGAAGCTGCTGCCGCAGCCGCAGTTTTTTGTTGCGTTGGGGTTGTTGAAGACGAAGCCTTTTCCGTTTAGGCCGCTTGAGTAATCGAGAGTCATCCCAATTAGGTATAAGAAGCTTTCTGCGTCGACGGCGATTTTTTGGCCGTGAGCTTCGAAGAATTTATCCCCGTTTTTTTGTTCAGCATCGAAATTCATTTTGTATGAAAGACCAGAGCAGCCACCTTTTTTAACTTCAACACGCAAGAATGCGTCTTCTTTTTGGCCTTCTTCAGCTTTTAAAGATTGAATTCGTTTTGCAGCAGTTTCTGATATTTGAATCATAATTCACGACCTTGTTACAACTATTTTAGCATAGTCGGCGAGCCGATGGAACTCTCTTTAATCTTATGAAACCCCATTGATTTCAATGCCTTACAAATGACTGATAAGGCCTGAGCAAAATCTTCGGCCGTATTCATGCGGCCAGAGCTGATTCTAAGCGATACGGATGGGTCTTGCGGATTGTGGCCAATAGCGATCAAAACGGGATTTCCCTGAACATTTCCAGAGCTGCAAGCCGAGCCCCCCGACACACAAACATTTTCAATCAAAGGCAAAATCTCAGCGCCTTCAATTCCATACAAAGTGATATTGAGATTATATGCCGTGCGAATTCCAACATCGGGACCATTTAATTTCACATCTGGAAATTCTTTTTTTAATTCGTTCCAAAATTTTTCGTTTAAAGGCTTAATTTTTTCCCAATCATTTTTCATTTCTTTTTGAGCGATGGCGCAAGCTTCCCCCAACCCAACAATTGAGGGAACATTGAGAGTGCCAGACCTACCTAAAGATTCCTGTCCACCACCATGAAGTAGCGGACGGATCGTTACTTTCGGATCAGCGCTTCGAACATAAAGTGCGCCGACGCCCTTGGGCCCATAAAGTTTGTGAGCTGAAAACGACAACATCGAAATTGGAATCTCATTTAAATTAACATCAATTTTCCCCACAGCCTGAGTCGCATCAGTGTGAAGGTAGATTCTATGTTTCAACGCCCACTGTGCGATCTCTTTTAAATTTTGAATCGTCCCAATTTCGTTATGGACCCAAATCAAGCTCACTATTTTTGTGCTGGGTTTTCGATGTTTTTCCAAAATCTCGAGATTTAAAAATCCTTCTTTATCAACAGCGAGAAAATCAACTTCGATCAGTCCTTTTTTCTGCAAGTACAGGAGGGGTTCCTTAACGCTTGCATGCTCAATGTTAGAAGTTAGTACATGGATCGGATCGTTAGGCTTTTGTTCTTTCAAGAAATCAACAAGGCCTTTAAGTGCCCAGTTGTTTGCTTCAGTAGATCCCGCAGTAAAAGCTATTTCTTCAGGCTTAGCGTGAATGAGTTGAGCGACCTTTTTTCGAGCTGTTTCAACAGCTTCTTTGGCTGTTCGGCCTTTTTCATGAAGCTGGCTTGCAGGGTTGCCAAAATAAACTTCATAGTAAGGCTTCATCGCTTCGTAGACTCTGGAATCTATGGGTGTGGTCGCGTTGTTATCAAGATAAATACTATTGTGCATACAAACAGAGTTACTTCTTCTTGACCCTCACTTCAAGTGGAATGTGAAATGTAAAGATGAAGAATACCAAAGGCCTTTCAGTTCCAGCGCTTTTAACTACCAAAGGTATAGATCCTGAAAAGGAAATTCATTGGAAAAAAGTGAAAACAAAGAACTTTACCAGTGAGGTCGAATTTCCTGATTTCTGGAGCGAAACCGCAATCGAGATCACAGCAAGCAAATACTTTCGAAAAATGGGTCCGAAATCAGATTCTCCATGCGAAAGTAGCTTAAAAGAATTAGTGAATCGAGTTGTTAAGGCTTTAGGTAAAAGCGCAACTCAGCAAAAGTACTTCGCGACAGAAAAGGATCTGAAAAATTTTTTATTGGAAATTAAATATATCGTCTATCACCAGTTGGGTGCTTTTAATTCTCCGGTGTGGTTCAACGTCGGTTTGTTTGAAAGCTATAAACTTAAATCGATTGGCGAGCACTGGGCTTACGAGTTTAAGTCAAAAAAAATTAAGCCCATCGAGAATGCTTTTGAACGACCCCAGTGTTCCGCCTGTTTTATTCAAAGTGTAGATGATTCAATCGAAGGAATTTTTGAACTTGCCCGCAATGAGGCAAGGCTTTTTAAATATGGATCTGGAACGGGTACTAACTTCTCGTCACTTCGTTCTAAATATGAAGATATCAGCGCGGGCGGAACATCATCGGGACTTATTTCTTTTCTAGAAGTTTTAGATAAAGGCGCTGGCGCAATTAAATCGGGTGGAACAACGAGGCGGGCTGCGAAGATGGTCTTGCTTGATGATAACCACCCCGAGCTTATCGAATTTATTGATTGGAAGATGGAAGAGGAAAAGAAAGCTCAAGCGCTTATTAAGGCTGGTTACCCTTCCGATTACGAGGGGCCCGCATATAAAACCGTATCAGGACAAAATTCAAATAACTCGGTTCGAATCTCGAATCAGTTTATGTTGGCCGTGGAGACTAAAAGTAAGTGGGAACTTAAATCTCATATCACAGGTAAAACTTTAAGAGAATTTCCTGCCGGTGAAATTTGGGGACGTCTCGTAAGAGCCGCCTGGAGCTGCGCGGATCCAGGCGTTCAGTTTAAAGATACAATCAACGACTGGCACACTTGCCCCGAATCAGATTTAATTCGAGCAAGTAATCCTTGTTCTGAATATTTATTTTTAGATAATTCAGCTTGTAACTTGGCATCATTAAACCTCATTAAATTTTTTAACGACCTTGGAGAATTTGAAGTCGAGAAGTTTCTTCACGTCAGCCGGGTGCTTTTTATTGCGCAGGAAATTCTTGTTGATTATTCCAGTTATCCGACTGAAGAAATCGCAAAAAATTCCCATGACTATCGGCCACTGGGACTTGGATTTGCAAACTTAGGTTCGATGCTGATGCGTTTAGGTTTAAGTTACGACTCAGAAGAGGGCCGCGCATGGGCTTCTAGCCTGACAGCACTTATGACGGGTCAAGCTTACAAAGCATCAGCCGAGATGGCACAAGTGCAAGGTGCATTCCTGGGTTTTAAGAAAAATAAAAAACCAATGCTTAAAGTCATGAAAAAACATCAAGCTGCTACTAGGCAAATATCTTATCAGTTCGTTCCTTCTAATTTAAAAACCCAAATAGATAAAATTTGGAAAGAAGTTATTCAACTGGGTGAAAAATTTGGTTACCGAAACGCACAGGCAACTGTGATTGCTCCGACCGGAACAATCGGTCTGATGATGGATTGTGATACTTTGGGAATTGAACCGGACTTTGCTTTATTCAAACACAAGGTCCTGTCTGGTGGCGGAAGTCTGACATTAATAAATCAGTCGCTGGCACCAGCGTTGAAAAAACTTGGCTACTCTGAGAAGGAAATACGAGACTTAATTAAGAGTATCAATCAAAACAAGTCGATTGATGGTTTAGTAAATCCAAAACACTTGCAAATATTTGCTACGGCAACTGGTAACCCACGTCTGCGAGGAGAGTCTCACATTCTGATGATGGCAGCAGTCCAGCCTTTTATTTCTGGAGCCATTTCTAAAACAGTCAATCTGCCCGAGTCAGCCACGCCAGAAGATATCTCACGCATATACAAGATGGCTTTTGATCTGGGAATCAAAGCTGTCGCTATCTACAGAGATAACTCAAAAGGCTCGCAGCCACTGCAAAACATTGAATGCTTAGATTGTTAGGATTTCCTCGCATTTATTTTGTATAGATTTATTCAAATTTCTGTATAGATTAAGACTGCAGATTCGTTATGAAAAAGTGAACAATCTTCTAAATAAAAAAACTAGGACTCGACTATGGGTTTTATCATTTTACAAAGATATTCTTTAGTGAAACCATCTAAATAGAAAAACATGTCAAAGCCAGGATTTGTTTAATTGCGTTTTGAATATATCTAAAAATTTTTAAGTATCTTAATAATGGATAATGGAGTTTTATGTCATCAGCCTCTTCGACTTTGCGTGTACCTAGACTAGTTGGCAAAGGCGATGGTGTGATGGAGCTTCTTAACTCGGTGGAAAAGATAACAATGTCGAATTCAGAATCTCCTCTTAAAGTATTATTTGATCAAGAGATCAATCCTGCGAACCTAAAAGAAAAATTTCTTTGCGCAACTTTTGAAATAGTCGCTGAAAAGGGCGCAGATGCCCTTTCTGCCAGTGAATTGATCAAGCGAACAAAGTCCAGCAAAGGTGCCTTGTTCCATCATTTCCAGACGATTGATCATCTCTGTATTGAAAGTCTCGAGTACATTAAGCAGCATATTAGTCGGGGAAATGCTCAAGATAATTGCCAGAATCTAGAACAGTTTTTAAATCACGTGATGGTTGTTGGATTACGCCGCCAAAGTACTCGTTATTATGTTCATTTAGTCAATTTTTTCCGCGACAGGGCTGTTCGAGACGAGCGTTATCGGGCCCCACTCAAATCTGCTTTTCATGCTAATGTAAACCTAACGGTGGATCGAGTTATGCACTTTTTAATTTTAGGCGTTGATCGATCGATTGTGTTTAGAAAAATAATATTTTTTTTAATGATAATTGAAAGAGCCAGCTACCATAGGCTTCTCTATGAAGAGCCTGCAGCCTTCGAAGTAGAACTTCAAGAGAGCCTTAACTTTACAGTTCAAACCCTTAAAAACCTTAAGTAATAGGTTTTTGAGAAATCTTTCTGAGTTCGATAATTCGACTATTAAGATTTTCGATTAAATTCTTCTTCTGTTTCTCGTTTAAGTTTAAGCCTAAATCCATAACGAAGTCTTTCAACTTCGCTACGTAGAGTTCATGGGCCTTCACATATTCTGGAAGCTGCAGAGTTCTCCAGTCGGTCAAAAACTTTTGAATAAACTCTTTTCGTTTGTTGGGGTCTGGAAACGCTTCTTTGAACTGATTGAAAACATGCGCCTGGCTGCTGACAGATAATTCATAAGGTTTTGGATTTGATTTAATGTGCTGAAGCAGGCGACTTTCCTGGCCACCTGTTAAATCCTCTATCGATTCATCAATCCATTTTTCCATCGTCTTTAACTGCTGCTTATGGCGATCTTTAGAGGTTTTATATCTATCCTTCTGCTTCTTTAATTTTTTCTCGAAGTATTCTTCAAAAGATTTAAATTGTTCAGGCTTAAGCGTGACGACGACTTCCTCTGTCGCTGCTTTCCACTGTGGTGGCGTCTGCATGAACATTTCAATACCTTCATCAAATAACTGAGAAATTTTCTCTCCGGTGAGTGTTGTGCTTTGCACTGCGGTCACTATTTTTTCTAAATAGTCTGCGTAAACTGGGAATTGATCGCGTTTAACTTTTTCAAGCTCTGCGGAAAAATTTTTTTCAAATAGATTTTTTTGAGGGTTACTCAGTTCAAACATATCGTCGACTTCGGAATTAACGTAAATGCTAAAAAACTGAAGTCCAAAATCTAGTCTTGCACAGCTGACGAAGCTCAATGCAAGAGCCCCACATAATATAACATTTTTCATCAGTCCCTCCAATGTTGGACAGCAGTGATTAAAATTATTTCAGTAAAGTATTGTCGCCTTCGCTGCGACATTTGGGCTACTTGACTGAATGGACTTGTAATCAACTTTTTGAAAGGCTTTTTTTGCGGCGATAAAAGTTCTAGTTCAAATTCGTATTCGTTTACGAAATGACATACAATCTGCCAACTCTTTCCCTGAGCTGCCAAAGATTTATCGGTCGTGAGCGTAAGGTCCTTATTTCGAATAGTTTGTAAGCGAGAGAATAAAAGTCCTTCAGAAATCTCGTCGCGAACAAAAAGGTGCGGTACGTTTAAAAGAATTTTACTTAATGGGTTTATGATGTCGTCTCCATCGCGACTAATCGTGTAAGCTTTTAACGCTTCTTCGACTTTAGCGATGTAGGGCTTCATTTTTTCCTGTTCAGATTTGTAAAACGAAAGCTTGATTTCCAAATAGGGCATGTGAACTCGGTAGCCGATCTCAGCACCCGACTCTTTTACAACATGTTCGATCAGAGAAGGCGCGACAGCCTCGCCTAAGCCAAGAGCATCCCAAGAAACAGTCATGTAACGGTTTAAATCTTTTGTGAGTACTTCTACTTGCGAATGAATATGGTCTGCCCAAACAGCTGAAATTTCATTCGGCGGCCCGGGCAGTGCCCAAAGATGTTTAGTTCCCTTAGTTAAGTAGAATGCGTTTGCTGTACCAACCGAGTTATCGAGGACTCGACTATTTTTTGGAAAGTAACATTGCTGTTTTTGGAAATCTTTAACAGGTAAATTTCGAGCGCTTAATCGGTCTTGAATTTTCTGCCAGGAAGGCTCATGAAACTCTGCCGGTTGTTCTGCCCATTCTGTAATCAGCTCACGAGTAAAGTCATCAGAAGTGGGGCCTAAACCACCACTCACAAAAATAAGATCACTTTTTTTACTTAAAAGAACGAGAGCTTCTAGAATTGCAGCACGGTCGTCTGCAACTGTGATGTGGATTTCTGTTTGAATGCCAAGGTCTGATAAACGCTTCGAAATCCAAGCCGCATTCCGGTTTGTGATTTGCCCTGAGGTTAATTCTGTTCCAACTGCAAGAACGCTAGCTTTCATCAAATAAGTATATGCGGGTGGCCACTTTCAAGCGCTATGCGCCATGTCAAAAAACGACTTGAGTTTTTCGCCAAGCTTCGCGAAAACAGTTGGGTCTGAAGGAGAAAATTCATTCTATGCAAAGCTACAAAGATTTCGACCTATATAATCCAACTTCTGAACATAATATGCTTCGAGACACCTTAGCCTCTTTCGTTAAAAGCGAAGTCGAACCTCAGGCGGCAGCCAGTGATAAAAAAGAAATGTTTAATCTCCCTTTATTTAAAAAACTAGGAGAACTCGGTCTTATGGGAATCACCGTTCCTGAAAACTATGGTGGCGCCGGTATGGACGCAACTGCTGCCACTATCATCCATGAAGAGCTTTCAGCAAGTGATCCAGGATTTTGCCTCGCTTATCTAGCCCACTCAATGTTGATGGTGAATAATCTTGCAGTGAACGGCAGCGAAGCTCAAAAAACTAAATACTTACCAAAATTAAGTTCTGGTGAATGGATCGGCGCTATGGCCATGAGCGAACCCGCTGTTGGAACCGACGTGTTGGGAATGCAGTCAACGGCTGTTAAAAAGGGTGACCATTATATTTTAAATGGTCGTAAAATGTGGATCACCAATGGAACAATTGATGAAAACGGAACTCCTTGCGATCTCATTTTAGTTTACGCAAAGACCGGTGAAAAAAACGGCCGCGCGCTTATTTCCAGTTTCCTCGTTGAAAAATCTTTTAAAGGATTTTCGGTTGGTCAAAAAATCAAAGACAAGTTGGGAATGCGCGGATCAAATACGGCAGAACTTGTGTTCCAAGATTGCGAAGTGCCTGCTGCAAACTTAATCGGTCACGAAGGTGACTCAATGATCCACATGATGAGAAACCTCGAAATCGAACGTCTGACGTTAGCTGCAATGTCGATAGGTATTGCGCGCCGATCTTTAGAAATTATGATCAAGTACGCAAAAGAACGCGAAGCTTTCGGAAAACCTTTAAGTCATTTTGGTCAGATTCAAAAGTATATCGGTGAATCTTACGCTGAATATAAATCATGCCGCGCTTATGTTTACGAAGTGGCTCGAAAAATGGATATTAATGCTGAAGGCAACAGAATTGATTCTGACGGTGTCAAACTTGTCGCAACCACAATGGCAAAAAACGTAGCTGATCGGGCCATTCAAGTACTCGGTGGTTACGGTTACGTCGGTGAATACGTTGTTGAAAGATTATGGCGTGATGCAAAGCTACTCGAAATTGGTGGCGGCACGTTAGAAGCCCACCAAAAAAACATCACTCGCGACTTGGCTCAAAAACCAGAATCCCTGTACAGATGAGTCTTTTTCCTCTGTCAGCCAATATTCCTGTTAGGGACAATCTCCATGTTCATTACAAACTTGTAATGGATACGATTGGTCCTCTTTTAACAGCGGATCGATTAGGAAAAATTGACAGAGTGGTCGCCGGCAGAAATTTTTCGAATGCTGTCGTATTAGAAGGAATCTACGATCGCGGAAACATCAGCGCCGTCATGCGAACTGCGGAAGCCTTTGGCTTTGTGAATTTTCACATTATTGAAACTCAAGAAAAATTCAAAGAAGCCAAGCGGGTCACACAGGGTGCAGACAAGTGGACTGAAGTAAAAAAATGGAAAACGACTTCAGATTGCATTAAAGATTTAAAAAAGCGGGGGCACAAAATTGTTGCAACAAGTTTAGAGGCTTCAAAGCCAATTGAGGAAATCGATTGGACAGTTCCCACTGCATTAGTTTTAGGAAACGAAAAAGACGGCATCACAAAAGAAATGTTTGAACTCAGCGACGAGCGGGTCATTATCCCCATGAACGGCTTTGTTCAAAGCTTTAACATTTCGGTTGCTGGCGCATTAAGCTTGTATCACATTTATTTGGAGCGTTTAGCTCGATTCGGTAAAGTCGCAGATGTCACTCAAGAAGAAAAAGATATTTTAAAAGCGCATTACTATATTCGCACCCAAGATTCCAGCGCAGATATCCTGCAAAGACTTGTTTCAGCTAAAGCTTGACTCAAGCTTTAGCTTGGCAACTTAGTAGAGTCGATCAAGGTTCATTGAATACTTACCAGGAGCATAATTAATTAAACGCTCTTGATAAAGAACGCGGAATTTTTCTTCCGTATTTGAGTAGCTTACAAATGGGTAAATTGCAATTCCACCACGGGGAGTAAATTCGCCAACAACTTCCAAATACTTCGGTTTAATCAACTTCACTAAATCATCGCAAATAGTCTGAACGCAGTCTTCGTGAAAATCGCCATGATTTCTGAAAGAGAAAAGATAAAGTTTTAAAGATTTGCTTTCGACCATTTTTTTATCAGCAATGTAATTTACGAATACTTTTGCAAAATCAGGTTGGCCGGTCTTGGGGCAAAGAGATGTGAACTCCGTGCAAACAAAAGTTGTCCACGCAATTTTGCCTGGATTCTTGTTAGCAAACGCTTCGAGCATTTCAGGTGCATAAGTCGATGGATATTCCGTTTGATTTTGGCCGAGCTTGAAGTTTTTAAGTTCTTTTGTGCGTGTTGATTTCATGAGGCTCTTTTAGCTTAGCGGCGCTTGACGATCAAGGACTTCATGAGAGGAGTTTCCGATGGCAATTCAAAATCAAAGGAAGCCTGTGGAGCCGGTAAAACCTCTATTGCGTAGATATTTCGGTAAGCAAAGACCTGCTTTTGTAAATCCTCTAGTGTCCAGCCCTCATAGTTAGTCGAAAGCAGGATCCGACCTAGAGGCTCTAGGCACTTTAAACAAGCTTCTAAAAGTTCGGGCAAATTTTTATGAATTTGAAAGGTGCCTTCTTTTGACCTTCCAACCGAAGGAGGATCGCAAATAATCAAATCAAACTTTCGCCCCTTTTTTAAACAGCTTTTCAAAAAGAAGATGCAATCGGCCTCCCAAAATTGGTGAGCCCCGGATTTCACATCAATTCCATTGTGAAGCATATTCACTTGAGTCCAATCAAGGTAAGTCTTGCTTGCATCAATCGAACAGGTTTCAATGGCACCGCCCAATGCCGCGTTTACTGTAAAACCGCCTGTGTAACAAAAAAGATTTAAAACTTTTTTGCCTGAAGAATTTTCTTTGATCCAAACGCGATTTTCTCTTTGATCTAAAAATAGGCCAGGGGACATTCCCTGATCAGATCTGAATTCATAAGTGAGTTCATTTTCTTGTGCAGTCCATCTTTTGTGTGGCGTACCGATTGGCCAAATCTTTGAATTTTCACCTTTGGCTCCGCGGTTGATCATTTCTCGAATCCAGCCACTGCGGTTCAAGGTTTTACCTAAAACTTCAAATTTCTGAAGATCAGCTTTTTCGGGCTCTGTTGTTTTATACCAATAAACCCAGAGATGATCTCCGAACTGATCAATTCGAAAATCGTCAAGCTCTTGGTGGGCCCAGCGAAGACATTCTTCAGAAGATGTAGGAACTTGAAGCAAATTACTTCTTTTAAACACACATTCGAAAAGTTCTAAGTAATCTTCAGGCAGCGGACTTATCCAAACAGGTTGTGAGGAAATGTGTTTGTGTTTTTCATTATCCAGTTCAAATTCGATTTCCTGTGCATGCAAACACAGTCGGTAAAAGGGTTTGCCACCATGATCTAAATCTCCAAGTACGGGGATATTCTGATCTTGCGCATGAAGCCTAATCTGATGCTGTTTTCCGGTCTTAGGAGTCGCTTCCCAAAGGTAAAATGCGCCGACTTGTTTTAAAAGTTTGAAATCCGTGATTGCATTTGGATTAGGCGACCTAACATCACTCACGGGAAGATTGCCATCTTTCGTTATAAGGGATTGATGGGAAAACGCAGATAACTTGTGAGCTTTGTCAGTCAGAAATATATATTTTTTTTCAATGTCATGATTCTCAAATTTCTTTGTCAGTTTTTGGGCTGCTTCTGAGTTAAGCGCAAACACCAAGGCGCCCGAAGTGCCTTTATCCAAACGGCTGACAACGTGAAGGACTTGCCCTAATTCGTGCTGAAGCATTTCAACTAAGCCAGGTTTACGAGGATCTGGTGCATGCGTATTAACGCCAGAGACTTTATCTACAAATAGAAAAGGCCCTGATATCCGATATTTAAGTTTAAGATTGCGAACGGACATATTTGTCATTGGAAGCTCTTTGTCAGAGCTTGTCAAATCCGGTTCTTGTTGTGAGAGGTGTTTTAACAGTTTATGATCCGGCTGTTTTAACAGGCTTAAATTTATAAGAACCTGCTAAAAAGGAGAATTAAAATGAAGGCATCTGTAATAAAAGCATCTGTCGTGAAAACAATGGTAATTTCAGCTGTTGCAGTCCTATTTCTGGCAGGCTGCGGACTTCAATCTATTCCTCAAGCAAAAAATCAGACTGAGGCATCACTTGCTGAAGTTACAAATCAGTATAAGCGTCGCGCAGATTTGGTTCCAAATTTAGTGAGCACTGTTAAAGGCTACGCAAAACACGAAGGAGACACTTTAACTCAAGTAACAGAGGCTCGTGCGAAAGCAACTAGCATCACGATTGATCCAGCAAACGCAACTCCGGCTCAATTAAATGCATATGCTCAAAATCAAGGGCAGTTGTCGCAGGCGTTGGGTAAACTTTTGTCGGTAACTGAAAATTATCCGAATTTAAAAGCAGATACACAATTCCGAGATCTTCAAGCACAGCTTGAGGGAACAGAAAATCGCATTACAGTTGCACGCCAACGATACATTGAATCGATCCAAAGTTTTAACAACTTGATCACAGTTCCTCCGACAAGTTTTATGAACTCAATCGTTTATCATCACCCTAAAATGCCTCAGTGGGATTTGTCTGAAGAGGAAAAATCCAAAGCCCAGACAGCTCCGGAAGTTAAGTTTTAATGCTCAAATTGTCTTTGGGCCTGATTGGGCTTTTATTTGTGGTCTTTAGTTCTGTTGCTCAGGCGAAATTTAAAACGCCTTGGCTCAGTGGACCCGTCATTGATGAAGCCCAGCTTCTAACTCCTGCACACAAAGCTGAAATTGAACAATCGCTTCAAGCTTTTAATCAGCGGGATATGGCTCAAGTTCAAGTTTATATTACAAACTCACTTCAAGGACTTCCAATTGAACAAGCATCGATTGAAATTGTTGAGCAGTGGAAATTGGGAACTAAAGAAAAAGATAACGGACTTTTATTTTTGATTTCACCGACAGATAGAAAAATGCGAATCGAAGTAGGGCAAGGCTTAGAAGGCATTTTACCGGATGCCTACGCCAAACGAATTACCGAAGATATCGTTGTTCCTTATTTTCGTGAAGGACAGATGTCAGAAGGCGTTTTCCAAGGTGTGCGTGGGATATTTGCGGTCCTAGACGGAAAAGAATTGCAAACATTAGCAAAGCCGCGTGCAGCCCAAAGTCGAAAAGGTGTTTCGTTACCTTTTTGGGTCATCATCCCGCTTTGGATTTTAGTTATTTTTTTTGGAAGATTAGGTGGCGGTCGCAGACGATTCAGAGATGGCGGATGGGTCGGTGGCGGCGGCTTTGGTGGCGGTGGAGGATTCGGCGGCGGCGGCTGGTCTGGTGGAGGCGGAGGATTCAGCGGCGGCGGATCTTCGAGCTCATGGTGATATGATGAAAAATTGGATACAAAAATACTTATCGGAATCAGAAATTTCGAAAATCACCAGTCACGTGGCCGAGGCCGAGCGCCTGACTGAAGGTGAGATTGTCCCTATCATTGTGAAGCGATCAAGCGCTGTGGGGCATGTGAAGTGGATTCTCGCTTCTACACTAACACTTGTGTTCGTGGTAGCTGAAGCAGTTTATGTTCAAAACAAGTGGGACAGCATGACGATGATGGCTCCACCTGTTGCGTTTATTCTTTTTTACTTATTATCAATTTTTTTAGGAAAGCTTCAGTGGTTTCAACGAGTTTTCACTCCGAACGATGATGAAATCGCGCAAGTCCATGCTAGGGCAGAGCTTGAATTTTACCGAACTCAAATCAAGAAAACGACGAAGCGCACGGGTATCCTAATCTTCGTTTCTGTAATGGAACGACGGGTTGTGATACTCGCCGATGAAGGGATTGCGGCTCACTATCCAATCGAAACGTGGGATGAAATCGTAAGGCTCATGACGGACGAATTCAAAAAAGGCCGAGTGTACGAAGGTTTTGAGAAAGCCATCAAGCGCTGCGGAGACATTCTTAAAAACAAACTCCCAGCAGCCAGCGCAGCAAGCAACCAACTAACCGACCACCTCATAATCAAAGAGTGAGCCTGGCCGGCCGCCGCAAAAGGTTTAAAGGTGACAGTGCGGACGGCGAGTCACGCTTTTCTTGTCGACACTGCGTTAGTCCTTTACTATAAATTTACTTTCAAACAATGTGCGGCCGTAGCTCAGCTGGATAGAGTACCTGGCTTCGAACCAGGGTGTCGGGAGTTCAAATCTCTCCGGCCGCACCAATTCGCTTTCTTCTCCTTTTTGATTTGAAGCCTCAAAAAGTTGAATTGCCCACTTCTGCCCACTCAGATTTTCAGATGCTGATTTTTTCAGTAGTAGAAATCAATAGGAAAGCTAATCCCGCTTTTATTGAGTTACATGTGTAGAAAATAAAAACCTATTCATATACAAGGAGAAAATAGAATTGTCTTAAAAGTCTATTTAGGCTACGTAATTCCTTCGGAGGTTTTATGAAAAGAGTCTATTTGCTATTTATAATTGCGATTTTAACTTCAATATTTTCTGGCTGTGCCAAAGACGATGACAAAAATAGAAATACTCCAACAGTGAGTCCACAGAATGAAAAACCGACTGCTCTGAACCTTTTGGGTAAGTCGCTTGATGAAGTTCTTAAGATTAAGTACAACAAAGCCGAGTTAAAATGTGAATTATGGACTCAACAAACTGTCAAATTGGATTTATCACGGACTTCGAATGATTCAGTTTCTTGGGATTTAAAAGGTGAATCTACTTTGCCAAGAACCTTAACTCTCAAGGGTCTAATTCAAAACCATCAAATTGAAGTTGAGATAAAAATTAATTCTGTAGCTATAAGGCAAAAACTTCAACATACCGATGTCAACGGCGCAATTTACAAAATGCTATACTCTCCGTATGTTAAATTGAATTTTAGTTATAAAGCTTCAACGCAATTTCCCACTGGGCCTTTTTTCGCAAGCGGTAACGGTACTAGTTATGAAGTAAACGAGAGAATCAAAAACGTTCCTTTGAATAACACTTTGGCAACTCAACCAGAAGAACTGGATGAAATGGTTATTAACCGAGGATCTTTTCGAGATTACGTACAGTGTCTTCTCGACACGGACATTAAACCCGAATATCAGGATCAATTCAAAATAGATCCAAATAAATAATTGATAACATTATGAGCTGTTTGATAACGAATTAGAGAGTCTCATAACATAACATAACATAGCTTAGCCGACTCTCAATTTTACATTAGGATCAAGTTTTTCATACAAAGTGATAAGCCTGTCAGTAGAGAATTCATCAATTCGGTGGTGCAAAATCTTACTGACTTTGGCCTCATCAACGCCAAGAATTTCAGCCAATTCTTTTTGCGAGCATTCATGAGTTCTTTTATATTTTAGAAAATTTTGGCAAATATCCCAGCGGAATTTCTGAAGTGGAGTTGGATGTTCAGGGAGCATTAAAGTACCATCTGTTTTTTCAAGTCTTTTAAGAGCTTTTTCAATTTGTTGCTTACTAGGAAATCCCATCGCTACCTCCGGTACGCGTTTACGACGCCAATATAAATCTGGTGATCTTCAAGAAGCCAGATGAGTTTATAGAATTTTCCATTCAACTCTATTTTATCAGAGGTAAAATAAGTGAACGGTGGATCTACATCATCCGCACCGATCTCTAATCCATCAAGCTTCTTCACAAGTTCGATTATAAGTTCATCGGAAACGCTATCGGAATGTTTTAGTTCGTAATGAGGATCAATAATCAGCTTTGTTATAAGCAAACCATTAACCCTAATACTGATAGAATATTCTCGACGACTCACAAATTCAGCTTATCAAGAGTTGCCAATTTTGGCAATAAGTTTTGAAGGAAGAGGCAATTTAATTCGAGCGATTTGCCCACCCGCAAAGTAGAACTCCATGAAAACCAGTAGAATCGCATAGAAGTCGCGGCGCCTTAAGTTGTTAATATGTTTGAAATTTCTAAGTCATCTCGAGAGCTTAGTTTTTAAAGTGCCTGCTCTCCGGCCGCACCAATTCTCCTTCTCTTTTTCTATTTCTTCTTACGACACAAAGTGCTTCCATTTGCCCATGGCTCATATCGCCTTACGTGATTTTTCACTTTGAATCGACATCAAGTGAAACTTTCGCTTGATGTCCTTTGTCGGAGTTAAAAAGGTATATACTCCCAATTTTTTATTTTAGTGGGTGCAGCGAGGAGTGTGGCCCTAACCAGGTGGCGTTAAAAATGCAGCCTTATTATTCGCGCCATCAATTTTGCTTAGACAACTTAGTCTTACACAAGGAGTACAGCATGTTTAATTTATTCGAAAAAACCGATTCACAAATTCAAAAAGATGTTAAGAGCGAGCTAGCTTGGGATCCCAGTGTTGCTGATTCGCAAATCACAGTTACCTCAAACGACGGAATCGTGACTTTGCGTGGAACCGTTCCGCATTATTTTGAAAAACGAACTGCTGAAGAAGCGGCTCAACGAGTAGGCGGCGTTCGTGCTGTTGCCGATGAAATCGAAGTTAATATTTTCGGTACACATATGAAAACGGATGAGGAAATTGCAGGGGCAGCTCTTAATGCACTCAAGTGGAATTATCAGGTGCCTGATGACATAAAAGTATCTGTGGAAAAAGGTTGGATCACTTTGCGTGGTGAAACTGATTGGGCTTTCCAAAAGATAGCAGCTGCGAATGCTGTAAGCCAAATGATGGGAGTGCGTGGAGTCTCGAATGAGGTGAGTATTAAGGCACAAGTTCAACCCTCCGATGTAAAAACGCGCATCGAAGAGGCCCTTAAACGTTCAGCTGAGCAAGAAGGTAAAAAAATAAATGTAGCGGTAGAAGGCAGTTGCGTCACACTTTCTGGAAAAGTTAACTCGTATTCCGAAATTGGCGATGCAGCACTGGCAGCTTGGAATGCCCCTGGAGTTATGAAGGTAGAAAATAACTTAAAGTTAACACATTAGATTATTTTTGCATGGTCCGAGTGAAGGAGGGTCGCCAATAGTTAGTTTTTGCGTTAAAGACTTTAGGGGTTGAAAATTTTATTATCAATAAAAAAGACAAAGATTTCCGAAGCCAAAATAAGCATGCGGCAAAAATGGATTATAATTCAGAACATTATTATCGTGATTTAGCCAATAAACTTAAGGGTGCAGATCACCTTTTATTGATGGGACCAGGTTTGGCCAAAAAGCACTTTCACGAAAATTTGATAATTCATCAGGCGAAAACTCTGGCAAAAAAGTTATTGGACTAGAGGACTTTCAAAGCTTCGAGCATAAGACTGAGAAACAGTTGCTGGCATGAGCTAGCAAATTTTTTAAGACTTATGAGTATTTGAGTATTCCGAGTTAATGAAGTTTAGCCTGCGCACCGGAACAAATTTTTGGAATCGAAAATGAAAAATTGCTTCCGATTGTGAAACCTTAGGCTGGGGCTCCAACAGCTTGGGTGATCCAGTTTAAAAATTCATCTAAAAGTAAGGCTCCCGATATTCGACTTATTTCTTTTCCCCGAAGAAAAACGATGAGCGTGGGAATACCTCTGACGCCAAACTTTTCCCCGGCACTTGGATGCGCTTGAGTGTCAACTTTCGCAAACACTACTTTGCCCTTTAGACTTTGGGCGCCCTCAATAAATGTTGGCGCAAAGGCACGGCACGGACCGCACCACGGTGCCCAAAAATCGACAACCACAGGCAGTGGACTTTTATTTGAAAGGGTCTCTAGGCTTACCGTACTCAAGTCGCTGACTCCATCATGAAATGCAAGAGTGCTTTTACATTTTCCGCAGACAGCAGATTTTCCATGAGGAGAGTCAAACTTCACACGATTTAGTCCTTTACATTTTTCGCAGACAACATAGGTAACCGTGTTGCTCATGACATTTTTCCTTTCAGGTTGCGAAGCACTTCTTGAATATGGCAAAGTTGATCTAACAAATGAAGTATCAAGGGAATTGCTTCTTCATTAGCGCCAAGATCATGTTGCAATTCATGTATAAGCCTAAGTCTCGCTATGTCTTCCTGATCCAACGCTTCGGAAGCCTGCGGCGACACCCACTCCATGGCGATCCAAGCATCAATTCTAGCTGGATCTAAACCGGTTTGTTTGGAAACTTCCAGTAAAGTATATCTTTCATTTGTCATACACTCTCCTTAGTCTGACGCTTAGCCCAGTCTTCAACCGCTTTTCTAAATTCATCATCTACGTTTTCTGGCATCTTAATTTACCGCCTAGATATGCAGTATAGCTAAGTGCTCCGATCGACAGCAGAGTAGTAACAAGGACCGCATTTCTAGCGAATCGGGATTTTTTTCCTTCTTGCGGAACGAGCAAAGCAACAGTTGCTGCGAAACCCATGATCAAAGTAAAAATCAACGCAATTAATCCCCCTTCTTCGTGAGGTTCAATGAATGCTTCCGAAACGCCCGGCAAGTGTTCAATAATTTCTTCCGCCGGCTCTCCAGTTAAATACACAACAATGGCTGACAGTGAAATTACTAGCAGAAACAGATAAGAGAATTTTCTTGCGGGTAAATTCTCAGTCCAAATACTATGGAGTAGAAACAATAATCCAATGGGTATTGCAATGACAGGGATGTGATTGAGAAGTAAGTGAACATGGGCGAGGTTCATAGCATAGCTCCTACTGAGAATTTTTCTAGAACACTTGTCATTTATCATCTCTAGATTTTGACAATTTGACCCATGATTAGCTGAAGCACTAAGGCAATCAGTCCCAACACTTTACTCAAACATGGCAAGCGCTTCAGCATGTAATCTAATACTTGTAATTGCAGAGTTTATGCCACGGTATAGAACTAAAGGATAAAAAAATGGAAACACGACCACCCGAAATCCGAACTAAGCCGAGTGAAAATAGAGAATCTTTTTTTCGTTATCACTTACCTCATCTTCATTTGAATTCGGTATTTGGCGATGATTGGTTTGCATTAAAGGCAGAAGCATTTGCCCGATTCTTTGGAACACCAGGTTTCTTGATCGGGCAAACGGCAATTGTAATCATTTGGATTTTAATTAATGTTTATGGATTTGCTCAGTTTGATCTCTATCCGTTTATTCTTTTAAATTTAGCTTTTAGTTTACAAGCCGCCTACGCAGCACCCCTTATCTTGCTCGCGCAAACCAGACAAGCCGATCGAGATAAAGTCCATTCACAAGCAGACGCCCAACACAGAGAAGCGATCGCTCAAGCTAGTGAAGAACGGGAAAAACTAGCCGCAATACAAGCAGATCACCTTGTTGAGTTAATAAAGCAAAATACGATTCTGACTGAAGTGACTCAGGAGCTTAGTAAACGGATCGAAATTCTCACATCAGAGTTACATGCGAAGTTATTGAATACCAAGACTTAAAAACGAGGAGTGATTTTGAATCAATGGCAACCATACCTTATCGCAATCGCGATCGGATTATTGGTCGGAATTGAACGGGAGAAAGATCAACACGATCAAAAAGAGTTGGGAGTCAGAACTTTTCTTCTGATCAGTTTGATCGGTGCCATATCCGGTGACCTGCAAAACACCTGGATTTCCGTATTGCTTGCGGCATTTGTATTTGGCCTGATCATGATCTCATATTTCAGTCAGACAAGTTCCGATGACACGAGTATTGACCGTGGCATGACGACCGAGTTCGCCGCAGGGATTGTATTCTGTCTTGGATATACGGCACATAGTTCACCAATCATTTCCTCAATTATTGGTCCTGTTGTCGCTCTCATTCTTTTCTCCAAAACTTCGCTTCATCGTTTTACCGATGCAGTTAGGCCATCCGAATTGCAAGCAGCTCTTCTTTTACTATTAGCTGGAGTTTCAATTGTTAGTTTAGTTCCGGATACCGCTATTGATCCGTGGGGAATTTTTAATCCGAGAAAATTTGGATATATAATTTTAACGTTGGCGAGTCTTGAGTTCTCAAGTTATATCCTCACCAAAATTATTGGCCAGAGAGCCGGAACTTTAGTTGTCGGATTTCTGGGCGGTTTGGTTTCAAGCACTGCTGTCTTGGTCTCATCGGCAAAGCGAGCGAAAATAGAACCAAAATCTTGGCGTACATTACTTTGCTCGACAATTGCGGCGAAACTTGCAGCTATTATTGAACTTCTACTTATTGTATTGTTTATTTCGCCCGAATTATTCATGCGATTAATTTTTGGAGTCGGGGCTGGGCTCATTTTTGGAATAGTTACTTTATTCATCATCGCAAGTAAAAAAGACAATCAAGTTTCAGAATTAGCGTTAAAGTCACCTCTCGAGTGGATGGGCGTTTTTCGACTTTCCGTCACGTTAGGTGCAATTTTAGCTGTAGTTTCCTTAGCCGAACTATGGCTCGGTAGTGAAGCCACGTTTGCGATTTCTTTTGTGACAGGCCTTTTTGAACTTCACGGAGTTTCTCTTGCAAATGCTACTTTGTTTAGCGAAGGTCGGCTTAGCGGCGACGTCGCAGACTTAAGCATTTTATTTGGTTTAATAGCGAGCCTCGTGGCGAAGATCTCGATTAGTTGGTTTGTTAGCCCAGGAATTTTTGCACGCGCTTTATCTGCTGTTTTTTTACCAATGATTGCTATTTTCGCCGTGTTTGCCTGGTTTAAATTCACCCAGCAATAATTTGTGTTAACTTAATCTGACAATTTCGTGAGAAATATTATGTGTATCTCATCGTTTGATGCGAGTCTGAAACTCGGTAAAATCGACATAATTGGACCTTTTCATGTAGAAGATGTCATGCATGAAGGTCTTTCGGGCGAAGAATTTAGTAATCTTAAGTCGGCAATCGACGAGGCCGCGATCGTTGCGATAACTAATAGTCAGGGCATCATCACTTATGTGAATGATAAATTTTGTGGAATTTCGAAATATCCACGAGAAGAACTGATTGGCAACACGCATCGAATTATTAATTCTGGTTTTCATCCGAAAGAATTTTTTGTCGATATGTGGGAAACCATTTCGACAGGGAAAGTTTGGGAGGGCGAAATTCGCAATCGAGCTAAAGATGGAACATATTATTGGGTTAATACAACAATAGTTCCGTTTTTAGACCCCAATAAAAAGCCCGTTCGCTACGTTTCGGTTCGATATGATATCACCGAGAGAATTTCGTCGCAGGAAAGACTTAAAATTGAAGCGCGAAAGCTCGCGCTGAGCAATAAAGAACTTCAAGACTTCGCCTCGGTAGCTGCGCACGACCTTCAAGAGCCTCTCCGAAAGATTCAATCTTTTGCCGATCGGTTGCGTTTGAAATCAAGTAGTACTTTGGATGCAGAGACCGTTGATTATTTAGAACGCATTCAAAAATCTTCGTCTCGGATGCAGACTTTAATTAACGATCTCTTAGATTACTCGCGAGTTTCTACAAAAGTTCAACCATTTGCACCCGTCGATCTCAATCAAATTCTTACGCAAGTCATTTCTGATTTAGAGATACGGCTCGAGAAAACTCAAGGAAAAATCGAGTGCGGTGATCTTCCAACGCTTGATGCTGATCCGGTGCAAATGACCCAGTTATTTTTGAATCTCATTAATAATGCACTAAAATTTAATAAACCGGGAGTGCCACCTCTCGTGAAGATTAGTTCACGAATAATGAAGTCTACAAGAAATGGATCAGAAGTTTGCGAAATTACCATTGCCGACAACGGTATTGGGTTTGATGAAAAATATAGCGATCGCATTTTTACAATATTTCAGCGCCTTCATGGTCGTCAAGAATACGAAGGTACGGGGATCGGGTTGGCCATTTGCCGAAAGATCGTCGAAAGACATGAAGGGAAGATCGTAGCAAAATCTGTCCTAGGCGAAGGTGCCACGTTTATCACAACTCTCCCTAAACATCAGAAAGTAGTAAATCAAAATGAATAGATTGAAAAAGTCAGTACCGATTCTCATAGCTGACGATGATGAAGATGACCGCGATATGATACGAGATGCTCTTAAAGAAAGCCGCCTTATAAATAACCTTCATTGTGTAAGAGACGGCGAAGAGCTGATGGATTATCTGCATCATCGCGGTAAGTTCGAAGACCAGATCAAGAATCCATTACCTGGTTTGATTCTTCTCGATCTCAATATGCCTCGAATGGACGGACGCGAAGCTCTTCGAGAAATTAAAACCAATCCTCTTCTTCGGCAAATTCCTGTCATCGTCCTGACTACGTCTCAGGCAGAAGAAGATATTTTTCGAACTTACGAACTAGGAGTTAATTCTTTTATTACAAAACCTGTTTCGTTTGAAAGCCTTGTGAAAGTCATGAAAACTATTGGGCACTACTGGTTTGACATTGTCCAACTTCCCGATCCAGAGCGTTTAGAATGAAAAAGCTCGGTGGAACTGAAGGCAAATATATCAAGGTTGTTATTATAGATGATGACCATGAGGATTTTCTTCTCACCAAAGAACTGCTCAATGATGTGGATCCGGAACTTTATGAAACTCTGTGGGTATCAGATTTTT
Source organism: Pseudobdellovibrionaceae bacterium (assembly GCA_043730825.1). Classification (GTDB taxonomy): domain Bacteria; phylum Bdellovibrionota; class Bdellovibrionia; order Bdellovibrionales; family Bdellovibrionaceae. The sequence goes on from JAYTJV010000016.1 coordinate 36,207, forward strand.
CCGCAGCAGTGGCAGAAATTAAAAAACAAGAAGCTGACGTTTACCTGATCGATTATAATCTCGGAGAGAAGTCCGGGCTCGACATCTTAAAGGATGTTAAACCGCTTAACTTCTGTCGACCGATGATATTGCTGACTGGTATGAGTGATCGTGAAATCGACTTAGCTGCTATGGAAGAAGGGGCCGCTGATTTTTTAAGAAAAAATCAACTGTCAGCGGAAATCTTAGAGCGTTCTATAAGATATTCTATCAAAGGTGCGGATGACCTTGTGCGGATCAAAAGCGCTGACAAAGCGAAAATTCAAAAGCAAATCGCTGAAGCTGCCAATCTCGCTAAAAGTCGCTTTCTAGCACACATGAGCCATGAGATACGAACGCCACTTACGGCGATGCTCGGGTTTGCAGAACTGGCTAGCGATCCAAGCCATCCAAGTGAAGAGAGGGCTGAGTTTTTGGAAGTTATAAGACGAAGCGGAGAGCATCTTCTATGTGTAATAAATGACATTTTGGATCTGTCTAAAGTTGAAGATGGAAAACTCGAAATCGAATTAAGTGAAGTTAATATTCGCGATATCATCTCTGGGGTGATCAAGCTTTTTGAGCCCGCTGCTAAAATCAAAGGACTAAAAATCGGACTCAAGGTTGATGAAAACTTACGCAGAGTAATAAGATCAGATAGCCGCGTTCTTCGGCAAATCTTGTTCAATATAGTTAGTAATGCCGTGAAGTTCACCAGTCGTGGTGAACTTACGATTGGACTAGAACCCAGTTCGTCTCATTCGATATTTACTATTTCAATCAGCGACACTGGACTTGGAATCAAACCCGATGAGCAAACAAAACTCTTCCAACCTTTTTCACAAGCAAACACTAGCCTCAGTCGAAAATTCGGAGGTACAGGATTGGGACTGGACCTTTCTAGAAAACTCGCTCGTCTTCTTGGGGGAGATCTTATACTTGCACAAAGCACTCCCGGCGTAGGCAGTACTTTCAATCTGAATTTGCCGTTTCAATCTCAAGCGCACTCGTTGGATCTGAGTGGCGGACCAGTGAAGACCCCTGTTTCGCAGCATCAATCTTCTGCAAACATGAAAATACTTGTGGCTGAAGACACGGCTGACAACCAAACTCTGATTAAATATTTTCTTAAAGGAACCGGGATTGAACCGAGTTTTGTAGATAACGGTGCTGAGGCTGTAGCAAAAGCAAATTCCGATGAATTCGACGCGATTCTTATGGATATTCAAATGCCTGGAATGGATGGCTATGAAGCTACGAGCATCTTAAGGAAAAACGGTTTTTTAAAACCAATCATTGCTCTCACAGCACACACTTTGAAAGAAGAGAAAGAGAAAGCGCTGCTTATTGGATTCACAGATTTTGTATCAAAACCGATTTCTCGAGAACGGCTTATATTCGCACTACGAGAAACTCGATCTCCGTTCATAGCTTGATTGCGAATTAAATTGTTAAAAATAGAAGTGAGTCTCATTTGCAATTTCAAGAGGGCGGTACTCACTTTACGACACGTGTGAATTTTGGAAATCCACCCCAATTTCTAAATCGCAGATGAAAATAAATAAGAAGACTTAAAACTGCCGCGAAAAAGCACCAGATAGAAAACAATGCTATTTTGTCTACCAAATACGCCCCGACGAAAGACAAAACTGCCAAGCCCCCGAACATTCTAAAAAAACCATGGCTAGAAAAGAAACAACTGATACACGTCGCCGCAATATACAATGCCATCACCGGAATGGCATAGAAATGTGGCGACAAGTAAACTATATGGTGGTTATTAACTTCTGCAACTAATGAGCGAGTAACGATAAAGTATAAAAGATAAAGTCCTACGGAAATCCCGACGGCGCCAAGAGCGAAGATGGCTTTCTTACGCCATGCCACAGCTTCTAGAATTCCCACAGCGAACGGAATATAAAACGGCCAAAGTACGTGGGAAAACCAACTGTAAATATAGGTCATAATTTGTTTCACAAAGGGTGTGTCTGAGTAAAAAGTTAACCAGAGGACTCCTTCAACGAGTTGTTGGGCTCCAAACAAAAGAGGAATAGTTGCGACGGGTATTTCGGACTTAGTCTTTACTTGTTTAGAATATATAAATGTCCCTTTACTAAAGTTAAGATCGCAGCGATCAAACATTATTCAACTGAGCCATGGCAAATCGAAGAGCTGGCTTTATAAGTGGTGTGGCTTGATCATGAAAAAACTTCTGTTTACGTTTAATTTTGGCAGATTTTCCGACGTACGTTTGCAGGGTCACCAGATCATGCTCGTCACCTAAGACATTCTGTAAAAGCTTCATTTTCTGAACGGGTTTTCCCATCGCCTCTAAAGCATAGCGTGTTTTTTTTAAAACTATACGAAGCTTATGTGGTTCAGTTTCGCCACGAAGGCTAAGCTTTAACTGCCGGCGGATTTTAATTATAAGTTCAGATTTAACAATACTAAATGAAATTGGGCCAATATTCTTAATTCTGGTTTCGGCATCGGCAAATTGTTTGGAAAAATTCTCTATTTTTTTGGTAGAAATCAAATTTTGAATTCTTCTTTGAGCTTTTTTATGGCGATTTTTTAAGTCGAAAAATTCAATGCCGAAGTGATTTGCGTCTTGAATCGCCACCTCTAATTCGCGAACCTGACCTAACGTTTGCCCGAGTTTACGAAAGTCATGTCCCAATTTCTTGAAGCGAAGCGGGCTCGAACTCTGTTCTAAAACCCAAAGTGCAACGCGCGCCCGCCGTGTTGCAACTCGAAGCTCATGCACTGCTTTATCACTGGGCCGGTGAGCGACCTTCGGCAAAGAAAGTTCGACGGTTCGAAATTGAGCTTTTAAATATTTGATCAAATTGTTTTGATTGGTCATGCTATGATTGACCTAGGCCGGTAGTTTTATATGTCGAAAGGAAGATTTTTGCATAAAGAATTGCAGAGACCCCACCGACTACACCGGTGATTAACATGACCCCGGTATTTGCTTTACCATCTAATATGACATTAAAGAAGACTAAGTATTGAAGAACGGTGGTGAGTTTCCCCCAAATGTTGGGCTGAAAAACTGAAATCGTTTTAAAATTCTGTTTTACTATGACGAAAAATAAGAAGGCTGTAGCAACAGTAAGATCTCTAAAAAAGAGAAAGAAAAATTCTCCCCAAGAAATTTGACTAACTGAAACAAAAGTAAGTCCGACCGAGAATGCAAAAATCCTGTCGGCAATGGGATCTAAAGTTTTTCCTAGAGCGGAAATCCAACCGAACCTTCTGGCCAATGCTCCATCTAAGTATTCTGTGAGAAGAGCCAGGGTTAAAAAAAATATTCTTAAGTAATTTGGAAGAAAAGGAAATGCAATAGCAATCACAATTCGTAATGCGCTTAAGAAATTGGGAATTGAATGGGGCCATTTCATAAAACCTCACAAGGGTGCATTTTTTAAACCTAGATGATATCCAATAAAATTCATTGCAAAATCTAGAACGGTCAATACCAAGAGACTCATGACAACAACTTCCAAACTTGGTATGAAAACCAGGGTCAGGCTGAGAAGGGCTCCAATGATCCAATCGATTTGATCAAAAGGAATCCAGGGTCTTCCAGAAGAAATTCCAAGGCGACGTTTAAAGAAGCTTTTCAATACATCACCTGCTAGCGCTCCAAAGCCAATCCAAGCCCCAAACAATGGGCTGATTAGTCGATAATCAAAAGCACTCCAGGCTCTTATTTCCGGAGATGTTGCATATAGATGTTGTTGGAAAGTAAAAACTAACATCCCTATAATTATTCCAATTACCAAGCCACGATAAGTTTTGTGGGATCCAAATATTTCTTTACCATGCCAAGATTTTCCAAAGTCGATTGGAGTGTTCCATTTTGGAAAAATCTTTTTTGCAAGAATTGGACTCATATTGGCAAAACTCGCAGGAAGAAAAAGCCATATTACCTTAAGAATTAAAAAGAAATAAGATTCAGTCATTTATCTCCACTCTTTTAAAGCAAGGCTTGTTCCATTCTCATATCGGAAATGCCGTACTAGAAAAAACAAATGAGACATTGTGGCTCTTCGCCAGACTTATTGTCTCAAACTCATACTTGATATCACGATAAACGTAGCGGCTCGGGTACAATGCAAATTTAACTAAAAGCATGAATATGTCAGCCATCACAATTGGTACTCAAATAAATGGATCAACTTTAGGAAAAGATGTTAATGGCGATGACAAGTTCGAAGTCGGATAAGATTTTATTGATCGAGCTAGTTCCATGGAGTGCGTATTGCTAAGTTCGCATAGGAATGAAAGAAATTACAAGTGCACGAACATCATGAACTCTATTTTCTTATTTTGGCTTTTTTTTCGGAACTAATTGGTACCCTTAGCGGCGTTAGCTCTTCGACATTGTTTGTTCCTCTGGGCAAATTATTCGAAACATTTCAAATTACTTTAGTTCTGACAGCAACGTTACATGTGCTAGGGAATTCAGTACGAACTGTTATGTACTGGAAAAGTATAAATTGGCCACTTACTTTGAAGTTTGGCATACCATCTGTATTATTCACTGGCTTGGGGGCACAGTACTCAGATGTATTTTCAGAAAAATCGTATTCTATAGCTCTCGGAATTTTTTTACTAAGCATTTCAAGTTACCTTCTTTTTTTTAAAACTAAACCTTTCATTGCAGGACAGTGGCTTCCCTATTTTGGCGGCGGCCTGTCAGGACTGCTGACAGGAATGATAGGATCGGGTGGTGCGGTTCGGTCGTTAGCACTCACGACTTTTAATCTTAACCCGTTGGCATTTACGGCGACTTCAACATTAATAGATTTTGGCGGAGATATTCTGCGATTCGTGGTTTATTTCAGAAAGGGATATCTTAACGAAGAACACTATTTTTATCTTCCATTTTTAGTTGTTATAGCATTCGGAGCTAACCTGTTAGCAAGAGTTTGGTTAAAACGTATAAAAAAAGACCGCTTTGGAAAAATAGTTCTGTATTTTGTTTTTTGCATGGGACTAGTTTCAATAACATCAAGCTTTTAAAAAATTGATGTAAACTACATATAAAATAAAAAACTCTTTGCATCAATTAGGTCAGAATTAATCGAAGTATTTTGTGCTTATCAACCAATCGAAAATAAGTGGTCAGAAAAAGTTTAGGCAAAGGAGGGTGAAGTCATTAGAGATTTCTTAAATGACTAAGCACGAATGGTATATCATTTATCAAATCGGAGGGAGTTAAGCTTAAGTAGTCGCGACCACTTTTGACCCAATTATCAGCGATCAACCCATGTAAATAACAGGCAATCAATGCTGATTTTTCAGGTGAAATATTTTGCGCCAGAAACCCGGCAATCATTCCACCTAAAACATCCCCACTTCCGCCTTTTGCGAGAGCTACATTTCCAGTCGGGATTATGACACTTATTTTTTCAAACGCAACAACGGTGCGAAATCCTTTTAAGACAACGGTACACCCCAGTATTTTTTGTGCTAATCTAGCAGCGAGTAATCGATTCTTGCTAATTTCTACTGAACTAACTTTTAAAAACTTTGAAAGTTCACCAGTATGAGGAGTAGCTATCCAGTGATTAGGAAAGGGTGCGAGATTGTACCTTGCAGCAACCGTTAAGGCATCCGCATCAATCACCACCGGCAAATTCGTAGCTTTTAATTTTTGAATGGTTTTTTTAATTGAAACACCTACGCCAACTCCGGGTCCTATTAGGACTGAGTTTATTTTCTCAAAATGTCTATCTGCCCATGGAATAACTTCCGGAAAAGAGTTTACAACTTGCGGAAGTGATACGTAGACATAACCGGCTCCAACTCTGCTTGCCGCTTCGGAGGCAAGAATGGCAGCGCCTGGCATTACTTTTCGTCCTGCCCATATTAGAGTTCGACCTCCCTGAGATTTGTTGTCAGTATTTTTACGAGCTGGAAGCCATTTTTTGACTTGATCAGATCTCAGTATGTAAGTGGGAACGTAGTTAGTAGGACGCATGAAATAAGTTATACATTGGAAAAATAAAATATCTTTATCAAGTAGATTTTTTAACAAGTCTTAGAGTTTCCTTTGGCGCACCACTTGCTTTGTATTTGTTTACAGTTTTAAATCACAAATTAACAATTGCCCGATATGTTCTGCGGCCCCGGAATCTTAACCTTTCTATCCAGATCGACTGTAGAGCAGTAGACCGAAAGAAAGACTCGGGTCCACAAAAATAGGAATTGGTATTTTAACAGAGACCACCGTTTAAAAATATTCTCTAACGTTCTTGCTACTAAACTTAAATATTAGTTTTTCAAAATTTAATATTTGAGGAGAATTTTAGGACAACGATGACAAGTAGTTTAAAAGTAGAAAATAAAAAAGTAATAGCTCAAGGCTTAAAACCCAGAGCGTCAGCTGTGTGGTCTATAGATTCAGTCCAAGTAAATCCAGTTAAAATTAAAAAATTTCGAAGTGTTTTGAGCGCACTAGGATTTGGAGATGAAGAAGTTTTGACAACCTCCATCTTTTCTCCCTTCGATTTGGGTTGGCTTATACCAATTGATAAAAAGTTGAAGCAGAAGTCCCTCGGCGGAATAACAACAAAGGTTAAAGAGCAATGGAGCAAATTTTCTATTCCTTTTAATGAAAGTGGTGTTCTGATTTCAGAATCAAACTCCAATCGCGAAGAAGTGATGACGTTAATTCATTACGCTAAAAAACATAAAGGAAAAAATCATAGCCGTAGGCTCTGGAGACTCTTCAAAATCAAATTTGACTTGAATTGGGAGTTTTACAGAAGCACTTATTACAATGTCTCCAATTCCTGTGTTGCTAATGAATGAAAGTGTTGAGCCTATAAATCAAGTTAAAAAGATTTTATATGCTACTGATTTTTCCGAGGTTTCTTATTTGAACTTTAAAAAAGTGATCCAATTTGCAAAAACATATAATGCAGAAGTGGTACTTTACCACTTTATGAATGTTGAAATGGGCCCCCAAATGTATGGAATTCCTTGGGGATGTAAGGTCAAATGGCGGGATGATTACTGGCGCGCACAAGAAGAACACAAAAGTAATGAAGGCGAAAAGTGGAAAGCATGGGCTGGGAAACATAATATAATATGCCAATTCATTAACGATCGGAAATTAGGTGGGTTTGAAGCAAGAGTTCTAGAAACCGTCAAAGAAAATCAGATCGATATTTTAACGTTAGGAATAAAGCGTGGTCCTTGGAGTCAGGTATTATTGGGCCGAAACGTCAGAGATGTTTTGGCAAAATCAACTTGTCCGGTTCTTGCGATTCATACAACAATCGAGAAGACAAAATTGCATAGCTAATTTGCAAAATAAATGGTGTTCATGAGAGACTTGAATAAAAAAGTGAAAATTAGATTTGTTGGAATAATTTTTAACGTTTCAAAAAAATTCAGGTTTTGATTCAGTATTAAGATGATTTTTAGTTTGTAATTCTAATGAATATTTTTTAAGGAATGATTGTAAAAATGAATCCACATCATCCCATTTAGTTAAGTCGTAATCTTTGGTTGTATCTGTAGGACCACCTACAGATTTTGATATTCTTTTCATTACAAAACGAAGTAGAGGACTATATGAAGAGAAGTGAAGGGCACCAGCAAAACATTTTGAAACTGTCGGAGTCCAACCAGTTCTATCTATAAAAGTCTGAATTTGATTTTTATCGACTATTCGAGCCTTTGATCTAGGATCTGAAGCGTTAAGACTGACCGTAAAAAGTGCCGTGTTAACTTTTTGTAAGTGATTTCTATTTTTGCAAACCCATTTAACTAGCGCACTTCCTGGACGACCCAAGTAGATAGGTGTTCCAACTATGACGTCAGTATAATTCTCTAGCGGCAGATTCTCAGCCGAATTTATATCAGTGGCATCGGCTGGTCAGTTGTTCTATGATCCACTTGCTAAGTTAGGACATGGCCCTGATCACTTCGATCAAGAAGTTCGATTTATTCTAATCGGTCACAGTCAGAAGAATAGATCGATGTGCTTGGCGATGATTGATTTTAGAACTTTCAGTTCGGAAGGCTTGGCTAGGTCAGTTTGCTATGGCTTGCGCCCAGCTCACACAATTTCGATCTCTCACTTCAGGAACTCGGACTCAATCAATAGAAATCAAAAGTAAGATCTAAAATTCAATTGCAAATTTTATCCCGATCGAACCAATTGTGCAGCCTAACATATCAGCGCCGAAATCGCGGATATCGGCCGTGTGTTTTTCAGGGTGTTTAGAGTCGTAAATTTCTTTAGCGATCCCGATCAGACCACAGCCTGAGATACCGATCAAAGCCGCTTTTTTCGGACTGACTTTAAAAAAGTAACTCGCAGAAGCAGTGATCACAGATCCTAAAAGTGAACTGATGGTGGCGTGTTTCGATTTATCGAGCTCGCCGGGATAAAGTATTTTTGAAACTCCGTAAGTTAAAGCGGACGAGGCCACTAGGGCGACAGATTCTTTAAAAATTAACTTAAGTCCTTGTTTTTTCGCGGCTGAAATCTCTTTTTCTAAAGCCACTTCAGAAAATGAAACAAGCTCAGAGCTTGGGCCGATTTCAAAAATAAAAGCGCTTCCCTGCTCGTCGTCATAGTTATCAAAACACGTGTAAGTAAGACTAATCGAGCGATCATGTTTGTTAATAACTACAACCTGATCTGCGAAGTCCTGATCTGCGCAGATTTTCTTGAAACTTTGTTCAACGCGAAAAAGCGTTTGTAGTTTTTCTACATTCTCAATTTGGATTTTAGCGTTTTGTATTTTTTCATCAAGTAAAGATAGGTTTTCAAGATAATTTTCGGACGATTCCTTTGGGATAAGCGCCAGAGACTCTTTTATCTGCTGAGCCTCACCTTGGCATGAGGCGAAAATAAAAACAGCTACAGAAATGCTTTTGAGTGTGTTCATGATATACTATTAGCAAAGGATTCGTGCATTTTCAGATAAACCGTGATTTCCGGTTTAGCTTTGAGTTCTTTCCAAAATGTGTTCAAAAGTTATACGCCCGACCCAAATTGAGTGGATAGCCACCATCACCGTGTTGCGATTAGCCGTGAAGTTTACCAGTTTTTTGGATAATCACCTCATAACTCTTATGAACTATGGTGAGCTCTTTTTTAAAACACTCCGTGAAAAAATCGATTACGGATTTTGGACTTGGTTCCTCCGAAGGATGATTTTTATAACCGTAATCATCAAGTATCATGAAACTTTTTGGTTTTAAAAGATCCCAGGCAAGAGCCAAATCAGAAAATAGATGCCTGCAACAATGGCAACCATCAATATAAATTAAATCAAACTTTTCTATCGATAAATTTCGTAGCTTCAAGTGAGAACTACCTTCATGAATCTGTACTTTTTCTGTTAGATTTGCGACTTTTAAATTTCTTCTTAAAGTCGCTTCGTTCTGATCATAAAATGAATCTATTATTTCGGCTGAAGAAGTTGGATGGTTAAAAATATGTTTCATCATCCAGATGACAGATCGACCCTCAAACGAGCCGATCTCTAGATATTTTAAGTCTGCTTGGTTTTTTAACGAGCCAAAGAAACTGAGCCAGCGATCTTCTCGCCAAGTGACTAAATCTTTAGAAAATTGAAGTTCGTTTTGATTTCCCATAAGACTGATGTTGTAGAAGTGTAGACTTTAGGTCAATTGTGAAGTTTTGAAAACAAACCTCTCACTTTCATGCGTACCAAAAACAAACTGGACTTAGATGTTGTTATCAGGATGAAAATAGCGATTTGATAAGTTTTCAGGTTTCGTAAGTACCTATTGAACTTATGATGGTTCATGTAATCGAAGAGGCCTTAAAGTAAACGATAAGGATACGGGTTTTATGTCTGCAAAGTGGAAAGTGCATAAGTTTGGTGGGACCAGTGTTTTAAACGCTAATCGCTATAAAAATGTGTTTCAAATCCTGACTCAGCAAATGCCTCCTGGCCCGAAAGCCATCGTACTTTCAGCAATGAAAGGCGTAACGGATGATTTAATTAGATCAGTTGAACTTGCAAAGACTCAGCAGGATTATCTGACCCTTCTTGGAAAAATTAAAGATCGTCACGAAACCGAAGTTTCAAATTTATTAAATTCTGAAAATCAAAAATCATTACTTCAAATATTTGGAAAAAACTTTAAAGAGCTAGAAGAAATTTTAAGAAGTGTTTGGTTAGTCAAGAATGCTTCAGATCGGATTTTAGATTTAGTTTCTGGAATGGGAGAAGTTTGGTCAGCTCAAATTCTGAATACCTATATTCAGGAAAAAAAGATGGAATCTACCTGGCTAGATGCTCGTGAAATATTAGTGGTTCATCACGCTCAGGGTCGAGTTACAGTGGATTGGAATAAGTCTGAAAAAAAGTTTTCGCAATGGCAAAAAGATAATAAACAAGAGCTTGTGGTAATAACTGGCTTTGTCGCGTCAACAGGCGAAGGGGCGGCGACGACTTTGGGGCGCAATGGTAGTGATTATTCGGCATCCATATTTGGAGCCCTGTTCGATTGTGATGAAGTCTTTATCTGGACCGACGTTGATGGCGTCATGTCGGCAGATCCGAGATTGGTCCCAGAAGCTGTCATTTTGAATGAGATGACTTATAGTGAAGTCAGCGAGCTCGCTTATTTCGGTGCAAAAGTAGTTCATCCGTCGACGATGGCCCCGGCCATTGAAAAACAGATTCCCATTTGGATAAAAAATACTTTCAATCCAACCATTGCAGGAACTAAAATTCACAAAGACGCAAAATCTGATCGTGCTGTTAAAGGATTTTCTACCATCGAAAAAATGGCTCTGGTTAATGTGGAAGGTACAGGGCTTGTTGGAATTCTCGGTGTTGCAGAAAGGCTATTTGGTGCACTTAGGGTCGCGAGTGTAAATGTTGTTTTAATTTCTCAGGCAAGTTCAGAACATTCCATCTGTTTTGCAATAACAGAAAGCCAAGCCGATACCGCGAAAGAAGTCGTTGAAAAGGCGTTTGCTCACGAAATTCAAATGGATTTAATTCAAAACATCCAGGTTAATAAAGACATCAGCATCCTCGCAGCTGTCGGGGATAATATGGCTCATAGCCCAGGAATTGCGGGCAAGTTTTTTACAGCTTTAGGCCGCAGTGGTGTCAATGTACGGGCAATCGCCCAAGGCTCGTCTGAAAGAAATATTTCCGCCGTTATTGATTCAAAAGATTCTACGAAAGCTCTTCGAACAGTTCATTCATCTTTTATTTTACCGCATCTTCCAATTTCTTTAGGACTTATCGGAGCAGGAGTTATAGGCACGACCTTCTTAAAACAACTCGAAAGCCAGGCTCAAGAATTAAAAGACAAAAGAAAAGTTGATATTCAAGTTCGTGCCATTTCAAATTCAAAAAGAATGTTACTTTCAGAAAATGATATCCCCCTGAAAGACTGGAAACATTTATTTGAAAAGAATTCTGTACCACTTGATTTGGAAAAGTTTTCTGAACATGTTCGGTCAGGTTATATCCCTCATGCCGCTATTATTGAATCAACCGCTAGCTCTGAACTCACACCATATTATTCAAAGTGGCTGAGGTCTGGACTTCATATTATTTCGCCGAATAAAAAGGCGAATTCTGGTTCTATGAAAGATTATACGGAAATTCGTGAAGCGGCTCGGGTAGGCGAAAAACATTTTCTGTATTCAACCAATGTTGGAGCGGGACTTCCAATTATTCAAACATTGCGCGACCTACGAGCGACTGGTGACATCATTCACGTTATTCAAGGAATTTTTAGCGGAACTCTTTCTTATATTTTTAATCAATACGATGGTATCCGACCCTTTTCTGAAATTGTGAAAGAAGCAAAGGAAAAAGGTTACACTGAGCCCGATCCCCGCGAAGATCTTTCGGGCCAAGATATCGTTCGAAAACTTGTTATTTTGGCACGTGAATCAGGACTGAAAACTGAGGTGAGTGATGTAGAAGTTAAGGGTCTTGTGCCTCTAAATTTGCAAAGTATTTCAAAAGAGGAATTTTTATCACGCTTAAACGAAATGGACCAAACGATGGCAGAAAAATATCAGATTGCGAAAGCAGCTGGGCAGATTTTGCGTTTTGTCGGAATGATTGATAATCAGGGACAAGCCAGCGTGGGTCTTGAGTCTTTGCCTCAAATCCATCCTTTTTCCAGAGTCGTAGGTACTGACAATATTGTTTTATTTAAAACTCAAAGATATTTTCACCAGCCATTGGTCGTTCAAGGGCCAGGTGCGGGACCAGAGGTTACTGCAGCTGGCGTTTTTGCTGATTTATTGCGCCTTTCTCAATATCTCGGAGCCATATCATGAATCAAGCGAAAGCCTTTGCTCCTGCAACTGTAGCAAATGTGGCTGTTGGATTTGATATTCTAGGTTTTGCTTTAGAAAATCTTGGGGAAACAGCGGTCGTAGAGAAGTTAGAAAAATCTCGGCAGGTTATTCTTTCACCTATTCCTAATTATCCGGAACTTACTTTAGACCCATTAAAAAATACTGCGACTGCTGGATTAGTAAGATTGATTCAAGAAAAAAAGCTAAATCATGGTTTTCGGGTCAAGCTTATAAAAAGTATTCCAGTGGGCTCAGGTCTTGGTGGAAGCTCAACTTCGGCAGTTGCAGCAATAGTGGCAGCAAATGCACTTTTAAAAAAAAAATTAACAAAAAATGAGATTCTTGATTATGCCCTTACAGGAGAGGCTGTAGCGAGTGGATCGAGGCATGGCGATAATGTCGGGCCATGTTTAGCTGGCGGGTTGGTCCTAATTCGTACCCAGCCTGAACTTCAGATTGTTAAAATCAAAACGCCACAACTGCTAAGGTGTATTATCATACTACCCGATGTCAGTATTAAGACCAAAGAAGCAAGAGCGCTATTAGCGCAGAAGATAGACCTTAAGCTAATGGTCGAACAATCCGCGAATTTGGCAGGATTCATACTTGGCTGTGCTCAAAGTGATTTGGAATTAATTCGAAATTCTCTGAAGGATGTTGTAATCGAGCCACAACGAGCGCAACTAATTCCTGGTTTTTACGAATTACAAAATGAAGCCATTTCAAATGGAGCTTTAGGTTTTTCAATCTCTGGATCGGGTCCTGCAATGTTTGCCCTTGTCGCGGGCCCAATTGCCGCTAAAAAAATCGAGAAAAAATTAATAATGAAAGCTCAACAACTAGGCCTTAAGTTAAAGGGTCATTGGGTTTCTAAGATATCTGCTCAGGGCGCTAAAGTCTTAAGGTGAAAATTATGAATTACATTTCAACTCGAAAGAAAGGTAAGCCGTTGTCAGCAAGTGCTGCAATCATGAAAGGACTTGCTTCAGATGGAGGCCTTTTTATCCCCGAAGCCTTTCCGCAGGAGTTCTCGCAAGCTAGCCAAGCGAAGTTAGAAAACCTATCATTCCCGGAATTTGCAGCCGAAATCTTGCAGCCTTTTTTTGAAGGCGATGACTTGAAAAAAAAATTAAGTGATATTTGTCAGAAGGCATTTAATTTCCCATTGATTCTCAAGGCTGTTGATTCGGAAACTTCGATACTTGAACTTTTTCACGGACCAACAAATGCATTTAAAGACTTCGGAGCTAGGTTCTTAGCTTTTTGTATCGATTCAATTACGAATCAGGACTCTACCAAACCAAAGCTCGTGATGGTTGCCACTTCCGGTGATACCGGTGGGGCGGTTGCAGCGGCATTTACTCAATGCACGAAAATACCTGTCGCAATTCTTTATCCGAAAAATAAAATTTCGCGGCGCCAGGAAAAGCAATTAACAAGTTGGGGAGATCAGGTCGAAGCTTTTGCGGTGGAAGGAAATTTTGATGATTGCCAAAGAATTGTTAAAGAAGCCTTTTTATCTGAAGACTGGAACAAAAAATATAATCTCATTAGCGCAAACAGTATTAACTTAGCAAGGCTTCTGCCCCAGATGTGCTATTTTGCTTATGCAAGCCTGCTTCATCAGAAAAGTACGAAGCAAAAAGTCGGATTTATAATTCCCTCTGGAAACTTAGGTAACGCTGTGGCCGCATTATGGGCTCAAAAAATGGGCTTTCCTATATTTCAAGTTGTCTGTGCTCATAATGCTAACCAAGCCGTATCTCAGTTTTTTGCTCACCAGGTGTGGAAGCCACTTACAACTATTCAAACTTTAGCAAATGCTATGGATGTGGGAAATCCCTCAAACTTTGAGAGAATGAAGGCGCTTTGCGAAACTCCCGAACTTTTGATAAAAGCCCAAGCATTTTCCGTATCAGATGAAGAAATTAAGAAAACGATTATTCAAGTTAAAAATGATATTGAAGAAGTGGTGTGCCCGCACACAGCCACAGCTTTTTCTGTGAATAAAAAACTAAAGGCAGGGCCCTGGATTTTAATTGCAACTGCGCATCCCGCAAAATTTGAAGAAATAGTAGAGCCTCTAATCGGACGCTCAATTGATATACCAGTAAATCTTCAAGAAATTCTTAATAAAGCTTCAAAATCTATTACAATTAAAGCTGAGCTTTTTGCCCTGCAGAAACTTTATTGAGTCCAGGAATAGAGTTTTCCAGAAAGAAAGTAATAATGACGTGTAGCTGCTTGTTCGTGGCTACCATAAGTCCAGACATCATAATGACCCTGAAGATGCTTCAATTGTCGGCGGGTTTCTGGATCACCGATCATAAATTGAAATTGTTCTTTAGGCATGTTCTTCCATGTTTGGCCGGCACAAACTTTCTGGTTTTCACTTGCTAAATTGCGACCTCTAGCTGTCCAACTTATATCTTTCACTAAAAACTGATCAAGGAGTGGGATTCGCACCTTACTGTTACGACTGAAATCTTTTCGATTAACTCCTGCGAGTGGGTAGTTAAATCCATTTTGTTTTACATAAACAAATATTTTTTTTGCGCTCTGGTAAACACCTGTTATCTCAACGGGCAAACATCTTTGGAATGATTTTTCGTATTTTGGATCCGTAAAAATAGGGGGACGGTTCAGATATCCTTGCTGCCCAATGTAAATTTCCTGTGTCGACTTTACCTTAGCTTTTGATTTTTTTGTTTTTGATTTCGAAGATGAGGTATCTG
The DNA here is from genome assembly GCA_043730825.1 of Pseudobdellovibrionaceae bacterium. Classification (GTDB taxonomy): domain Bacteria; phylum Bdellovibrionota; class Bdellovibrionia; order Bdellovibrionales; family Bdellovibrionaceae. The sequence goes on from JAYTJV010000016.1 coordinate 51,303, forward strand.
GGAATGATTCCGGTGGTGTTGCCTCAATCTGCATCTCATACGAACTGTTCTGTTTTTCTGTGTTCGTGCTTTCTGTTTTTTTAGTTAGAGAAGAGCACCCCACTAGTAAAAGGGGTGCTAGCAAAAAAAGTTTCAGTTTCATACATCTCCCCTAGCAGAGAATTACAATCTGCAATGACTTCCTAAGTCCTTGGATCTCTCATAAAAGTCTTACTTCACAACCTCAATAAGTTTGGCGCCTGTGATTTCAATTTTGCAGCTGTTCTGTTCTTCTTTATCGCAATCTTCCGCAGCCGATGACATTTCAGCAGTCTTTTTGCCCTTAGTTGAAACTCCTGCTTCCACAATGCCTGCTGCTGGCGTTGCAGCTGCCGTCAGTGTAAACGATAACTCGTAAGTTTTTCCTTGCGACACAATGTAATCTTCTCGGTCCAAGAATAAGCGGATTTTTTTACCAGCAGATTTTTCTGCCATGATGAGATCAAGCTTATTAATTTTTCTTGCATCGTGCTTAGCTGTTAGCAAAATCTTGTTCAGGCCTTTTACAAGGGCAATACTTTGATCATGTGAAAAGAGGTGCGAACTTGCGCCAGAAGCACTGGGAGCTTTCACCTCTTTAATGATAGCACCTTCCAAGTCGTTTTCGCACATGTTGACGCCTTCATCAATGACCACCGGGACCGTATCATCAACAACAACTTCTTCGCCAACAACTGGGACGACTGTATCATCAACAGGGATATCTGCTTCTGATAATTTCGCGATTTGAACCCCACCTTTGGAAAGTGATCCTGGCTGCCCGCAGTTTTGAAATGCGAAAATGAGTCCCAATGCGCCAGTGAGCATTAAAAAAATCTTTGATAATTTCATATTCATCCTCTCGATTGAGAACTGTTATTTAAGCTACTGTTCTAATTATTTCACGAGAGGTATACACATTATACAGTTTTGATTACTAAAATCCCGGAACTGGAATTTAGGCTTACTACAGGTAAATATTGAGCATTTTGATACGATTAATGTTTCAAAATAGTTCGGCGATGACTAGTTGTTGAACACTTCTAAAATCATTGCGAAGGAAGATATCAAATTGTTAGACAG
>JAYTJV010000017.1:0-52300 GCA_043730825.1 Pseudobdellovibrionaceae bacterium
AACCCTAAAACTTCCTCAAAAGCCCAGTCACATGTCCACGGATCTGGACTTTGGGCTCTGAATACCACTGCGAAGTGAGTTCAGAATTCGACGGTCGTAATTCAACTTTTTTATCGGATGAATTTTTAGGATGATAATAAATTCTTTTTACAGTTGCTTCCTGTCCCGCATCACCTTCAACCACAGCAACTACGAGGTCACCATTCTTTGCAGCTTCTTTTTTAAAAACAACTATCCAGTCACCGTTATGAATTCCTTCTCCAATCATAGAATTACCTTCTACTTGAAGAGCATAAGACTGTTCAGGATCTTTCATCAAAGTTGGAGGAACTTCTAGGGATTCATTTTCCATTGTTCGTTCAATTGGAGAACCAGCGGCAACACGACCTAACAAAGGAATAGGCCGAATCCCCGAAGAAGCCTGGAGGAGCATATCCTTCGGGGACCCGGTCGTCGCATTTACTTTACGCATCACCTGAGCTTGGAAAGCTGTGGCACTACGGACCACTTCCAAACCTCGCTTCTGGTTAGGATGGACCTTGATATAGCCCTTCTTTGTTAATTGCTTCACGTAGTTCTGAACCGAATTAAAAGAAGCAAAACCAAATTCTTTGCAAATTTCTTGATACGATGGAGATAAGCCTGTTCTGACCAGTTCGACTTCAATAAAGCCCAATACGTTTTTTTCATTTTCCGTTAGGGGGCTAATGTCTGTTCTATCTGATAGTTTAGGGAGGGACTTGTTCTTCATACTTTACATATAATTTACACAATCTATTCGGTCAATAGCAAATCGTTAAATTATGTTAAAATATGGACTTTTTTTACTCAGCGCAGGAAAGAGTTGCAGTTGGACGGCAACTTCGAGAATTCGCGTTTTGTTCTTCTACTGAACTTACACTGCGAGAATTGGGCGTATTGGGATTTGCGTGGGCGGGTTTATTTGGGATAACTGAGCAATTTTGAAAAAACAGAATGAGGATAGGATTCAAAACAAAAAATATCGCAAAACTTGTGCCCCCGCGTCGATCCATTTCAACTCCCGTATGTAAAATCTGTTGTCCCAATAATTATTGTACAAGATGGTGATGCCTAGACCTCAGTCTATTGTTGGAAATTCTCAAATTGAGATAGAGTGAGTAAAAACAGTGTGAGAGAATGATTTAAATGAAAACAGTGCTAATTCTATTTCTTAGTTTATCAGCTTTTGCTTCTGATCCGGCTGCTCCAAAGTTGCAACCTATTCCATCAGCATCTGAGCAAGCTCCGGCAAGCGTCTCTCATGGAGACACTTGCGTACAGCTACTGGATCAAGTGAAGGGTCCAAAATTCAAAACTGAAAATCTTAAAAAAGTTTGTGCAAAAATTCAGGTTCTTGACGGCTGTACAAGTGTTGGCGGAACTCCAATCGTCCACTTTGAAAAAGCAGGTCATGATAAAGCTAAAAGAAGGATTTTAGTATTTAGCCTGATTCACGGCGATGAAACTGGAGCAGGTTCTCTTGTTCGTTATTGGCTTGAAAGACTGAATGAAATCGATCCGCGTAATGACTGGAGAATTGTTCCAGTCCTTAACCCTGACGGCTTCAAATCAAAGACTAGAACCAATGCTAACAATGTAGATTTAAATCGAAACTTTCCAACAACCGATTGGGAAGAACTTGCTACAGCTAGCTGGAAAAAACAAACTTCCTCAAATCCACGTCGGTTTCCAGGAACAGTGGCAGGCGGAGAACCTGAAGTTAAATGCGCACTTAAACACATAGAGGAATATAAGCCTGAATTTGTAGTTTCAATTCATACGCCACTTGGAGTTTTAGATTTCGATGGACCCAAAGTTAAGCCGCCAAGTTTCAGTTATTTGCCATGGAAATCCTTAGGTAATTTCCCCGGGAGCTTAGGTCGTTTTATGTGGGCTGAAAGAAAAGTTCCAGTTTTAACGACGGAATTAAGGCCAACTATGCCTTCAACATTTGATACATTCGATCGACTGCAAGACGTACTCGGTGAGCTGGCGAAATATGAACTGAATCCGCCACAGGCGACCGCTTCTTTTTTAGAGCACTGAATTAGTGAACATTTGGATTAGCTAAAGCCTGATTAATTTGCTCAACTCGTTCTTGATAAGTAATAATTTGATCTTGAATTGCTTCAAGCTTCTTAATCATCTTAGCTTTCGCAATCTTAATTGCCTCGAAAATATCCTCATGAAGGCCTTCTTCTTGAAGCTTCGTATTATCTTCTTTTAGGACAATCGAAATTCGGTGCATCTTCGAAAGTTTTCTTCGATTAACAGTTTTGCCGTCAGCTTCCAGTTTTGCTATAAGTTTAAGAGGATCCTTCGCCATCACAGCAACCACTGTCTGAGGAGTGACATAGTTCTCGAAATCGACTATCTGCTGATAAATAAATGATCGAATTTCCGGATTTTCATCTAAAGCATCATTTAGAGTGGGCCTTCCTGAATTAGGCATATGTTCTCCTTCCCTAATACAATTACTAACTACTACCCTTAGTATAACAATGAGTCGTATTAAAGGCTTGGCAAGATAGTTTGGGTCTGCCAAAAGAAATTCAAATGTGCTTAAAGTCTTGATAACAGGGTTTCATAAAGATAGTTTGTCTTAAAACAAGACTTGTCGCGGTTGACTTTAGTCTCATAACAAGACGGATCTAATTGAACCATGTCACAAATAAAACTTGAAAACTCTTGGAAGCAAAGAATCGAATCTGAATTTCAAAAAGATTACATGAAAGATCTTAAATCTTTTTTGAAATCGCAGAGAGATGCGAAGAAAACTATCTATCCCAAAGGTGATCAATATTTTGAGGCTTTGAACCTTACGCCGTTTCAAAAAGTTAAAGTCGTAATTATTGGCCAAGACCCTTACCATGGTCCTGGCCAAGCACACGGACTTTCTTTTTCTGTTCAAGACGGGGTTCGCTTTCCACCATCCTTACAAAATATTTTTAAAGAGCTTCAAAGTGACTTGTTGGTCGAAAAACCTATGTCTGGAAACTTGCAAAAGTGGTCAGAACAAGGAGTGTTGTTACTTAATGCAGTTTTAACTGTTGAAGACGGCAATGCCGGAGCTCATCAAGGTAAAGGCTGGGAATTATTCACTGATAGCATTATCCATGCTCTTAACAAAGAAAAAGAAAACTTGGTTTTTATTCTTTGGGGATCATATGCACAAAAAAAAGGTGCATTCATTGATCGAAAAAAACATTTAGTTCTAGAAAGCGTTCATCCATCGCCACTTTCTTCTCATCGGGGATTTTTTGGCTCGAAACCATTTTCAAAAGCCAATGCGTACTTAAAAGCAAATGGTCTTGATCCAATAGACTGGAGTCTATCTTGAATAGTTATCAAATACTTAAAAAACTTCCTACAATTAAAGATCAAAAAAATTCTCTCCTAATATTTGATTCTATTTTGAGCAAAAAGCCTATTCTCAAAAAGTGGATGACTCGATTTTCGTTTAAATACTCTGTTCAGTCAGGTGAAGGATTAAAAAATGTAGAGGCTCTGCCTACACATCTAAAAAACATCCTTAAGCTTCAGCAAAAAGGTCAAGTTACCTTCAGCAAAATTTACGTCTTGGGCGGCGGAAGCGTCGGGGACTTCGGTGGTTTTATAGCTTCCATTATGAAGCGTGGGATACCTGTCGTGCAAATCCCCTCTACCTGGTTAGCAGCTTTGGATTCAGCTCATGGTGGGAAAACTGCATTAAATGTTGAAGGTTTTAAAAATCAAGTTGGAACTTTTCATTATCCATCGGATGTTTTGATCGTAAAAGAAGTTCTGGAAACACAGCCTGCTATCCGACTTCAAGAAGCTGCCGGAGAGTTTTTAAAAACAGCACTTTTAGGCGGACCGCAATTATTTACAAAGCTCTCGCATTGGAATTGGGTTTTGGGAAAAGTGCAGTGGAAGGATTTAAAGAGTTTCATCGACGTAAAATACTCTGTCCTTAAAAAAGACCCATTTGAACAAAATGGCGTACGATATATATTAAACTTAGGTCACACAATGGGACATGTCTGGGAGGCTACTCATAAGATTCCCCATGGTATGGCGATTTATTATGGACTTTTATTTGATATGGCCTGGAGCACGAAGCTAGGCTTATTTGAGTCTCGAACAGCACAGAAAATTATGACACTCGATCCGTGGGAAAATATTTTTGATATCAAAACTGATCGAAAACTTTTTAATATCGATGAGAAAACACTTACTCGTCATTTACTTCAAGATAAAAAGAATTCGCAAAAGGGCTTAAGATATATCTTCGTAAAGAAGCCGGGTCAGACTTTAGTTAAAAATGTGCAAATTAAAGAGATCATAAAAGAATTTCGTCGCCAGAAGAAAATCCTAGAGGATTTCCATGAAGACCTTTGATTTCAAAGGCCAAGTTAGTAGTTCTAAATCGTATTTTAATCGCGCGCTTATTCTTTCCCAATATAAAAAAGATCTAAAAGTAATCGGGGATAGTGAAAGCCTAGATGTTCTTCATTTAAAAAATGCACTTCAAAATCTTAAATCTGAAATGGAAGTCGGCGAAGGTGGTACTACGCTTCGATTTTTAAGCTTTCTAATGTCCCGAAAACCTGGAACTTGGAAACTAAAGGGGTCTGCAAGACTATTTAAGCGGCCTCAGGAAGAAATAAGAAATGTGCTAGATCAAGTCGGAGTTAAAACTTCTTTCGGTGAAGATTATATTTTAATTGAATCAGCTGGTTGGAAAGAAAATAAGCTTATTCGTTTGGATTTGTCTCAGTCGAGTCAATTTGCTTCAGGCTTTATCCTCAATTCTTGGCAGCTACCCTTTGCACTTACTCTTTACCTAAGTGAAGAACGTGTTTCTGATGGTTACTTGGATATGACTTTGGATCTTGTTAAAAAAGCAGGAATGAAATTTAGTTTCGAAAAAAATGTCTTAACAATTCCTGCTGAGCAAGAAATAAATATTCACTCAATTGAAGTAGAACAAGACATTAGCTCGGCCTTTGTGATTGCAAGCCTAGCGGCAGGACGCGGGCATTGTGAGATTAAAAATTTCCCCATCAGTAGTTTACAGCCCGATGTCTATTTCGTGGAACTTTTTAAAAAAATGAATGTCCCGATCGAAATGCGCGGTTCAAGTCTATTTGTGGACCGCGTAGCTGAAATGAAACCAATTGAAATTTCGCTTAGACAAGCGCCAGATTTATTCCCGGTACTTTGTGTCTTATTATCAAAAGCAAAAGGTCAGAGCCGAATATTTGACACACCTCAATTGATCTTCAAAGAATCGAATCGATTGCAAAAAACTAGCGAGCTTTTAACTTTCATGAAAGTCGAGCATAAGCTATTAACGGATGGAATTATCATCAATAGCAAAGGATGTCACCATCACGGCTTTTACGAATTTGATCCTGATCAGGATCATCGTTTGGCTTTCGCAGGTGCATTAGCAAGATCATTCGGATATCGAACTCGAATTAAAAATCCAAGTGCTGTGAATAAAAGTTTTCCCGGCTTCTGGAATCTAATAGGAGGCGGACCTGGATAAGTTTGTTATTGTCGGACACCGCGGAACTGGCAAGTCAGCACTTCTTAAAAGATGGAAGAGCTATTCTCCGACTTTAAAGTTTGCAGACCTTGACGAGGAAATTGAAAAGTCCGAGGGGAAATCCATCACTCAAATTTTTACTGAAATGGGCGAAGCCCATTTTCGGGGACTCGAGAAAAAAACATGGGACAAACTTTCAAAAACCGAGGTCGTAGCAGTTGGTGGAGGCTTCAATTTAGACTGGATTCAGTCTGACTGGAAAATTCTTTGGGCCAGACGTGATAGTGATGCTGCTGATAGAATTTTTTTAGATCGGCCCATCTTGGCTGACTACAAAAAAAGATTCGAGGAACGCGAAATAAGATTCCAACAATTTTGTCATATAATCTACACGATACCCGAAGGACTTTTTGAGCCTGACAAAGAGGAAAAAGATATTCTCTTAAATCAATTTGGGGAGGTTGGGGGCACGGTCACATTGCCTAAGCAACTTTATTCGGATGCTTTAATTGAAGTTCGAGATGATTTGGAAATGAAAGAATATAAAACTGATAATTTCCTTTATTCAGTTCGCCAGGGGTCAAAGTTTCCAAAAGATAAAAAAATTGATTGGGATATTAAAAAGCCTATTCCTGAAGGGCTTAGCCCTTACATTATTTCGACCCATGAAAATGATTTGACGGCACTCCATCCCTTTGAAAACTCAAGTTCCATTTTAAAGTTCTGCCCATTGATTGAAACCTGGGCTGATTTAGCAGCAGGGATAAGCTGGCAGAAGAAGAATCCAGAAAAACATGTGTTTCTTCCGCGATCATCTATTGGACGATGGAATTGGTTCCGACTGTGGATGAAAGGTAAGCAGCCATTAAACTTTTGGCGTGAAGGCGCGGGCTCTGCCGTTGATCAGCCGACTTTGTGGCAATGGTTAAGTCATCCCCATCAAGCACAAAGATTTGCTGCCGTATTGGGAGCTCCTGTTCGGCATAGTTTTTCACCAACGTATCATAAGAGTTTTTTTCTTTCCTCTGAAATTCCTTTCTACGCTATCCACATAGAAGAAAATGAATGGGAAGTTGCGATACCACTTTTAGATCAGCTAGGGTTAGTAGCTGCGGCTGTCACTTCTCCACTAAAGATAAAAGCGGGAAAATATGTTAATCAAGGTCCTACGAATACTTTGTGGAAACAAAATAGTTCATGGACAGGGACGAATACCGACAAAGTTGGAGCAAGTGCCTTGCTCAATGACCACATGATGAAGAAATCCGCAGTGTGGGGCGGTGGTGGAGTTCTGGAGGTTCTAAAAAGTATAATACCAGAGGCCTCATACTACTCAGCGAGAGAAGGAAAGCCCAGAGAAGCGTCCACTGAGATTTTGAATCCTGAAGTTGTCATTTGGGGAGATCCAAATAATTCCATTTCTCGTATTCCAAAATCTTGGAAGCCTAAAATCGTTATTGATCTCAGTTATCATGATAAATCCCCAGCTAGATTGTATTCTCAAGAAATTGGTGCATCTTATATTTCAGGATTAGAAATGTTTGTTCGACAGGCAGATGAGCAACAAAAATATTGGATAGAAGTTATTACGCCATGAAAAAAACTAAAATTGTTCAGAAAATAAGAGATGCTAAAAATCACAATTCGACTGTATCAGCCTTAAGGTTTTTGAAACATATAAATGAAGAAGGTCCCCAAATTTTGTGGCGGATTGCGACTTTTAGCTCTTCAGTAAAAGATATTCGCGAAGAAATTATTCTACCCCTAGCGGAAATTTTAGAAAATTTAAAAAAAGATGGTCTTACATTGCAGGAAAAAGAGTTTAATACTTTTAAACTTATTCTTTTCTGGCCAGAACTGATTTTAAAGATTCCAGGCTCACTCAGAAAAGCTGCGGCTAGTTTAAGTGTGACTGCAGCAATGAAAGCTCCAAAATTATACCAGGCTAAAAAAGAGGGAAAACTGCTTTTGGATAAGGATCAGATACTAAGTTCCATCAAAACTGAACTTGGGATAGATCGATTACAAGCGGCACTTTCGCTGCATTCAAATCCTTTAAAGCGTAAGCGCCGGTGACCTTTCCCGACACCTGATTGATATATTTTGTTATCACGCTGGCTTTTAATTCCTACCAAACCTAATCAATTGCCAATCACAGTTATTTGCTGGGCAAGTGTTTCATTCTAAGACAAAGAGCTGAAGGTTTATCGATTGCATACTAAAGCGGTAGATCGATACGGACGATAAACTGAATATCTTCAAAGGATATAAGTCATGAAGGCCCTAACATTCATTTTGCTTCTAAGTTTTTTAACAATTTATGCTCAGGCCGCCCAGTCGCAGGGTCAATGCTCAGCTTATTGTTTAGATGTTAGAACTCAGGCAAATCCAAGGACAAAACAGCCTGAAAATCTTTTCAACCGTTCACCTTTACTCAAAGCTTCTAGCTTCAAAGGTTTGATTTCGAAGTGTCAGTCTAATTTTGGAACTGCCCTTGTCTTAGCTTATAAATACAAGAAGGCATCAAATTCGACCTCAATTTTAACTTCTTACAAGTTTGCAAAAGCAGAGACTGCTTGTAAACGTATCTAGTCACTCATCGGTTCCACAAATCCATTGCCCGCTACTTTTGAATGTGATTTATAGAACTTATGTCGACAAGTTCATTTGGAAATAGATTTGTTATTACCTCATTTGGCGAAAGCCACGGCGCTGCTTTAGGTGTCGTAATTGACGGGTGTCCAGCCGGTCTTGATTGGGATGAAAAGATCATCCAAGAAAATCTAAAACGTCGAAGACCCGGCACATCCGCGATCGTATCAGGACGCCAAGAAGCTGATGAATTTGAGATCTTAAGCGGAGTTTTTGAAAACAAAACTTTGGGAACACCAATCGCATTACTCGTTCGCAATCAAGACGCGAAATCAAAAGACTACGATCAGATAAAAAATAATCCACGTGCTGGCCATGCTGATGATGTTTGGAAAAATAAGTTTGGAATTTCAGATCATCGCGGCGGCGGAAGATCTTCTGGCCGTGAAACTGTAACTCGCGTACTTGCAGGTTCTGTTGCGCAAATGCTATGTCACCGACTGGTTCCGCAAATGAAAGTTTCTGCAAAAGTTATTCAAGTCGGCACACAGGCTTATTCTCCTGCGGTTGATGAAATGCTTAAAAAAGCTCAAGGTGAAGGCGAAAGCTATGGTGGGGTGCTTGAAGTTCATATTCAGAATCCACCAGCAAATTTAGGGCAACCTGTTTTTCATAAGTTGAAATCGGATTTCGCAGCTGCTTTTATGTCGATCGGCGCAGTTAGTGCGGTTGAAATGGGCGCTGGCATTGATGCAAACTTAAAAAAGGGTACTGATTTCCACAATGACGCTGGTTCTGCAAACTATGGTGGTATTCGCGGTGGAATTTCGACTGGTGAAACAATCAGTTTTAAAGTTCACGTGAAACCCACTTCAAGTATTTTGGATGTCGCTAAAAAAGGTAGACACGACCCATTTATTGGAACTCGTGCAGTGCCAGTTATCGAAAGCATGGCCTATTTAGTTTTAGCAGATCATTTACTTTGGATGAAGACAGATAAAATCTAGCGTTTGAAGCCTTGATAAATATAGGCGATACCGAAACTCACTGGTGTGTATTGAGTTGTGGAAAAGGATCCAGACTGGTCCATCCATTTTAAAAACTCTTCTCTGCATGGGAATTTCGCAGAAGACTTCTGTAAATATTTATAAGCTTCAGTTTGTCCAGTCACTAAACCGCCGATATATGGCAAAACTTTTTCTGAATAGAAATTATAAATATCTTTAATCACAGGTGTTTTCATTTGCCCGAATTCAAGAATAACAATTTGACCGCCAGGCTTGGTAACACGGGCCATTTCGCGAATGGCTTTCTCAGGGTCTTGAACATTTCGAATTCCAAAAGAAATACTAACTAAATCAAACTGCGCATCAGGGAACGGCAACGTCATCACATCTGCAGTTTGATACTGAATCTCTAAATTTTGAGCTTTAGCTTTTGCAGGCGCAGTTGAAAGCATTTCTTCAGAAAAATCAGTTCCAATCACCACACCAGTCGGTCCAACGGCTTTTTTAAAAGCAATTGCTAGGTCGCCAGTCCCAGTTGCGCAATCTAAGATGTGCATCCCAGTTTTAACATTTGATAATTTAACTAATTTTTTTCGCCATTGATGATGAATACCCACAGAAAGAACGTCGTTTCCTTTATCATAAGAAGGAGCAACTTTTTTAAACATGCTTTTTATGATATCGGGATTTGGTCCTTGGTAGCTCATAATTTTTGTAAAGGCCTTCCAATTACATTCAGAATTTTTTCGAGCTGTCTCATCATGTCGTCGAAAGACTTGTAGTTCAAAGACTGTCGTCCATCTGACATCGCATTATCTGGATCAGGGTGAACTTCTACAATCACACCATCGGCACCAGCAGCAGCTGAAGCATAGGTTAATTGCGGAACAAATTCCCGAAGACCAATCGCATGAGAAGGATCTACTAGAACGGGTAAGTTTGTTTTTGCTTTGGCATAAACAACTGCATTTATATCAAAAGTGTTTCGAGTTGCAGTTTCGAAAGTTCTGATCCCACGTTCGCACAGAACGATATCTTCGTTACCACCCATGCGGATGTATTCGGTCGCCTTAATCCATTCATCTATAAACGCAGCAAAACCGCGCTTTAAGAGAATCGGTTTTTTCACCAGACCAACTTCTTTTAGTAAAGAATAGTTATGCATGTTACGAGCGCCGATCTGAAACATATCGACGAAGTCAAAAACGTCGCTAATTTGGCGAGGATCTGTGATTTCACTGACTAATAACATTCCGGTTTGTTTTTTAACTTCTTTGATAAGATCAAAAGCATTTTGCCCTAAACCTTGAAATGCATCTGCAGATGTTCGAAGTTTCCAAATGCCTGCGCGAACAAGATTTGCTCCCGAACTTTTTACAGCCATCGAAGTCTGATAAAAATGCTCTTTGCTTTCAATCGAACAAGGACCAGCAATAACTGTAAATTCCGGTCCGCCGATAATAACGTTTCCAACTTTGACAGTTCGAGTTGGAATTTTTGTTTTCATCACATCTGTTTGCATCGAATTTGTTGCATCCATTCTTTTGCCATACTACTTCAGTAGAGCCCGACTTATAACAAAGAAAAGGCCTACCTATTGGACAAGCACAGTAACATAAGGACCTTAGATTCCTCAAAGTTTTTAAAAGAGGGAGCCTTCGTGCGCTGGAAGGGGCAATGGGTCGTATTTGAAGGTCCTTTTTCCCTACTTACTGCTAATAATTCTTCATTACTTTCGATAACTTGCATGGAATTTTACTCTGATCAGATCAGTCAATTCAAGGCTGAGAAGCACGTTTCAGTCGATACAGCATCATGGCAGGAATTTAATAAACCTGAGTCAATCTCTTGTTCTTTTAGTTGGAAAGGTCCTTCAAAAGAAGGTTATTCGAGGTCTTTTGCTCTAGCTCAGGAGCAAATTCGCTCCTCAAATTGGAAAAAAGCGGTACCCATTGCGTTTGACCGAAGTGAAAATACCCTGACTGATGACAAGATAAAATCAATTTTATTTAAGCTTGCTCAAGCGCCAGACACGTTGGTGCCGTATGGATTTTGGAAAAATGGCGAGGGTATGATTGGTGCTACTCCTGAAATTTTATTTAATCGAAATAAAAATCACTTAGAAACTATGGCGCTTGCAGGTACAGAAAAAAAGCAAGGCGCGTGCAGTTTGTTAACTGATGAAAAAAATTTGAAAGAACATGATTTCGTTGTCCAGGAATTATTTGAAAAGCTAGGGCAGCTTGGTAAAGTAGAGGCAAAAGGTCCTCAGGTTTTAGAACTTCCTACCCTTTATCACTTACTTACAAAGTTTAGCGTTAGCTTAAATGAAGTTTGGGATAATCTAAAAGCCCTCAAATATTTACATCCGACTTCTGCACTTGGAATTTCTCCTTACAAAAAGTGGAAAGAACTAGAAAATTTGCCTGAACAAAAAGATCGCAAGTACTTCGGAGCCCCTTTTCTGATTCAGATTGGCGTTGAAGAGAGTTTAGCGCTTGTCGCATTAAGACAGATACAATGGAATAAGGAAGAGATTCGAATCGGTGCAGGTGGCGGAGTTGTTCAGCTAAGCCAAGAAGAGTTGGAATGGCAGGAAATTTTAGTTAAGATTGATTCAGTAAAAAAATTAATGGGGATTTCATGACCAATATTGCTGTTGCGGTAAGAGTTATCAATGAACTACTCAAAGCTGGAGTAGAAGAATTTTGCCTTTGCGCCGGTGCTAGAAATTCTCCGTTCGTTCATGTCCTTGATAAAAATCCACATATCAAAGTTTTCCATTTTTTCGATGAGAGATCTGCAGCATTTTTTGCATTAGGTAGGATTGGCAGTACTCGAAAGCCAGTCGCAGTGATTACCACATCTGGAACAGCCGCAGCAGAGATGTTGCCAGCTGCCGTCGAAGGAACCTATTCTTCGTTGCCACTTATCATGGTGACTGCGGATCGGCCCAAAAAGTATCGTGGATCAGGCGCACCTCAATCAATTGAACAGATTGGTTTATTCTCTTATTACATCGAAGTCTGTTTTGATATCGATGCTGAAAATACTCACCTATCTTTAAAAGGCTTAAGTTGGAAAAAACCGGTTCATATCAATGTTTGTTTTAGTGAACCTTTATTGGATGCCGAAGTTCCAAATCTTCCCATTCCAGAAAAAGTTCCTCGAACGAAGTTCCCAGAATCTTTTCCAATAGACATGAAAGATGAGATTGAAAGATTTGTGGAAAATCACAAACCACTTGTGATCCTAAGTACTTTGCCGGAAAAAGTAAGGCCTGCAGTATTGCAATTTTTAACAAAATTGAAAGCTCCAATTTACGCAGAAGGAATCTCAAACTTGAGAGGAACAGCTGACTTAATGGGATTTACCATTCAGTCAGGAGAAAAAATTATCCCGAAACTTTTTGACTTAAACGCTTGTGATTCAATCATTCGTATCGGGGGTGTTCCAACGGTTCGATTCTGGAGAGACTTGGAAGACGTTCGAAAAGATCTGCCAGTTCTTTCTTTGGGTTATAATCACTTTACAGGTTTAAGCCGGCCACTTTTACATTATTTAGACTTGGATGACTTAGGTCGAATCGACATCGATCAAACTCGAACATTAGATGAAGAATTTTGGGTACTCGATCGAAAGTGGAATGAAAAACGAATCGAACTTTTTAATAAGTATCCATCTAGCGAACCAGCATTGATGTATCACCTTTCAAAACATTTAAAAGGGACAAGCGTATATTTAGGAAACAGTCTTCCGGTCAGAGAATGGGATTTAGCTGCGGATTATGCTTTTCCGCCTGCCCGAGTCGTAGCAAATCGCGGCGCAAATGGAATTGATGGCCAGATTTCTACATTCATTGGCTGGGCAAAGCCGGAAACTGACAACTGGTGTATCATTGGAGACTTAACCGCACTTTATGACATGTCTGCATTGTGGGCGGCTGTGCAAGTTCCTGAGAGCAATATGAAGATCGTTATTATCAACAACAAAGGTGGAATGATCTTTAAGCGAATGTTTGGAAAAGATATTTATTTAAATCGCCACGGAATCGAATTCGCAAGTTTCGCAAATCTTTGGAAGTGGGATTATTCACTTTGGAATAAAATTCCTGATAATTTTAATTTAGGAAGTCGCCACGTCATCGAGATCCAACCGGATGAAATTCAAACTCAGGAATTCTGGAAAGAATGGGATCTAGTCAAATAAACCCAGAAACTGTTCTTTTTCTTCATGGCTTTTGGGGCCAGTCATCAGACTGGAACTTATTAAAAAGTTCAAAATTTTCTAAACCGTTCTTAGCATTAGATTACACAAAAGATACCTTTCTTGGGCCACAACATTTCCTATCCGACTGGGGTCAGAATTTTATTACCTGGAAACGCACATTATTTGGAAATCACAAAATCAGTGCTGTTGGGTATTCTCAAGGTGGAAGATTATTGCTTCAGGCATTAGCTGCCGCGCCTGAAGATTTCGAAAAAGTAATTTTAGTTTCAGCTCATCCCGGCTTAAAATCTTTTGCTGAAAAGGAAGAACGATTAAATCACGATCGTAAATGGGCCCAAAAATTTCGAACGGAAGATTGGCCGAAACTTCAAACAGAGTGGAACAATCAGTCCGTATTTCACGGCAAGTCGAACGAACTAAAATTAGAAAGCGATTTTAGTCGGGAAAGCTTAGCACTTTGCTTTGAGAACTGGTCACTTGCTCATCAATCAGATTTCCGGGAACTCATTAATTTATATTCAGATAAGATAAATATTGTTCTTGGCGAAGAAGATTCTAAATACGTACAAATGTATCAAGAGTTTTTAAGAAAAATGTCGACCCTTAAAATGGAAAAAGGGGCCGCTCATCGCGTCCCCTCTGATCAACCGAATATGTTGGTTGAAACTTTAAATTCTATTATCTTAAAGAGCTAGTGGCTGAATTGATCCAAGATGTGAAAGCTGGAACTAGCGTATAAATTCCGCCTTCAGCACAGTTTTCATCACCACGGCTGGTAACGCCGACTTGAACTAGTTCGCCAAATGAAGTTTGAACAAAAGATGGACCACCAGAATCGCCAGAGCAAATTCCGCGACCACTTTTTTGATTGATCATGAATTCAGATTTTCCAACCATTGGTTCTTCAACAACAACGCGAGTTTCGCGTAATAAGCCAGAGCCTGTGTGAACAGTTCCAGAAGAAATACCGTAGCCAGAAGCTACTAATACTTGTCCTTTTTTAAGTCCAGCAGTGTAAAGCTTCGTGATTTTTACGCCTGCCGGTGCTGCTTTAGCTAGTTTAAGAACTGCGATGTCGCCAGCGTCAACGCCACTTATCTTTCCACTATCAGAGCCTCCCCAACCAGGGAATGCTTTTACTGCAGAAACTTGAACGATATTTGGATCATTAATTAGGTTAGCAGCATTGCCAGCCTTTAACTTTGCAACTGCATCGATAGCGAATATTGCGTACATTTTTTTAACGCCATCAATACAATGAGCAGCAGTTAAAACGTGTGATGGACTAATAAGAGTAGCAGTGCAAATAAATTGCCCACGAGCAGAAACTCCGAAAAGCATGAATACTTGTTTAGAAAGTGCAGAACCAGGCAACACGACTGTTCCACCTATAATGCTATCTGAGTTGGTGTCACTGGCCTGTGAAGTACCATTTTGGTTAGCAGGAGCACACGCTGACATCGTTACTAGAAGAAGTGCCAAGATGGAACCCATTGTGAATTTTTTCATTTATCCCCCGTAAAATTCGACACCATTTTGTTACGATATCGCTTTAAACACAGTCCTGTTGGCAAAAGCCCCCGTCAGAACTGTTTTTTAATAAACCACTTGTTGGTGCCAACATACAACCAGTTCATTTTTTTGGAACCAATAAGAAGTGTTTATGGGATAGACATGAAAAAATTACAAGGAAAATTAAGAAGATCTGAATTGATCTGTTGCATCGATCAAAGCTGCCCTGGTTGAGGGTTCTGAGGCAGCGTGGCCTGAATCAGGAATAAGCTTAATCGTTGCTTCGGGCCAAAGCCGGTGAAGATCCCACGCGCTCTTAGCGGGGCAAACAACATCGTATCGCCCTTGAATAATGACTCCAGGAATCCCTTTTATCTTTGCAATGTTTTCAAGCAAATAATTGTTTGAAGGGAAAAAGGCGTTGTTCATGAAGTAATGACATTCGATTCGGGCAAACGCTAAAGCCTTTTCGGGATCCTCGTAAGCTTCAATGGACTGAGGATCTACATATAGACGAGAAGTCGCAGCTTCCCATTGGCTCCAAACTTTGGCGGCTTGAAGGCGAGTCGCGGAATCGTCTGAAGTCAGTCTTCTATAATAGGCTTTCATCATATCAGTGCGTTCTTCTGCCGGAATATAGTTCCAGTACCTTTCCCAAACATCCGGGAAAATCCAAGAAGCGCCTTCTTGATAAAACCATTTTAGTTCTTCGGGTCTACACAGAAAGATGCCTCTTAATATAAGTCCTTTTACGCGAGCAGGGTGAGTTACCGCATAAGTCAGAGCCAAAGTTGAGCCCCAGCTGCCGCCGAAGACGACCCACTTTTCGACTTTTAGCAGTTCTCTCATTTTTTCGATATCGCTTACAAGATCCCACGTCGTGTTCTCGCGAAGCTCGGCGTTCGGCTTTGATTGCCCGCAGCCGCGTTGATCAAATAAAATAATGCGGTAGTTTTGAGGGTCAAAGTATCTTCGATGATCGGCATCAGTGCCGCCGCCTGGGCCACCGTGAAGGAAAACAACCGGCGAACCTTCGGGGTTTCCAGAAATTTCGTAATAAATTTGGTGAATGTCAGAGACCTTCAAATAACCCTTTTGATAAGGCTCAAGAGGCGGGTAAAAATCTTTCATATAAAGACACTTTCCCAAGATTTCTTTTTTGCTGCTGGAATAAAACTTTTATTAAATGCGATTCTGTTAATCCGTTTAAATTCCTCAATATCGAAATCATGATATTTTTGAGCAATGTCGTAATCATCAGTTAGCGTGGAGCCAAATATTCCTGGATCGTCGGAATTGAGAGTTAATAAAATTCCTGCATCTTGAAGTTTTCGTAAAGGATGACTTTCAAAAGTTGGAAATGCTTGTGTCAGCCAGTTACTAAGTGGGCAAACTTCCAACGGAATGCTTTTAGATTTTAGCAATGCCATCACTGCCGGGTGATGAATGCACTGAATGCCGTGCCCAATTCTCTCTGCTCCCAAAAGTTCGATTGCATCAATCATCCCATCACCAGCTTTGGGGCTTGGGGCTTCGCCAGAATGAACTGTCACATGGAGGCCCGCCTTCTTCGCGCCCTGAAAAAGCGGGGCAAAAGGTTTGGGGTCAAAACCTTCTTCGTTATCGGCCAGATCAACCCCGACATAATCCTTTTTATGACTAATAAAGAAGCTCATGACTTTTTTAGCTTCTGCAAGGGGTTTGTTCCTCTGAATGATTCCAATAAGGCCTACAGCCATACCGAATTTTTTTTCAGCAAAAGTAATTCCTTTCATCAAAGCTTTATGGATTTTTTCGAAAGTTAATTTCGGGTGTCCTTCGGCAATAAAAGTTGGTGAATAGCGGAGCTCCATCATCACAACGTTATCGTTATAGGCGTCTTCACAAACTTCATAGGCTAATCGAGTGAGAATTTCTTCTGAATGTAGAACCTTTTGGGCATTTAAAAATTTCTTTAAAACAGAAGGAAGGTCCTTCATTTTATCATTGATCAAGAATGAGTCTCTGAATAATGAAGGCCTAGTGCCTAGGTTCATCCCCATTTTTTTTGCGATGTCGGTTATCGTGCTCCAACGCATCGAGCAGTCTAAATGGCGATGAAGATCAATTTTGGGAAGACTTCGAAGTTGAGGTAAAGTCATTGTCATGACGAATTATTAACAGCTATATTTGCAGAAGTCTTTATTAACGCAGTGTAACGCCTAGCCGGCCTCTCCTAATGTACGAGTGACCTTTTAATTTTTTCTGATATGGTGGCTGTCATGAATCAGAATTTAGTCGTTCCACAAAAACTCGCTGGTAATCCACAAAACGATCCTCAATTTTCTGTCAATGTGACAGGGCCTAAGGGTTCTCTCAAAGCGGTGGATCCCAGGGCAACTCGCGCTCTTATTTCGCTGATGGATATGAATGCAGTTCTTGGCGGAGCAGCTTGCCATTTCGGCGGACCTGCAGCACTTGCTGAACTTATGTCTGCACTTTACGCATTAATATTTGAAGAAGCGACTTCTCAGAAAAAAGAATGGTTTGATCTGTTCCATGTCGTGAACGATGTCGGTCATGCTGAAAATGGTCTTTATGCCTTAAAAGCGAATTATAAAATGGCCGGTCTTGATTTAAATGATCTTAAAAAGTTTCGTTCGATTGAGTCAGGCTTAACCGGTCATGGCGAGGTTCATTGTTTCCCTGAAGGTGTCTTTTTAAGTAACGGCCCTTTAGGTTCAGCATTTCCCCAGTCACAAGGCGTGGCAATCGCTGAAAAACTAAGCGGAAAAATGCGTACAACAGTTTGTGTTCTCAGTGATGGTGCGGCAATGGAAGGCGAAGCGAAAGAAGCGTTCACGGCTGTTCCAGGTTTAGCATCGAAGGGTCAGATGGGTCCTTATGTATTAATTATCACCGATAATAACACGAAACTTTCTGGAAGAATTGATCAAGATTCTTTTGCGATGGGTCCTACTTTTGAATCGTTAAAAACTCTAGGTTGGGAATACGTTGGATTGGAAAATGGCCATGATTTAAAGGCCTGTGTTCAAACGATTCACTCTGCTTTTGAAAAAGCTAAAAATAATCCATCGAAGCCTGTCGTTATCCACGCAAAAACGATTAAAGGCTACGGCGTTAAAAAAACTGCCGATAGCGCTTCCGGAGGCCACGGATTCCCATTAAAAGCGGTTTCTGAACTTCCTGCATTCTTGACCGAAATTTACCAGGGTGAAAAGTATCCAGAAGTTTTCAATTCTTGGATTAGTGAGCTGATTGAAATAGAAAAAAATATTCCTGTGTCAAAAGATTCTGGTGAAAAAATTCAAAAAGGAATTTCAGCAGCCATGATGAAGGCTTTTGAAAAGGGACTTCCTGTTGTTTCTGTCACTTCGGACTTAGCAGGCTCTACGGGTGTTGCAGATTTTAGAAAAAAATATCCTCAAGCTTCAATTGATGTGGGTGTAGCTGAAAGTAACATGGTCAGCACAGCTGCTGGGTTATCAAAAGTTGGCTATATTCCCGTTGTCGATACCTTCGCTCAATTTGGTGTGACTAAAGGCGCGTTGCCGCTGACGATGGCTTCATTAAGTGAAGCTCCGGTTATTTGCGTTTATTCTCATACGGGATTTCAAGACGCTGCAGATGGCGCAAGTCACCAGGCACTTAGCTATGTTGCGATGACAGCAAGTATTCCTCATGTGAAAATTCATGCACTTACGTGCAGTGAAGAAGCTGAAAGTTTGATGACTCAGGCGATAGAACAAATGGCTGAAAAAAGAAAGAAGGGTGAAGCCGCGACTTCTCATATTTTCTTTTTAGGTCGTGAAAATTTCCCTAAGACTTACGGCGCTAAAAGCTACAAACTTCTAGAGCCTCAAATCGTCAAAGAAAAAAAGACTTTAGATGCGATTGCAATCGTTGCAGCTGGTAGCATGATGCAAGAAGCGATGAAGGCTTGCGATGAACTAGAAAGACTGAATAAAGGTTATATTCTAGTGAATGCAAATTGCCTCAATCACATAGATGTTAGTTTTTATAAAAACTTACTGGGTAAAACCAGTGGTAAGCTTGTGACAGTTGAAGATCACCAGATCATTGGCGGATTTGGGCAAATGCTTGTTCATAATCTTGTGACTGCGGGGATTCCTGTTAAAGCTAAAACATTAGGTGTAAAAGGCGAGTTCGGCCAAAGCGCTTACAATGCGATCGATTTATATCGAAAACACGGTCTTGATTCCGCGGCTATTTTAAAAGCAGCGATGACTTGGCCGTAATTGAAATTAACCAAATTGCAGCCTTAGCACCAATGTCACTGAGTAAACTAATTATTAGCGTTTGAAAAGTCCATCTAAGAAGCTTTCAGCATTACCATCCCAGTGATAGCTTAACGCAAATGCGGCTCCACTTTCCAAGAAATAACGATCCTTTGAAAGGCCCGTTTCTTTTTTCGGGATCGTACTAAATTTGCTGTAGTAATTAACACCGATTCCCATGCTGCCTAATCGAAATAAAAAGCCTGCATAAAAATTTGGCATATTGAAACTGTAGTTTTTTATATTAGAAGAATTACCTACCAGACTCTGTCGAACGGCTGCCATTTGGTAATCGGCACCAACCACCATAAATCGGTAGCGATAGTTTAGACCTAATCCAAAAGATGAATAAGAGAAGGTATGGTAATCACTGGAGGCTACTTTTTTGATTCCATCATAGTACTGGTTTGAAAGTGAGACTGATAAAATCTGAGTTCTAGTTTGTTTAAAAGGGAGGTGAAAACGTGAATAAGATAAATATCCGCGATCTTGAATTCGAGTACCATTTAAACCATAAAATTTTGCAATGGGTGCACCAGTGCCGCCCTCGTAGAAAGCGGATTCCTTGGCTAAGCTCGAAGATGACCAGCCGCTCATTATGACAAAAGTAAAAATAAACAGTCTTATAAAGTGAGAAGACATCTTAGTCTGTATCGGCATTTTACGAATAATCTGAATTCATAAGTGTATGTTCTTCATTGGTTACATAGATATATGGCTAAAGGCCTGTAATCTAAATAGTAAATGCGAATAAATTTCTAATAGCGTTGAATTTTTAGAGTAAGCGAAGAGTATTTTGAAAAAGGCGTCCAGGGAACTTAGGCTAGAGTGAGAGCAATAAGGGTGTTGCTAGCCTTCAGGCTTTATCGAGTTCGTTGGCCCAAAAGACAAGTTCTGGGTAGGGCATGTGCTTATCTGCGTATGCAAGGCGAAGTGCTTTTAGAACAAAGGGGCTTTGGAGGAATGACTTTTGGCGGCGGGCGCCTTTTCTAACGTAAGCTTTATGATTTTCGAGTGATTTCATAACTTGAAGGGTTCTATAGAAATCACTGATCTCAAGTTTGAACATTCCCAACTGATTTCGTATGAAATTATCCCAGTTTACGTTTGCTTCAATAGCATCAAGATTTAACTCTGATCCAGGAAACTGACTTCTTAAAATTGCAAATAAAAATCCTGCAAAAAGTTCTGATGGAGCCTTATCAGGACCAACCATCCATTTAAAATCTTGCATGTACTGAATGAAAATATCACGACGCTCAATATTTTCTAAAAATTCTGAAAAGAAGGGAAGTATCGTCTGAAGCGCCCCGACATCATATAATTCTAAAAATGCACGATGAGGCTCTTTTAATTTTAGGATTTTTAAATACTCTTCGCGTTTTCTAGGTAAGGCCGCTTTATGCAAGCAGTCGTGATTTTTCTGAATAGCCTCGCGAAGAGCAGGCTCAATTTCAAAATGAAGTTTATGTGAAAGACGAACGGCACGAAGTAGTCTAATAGGATCTTCGATAAGCCTTGCTGCTGGATCACCTATCATCCGGATTGTGCGACCTTCTATATCTGTCATGCCTTTTACAAAATCGACCATCTTATGTTCTAAGGGATCATAAAATAATGCGTTCACAGTAAAATCGCGGCGAACAGCATCCTCTTCGCAAGTACCAAAGTAGTTATCGCCCGTAATCGGATTATTTTCGTTACCTAATTCCTCAGTGGTGGCACTTCTTCGAAAAGTCGCAACTTCAAATTGATGGATACCGCGCTTAACAAGAACCAGTTTAAATCTTTTGCCGATGACATAGCTGTTCGGAATGCAACGGCGAGCAGCTTCAGGAAGGGCATCTGTTGCAATGTCGAAGTCTTTTGGAGGTTCACCGGCTAAAAGATCGCGCACACAGCCACCGACTAGAAAAGCTTGATGACCTTTCTTACGAAGGGCAGTCACGATTTTAAGAGCGTAAGGATCGATCCATTCTTCTTTTAACATCATATTTTCAAGCTTTTGTTTCGTCCTTAAGTTTGTTTTGCGCCAAAGCCGGCACTGAAGTGCCGCCGCGGCGGGCTCCACTTTTATTTGCGCCGGATACACGAGATGAAGTTACTGAAAATTTTGAACAAATTGTAGCACAAAAAGTATTTCAAAAAAATGAGGCAGCAATTGAGCATATTAAAAAGAGCTTTATTCAAATTTAAGTGGTTTTTACCACATTTCATGGCAAGTTAACTGCCATGTCCGTCCTTGAAAATATTCATTATTTAATTTCCGGTAATCCTGATGGCCGTCGCTGGGTGTTTGTGCACGGTCTCATGGGATTTTTAAACAACTGGCAGCGCATTACTTCTTCAATGGCCGAAACCGAATGCTGCCTGAGTTATGATCAGCGAGGGCACGGCAAGTCATTTAAACCTGAATCAGGTTATGCCCCGGAAGACTATGCTCAAGATTTAAAAGAGTTAACTGATGCTCTGGGTTGGGATCGATTTATTTTAGTCGGCCACTCAATGGGTGGTAGGAATGTTTTAGTGTTTGCTTCTCTATTCCCGGAAAAGGTTGAAAAACTGATTATCGAAGATATCGGTCCAAACACAAGCTTGGCTGCCCACACTTATTATTCGAATCTTTTAAATTCAGTGCCTACTCCGTTTGCAACTCGCGAGGCCGCAAGGGACTTTTTTAAAAACGAATTTCCATCAAAAGTTAAAACCACAGAGCCTCCAAATGTATTAGCTTCGTTCCTGTATGCAAACTTGATTGAAAAGGACGGGACTTGGGACTGGAGATTTTTAAAAAAGGGAATCCTAGAATCAGTTCAAGCGGGTCACAAAGAAGACCGTTGGCATCTGGTTGAATCCCTTAGGGTGCCGACTCTTTGGTTAAGAGGCGGGATTTCAAAAGAGCTCAAGTCAGAGACTTTTCAAAAAATCCTGACCCTTAACCCAATGATTCAAGGTGTCGAGATTGAGGGCTCAGGACACTGGATTCACTCCGAAAAGCCCCTTGAGTTTTCACAGGCAGTGAAGAATTTCGCCGGGGGCTTTTGACATTTGACGCTCCCGTCTGTACGAATAAAATTGAATGAAATTTTCTGAATTAAATCTGCATCCATTATTAATGAAAGGCATTGAAACTTTAGGGTTTCAAGACGCCACACCCATTCAATCCGAAGCCATTCCGTTGGTTCTCAAAGGACTTGATATTTCAGGGCTTGCGCAAACAGGCACCGGAAAGACAGGTGCCTTTGTAATTCCACTGATGGAACGAATTCTTCGAACAAAAGAAGTTGCTGAAGAAGTAAATCCGGAATTAAAAGCTCGCGCTTTTGATTCATGGAAAGCCGGCAACTTCGTTTTGATCTTGGTTCCGACTCGTGAACTTGCAGAACAAGTTTTCGAAAACGTTGAAAAATTCGGATCACACGCAAACTTAAAAGGTGTCAGCGTTTACGGCGGAACTGGTTACGAAAAACAAAAAGAAGGCTTCCGCAACAAAGTTGATTTTGTTGTCGCGACTCCTGGTCGTCTGATCGATCTTTATAAAGATAATATTTTAGATTTAAAACAAGTGAAGGCTTTAGTATTCGATGAAGCTGATCGCATGTTCGATATGGGTTTTAAAGAAGACATGAAATTCTTGCTTTCAAGAATTCCAAATCAAAGACAGTTAATGGTTTTTTCTGCAACAATGAACTTAGACGTGATGACAACTGTTTATCAGTTCGGTTCTGATCCTACCGAAATTAATATTTCGAAAGACTCTGCCCGCGCAGATAACGTGAAGGATGAACTTTTCCACGTTGGCCAAGAAGAAAAACCACAAATCTTACTTTCGCTTTTAACTCTTCATAAACCAAAGCAGGCAATTGTTTTTACTAACTTCAAAAACAATGTTGAAAGAATAGCCCAATTTTTAATCGATAACGGAATTCCTGCGGTACCTATCTCTAGTCTACTAAGCCAGACACAGAGAAACAAAGTGATGGAACTTTTTAAAGAAGTTGATAACCAGTACAATGTGATGGTTGCAACAGATGTTGCGGCTCGGGGCCTTGATATCAAAGGCGTTGATATGGTTGTGAATTTTGAATTACCTCAAGATTGCGAGTCATATGTTCACCGAATTGGTCGAACGGGTCGCGCAGGTCAAATGGGACGAGCGTTTAGCTTAGTCAGTGACCGCGATGTTGATTCACTTCAAAGAGTAGAAGAATACCTTCAGCAAAAAGTTGCTGTTGGATTTTTAGATGATTCTCAGATTGTTAAACCAGCTAAGTCTTTTCCTGATTATGTGAAGTTCAATCAAACTTTTGGTTTCTTAAAAGGTGCTGACGGAAAAGATCCTCGGCCTGAGGGTCGCAACGAGAGTGGTCGCAATGAAGGCGGACCAAGACGTGAACGTCCAAGAGCTGCTGGCGCTAGAAATCAAGGCGAGAGAAGACCTCCTCGCGGTGAAAGTCGCCCGGATAGTGGTCGCTCGGAAAGCCCACGTGAAGTAAGACACGAAGGTGGTCGCATGGATAGTGGTCGCCCCGAAGGTGGTCGTTCAGGACGACAGGATAATCGCCCTGATCTTAGATTGTCTCGTGAAGAAAGAATGGAAGCAGCAGCGGCTGCACCAAAATCTGAAAGTCGACCGCAATCTCAACATCGAAGACCACCGCAAAAAGACGGAGCGGTTCGACCAAATGGAAAAGCACAACATGCGGGAGCGCGAAAACCCCATACTGCAAATTCTAAGAAGCCGCAGCATGGAAGCCGAACAGCTAAGCCGCATCCAGGCGCTCAGAAAAGCGTTGTGCAAAAAGTGGGATCGTTTTTCAAAAAATTATTTAGCTGATTTAAGTTCTTTAAATAAAGCGGTCATCTTTTTATTTTTAGGATCAACAAATTGAGCAGGCGTTTTACCTGCTTTATTTTTATCTTTCACAGACAAACCTTTTTTAGCCAATAGTTTAACCAGCGCGGACTGGTCTTGGCGAACAGCTTCAAATAATGGGCTTTCGTCGTCTATATTTTTAATTTTTAAAAGAGCAGGATCTTTTTTAATGAGAGCAGTTAAAACAAGTTCCGAACCTAATCTTACTGCTTCAAAAAGCAGACTTTCTTTTTTTGCAGTATAAAGATTCTTTGTTGTTGCACCCAATTTCAATAATGCTTGTGTAATTTCTAAATCATTTAAACTTACAGCATAAAAAAGTGCATCGAAACCTTCGGAGTCTTTCCAATTTAATTCCGTTAAATTTTTTGCTAATGTATTCACTTCAGAAATATTGCCAGCATGAACAGCCTTAATAAGTTTTGAATCTTCGGCTGCCCATGTCGAAAGTGAAAAAGCTGATAAAAGCACGAAAAATAGATTTATCATTTTAAACCTTCCGAAATCATTGGAATACCTAGCTCTGAAAATGATTTGTTATCAAAGCTGATAAAGGAAAAAGATCGAGCTTTTAACTTTACGCCACCATCAAAAGTATCCATTAGCTGCTTAAGTTTCGTCTTAATTTCTGCTCGGCCATCTCGCCAGCTACTTCCATTTCCATTAGTTTTCATATTGAACATAAAGAAAACAAGTCCTTTTTCAGTTGATGCTATTCCTCCCAAAGTAACTGAAGGATTAACAGTACCAGTTTTTGCCACAACGGAATCAAAAGTCGATGGAAGATTGTATAAGCTCGTCGCGGTTCCATCATTTGTTCCGATAACAGTTGCGATCCGTGAGAATGAACTTTTCTGCTCTAATAGTGTTTTATGGTAATCCATTAAGATTTTTAGCATTGCTGAACAAGTTGCTTCGTTATATCGGGGGCCGTCTGCCATATCGACTCTGTCACCAGAACCGTTTAACATTACGACTGACTTCATATCGAGGCCCAAACTTTTCGTAAGAAACTGACTAAACTTGCCACTTGCTTCCATGTGCTCAAAGATCTGATTGGCAGCATGGTTATTCGAGTTACGATTCATTTCCTTTAATAAGTTTACTAAAGGAGTAGAGAGAACTACAAAAGTATGGGTAATTTTAGCCGGATCGAATTTGACGAATTGTGCATCGATATAATCATATTCTTGAACGCTAAAGACAGGATTTTCGAACATTTTAACACCGTGCTTATTTGCTCGGTCAAAAGTTTCTTGATATCCTTCAGTCAACTTAGAAAATGCCTTTAGCTGAGACTTCACTTTTTCAGGCACTGGATCGCGGGCTAAGTAGAATCCACCAGCTAAACTTTTGTTGTCCTCTTTGTCGTCGATTGACCAATAAAATTTAAAGTTTTGATCGAATGTTAAGAGTCTAATTTTCGTGATGCCTCTTTTATTAAGCTCGGAAATTGCATAGTGCATTCTTTCAGCGCCGAAATAAGGATCTCGGGAACCCTGTATGTGAAGGTCATAAAGATCACCCTCAACTTTGTTAACGTGGAATACAGTCTGGAATCGATAATCGAGAGATTTTTCTTTTGTTGCCCAATATGAAGTGATGAGCTTCGATACCGATGCAATTGGTAACCTGACATCGATGTTCTCGCCCTTGATATTTTTAGGATCATTAAGTGGGACGTAGCAAGTTGAGCTAACTTGTCCCAAAGCAAATTGAGCAAAAAGTAAAGCGACAACTGTAACCAGTAGCATAGTTCTCATTAAATCCTCCAACAACGTGCAGCTGAAAAGATAGATTACAAGGTTTATGCCGGGCGGATTTATGCATGAAATAACAGGTGGTGAATTTAGCCTGCATATGTTTTAGACAGCAGGCTATAGAGCGTTTTACAGATAATTATTACAATTCGAAATTGAATTTAGATTCAATAGCTTATGGCTTCAGAACCAGTGGCGGCATTTCATCAAAGGAAGTCGAATCAAACGATACGAATGACACCTTTTTGTATTCTAAAGTCGATAAAGATTCAGCAAACTGTTTTGAAAGCTTACGAACCTCTTCACCGATCAAAGCTCTAGACGCTCTTTTCTTTGATGCCGTGAACTGAGTTGGGTTCACATTGAACATAAAGTACATGCGATTAGGCTTCGTGTTCAACATCCCACCTAAGGTCATCGCGGCCGCTGAAGTTCCGGTCTTTGCAATACCTGATTTAGCGTTATGATCGTTAATATAAGGATAACCGCGGTCAACTAAGCCATCTTCTCCCATAACTGAGACAATATCATCGATATCCAAAGCATTTTTTTGCGCAACAACTGTCAGCTCTTTAAAAATAACCAGTAGAGCACGGCAAGTCGCTTGGTTGTAGATTGGCTCATTCGCTACACGATTACCCGAGCCTTCGTAAAAATCGATGGAATCTTTGCCAAGGCCAAGCTGCTGCTTGATAAAGCTAGCGAATTTTTCACGTCCGCCTAGAGTTTTAAAAATTTCAACTGCGGCGAAATTATTAGAGTTTCTATTCATTTCTTTTAAGAGTTGAAACATCGGGGCTGACCGCACGCCAAAAGCCTTAGTTACACGTGTCGAAGTGAAGTTTTTCGAACTAAGAAAAGAAATTTCCTTTGCTGTAAAGCTAACGCTCGGAAGTAATTTTATTCGTGATAACAAGAGATGTTTTAACGATGCAGAATAAGTGTCGGTAAGTCCTTTTTTTAACTCGGAAAGAGTGCGCATCGCACCTACCTGGGAAACATAATAGTTCTTCCAAGGAAAGCCTGTTTTTTCTTTAAGTGGGTTTCGTTCAATATCAAGATCTCTTAGATAAACGAAGTTCTCATCGAAGGTTAGTTTACGAACTTTTTTGATACCTTTGTTGTTTAGATTCGAAATTACATAATGAAGCTTTTCTTGGCCAAAATAGGGATCACGTGAACCTTGGAAATGAACGTCAAACTCACCATCATCAGCAGGTGTTACATGAACTAGTGTGAGATATTTGAAGTTTGGACCTTTTGTCGATATAGCCCAGTAAGAAGTTACAAGTTTCGATACTGAAGCAATCGGATACTTTTTGTCGATGTTAAATCCGTTAACAACTAAAAAGTCTTTCGGTTCAGAATAACAGTAAGATTGAAGAGTTTGTGCGCTAGCGCTAATTCCCCAGAGAATCGGAAACAACATTCCGATAAGTGTGATTAATTTCATGAAAGGAAGTTATGTTAATAACCTGGAAATAGAAACTGTCAGGAATATAGACAGTATTAAGTACCAAGAGTTAGGAAAAGTGAGCCGTAATTGGGCTTACCTAAATTGAACGATCGAGTTTAAATATTCGCATGATTGCTTAAGTAAAGAGATTTTAGCTTTTTTACCTACGCAGTTAAAATAAACCCACGTCTTATTGTGATATCTGAAATATTGAACAAGTTGCTTTTCTTGCGGATCTTGAAGATGGATCCATCCACTTTGAGCATTTTTTTTAGGAATCTGCTGCGACACAATTTGAAAGCCACTTTTTTCATATTCACGTAGCCAGCTTTTCAGCGACTTATCATAATCTTCCTTTGGACCTAATTGTCTTAGTCGAACGAAAATTTGAATGTCATTATCTAAAGTCTTTACAGTCCATTTTTCAGAGTCATTTTGCGATAAATCTATTTCATATGAACTTCTTTGGAGATTAAGATCAAATTTATACGGCCAAAGAAAAATATTAAGTTTGTTATTTACAAAAAGACTAGATCCAGTAACTGGGTAAGGCGCTGACCAAGAGTTTAAAAAGAACAGCAATAATGAAAGAAAAAAAAGATTTTTCAAATCGGTGATACTCCTAAGCCCGGTGGCGAAGGATGGCAGACTTCACTAGTTGGCAAAAAGAAATCCTGCTTCAGACGGTTTTTAATCGTAAGAAACAAAGTCTTATCATTTAAAACAAAAAATTCTGATACGGGTTCTGCAATCCTGTAAGCTAACTTCCAGCAACTATCTACTAGATTTAAATTCCAAATCTCGATACCTACACCAGTTGCAAACCCCACTAATAACTGACTAGACTTTAAAGAAGAAGATAAGCCAAAAATCTTTGAGTCCGATTTATAGAGAATAACTGGTTTTTTAGGATTTGCTTTGGACTTAATGACTGTTCCTTTTTCGACTAGGTCATATTCAATCCAGTAAAGAGTTTTATTCTCTTCTAAATATATTGGATTACGGATGCTTTTTTTAGCAACTGAATAAACTGTATTCTGCTTTTTCTTTGAATCGAGAGTCATGATTCGAGAAGTCGTTTCAGTTTCGTGAACATAATAAAGCAGATTTTTACTATTTAACCAAAAAAGAGAAATCTCTAAACCTTTTTCTTGAGTGAGTCTATCGAAGTTAGTGCGATTCCGATTTTTCAAATAAATATCGGACCCGGGCTTGGCCCCACTTAAAATAGAAACGAACTGTTCTTTAAATTCGTCGTAAGAAGACGAATAATAAAAATGATCCTTATCAAGGGGGGCAATATCCCATATCTGGCCATCTTGGTAAGTTAAACGCTTTAATATCTCTGATTCCTGAGACCATTCGTAGATTTCAGTTCGATCTGCATGGGGCGGTCTCTGACAAGTTAATAACCAAAGTGTTTGATTTATGGGTCGGATCTGCGAGCAATCATTTAAAAAAGACATGTTCTTATCAATTGCTGAATTTGAAATAGCAGGAAGCGATGGGCCAACAAGGGCCTTTTGACTGCATCCAGCAAGTAGCAACATGATCCAGATAAATTTCATTTCATTCCCTGTTGTAAAATCTTTTGAATAAGTGTCGTGGGATTAATTTTCTTCACTTGATCAAGAGCAACTAGCTTTACCTTTTTTAATTCCGATTTAGTGAGTTCTTTCTTTTTGATCTGGATATAAATATCAAATTTTGTAATCCCATGTTTCACATCAAATTTTGCAGGCTTAACAGTAACTTTTTTAATAGACCCCGGAAAGACCCACTGGCCTTTTAGAAAGGGTAAATTTTCATTTAATACAAAAGCAACCTGCCCTTTGTGAATAGTGAGTTCAGGCTGCCAGACCCATGTCTCAAAATTCATTTTGGGCTTTTTAAGTGGAAGTTCCGCAATGCGACCTTCTTGCCTCGCAGTACATCGGGTATTCCAGGGGCAAAGAAAACAAGAAGGGCTTGTTGGAGTACAAATCGTTGCTCCAAGTTCCATCATGGCTTGATTTAAAATATCTGGAGTTTCGACCTGCGCAAGTAAATCGGCTTTTATCTGAAGGCCATTTCGTTCTTTGGGTAACCAATATTGAACAGGTAAACCGTAGCGACGGCAGAGGACTCGAATGACATTCCCGTCCAAAACGCCTACTTTTTCTTGATAAGCGAAAGTCGATACGGCTCTTGAAGTGTAGGGTCCAAAACCGGGAAAGGTTTCAAGCTCTGTAGCAGTTTTCGGGAAACCACCATTCGCAATTAAAGCTTGAGCCGCCTTATGGAGATTTCTTGCCCGGGAATAATAGCCTAAACCTGACCAAAGCTCTAATACGCTTTCTAATGGAGAAGATGCTAAGCTTTTAAGATTTGGGAACGCTTTTAAAAAACGATCGTAATAGGGGAGAACTGCGACTACAGTTGTCTGTTGAAGCATCACTTCCGAAATCCAAATAGGATAAGGATCTTTGGTGCGTCGCCACGGAAGATCACGATGGTTGTCATGATACCATGAAATCAGAGAGGATTGATCAAGGCGGTTATCTGTACTCATCATCTGCCTTTCTTTTTAATGGAGGTCCTCATGGAATACAAGCCACTGAGCGGTCGAGAGTTCCCTCGATTTTCGCAAATTAAGACTTTCTTTCGCTTACCATGGGCAGACATCACTGACGATTTCGATGTGGCGCTTCTGGGACTTCCATTTGATGGCGGCGTGTCTTATCGGCCAGGACAAAGATTCGCTCCCACTCGAGTAAGAGAAATGTCTTCTCTTGGCCGGGGTTATCATTGGTCTCGGGATATCAAGATTTTTGAGAAAATGAAAGTTGCAGATGTAGGCGACAGTTCAATCGTTCCGTTAAGCGTTGAAATGACTTATGAAAAAATCGAAAAGTTTATTACAGATATTCTTAAAACCAAGAAAAAAACTATTTCAGTTGGCGGAGATCACTCGACAACACTGCCTGTTCTTCGTGCAATGAGAAAACATTATGGAGTGCCACTTAACTTTATTCATTTTGATGCCCACTTGGATACTTATCCTGCTGCTTGGGATTGTGAATACCACCACGGCGCCTTCGCCAGACATGCTGTGACAGAAGGATTAGTTGATCCTAAAAACATGATTCAAATTGGAATTCGCGGGCCACTAGCAGAACGCGAAGATTTAAAATTTGTTCAAGATAATGGGATCAGGGTTTTTACAATTGATGACATCAGAGAAAAACATTTAAACGAATTTGTCGCGAATTTACCAGAATTTCCAAAAGGCCCAACTTACATTAGTTTTGATGTTGATTGTCTTGATCCTTCTTGTGCGCCAGGTACTGGCACGCCCGTGCCGGGCGGAATGACTTCTTACGAAGCGCAAAAAATTCTACGTGGTCTTAAGATCGAAAATTTAGTTGGTGCTGATGTCGTTGAAATTGCTCCGGCCTATGACTTGGGCGATTTAACTTCACTGGTGGGAGTCGACATTATGTTTGAGTGCTTAAGTTTGATGGCTAAAAGTCATAAATAGAGTATAATGATGAAGAAAAAACTGGTCATTACGGGAACAGGTTCAGGTCTTGGTCGAGCCATCTCTGATCACTTTTCATCCGAATATGAAGTGATCAGAGTTTCAAGTAACAAAGGTGATTTGGTTGGATCTTTGGCTTCCGAAGAATTTCGTCAGGAGATTCTAAAATTAGAGCCGGCTATTTTTATTAATAATGCAGCCTTATTTCCGAACTCTGAAAATCTGGTTGAGAGTTATAGTATTAACTTACTGGCAGCTATCCAGCTAGCTGAGGGTTTTGCAAAAAAGAAAACAACAGAGCAAATCATCAATATGTCTTCGATTTCAGGCCGGTATAAAACTTGGCAAGTTGGTTGGAACGAGCTCCACTATAGGACTCAGAAAAATGCACTTTCAGATTTTACTCAGTCCTATTATTTATCAGGTCTTAAAAAAACGAGAATGACTGCAGTCGAGCTTGGTTATGTGAACACTGATTTTGCGAATACCAGTTCGAAAGCTTTAAACAAAGAAGGCGTTTTTGGAATTCCCAATTTTCCACCGCCGATGTCTGTGGATAAAGTTATTTCTTTAATTTCATACATATTGAACCAGCCTCAAGACATCAATATTGGCCTTATTCAGGCTACAAGTTTTTTTAGAGAAACCTAAAATTCAGTGCGAATTGAAATGCCTAGGCTCCAAAAAACTGGGAACACTTCAAATTCAGAAGTGTTATTGAAATAAGCTAGTAGCGCTTGTTCAACAAGACTGCCATCTAAAACAAAGCGAAGTGTTTTTCCTGATTCTCGAACCAAGATAAGTTCTGAGCCAAATCTTAATCCCATGCGAAGGTTTGTAATGTCGTAATAATCCGCATCACCATACTTAGAGGGCGACGTAAAATAAAAGCGCTTATGATCTGAAAAAGTTGCGAAACCGCCTGCCATAAGCGGAATCCAATTAAAATTTTCGAATTCTTTCTGTCCAAAACTCCATAAGTAGGCACCACTATATTGCCTGATATCGCCAATATTTTCGTCCTGAGTAATACCAAAAATAGCAAAAGCATAATGTTTTTGATTTTCAGAAATCCATTCGCCTTGCAGTTGATGTCTACCTAGGAAAGATCCAGTTCCATACCCAATTAAGTATTCGGCATGGCATAAGATCGGAAAAATTAAGATCAAGAAAAACTTCATAGCGTGGATTCCAAAGTACAGTTTTTCTTCTGGCAGTAAAAAATCCTGACGTTTGCATTAGTCACTTCTACGAGGGCCCAGTTTCCACCTTCAGTGCGGCTGATCTGAAAAAATGGAACACCACTGAAAGTTCGAGAGGCAAAGCGATGAAGGTGCCCGTGAATCACGATGACTTTTGGATGTGCCTGAACTGCCGTCGTATAAATTGCGTTATCCGCTGGTGTGAAAGGTAAAGAATTGAAAGGGTCTTGGTGATGAAGTAAGAACACAGGCTTTGTGACAGCGGCAGAACTTATCTGTGAATTAAGAAAATTATAATCAACGGTCTTCGATTCCAATCGGTTGTTATTCCAAAAAACTAATTTTCCAAAATCAGTTACAACAGATCTATTTTCGGGGCCAAAAGCATCCGCATAGATTTTCCGTCCGTGGGTTGTTAAGTCATGATTACCTGGAACAACATAGAGTGGAATATCTAAAGCTTTGATATATTCCATGAAAAGTTCGTACTCTTCACCTGAGCCAAAGTTTGTAAAGTCACCAGTATGAATAGCGAAGTCAGCACCAGAGTTATTGATGTGTCGAATCGTCGCTTTTAGATCAGCATAATTTTGGTGGGAATCAGTAAGAATTGCAAATCGTGCTACCGCACCGCCAGCCATATTGTAGGTAGGTACACTAAATTTTTGATTCCATAATTTAGTTGTGCGGACTTCTGTATCGAAAACAGAATCTTTGATGCTACATGCAGCGAGGAGTAGCGAGATACCAACTAGACTAGCAAAGAATAGAGCGGGTAGGCCTTTTAACATTCAATTCTTATATTCACTTGGTCCAGAGGAAGCAAGTCATTGATTTTACTTATCCGATCTTTATATAGTTTTCTTTATAAAATAAAATTATAAAGAAAACTATATAACAGATTTCCGAACTCGGTAAACAGTGGTCGCTTTCATTCCGCTAATTGAAAATTTCTTTTCTGATACGGCTCGCGCCAAGTCGCGACTTGCAGTTGGCGCCGAGATATTTTTATGAAGCAGCTGGTATTCCTTGCGTGAAAAGGAATTTGATCCAAAATGTTCAATAGCAGCATCAATTCGATCTTCAGAGCTAAGTTTTGCGGGCCTGAACTGATTATTAAATGATTTAAGTTCTTCCAATATCAATTTGAGTGAAAATTCAATAAAAAGCGTTGATTGGCCTGCGACATCGCTGTTTTCTAAAGCTTTATAATAAGATTTTTGCTCGCGATGAATCCAAGTCTCAACTGCTAAATGCTCAAAAATAGCAGAATGCTCCATCAAAATTCTCTGTTGCCAGAGGCGACCCATTCGGCCGTTGCCGTCCATAAAAGGGTGAATTAATTCTAGCTCGTAATGGAAAACACAGGCCTTAATAAGATAATGGGTTTTTCGATTATGGTTTAAAAAATCAAATAAATCTCCCATTAAAGTTGGAACTAGCTTTGCGGGCGGTGCCATCCGCGTGACTTTAGACCCCTTCATAATTCCCACGGCAGTTGATCTATATTGACCGGCATTTTCAATTAATCCCTTCATCAAAAACTGATGTGCCTTTTTTAAATCTTTTTCCTTTAAAGGATTGAATTTTTGAAGCTGGTCATACGCTGCAAGGGCATTTTGAACTTCTAAAATTTGATCCTTCGGACCAATTACTTTTTTATTTTCGAGTAAAGCGGTAATTTTTTTCTCATCTAGTTCATTGCCCTCAATGGCCAAGCTATGATGAACAGTTCGAATTTTATTAATTCTTCGGAGTTTCGGTGAAGGCTTTTGAGCTTCTTTTGAAAAAGCATGAAGTTGGCCAAGCAACTCCTGTATTTCAGCCACCTGGGAAAGTATAGTTGATGTAATCTCGAATGGTGGGATTTTCATATTATGATAGTATCATATGATACTATCATAATCAATCTAAAATAGTTTGCAACGATAGCAGGCAGAACACTATTCCTGCTTGCTATCCCGCTCACAAATCCTAAACGAAATCTTCGTGCCCGTGTGGTGGGCGAAGGCCTTTTTTCTTTATCTTTTCAACCAAAGTTGTTCTGTTTAAGCGAAGCAACGCTGCCGCTTGATTTCGGTTCCAGCCAGTCTTTTCTAAAGCTCTTAAGATTAAGCTGTTTTCGAAAGCATCAACAGCAGAGTTAAAATCCATTCCTTCTTCGGGAATGTCCATCCGGGCAGAGGACAAAGCTTGAGTTGAACTTTGAGCACGGTACTTGATTGGCAAATCCATAACATCAACAATGCCTGAACCTTTTAAGATCGTTAAACGCTCGACTAAGTTTTCAAGTTCGCGGATATTTCCTGGCCAGTTGTAGTGACCTAAGCAATCAAGTGCATCACTTGTGAAGCCAGCTAAACTTCTTCCTTTTGTTTTTCCATAAAGATTCAAGAAATGACTTAACAAAAGTGGAACATCGCTTCTTCGTTCACGAAGTGCGGGGATATGTATAGGGATAACATTTAAACGATAAAAAAGATCTTCTCTGAAGCGCCCAGAGATCACAGCTTTTTCAAGATCGATATTGGTTGCTGCGATTACGCGTACATTTACTTGTACCGTTTTAGTTGAACCAACTGGTTCGAAACAGCGTTCTTGAAGCGCTCTTAGGATTTTAACTTGAAGGGTTGGTTCTAGATCACCAATCTCATCTAGAAATAAAGTTCCACCATCAGCCAATTCAAAGCGGCCAACACGATTAGAGATCGCTCCTGTAAAAGCACCTTTGATGTGACCGAATAATTCACTTTCTAAAAGTTCTGCAGGGATAGCGCCGCAGTTAATTGGAATGAAAGGACCTGTTGAGCGTGATGAACTATAATGAATTGCTCTTGCAACAAGTTCTTTTCCCGTTCCCGATTCACCAGTCACTAAAACTGTTGATTCAGAATCTGCGACTCTTTCAACTAGATCGAGGCAGTGACGAATTCCTTCAGAGCTTCCAATGATCTGATCAAACTTGTGCTTGGCTTTGATCGCAGATTTAAGCTGCTGATTTTCCTGCGCTAACTTTTTATGAGTCATCGCTTTATCAACGAGGCTCATGAGCTCTTCAATATTGAAAGGCTTTGTGACGAAGTGAAAAGCACCTTTTTGAGTCGCTTTGATTGCGGTCTCGATACTGCCATGACCAGTTAGAATAATGATTTCGCAGTTTGGATGCATCTTTTGAAGGATGTCCATAAATTCTAAGCCATCGCCATCAGGTAAATTCAAATCGATTAACGCTAAATCAATTGTTGAATCCCCTTGGATGACAACTTTTGCTTCTTCTATGCGATTTGCAGTGATGACGTTATAACCTTTGCGGTCCAACATTCGAAAGAGTGCAGTTCTTAGTGAGGACTCATCTTCGACGATCAGAATACGGCTTGTTTTCATGAACCTTCCTTCCATGGTGGGTTCTACAGTATTTAGTATATAGAAAATTTGACGGGACTGTCAAAAAAACCGCGCCAATTAAGGCTTTCGTGCCGGTCGAGTTTCGCGGGGGAAGGAAATTTTTGCCCGGAGGCCTCGACCATCACCCCGACTATGGACGCGTTCGAAGATTAATTCACCGTGTAGTTCTTCCAAAATCTTTTTAAAACTTGCGGGAGTTTGCTCTTCTATGAGATCGGCGTCGACTTCTAAATTCCATTGAATCTCTGTTGCGCTTTCAGAAAGCGAAACTAAAATTTCATTTCTTATTGAAGGATCCTGCGTACGAACTTTTTCTAAAGCTTGCACAGCCCATAACCCCAAGGTTTTCCACACACTTAACAGCCAAGACGGCTTAGTTTTATAGATGATAGGTTTATCACTTAAAAGTGATTTTATTTTTAAGCCTTTGGTTCGTGTTGGAACTTCTAGGATTTTAATAAAACGATGCATAAGCTCGACTAAATCAACTTCTGTTTCAGGATCAAGACTGGGATCACGAGCATAGACCAAAAGGTTTAGAACAATATCACGGCATTTTAAAATACCTTTTTCGATCTCGACGATATCTGGGTACAAAGGATCTTGGGGATTCAAATCACCTTTTAGCATTTGAGCAAAAGTCAGTAGGCCTGCTAGAGGATTATTGAGTTCATGGGCTAATGAGCTACTGACTGTTCCCATTTCGATTAACCTTGAAGTTTCAAGCCATCGTCTTTGAAGTTCAATACTTTCGGTGATGTCTCTGTAAAAGTGGGCGAACACAGTATTAGGTGAGGTTTCAATTCGCTGACCTTTTACTTCCCAGATACTTGTCTCGAGCTGAATTTGAAAGACCTGACCCAACTGGCAGCCGGGGCAAGGGGTATTTCGTTTGAAAAGAAGTTCGTAACATTTCGGTTTAAATTCTGATTCAATTTTCTTATTCGATTGCACTACGTTAAAATCTTTATCAATAAGCAAAAGCGGATCTGACAGAGATTCGAAAGTTTTTTCCCATTGATGTCTAATCGCCGTTAAGTTTTCTAGCTCCTGAATTGCATCTAAAGACAAGGATACTGATTCTGCGATCTGTAGTAAATAATCATTTTCGTCTTTCGAAAATGCGTGAGGCTGTGAAGCCATTAGGAAAAGGGAGCCTGTTTTTTCGGAACCGCTGTATAGAAATAACCTGTGGATCTGGTAATCCAGTTTTTTACGAATTTCATGCGCAAAGGCATCATCTTCTGGCTTTTCAACGATCTTAATCCACTGCAGATCAAACACCCGAGACAAATTCTCTGTTAAGAGCAATTCCAAATCAGTTAATGATCTTGCAGAGGGTAATTGCATCAAAAGTTTTTGAAAGGCTTCGACTCTTTCGTAAGTAACGAATAGCTTTCGGCGAATTTCAGTTAAATAGCGGGCTCTTTTTTCAACCCGTGCTTCAAGTTCATTCTGTAAAGAAACTAGCTTTTCGGCTTCTTCTTTTTGAAGATGAGAAAGCATCTCAACTTGTCGTAATGACTGCACTTCCGAAGTAGATTCAATCAATGCATTTTGTAGTTTAGGATCATTTTTAGAGCTTAGAAATTGACGAATAGGAAATTTCTGATTTGCAGAATGAAGCTTGGCGAGTGAAAAATCGTCTGGACATTCCACAATCAGCTGAACAAACGGATTTCTTTTTTTCCATTTTTCAAAGACTAAGCTAAAATCTTTTTCTAAAAGATCATGCATTGATAAAAGGACGACGTCGTACTCTTTATCTTCAGCGGCTGATAATTCATCAATGGAATTTGCGCCCCATTCGTTTGCGAAGCTACGATCCCATGGACCAATCATAAGAATCTTAGAATCTACAAACGACATGTAGAAATAAGCTCCTTGTGGCTTTCGACTCTAAAATCAGGAATTTCAAAATCATTTCGTGCCAATTCACCAACATGTTCGCCGTAATTGAAGTGACAAGTGATGCAGCCAAGTTCTTTTGCATCATGAATTTCTTGTGACAGCCGATTTCCAATTGATATTAATTCTTCAGGCTTTAAAGCTAAATTTTTCAAAATATCCTCGAATGCGACTCTTTTGCGCTCATTTTTAAAACCATCGATTGTATATGCTTTTTTAAAGAAGTGGCTTAGTCCAGAGGCTTCAACTTTCTTTTTCTGAGTCGGAACGGAGCCTGCAGTGACAACAAATAATGTATACTTTTTGCTTAAGTTGAGAAGGTTTTCATTTGCTCCTGCCAAAATAGGAAGAGCATCTGGTAACACAGGATTATAGAATGCCTCGATACCTGCTGCGGCTATTTCTTCTTTAAAATTTTGACCATACTTATCAGCAATTACTTTAAATATTTTTTTATGCGCCATTGAAAGGACGCCGATTTTTCTTTCATCTTCGAAAGTCTTGAAATCAATTGGGAGTCCCTGGCTAACCATCGATTTGTAAGCACTCACAGTTGCTAAGGGTAAAAGTACTTTGCTGGTATCAATTAAAGTATCATCTAAATCAAAAGCGATTGCTTTAATCATGGTAACTGTCCTTGGATCAATCCGATTAATCCTGTTTTAAAATTTGGCCAAACCGAATCAAGTGGGGCATGTTCCTGTTCCTCAATGCAGACCACTGGTATTTTATGCTCGAGCCAGCCATATTGTCCCAAACTTCCTGGTGTGGGGTAACCAATATCAGGGTGGGAATCGTAACTATTTCCTTGAGTTAAAAAGTCAGCATAGGGTTTTCCAGGTTCACCTGTATAGACCACGCAAGGTTTCCAAGAATGAAAGTGAATAATGACCGATGGGTTCATTAATTTTATTAAGCTAACAACCCCAGTAACCTCGGGTTCGCTGCTTGCTTTTGGACCTGGGTAATAACGATTTTTTTCTTCGCTAGCGACCCAATCTTGAGAAGGGAAATTCCGATTTAAATCGACTCCTCTCGAGTTTGTGCGTTGCTTATTCTGATATCCATCCGTGTTGAGGCAGGGGATTAAAATCCATGGGTGATCATTCTGAGTTGAGTGTGATTTAAGCCACAAAAGAAACTCTTCCGCCAGGCGCACGCCCTCAGGTTCGTCGCCGTGCACTCCACCGATAAAAAGATAAGGTCTCACATCTTTTCTGTGTATATTTTGAAACAAGGAAATTGATGCACCTGTCGCGGTTTTTACCCAATGAGGGAATTGCTCTATCCAGTGATTGTCGGTTTTGAGAATTTTTCCTTGCATAGTCTCATTCAAACTGATTTTTTGGAGAAAGGAAAGTCCTCAAAAATTGTGTTAACATCAAGCCGTGGACTTACCTAGGAGATCAACATGTCGGATACAGCGCTGCAAGAAAAAGTTCAAAAGACTTCCAGTCATCAAATAACGGCTCTCATTTTGGCTGCAGGTAAGGGAACGCGAATGAAATCGCCATTGCCTAAAGTGCTTCATCCTGTCGCAGGGCAGCCGATGATTTTAAGAAGTATTCAGGCCGCTCGAGGTGCCGGAGCAACGGAAGTTAGACTGATCGTTGGCCATGGCCAAGGTTTGGTTCGAAATGTTGTAGAAAGTGCTGGCGTCATTTGTTTCGAGCAAAAAGAACAGCTTGGAACTGCGCACGCGGTTAAGTCAGCCGATATTGATAATCTTGAAGGCGAAGTTCTAATCATGAATGGTGATCACCCACTTGTAGAAGCTGCGGATTTAAAAAATCTTTTCGATAATTTCCGTGAATTAAAAGCGGATCTAGCAGTTGTCACTGCAATCGTTAAAAATCCAGGTGAGCTTGGTCGTATTATACGACAAAAAGGGACTTTGCGTGCGATCGTTGAAGCTCGCGATGCTTCTTCAGATACCTTAAGCATCAATGAAATCAATACGGGCTTTTATATTATGAAGGCTGCCGTTTTAAAAAATCTTTTACCTGAAATTAAGAATAATAATACAAAAGGTGAATACTATTTAACAGACCTTGTGACGTTAGCTCAGGAAAATGAATATAAAGTTGAGGCTATTCAAGGGAACGCTCGAATTGCTCACGGGGTTAATACTCAAAGCGAGTTATCGAAAGCTTCAAAGTATTTATTTAAAAGAAAAGCTGAAAAGTTAATGGAAGAAGGCGTTCTTATTCTAGACGCTGATTCGGTTTATATTGAAGAATCAGTTAAAGTCGCTGCAGGTTGCGTAATTTATCCAAATGTATTCTTACGCGGCCGAACAGAAATCGGAGCTTTCACTGTACTAGAGCCTCAGGTTTTTATTTCCGATTGTGTCGTTGGCAAAAGTGTACAAATTAAGCAGGGTTCTTATTTAGAAAAAAGTGAAATTCACGACAGTTGTTCTGTTGGGCCATATGCGCGCCTAAGACCTGAAACTATTTTAAAAGAAGAAGCTCATATCGGAAATTTCGTCGAGCTCAAGAAAACGACTTTCGGTAAAAAATCAAAAGCAGGACACTTAGCGTACATCGGTGATGCGGAAATTGGTGATGATTGTAATATTGGTTGTGGCGCAATCACCGTAAACTATGCAGCCGATAAGAAAAAATATAAAACTAAGATTGGGAATCGCGTTTTCGTTGGAAGTGACGTCCAATTAATCGCACCCGTTGAAATCGGGGACGACGCTATTTTAGGTGCGGGCTCTGTGATTACAAAATCAGTACCTGCTAAGGCTCTTGCTGTCGCTCGTGGGAAACAGTTTATAAAAGAAAATTATGTGCCGAAGGGATTTGGTTCCCAGGCAGATGCTGATAAGAAGGAATCATAAATTATGTGCGGTATAGTTGGTTATTTAGGACCGTTAAATCCCAAAGATGTGATCATCCAAGGACTTAAGAAATTAGAGTATCGTGGTTACGACAGTGCGGGCGTTGCTATTCTTCACGATGGAATAGCAAAACAAGTTCGTGCCTCTGGAAAGTTATCTGCTCTCGAAGATAAATTAAAAACTGAAACTTTTAATGGCCATTTAGGTATCGGTCACACCCGCTGGGCAACTCATGGTGCACCGACTGAAAACAACGCTCATCCACATCAGGTTGATGGAATTAGCTTAGTACACAATGGAATCATCGAAAACTATCAAGAGATTCGCGATACTTTACTCAAATCAGGTGCTAAAATTTTATCAGATACGGACTCTGAACTTGTTGCGCACTTAATTGCTATGGAAGTTAAAAAAACTAAAAGTCTTTATAAAGCTGTCGAAAATGTTCTACCAGAATTACGCGGAGCTTTTTCTATCGTCGCGATCTGGGATCAAATGCCTAACGAGATGGTGGCTTTTAAAGATGGCCCTCCGTTAGTAGTTGGAGTTGGGAAAGATCAATCTTTTGTCGCAAGTGATGTGCAGGCCCTTTTGACTTACACAAAACAGTTCATCTACGTTGAAGACCGCGAGATTGTACATATTAAGGGCAATCAAATCGAAATCTACACCGCCAAAGGTGCACCGATCACAAAAAAGATTGTTGAGATTGACTGGGATCCCCAGATGGTTGAGAAGCAGGGCTTTTCTCATTACATGTTGAAAGAGATTTACGAGCAGCCACGTTCAGTTGCCGCAGCGTTAGAGCCTCATACCGATGCGCAAACACACACTGTAAATTTAAAAACCGATGGTCTATCTAACAGCGAAGTAACAGACCTATTAAAGAAAACGAAAAGACTTTGTATCGTTGCCTGCGGAACAAGCTTTTATGCGGCTCAGGTTGCAAAGTACTTAATTGAAACTCTAGCAAAAGTTCCAGTTGATATCGATGTTGCCAGTGAATTCAGATACCGTTCTCCAGTATTAGAAAAAGATACGTTGTTCATGACGATTTCGCAAAGTGGGGAAACGGCTGACACTCTAGCTGCACTTCGGTTAGCGAAAGAAAAAGGACTTAAGATTTTAAGCCTTTGTAATGTTAAAGGTTCAACAATTGACCGCGAAGCACACATTAAACTTTATATGCTCAGCGGACCTGAAATTGGTGTTGCTAGTACAAAAGCTTTCACTTCAACTTTGACAGTTATTTCTTGCCTGGCAATTCAATGGGCGAAAGCAAATGGACTTTTAACAGCAACAGCTGAAAAGGAAATGGTACATGCGTTGCTTGCAGCACCGGCACACCTAGAAGGTGTACTCGCTTACGATAAGTATTTTAAAGAAACTGCGGACAAATTAAAAAACTATCGCGGATTTTTATACATGGGCCGCGGCCTTTCTTATCCGATCGCAATGGAAGGTGCTCTAAAAATGAAAGAGCTCGCTTACTTACATGCTGAAGGTTATGCCGCAGGTGAAATGAAGCACGGGCCTCTGGCATTAATTGATAATCGCATGGCTATTGTTATGCTTTGTCCAAAAGATCAATGGTATGAAAAAACTTTTTCTAACCTTGAGGAAGCAAAAGCCCGGGGCGGGGAAGTTATTGCGATTGGTACTGGCGAAGATGAAAACCTAAAGCGCAAAAGTCATTTCTACTTAGCACTTCCAAAAGCGCACTGGATTGTAAATCCGATTTTATCAACTATCCCACTTCAGTTGATGGCTTTTCACGTAGCTCATCAAATGGGTTATGATGTTGATCAGCCTCGCAATTTAGCGAAGTCAGTGACGGTGGAATAGCTATGGATATGCTTTTGTATTATCCGATTTTTGAATCTTAATCAGGTGTGACTCAGGTATGCAAACTACAGCTACGTTTTGGTTATTGTAGGATAAGTTTCGTGCGTTATTTTTTTTAGAA
The DNA here is from genome assembly GCA_043730825.1 of Pseudobdellovibrionaceae bacterium. GTDB lineage: Bacteria > Bdellovibrionota > Bdellovibrionia > Bdellovibrionales > Bdellovibrionaceae. The sequence goes on from JAYTJV010000017.1 coordinate 42,135, forward strand.
CAGTTAAGATGCGGACCACGTTCGGCAATAGGGCACTTTAAACTGCTTAGATAGACACTTGTTTTGCCATCTTTTAGTACTGAGCCACCTACCGCTAAATCATCACAATTTTTATCCAATGAATTAAATGATTTTTGAAGTCCGTCCTGTATTTTGCTCTTGTCTACTTCCATAATACCAACCAATGACTGCCCACAACCGAACTTACTGCAATTACACCTAACCCTATTTCCTTCGTCTGTTCCTTGGTTCAAGCTGATGTTACAATTTTCGGCCAATTCAGTAAACGAGGTTCCTTTTGTGCCTTCACACTGCCAAGAAAGGCCGATGTCATCCCGCCAATGAGGGCTTGGAACCAAAAAATTAAGAGTCTTTTCTTTTCCTGCGATATCTACAACTATCGAACAATTTTTATTTTGTTTAATTTGCGTATCTCTTTTATCTTTTGCTGATACCATGCCACTTGTAGCGCAATCTTTTGCAAATTTAAATTTCTTCAAGGTAATTTTAGAGCAATCCCATGTTTCTGTATCACCCATAGAACTTTGTGAACCAAATATGAACAATAAGATAATTAAATACTTTAACATTTGCACCTCAACAATTTATCGGTAAAAGTCCGTACTTAGTAAGTCGACTAATGTCCAGATTTCTAGATCTGACTACTGCGTTTATCACTCTATGAATTCCAAAAATCCTACGCAAAAGCGGCTGTTTAGTCGAATAGTTCCTGTATCATAATGAAACAGGACTTTTGCACTGTTCAAGGCTTATGCAGACTCTTTTGAGACTTTAAGCATTCCACACTTCATCAATAAAGTTCTGTCGGTATAGAATAATATGACGGGGTGGGAATGAAGCGTCATGTTCTTTTGGGTTTTCTTATTGTCTTTTTAATTGGATTTTATTTTTTCCAAAAATCTAAAAAATCAGTATTTTATTTCAATGAAGACTTAGCATCAACTCATCCCCCAAGCTCATCGAAACAGCACGAAAATAAAAATACTGAAGCTTTGGCGGAATCCGTTGCCGCTGAAGAAACTGCCCGAATTCCAAATCAGATTGAGACTCCAAAAAGTGGAAAATACGCAATTCGGATCTCTAAACCGGCCCATTCAATGGAAGATGAAATTCAAAAAAGAGATCGATACTTGAAAGAAAACAAAGCTGGATTGCAATTTTCTTCAAGCGACCAACAATTTACTCTTATGAAGTTAAGAGCCAGCAAAGAAAAATCAAATGCCGTAGGTGATCGATCGCTTGGTCACGAAATGTTTCCGATCGATGTGCAGTTGGCTCAAAAAGTATTGGTCGATGAAGAGTCTTATCCCGTTGTCTACAGAGAATCCAATGGCCGAGTCGGCTTGTTAACTGGCGTTATCCTCATTCAGACCTATGAAAATAACGAAGCTGAAAAGCTTGCTCAGAAATATCCGATGGATCTACAGATCTATGATTCAGCAATCGGACTTGCGACTTTTAAAGTTCGAAATGGTGAAGGTTTGTATGAGGTCTTCAACGAAATCAAACAAAAGGAAAGAATCAGATCTGTCTCTGTTGAAGTTCTTGATTCGTATAAAGGCTTTTAACGGATGAAAAAATCCACAATTTCTTTTTATCTTCTGTTTTCGTTTTTGTTGATGGTGAGTTACACCAATTGCTCTCAGTTTAAAGTGAGTGAAGTAAGTCGTAACTTAGCAGGTAGCTCACTCTCTATTCCATTTATTTCAGGTTCAGTGGAAAATGAATATCAGATTGCTCAAGACAACAATCAAATCACTGCCTTTCAAGACAGACAGTTTCGCTTTAGAATTCCGGGCGCTGCTACAGGTGCCACATATTCCGCTTCAAATCTTCCAGCATGGTTAACTTTAGATTCTGCAAATGGTGAATTATCAGGATTTCCAACAATCATTCAAACTTTCACTAATGTTGGAATAAGTATTACACAAGGTGGACTGACAACGTTACTGGGTCCATTCTCGATTAGAGTAGTAGGAAATCCATTGAAGGCTCAGCAGTGGCATATTAAAAACATGGGTCAAAAAGCTTATGCTGGTCTTGCTGGAATTGCGGGAAATGATATTCATCAAGATACTACAATTCGGGAAGGATATTTAGGTAAGGGAATTCGAATTGCGATTTCTGATTCTGGAATTCATGAAGCTCATCGAGGTTTGTCTCCAAATATATTTACTTCGGGTTCAAGAAACTATTTAATTAACTACGCTTTAACGAAATCTTGGGAAGGAAATTCAAGTCCTGCAACAAGCACTGCAGGTGATGCACACGGTACCGCAGTGGCGGGGCTTGCAGCAGAGCGCGGTTGGACAGATTTAGGCGGCCGTGGAGTTGCGCCACTTGCAAGTATTTCTGGATTTCTTTTTATTCAAGCTCAGGATCAATTGTCCGCACGAGGTTATTTAACAGCCGGTATTCATGATCAGTTCGATGGAAATTTCGATATCTTCAATTATAGTTGGGGAGATTCTCAGTGTTACCTAGGTCAATATGACGACCCGTATTCTCAGAAGTTACAAGTGGGAATTACAAATCTTCGCGGGGGCCGTGGAGCGATTTATATCATGGCAGCGGGAAATGATTTTTATGGATACCTTAAAGATTGTTATCCTACTTCAGCTGCCAGTGCGACTTACTTGGGAAATGCAAACCATAGCGAACTTGCGACAACTCCATTTACAATTTTAATTGGTGCAGTCAATGCAGATGGAGTGAGCTCAAGTTATTCATCTCCAGGATCAAATGTTTGGGTCAGTGCGCCCGGTGGAGAATACGGCCTTACGACTTCAACTAGTTCTTTTCAGCAATATATCCAGCCAGGATTGATCACAACAGATTTTGTTGGCTGTTCTTTAGGTCTCAAAACTGTAAGTGCTGCAAATGCGCCATTTAACCAAGGAACCGCACCTAATTCAACCTGCGAACATTCTTCAACAATGAATGGAACTTCGGGTGCTGCTCCGCTTGTATCAGGAGCTGCAGCCCTCTTGCTAAATGCAAATCCTAATTTAAATTGGAGAGACGTTAAACATATTCTAGCAGTAACAGCGGATAAGGTTGATACCAACGCGGGTCCGACCGATCATCCAATTGCTTCGTCAAGCCTTGCTGGCTATACGTACCAACAGGGTTGGGTTACAAATGCAGCTGGCTACAGATTTCATAATTGGTACGGCTTTGGACGCATTCATGTGGACCGCGCAGTCGCAATGGCAAAAACCTACGTTTCTTCATTGGGAATTTTTAAATCAACTGGTTACAAGTACGACTCTGGAGTTTTGAATGCAGCTATTCCGGCGGCAAACGTTGCAGGTATCACTCGAACTTTAGCTGTTACCGAAAATTGGAGTACAGAAGCTGTGCAAGTAAAGCTTTCTGCCAGAAGCTGCTTAGGAAATGTTGGCGTAGAATTGACTTCACCAAGTGGAACAAAAAGTATTTTACTTAATGTTAACAGCGGAATTCTTGATACAAGCACGACAAATCACGTCTTGTTGTCGAATGCATTTTACGGAGAATCTTCTTTAGGCAACTGGACTTTAAGGGTAATCAGTGGAGCTGCGAACTGCGCTCCGACTTTAGTTTCGTGGCAGCTTAATATTTCAGGTCATTAAGCTTAACGACGTAGGCTTAAAAGTTGATAGTAAGAATAAGATCGATTTACAAAATCAACAGTTTCACCTCCGCGAGCACAACCGTATGGAAGTTCTTCGCAGAAGTTAGGATCTTGCAGACGTGGCAAAACTTTTTCAATGTTTTGCCACTGGTAGGGATCTAGCCCATCTTGCTTTAGAATTTCCATCACATCAAAAATATGTGCAATACCAACGTTGTAAGATGCAAGCGTCACCATGGTACGGTCGCGTGGATTTCTAATCTCGGCCCATTCTTCGTGAAGATGCTTTAAATAGCGGGCCCCACCCCAAATGCTTTGGAAGGGATCTTCACGATCCGATATTCCCATGTGCCGCGCAGTCTGAAGCGTCAATTGCATAAGGCCTTTGACGCCCGTAAAGCTAACCGCAGAACGATTCCATTTAGATTCTTGAAAGGCAACAGCTGCAACAAGCGTCCATGGAAGCTTCACTTCAGAAGCCACTTCCTTAAAAGCTGTTTGATACAGAGGTAAAATCGATTTCATTCCTTGAAACAAAGAGCGAATTTCATATTGACCTAAAGACTTAAGAGAAGCTTCATAGCGATGATCTATATTCGTGAATTCGCCGCTTCGAATTGATTTGTGGTACCAAGAGGACAACAAATCGCGAATGTCATGATGTTCGTGTCGAACATACCAGGCATAGTGATAGTTTGTAGGAACTTCGCCTACTTTGGCGATGTTGAAATACGGCTGGGTGGCAAATAAACCTTCGCGAAGCTCCGAGATAAAACAATCAGTTTTTTTATTTTGGATATTTTCGATCTCGCTTTTCATCGGCCATTTAGCATCGACAAAATTAAGAGTCGCTAAATCTGCGCCAGATTTTATTTTAATCTGACGACGACAAAATAAACCATTACGAACTTCTTCTAACAAGGGGCCTAATGCCAAGCCCTCTAAATCTAAATGCTGTCGGGATATAACAATTTGTCCACGACCACTTTTATAAGCTTCGATTAAATCCGCTTGTTTTTTAAAGACGACAGTTTTTAATTTTAATCCTGTATATTTTGTAAAGCTCTGGAGTCTTTCGTGATCAACGCCCCAAGTTTGGCCCGTGCGATCTTTTAAAGATGAAAGAGGATTTTCTAAAATAAGAACTTCAACGGGCTCGAATTGTTTCGCGCGAGCTAAGGCTTCTTTTTCTTGAAATGGTAATAAATCGAAACCAGAAGTGGCCATAAGAATTATGACTAGAAGTAATATCAAGCCGGCGGTCGATTTATGATTGCGGGTCTTCCACTCGTTAATTTTATTTTGCATATGTATGCTCTTTGTCTACTCATCATAGAGGATGCTAGCAAGACGCAATGCCCACTTTTTGTCACATTTTGGAAATATTTCTAGGCTAAATCAGCTGTAATCGTATTCTTTACATCCTGTGACAACCACTGCTGGAGCGATTTTTGCGCTCTCTCGATTTGAAATTGTTTTTTTGCAGCTTTGTCGCGCGTGTTAATTCCAGCACTCGCGTCTACAGGCAGCATCAAACCAAAATTTATATTCGTTGGCTGAAAATGTTCAGCGCGTGATTCATCTGTGATGGCTTCTAGCAAAGAACCCAATGCAGATTCCCGAGGAGGAGAATTTAATTTTTGATTCTTAACTTTCCCGCCTAAAAACTTAGCAACTAACATTCCAATACATGTTGACTCGAAATATCCTTCGACGCCCGTGATCTGACCTGCGAAAAATAAAAGTGGATCTTTTTTTGAAGAAAGATCTTTGTTTAAAAGTTTTGGTGAGTTGATATAAAGATTTCTGTGGATACTGCCGAGTTTTAAAAAATCTGCATTTTCTAGTCCGGGTATCATTTTAAAAACACGAACTTGTTCGCCGTAAGCCATGCGAGTTTGGAAGCCCACCATGTTGTATGCAGTTCCCTCTTTGTTATCTTGTCGAAGTTGAACAACTGCAAATGCATAGCGACCCGTTTTAGGATCATCTAATCCAACAGGCTTCATCGGACCAAAACGCAAAGTTTGTGGACCACGATCAACCATCACTTCAACGGGCATGCAACCTTCGAAAAATGGCGTGATCTCAAAATGTTTAGGCTCAATCTTTCGAGCGTTCTTAATTTCTTCGATGAATTTAAAATACTGCTCTTTGTTCAACGGACAATTGATGTAGTCAGCAGTTCCTTTATTATAACGATCGGCTTTCCACGCAATATTCATATCGATGGTGTCGGTATCGATGATCGGTGCGATCGCATCAAAGAAATAAAGAAAGTCGCCATCGAAGTGCTGTTGCAGTGATGCGCTCAAATCATCATGAGTCAGCGGGCCCGTCGCAATAACTGCCGGTCTTGTAATTTCATCTAATGAACTCACAACGCGATTTGAAACTTTAATACGTGGGTGACTGTGAATCATCTTGGTGACGATTTCAGAAAACAACTCGCGGTCTACTCCAAGGGCTTGTCCTGCAGGCACATAGGCCTCTTTAGCGGCTTTTAAAATGAGCGAGCCCATTTGTTCGGCTTCCCATTTTAGCTGCGCTGGGGCAGAGGTCGGCGTCATGCTGCCAAAAGAATTGGAACACACCAGCTCGGCCATTTTGTTGGTCTTATGCGCCGGAGTTTGGACTTTGTCCCTCATTTCAATGAGTTCTACTTGAAAGCCTTGCTCTGCCAGTTGCCATGCGCATTCGCTGCCGGCTAAGCCAGCACCAACAACAGTTATTTTTTGATTGGAAAGGGTAGAGCTCACCTGTTACACCTCTTACTTGTATGGCAGATCAAGATTACGATCCTAAATTTAAAACAGGAACCGAAGTCCTACAGGGGCTTTTCGAGAATGGCAAGTCACCGCTTTCCGAGCAATTTTTGCGTTGGAAAATGTGGGCACGCTGGGAAGAAATTGTAGGTTCTACATTGTCGAAATCATGTGAGCCCGTTGGACTTCAATGGGGAGTTCTTGTCATCTGGGTCCAGCACTCAACCGTGATGCAACAAATGATGTTTCTAAAAGAAAATATTTTGTTAGCTGTTAGAAAAGCCTACCCACAAATGCAAATCAAAGACGTGAAATTCACAATGGACCGCAAAGGCATGACGACAAAAGAAGAAGAAAAACTTCAAGCCCGCGAATTCGTAAAACAAATGGTTACCAAAAAAAAATAATCTAGGCTTTCAAAAATTCGATGATTTGGTGAGCGACGCTCTCATCGCGCAAAATTCTGCGATGACCTAATCCCGTAGTTGCTAAAAATCTTGAGTTCAACCAAGTTTTTTGTAAAATCTCGAAATCAGAAAACGGCACTTCGCGATCTTGAATATCATGAATCAAAAGTGTTTCAGTTTTTTGGCTTAAGTCATTATCAGCAAGACTTGCCTGACTCGGAGTTAAGCCAGTCAAAAATCGAATGCGTTCGTTAAATCTTTCGCGAGCAGTAAGGGAGAGACGAATTTGATCGTGATATCTTTCAAAAACTGAAGTCACGTGGGCAGGGGAAGATAAAATCACAATTTTTGGCGGCACTTGCATCAACTGAGTAAGAAGGCCAACGACAACTCCACCTAAAGAATGACCGACAAGTGCATGAATTGAAATTCCAAGTTCTTGAATATCGGAATGAAGTGATTTTGCGATTTCTGGTGCATGAGTTTTATTTCCCGGAGACTCGCCATGCGCAGGCCCATCCCAACCCATCACCTGAAATCCACTTTCAACAAAAAGCGGAATCCATTTGTGGAATGCAGATCCACGAGATTCCCAACCATGCACGAAAGTGACAATAGGGCCTTCGCCCCAAAAATATACTTTTCTGCCTGACTGCAAAGTTTCAGATTTTGCAGAATTAAGAAGATCGAGTTCACGCTTACTTTGTGGAAAACGCTTCGGCCGCAAGAATAGTTCAGTTGCAACCTTGGCTGTTAAGTCAGGAGCTACGTGAGATGAAACTTGAAATGCGAACGGTATTAAATGCTTCATACTAGACAGTGTAAGGTAGCTGCTTGACACTGTCAAGTCTTTGTCCCATAATTAGGTCTAGTTATGAAAACACTCGCTCAAATTACCCTGAGAGATCAGATACTTACGGAATCGGTGAAAATCCTTGGAACCCATGGTTTAGAAGGTCTTTCTTTGCGGGACGTCGCTAAAACATTGAAAGTGACTCACCAGGCACCGTATCACTATTTTCCCGACAAAGGCGCATTACTCATTGAGCTTAAAAAAATGGGTTTTCAGTTATTGAATGAAGCCATGCAAAAAACGCTGAATGGAAAAGGCGAAGCGTACGATATTTTAGAAAAAATCGGAATGACCTATTTTGATTTTTGTCTGGAAAATCCTGGCTACTATCGCGCGATGTTTGCGGCAACTTCATCGGGAGAAGGAATTCGAGTACCTGAAGCGGAAAAATCATTTTCATGTCTAATGAGTGCGGTACAAAATCTGCAAAAATCTGGTTGGATGAAATCTGAACATTCACCAGAAGCAGTCGCGATGATTTGTTGGACTTATATGCACGGTCTTGTTGCTCTAAGTTTAGAAAAATACCCAATGGTGGGCGGTAAGTACACTCCAAGAGATCTGGCTCAAAAGATGATTAAACAAATGAGCCAGCTGCTGAAGAAGTGACGAGAATTATTTCGTCGTGATCTGTCGTGTTTGAAAGTTCAGTATTGTCGTTTTTGGGTCGGTATTGCTGAGTCCCTCTGGAGGCAATGTAACTTCGAAAACCTCGCCCTTATTATCAAACACAATGCTCATAATATCAATCCAACCTTGAGGATCAGTTCTAATATTTTTCCAATCTTTAGGAATTTTAACTCTCATGAAGCTATGTCCCTTTTCTTCGATTTTTCGGTATTTTATTGGGACGAGAGTTTCAATGTAAGAAGAATATGGACGATAAGTTATTTTAAGGCCCCGGTTTTTGCATTCTATTGATTGCGGACTATTTAAATCCAGGCAATAGTTTCCATTCCAATATGTCATGTAATTATTGAAATTTAAATGAAGGTGCCCTGAGACTGTTTTAAAAATAAAATTAGGCATATCAATTGAAGTTGAGCCGGCAATAAATTTCATATCAGGTGCCATAAGACCGTCACTAAATCCAACGAGTGAATCTTTAATGGTCATTTTTATATTGCTGTTGACCTCTGCTGAAGTTGTAATCATCCCCTCAATTGTGAAAAATGTATTAATATATTGTGATGAACCTTGGAAATTAGAAATAAGGCTCCAAAAAGCATTATGATTTCTACCAGACAATTCAAAAAAACGCGTCAGCAAGTCATTTTTAAGCGGGAGCTGAAAGTTCGTAGCTAAATAATTAATTTGATGAATACTTCCTAGTAAAGAATCAAACTTTATTTTATTCGCAAAACTTTCATGAATAGGGCCATGGCTATATACTATTGGCGATTCAAGTTTGTAGTCACAGTATTGAATATAATCCATATATCGATTAGAAGAAACCAATGCTGGCAAATAATCATGCTCGTTGCACATGATAGAGTTTTTTTGCAATAATTCATCGTAGCTAGTTTTTGTGTACTCACTAATAGACGTTGATAAAACAAGAGCAGTTAGGTAGCGGGTAAAGACTGAATCTTCTCTTTTGCTGTAACGAGCTGTTCGATAAAGTACTTCATGTATAACGAGAGCTGCTTTCGAGTCTTCGTCTAAAAGATTAAAAATATCTTTATCAATAATGTAAGTTCTAGCATTTGGAATATTCTTCTGTTCAATCGGTCGTTGAATTGCAACTTGAACAAGCGTGCAGCCGCGAGGTAGTGTCGCAAGTTTGATATCATCGATTGTCGGCATGGTTGTATTTTCAACCCACTGAGTGTCTTTAGTTAAGAGATCTCGAGCTAAGGCTGCATAGTGCGCTGAATGAATAGGAACAATCTTAGCTAACCTTTTAAATACAAATTGTAGTTTGTCTTCGAAAGTACCAGGGCCCATTTCACTTTTTAAGTCACTTTGATCGGCTTCGTAAAGATCCAAAAGTCTTGTAGTTTTATTTCCATTTTTTTCGCAGATCAGCGCGTTTCCTCCACCGCCATCCATACCACCGAACTTTTGCAGGCGCGGATTTTTGAATTGTTCCTTAGTGCCTTCCAAAATCTCTTCTAAACCAGTTTGTCGATCGGTGTTAAAATACTTCGAGTTTTGCCATCCTCTTGGACTTACTTTAAGGGGCCCTTTGAAATCAAAATTCTTCGCGAAGTTTTGATTATCGAAGGCGGCACGTGCTGTTTGCGCAGGGGTAACAATCTGGGCTTGTAGCTGTAAACTAAATAGACAGACTAAGAGCACCGGAAGAAGCTTAATTGAATTTGATGGCATAATATGACCTCTCGTATTTGTAGTTCAAGTTAGAGTCCAGAGGGCAGGTTGGCTGCGGCTCTGGAGCAGAGAATTAGTGTTAGAGTGCTGCACACGCATTCGTGATATCAGCGGCGTTGATTGTTGCAGTTTGATAATTTACTTCTGCCTTGCAGGAAATGTTTGAACCATGA
>JAYTJV010000018.1:0-2035 GCA_043730825.1 Pseudobdellovibrionaceae bacterium
TTTGACGAATCAGGGAAAATAAATAGAGCATATGGAGTTTACGCACCTAATGGTTCGATGAAGACTTCATTTACCAGAAGCTTCCAGAAACTAGGGGAAGGTGGACTGCCCGAAGATGAAAGACACAAGCGCCCTACTATCTGCAAAGTGGAGGTGGACGGAAAGGAAATAGATAAAGAGGTTATTTATGTACTTAGATCAGAAATTGATATAAGCGCTGACAGTGCATCCATAACAAATATTCTGGTTGATCCTGCAAGTAAGTCTTTATACGACAAGCTTCTTATAGATTTAGACAGCCTTAAAGAAAAGTTAATTAAATCACTTCAGCAAACATCAAAAGTGAAAGCAAAGGAAGTTGAAGGCAAGGTTTTATCTGACTGGGCAGAAAAAGTTTTCCCAATATGTATAGCCAAAATCAAAGAAAGCCCTGAAACCGAGGATTTGAGTCTGTATCCGTATGAAACAATTTTCGATGAAAAAGCATTAGAGATTCTTCAAGGCAATGATTTTTCAGGAAAAGCAACGGAGTTCAGCGAGCGCTATCATGAATTGTTTGAACAAGCAGGAACTATCTATGCAAAGGGCATTTTCAATCCTGCAAAAGCAGAAACTTCTTTCAGTGCTTTAGATAAACATGGATTCTTTGCAGGTGGGCATCGAGTTCATATGAAAGGTGATGAGCTTTCAATAGATAAAAAAGAACTAGACCTAAAAATTCAGGCAATACACGCAAAAATTGATGGTGATGCGACCCTAAAAAAATTAAGAATAGACCTCGCAAAAAATGCCCAGACCCAAGCTTTAAACTCGCTAATTGAGAAACTATCTTCAAGCGAGCTGGAATTCCTTTTAGATAAAGTTAAATCCGAAAATTTATCTCAATTCCGAAAAGATCTTTGGTGTTTTTACATTAAAAAAAGTCCGATAACTGAAGCTTATTTAGAAACATACGCTACCAATAAAATAGAGATCGAAAAAATTGAGGCGAAAGCCGCACAATCTGCTCCCCTATGGAAAAAAGCTGTAGATCTATTTAATGATCGCTTTGTTGATATGCCCTTCGATTTGTCAGTGGCGAATCAAGCACAAGCAGTATTAGGAAAAGAAATGGCAATTCTGACATTTACGTTCAAAATTCCCGAACATACTCACCAATGCACTCGTAATGAGGCAATAAAAACATTAAGTCAAGGTGAAAAACGTGCTTTATATTTGCTCAACTTCATATTTGAAGTAGAGGACAGAATTTTATCTGGCAAGGAAACGCTTTTTATCATTGATGATATTGCTGATTCTTTTGATTACAAAAATAAGCATGCCATCATTCAATATTTAGATGACTTGTGTAATGTAAGTTGTTTCCATCAGATAATTTTGACTCATAACTACGATTTTTTTCGAACTCTTCGTAATACGTTTGTTAGTTACAAAAATCTTCTCATGGCAAACCGCAATGAAACCTCAATATCCCTTACAGGAGCCAAAGGAGTTAAAAACTATTTTATTGGTGAATGGCGGGATAAAGTTGCTGAAAATCAATTTATATTATGTGCATCAATCCCTTTCACTCGTAATTTGATTGAATATACAAAGCCAAAAGACGATCCAGATTACCTATTATTGACAAGCCTATTACATTGGAAATCCAATACAGAAGCAATTACCGTTGGTAAATATTTCAAAATTTATAATGCCTTTTTTACTACTCCGCATGATGAAACTAGCACTCAACCTTTTATTGAATTAATTTTCTCCAAAGCTAAAGAAATTTGCAGTCGAACCACGCATGATGCTTTGAACTTAGAAGATAAAGTTTTACTTTCAATTGCGATACGCTTAAAAGCAGAAATTTTCTTAATCGGTGAGCTTCGTAAACTTAAAGGCGATCCTAACTACTGGTGTGAAGAGGAAAATCAATTTCGTCACCTAATCAAAGAGTATTCATCACTCACTGCTGATTCCAAAACAAAACAGAGCCTAGAAAAGGTTGGAATTACCGTTAGTTCAAATATACATTTAAATTCTTTTATGT
>JAYTJV010000019.1:0-17616 GCA_043730825.1 Pseudobdellovibrionaceae bacterium
GCTGCGAATCCACCAAGCTGAGCCATCTTGCGGCAATTGTCAGTTTTGCAAAGAACTTGCCCACCAATGATTGAAGCGCCGGCTGCAATAAGACCAATATAATTATTTTGTTTCGCGCGAGCGTAGCGCTGCATACCGTGTCTAAGAGTAGCATGCGCTACTTCGTGACCTAACACTGCTGCAAGTGCGGCTTCGGTTTTTAAGACGGGCATGATGCCGGTGTAAACAGCAATCTTACCACCTGGCATACACCAAGCATTCACTTCATCGCTTTCAATTAAAACGTATTCCCATTGAAAGTTTTCGCCCGATGCTCTGGCGATACGTGATGCGACTCTTTGAACCATGTCGTTCCACTGTTTATTTTGAGATATTTTTGATTTGGCCTTGATTTCTGCGTACGCCTTGTTGGCTTCAGAATTGATCTCGCCTTCGCTGATTTCTCCGCCAAGAGGATTGCCTGAGCAACTTGGCAAGAGAACGCTGAAAAAACAAAACAAAGCGATTAATAGGTATTTCATCTTGAAACTCCCGAACGATTTTTCCGCACGATATTTCCGTACGGATTTTTAAGTGAAGGCGAATCCGTTCTAAAACTTTTTTTAAAGCTTACTGACCCTCACGGTTTGTTACAACTATCAAAGTTTTCCAACCAACAGCTTGTTTAAGATTTCCGTTTTTATCAACTAAAGGCGCACCCGTTCGTGAAAACTGTGGCACAAGTCCTTGTCCAGAAGCATGTACTTGATTGAAGACCCACTTAGCTTGATCTGGGAAAAGTCTGATGCAGCCACCAGAAGCTCGTGACCCTAGCTGCTTGAAGTAAGGTGGTAGAGCTGCATGAGTTGCGATCCCGCCGTTGAAGAAAACAGCATAATCCATTCGAGCCTGCCAAAGAGTTGAAAAATGGTTCTGTACTAAACGAGTTGGAGAATACCATCCAGTTGGCGTACTTGAGAAATAGCTTTTACCAGTTTTTGCAGTTTCAGGGGTTTCTCTGCCAGTTGAAACTACAAAAATGCCGTATCTGACGCCTTTAACGTAGGCAACTAAACGCTGTGCGGTTGGACCTGTACGAGCTTTGTTAATTACCAGTACTAAATCATATTCTTTCAACCAGTCGATGCCGTACTGGGCAGTTGATTCGTGTGGCAATGGAGAGTGAAATTCTGGCTGCGGTGGGGTGTAGTCTTGCGGGAATGGACGTACCTTAAACATGTCCCAGAATCCCATCGGAGAAAAAAGATCCGAGATCGAATCTAAGTTTTGTTCAGATTGGATCTCTGAAAGAATTTCATCTGGGCTGACGAGGTCATCAAGATGAAGTTCTTGGGCTTGCAGTGAAAAAGTAAAAAGAAGAGAAAATAAAAGAACAGTCACTTTGATCATAAAAACATCCATTTCGGAGTCAGAATTGAGTGGCTTTTTTAAACGGGCTTAGCCAGAGAGTCAACGTTGTGAGAATAGATGTGGGATTATCTAGGTAATTTTTTTTAAAACTACGGGCGATGATTTGGATTTTACTTCTTTGAACTTAAGTTAAAAAAGCGAAAATGAAATCGGGCTTAAAAGCTGGTGCTTTTAAGCCCGATTAATTAAGAAATCTTATTATATTGGGCGAAACTTATAACGTCTCAATATTTTGCGAACTCATATTGTTTTAAAAAAGGAACATATTGAGTTTTTAGTAAATGCTCGGCCTGAGATAGGGATAAGTCATCAACGGTTTTGAGGTCTCGGCACAGCTCTTGAAATAAAGCTTCTTGGGCGCGACCGGCCTTTTGCACAAGATGATAAGGGATCCTCGTATATGTTACCATTCCGTAGCGGGATTTGAAAATGCTCGGATAATTTTTTTCTAAAATGGCCTCTACTTTTTTTCTGAGTAGGAATTTGGGATCTCCGACTTTTTCACTCATTTCGACCCAGTTTTCTAAGGCCATATCAGCAATCGCATTTGCATTCTGTGGCTGAGTTTGATTGTAGAGTTTTAAAGTATCTGCCCAGGATTTTTGTTCATTCAAGATACTCAAGAAATTCGTACAGTCTTCAAAACCAGAATTCATGCCCTGGCCGAAAAAGGGAACGATCGCGTGGGCGGCGTCTCCCATAAGGCAAACTGAATCCTGATAAACCCAGTTCGAGCAACGAATTGTTCCTAAAGTACCTTGAGGGTGGTTTAGAAAATCTTGTTTGTAATCGGGCATCAGGGGAACTGAGTCGGGGTATTCCGTCTCAAAGAGTTTTTGAATTTGGCTTTCGGTTTGAACATTTTCAAAACTGACCGGGCCTTTTTTGGGTAGATAGAGAGTCATAGTGAAGCTGCCATCTAAGTTTGCAAGAGCCATCATCATATGACTGCCCCGCGGCCAAATATGGAGTGCTTTTTTATCCAGCGAATTGGGCTTCGGCAAAAACAGTTCTTTATAATCAGCATTGAGCCATTCGGTTTTTTCTATGTATTGGTCGGGAAAATGTTTAAGCAAATTTTTACGAACAAGCGAACCCGCACCGTCGGTACCAAAAAGTAAATTATAATCGACTATTTTGCCGTTCGAGAATTTCATTTTTTTGGCTGAAAAATCGATATTTTCCAAACCGTAATCAAAGTGGAACTTCGCACCGGCTTCTTCAGCTGCTGAGATAAGATACTTGTTCAATGCAGTTCTAGATATCGACAAATTTCTTTCATCAGACTGGCCATAAGCTTGGTAGCTCAACTCAGCAGTCTTTGAATGCATCATTCTTCCATAGACTGGAACGCAAAGTTCAAGTGTCGGTTTAAGTATGCCAGCCTGATCGAGTGCGTGAATACCGCGAGAAGTAACAATCAAATTAATTGATCGACCAGAGTCTTTTAAATCTTTTCTGATGTCGCTTCGTTTTTCAAAAACATCGACATCAAAATTTCTAAGTCTTAATAGACGGGCCCATAAAGAACCAACCAAGCCCGCACCGATGATTGTCACGTGAGTATTAGGATTCACTTATAACTTCTTTGAATGTTTGAACAAGTTTGAAGACGTCTTCAAATGAATTATAAAGAGGCACCGGAGTTGCGCGAATAATATCGGGTTCTCGGAAGTCGACGAAAACTCCGCGTTCTCTTAATTTTTTCATCCATTTTTCAGGGCTGTGTTTGAATCTCAAACAAAGCATAGAGCCCCGACTAGGTAAACTGGGAGTGACAACAGAAACTTCGTTATGCAATTCCGTTGCGATTTGCGATTCAAAGTAGGTTGTCAGCTTATCGCCTTTTGCCCTTAATGCTTTCATTGTTGCGCGGTCGAAAAGTTCCATCGACGCACGAAGAGCCGCTAGTTGGAAAATAGGGGGGTTACTAAGCTGCCAGGCTTCAGCAGTTGGGATCGCATCAAATTGAGGACCCATCTTGAAACGGGTTTTTTTGTTCTGACCCCACCAGCCTTCAAAGCGAGAGCGATTATTTTTGCTCAAGTGATTTTCGTGAACGAAGGCGCCAGCGATTCCGCCAGGTCCCGAGTTCAAATATTTATATGAGCACCAAACTGCAAAATCCACATTCCAGTTATGAAGTTCTAAATAAAGATTCCCAGCCCCGTGGGCTAAGTTAAAGCCGGCTATCGCATCCACTTTGTGAGCTGCATCGCTAATTTTTTTAAAATCAAAATATTGCCCAGATAAGTAGTTGCAGTTTCCTAAAAGAACTAATGCTAGAGAATCCCCAAGAGCCGCAATTTGACTCAAAATATCTTCTTCGCGAACGTGGATCTCGCCGGGTCTGGGTTTAAGTTCGACGATTGCGTTTGCAGGATCAAATTCGTGAAATCTACTTTGAGAGTCAACTGCGTACTTGTCAGATGGAAACGTATTATTCTCGATTAAAATTTTAAATTTTGTTTTCGTCGGCTTGTAAAAGCTGACCATCATCAGATGAAGGTTCACAGTGAGGCTATTCATCGCCACAACTTCGGTTTCCTTAGCGCCAACTAAGTTAGCAAAAGAACTTGTGATATTTTCGTGATAGGGAAGCCACGGATGTTTCCCCTCGAAGTGACCTTCGACGCCGTACTTTCCCCAAGCTTTGAGTTCGTCATTAATATATTCTTCTGCTTTTTTCGGCATCAAGCCCAAAGAATGTCCGGCGAAATAAAGCGGAGTCTGTTTTTGGTGCGTCGATGGAAAATTAAATTCTCCCCTGAAATCTTTCAGAGGGTCATGTTTATCTAATTCTAGGGCTTGAGTTAAAGACATACTTTAAGTTCCTATTTTCAAATGATGCGAACTGAAACGGCTGGAAGCTTGTCTACTTTGAGTTCAAAAATCATATCGGTTGATAACGGTTCAGCAATAGTTGCAGCACCAGCCAGGACGATACTGCCGGCCTTTAAATATTGTCCGCGCGAATGAAGAAGATCACAAAGTTGCATGACCGAAATGACTGGATCATTTGAGATATCTTTCGAAATTCCGGTTTGCACAACTTTGCCATTTAAAGACATTTCCATTTTGAGATTGAGAAGATCAATTCTTAAAAAGTTCTTTTCCCAAGGTCCGATAACAAAATGAGAGGAAGAAGAATTATCCGCAATCACATCTTCCATCGAAAAATATTTAAATTGTTCGTAGCGAGAATCCAAAATTTCTAAAGCAGCGGCGACTCCTCCGCAGGCTTCTAAAACTTGTGATCTTGAAACTGAACCTTTGAGGTCTTGAACGGTTAGAAATGCAATTTCAGGTTCGATTTTAGGGTGAATGCTTCCTTTTAAGTGAAACGTTCCATCATGGGGGACTTGCATCTTATCAGACAAAAATCCGTACAGCGGGGAATCTAAATTCATTTGTTTACGCTTAGCTTCTGAGGTTAGCCCCATTTTCCAGCCGACTTGTTTTTCAGCCTGATCTTTTTGTCTCAGAAACCACTGGAACTCTTGGATGGCATAGGCATCTGAGCGTGAGAAGACGGAAATTTCTTTGCTTATTTGGCTTATGGGGATCCCTTGATTTCTAGCCCCATGCAACACGCGAGCCCAATATTCTAGATTTTCTTTCTCCAACCAATCCCGCCTTGTTAGTATTATGAGAGAGCAATAAATGAACCCTATCTGACCCGCCAGAAAGAGGCAAGTATTGGAAATCATCGACATCACACCTCTGATTAACTCTAAAATTGCTGTTTTCCCTGGGGATACGCCTTTTCAAGAAGAATTTCTCATGAGGACTGACAAGGGCGAAAACATCACACTTTCTAAAATTACCACGACAGTTCATTTAGGGGCACACACTGATGCACCTAATCACTATGCCGCCCAGAGTGGGGGGATCGAAACTCGCTCGTTGGAGTATTACTTAGGGAAAGCTCAGGTTATTGAAGTTAAAATCCCAAGAGGCGCCCGGATTCAAGTAGCTGATTTGAAGGGGCAAAAAATTTTGGCTCCGCGGGTTTTATTTAAGACCCTTTCATTTCCCAATCCTTATCAGTGGAATGATGATTTTAATTCTTTGTCTGCTGAGCTGGTTGAATACTTGGCCAAAGAGAAAGTGATTCTTGTTGGTATCGATACACCTTCGATCGATCTGGCTCAGGATAAAATTTTAGAGAGTCATACTCAAGTTCACAAACATAACATGGCTATTTTAGAGGGGATTGTTTTAGATCAAACTCCAGTTGGAATTTACGAGCTAATCGCGTTACCTTTGAAAATTGAAGGTGCTGATGCAACTCCAGTCAGAGCTATTTTAAGAAAATATTCTGACAACCAATCTTTAGCGACTTCGCAAGGTAAACCATGAAAAGAATTTTAAATTATATCAACGGCGAACTAAAAGGACCCAAGTCAGGAAAGTTTTTAGAAAACTTAAATCCTGCACTAGGTGAAGCTTATTCCCTTGTGCCAGACTCTAACGAGGCAGATGTCTTAGAAGCAATTGAAGCCGCGGAAAAAGCTTTTCCGGCTTGGTCAGCAATGGCAGTTTCAAAAAGATCTCAGTTCTTAAGAAAAATTGCTGAAAAGATTGAACAGAATTTAGATGCGCTTGCGATGGCTGAAAGTATTGATAGCGGAAAACCTTTTGGGGTTGCGAAGTCAGTTGATATTCCAAGATCGCAAAGTAATTTCGAATTTTTTGCGGATGCCATAACCCAGTTTCATGGTGAAACTTTTAAAACGGATTCCCAAGCTTTTAATTATGTTACTTATTCTCCACTTGGAGTCGTTGCTTGTATCTCTCCGTGGAACTTGCCGCTTTATCTTTTTTCTTGGAAAATCGCGCCGGCTTTGGCAGCAGGAAACTGTGTGGTCGCAAAACCTTCAGAGCTGACTCCAATGACGGCTTTTATGCTCAGCGAAATTGCGATCGAAGTGGGTTTGCCGAAAGGTGTGCTTAATATTTTGCACGGGACGGGACCGAACGTGGGAAGCCCCCTTGTTAGTCACCCGAAAGTAAAAGCTGTGTCTTTTACGGGAAGTACTTTAACGGGAAGAAATATTGCCCAAAGTACTGCGGGAAGTTTTAAAAAGCTTTCACTCGAGATGGGTGGAAAAAACGCCAATATCGTTTTTAGCGACTGCGATTTTGAAAAAGCGCTGGCAACAACAGTCAGGTCAAGCTTTTCGAACCAAGGACAAATTTGTCTTTGTGGTTCTAGAATATTTATTGAGCGTTCAATTTATGAAAAATTTAAAACTGCCCTTGTTGAAAGAACTCTAAAACTCAAGCAGGGTGATCCGCTTAAAATTGACACAGACCAAGGAGCTTTAGTTTCGGCACTTCATCGAGATAAAGTCATGTCTTATATCGACTTGGCAAAAAAAGAAGGTGGCAAAGTACTTTGCGGTGGAGAAGTAAATGTCCTAACAGGGGCTTTTTCAAAAGGCTATTTTGTGAAGCCTACTTTGATTGAAGGACTCGATTCAAATTCCAGAGTGAATCAAGAAGAAGTATTTGGACCTGTTGCAACCCTGATTCCCTTTGATACCGAAGATGAGGTAGTTCAAATGGCGAATTCCACAAGATATGGGCTGGCTGCAAGTATTTGGACCCAAAACATCGCAAAGGGCCACCGAGTTGCGCAGAAACTTGAGACTGGAATTGTTTGGGTGAATACCTGGATGCTCAGAGATTTGCGAACTCCTTTTGGTGGAGTCAAAGAATCAGGCGTTGGCCGCGAAGGTGGCAAGCACGCTTTAGAATTCATGAGCGAAATAAAAAATATTTGTGTGGGATTGGAATAAACGATGAGCGATCAGATTAATTCATCACGTGCGCCGGAACCAGTTGGCCTATACCCGCATGCAAGAGCAGTCGGAAATTTGCTTTTTTTATCTGGCGTTGGTCCCCGAGAAAAAGGCTCGAAAGTTATTCCTGGGGTTACTTTGCGAGCTGACGGTGGAATCGAAAGTTATGATATCGAAAAGCAATGTCATAGCGTTTTTAAAAATGTTCGAGCTATCTTAGAAGATGCAGGCTCGGCGTGGGATAATTTAATTGATGTAACAGTTTATTTAACAAACATGAAAGCTGACTTTCCAATTTATAATCGTCTGTGGGCAGAATACTTTGGAAAAAATCCACCGTGCCGAACTACTTTAGAGATCAACGCGCTACCGACTCCGATAGCAATTGAATTGAAGTGTATTGCGTTACTAGACGCTAAAAAAGGAGCTCCGTCATGTTAGGAGCTTTTAATTTCAAAAATTGGATTGAAGAAAATCGCCATCTACTAAAACCGCCAGTTGGAAATAAAGTTGTTTGGAAGGACCGTGAATTTATTGTGATGACTGTGGGCGGTCCCAACGCGCGAACTGATTTTCACGTCAATCAAAGCGAAGAATTTTTCTATCAGCTTGAAGGCAACATGACTTTAAAAGTCATTAATGAAGAAAATAAATTTCAAAATATCAGAATCACCGCTGGAGATATTTTTCTACTTCCTGCGAATACTCCGCATTCTCCTCAGCGAGAAGCTGGGTCAATCGGTCTGGTCATTGAAAGACGCCGCAGGGAAAATGAAATTGATGGGCTACAATGGTACTGTGAAAAATGCGGGACCAAATTATACGAAGAGTTTTTTAAATTAACTGATATCGAAACGCAGTTTCCAGCTGTGTTCGAGAGGTATTATACAAGTAAACACACCGAGTGCACGAAGTGCCATCACGTTAATGGTCGTAAGTGGAGTGATGTTACATAATGCTTAAAATTGATATTCATACTCACATCCTGCCGCCTGAACTTCCAGATTTTAAAAAGATCTTTGGTTACGGTGGGTTTATTCAGCTGAAAAAATGTCCAGGGTGCAACGACCTTGATATGGTTGATGACAGCGGAAAATTTTTTAGGAGAGTTCAAGAAAACTGTGTGAATCCTGCTATTAGAATTGAAGAATCGGACCAGAATCATGTTCATGTGCAGGTTTTGTCAACTTTGCCTGCGATGTTTTATTATCATATAAAAGCGAGTGATAACTTAATCGTTTCGAGATTATTAAATGATCACATTGCAGAAGTCGTCGCGGAAAATCCAAAACGTTTTGTGGGGCTTGCAACAGCGCCATTGCAAGATCCAAAACTTGCTGCAATTGAAGTTGAAAGATGTATGAAGACTTTGAATTTCAAAGGTTTTCAAATTGGCTCTCATGTAAATGACTGGAATTTGTCTGACGAAGCCTTGTTCCCTTTCTACGAAGCTTGCGAGGCCCACGGTGCTGCGTTGTTTGTTCACCCTTGGGACATGCGGGGCCAAGATAAAATGCAGAAATACTGGCTGCCATGGCTGGTTGGAATGCCAATGGAAACTTCTCTTGCTATTTGTTCTATGATCTTTGGTGGAGTCTTTAAAAGATTTCCCAAGCTTCGAGTGGCTTTTGCTCATGGTGGTGGTGCTTTCCCTTTTACTTTGGGCCGCATTCAACATGGCTTTGACGCTAGACCTGATCTTTGCGCAGTAGATAATGCCATTCCACCAAAAGAATATGTAGGACACTTTTACTTAGACAGCTTAGTGCATGATGAAAAAGCATTAAAATACTTGGTCGAACTTTTTGGAAAAGAAAAAATTTGTTTAGGTTCTGATTATCCTTTTCCACTGGGCGAGAAAATTCCTGGTCAGTTAATTGAAAAAACATTTCAAGATCCCGAAACGCGGAAATGGTTACTATCCGAGTCTGCGCTTAATTGGCTTAATTTGAAAAAAGAAGATTTTTTATAAAGGAATGTGACAAATGGATTTAAAATTAAAAGGTAAAAAAGCTTTGGTTATGGGAGGTTCTTCAGGGTTGGGCAAAGCTATTGCTGAAAGCCTTATTCAAGAAGGCGCTGAAGTTTCGATCTGCTCCCGAAACCTAGAGAAATTGAAAGCTGCGGCTATGCAAATTAAATGTCAGCATTACTTCGATTGCGATCTATCAAAAGCTGGTGAAGCCGAGAGAGTCGTAAAAAAAGCTTTAAGTGAAATGAAGGGCCTTGATATTTTAGTTACTAACACGGGCGGGCCCAATAAAGGTAATTTTCAGGATGTTTCAACCAATCAGTGGCAAGATGATTTCCAAAGTTTATGGATGAGTGTCGTGGAATCTTTAAAAATTGTTTTGCCAAAAATGAAAGAAAATAATTTTGGCCGAATTTTACTGGTCACTTCTTTAGCAGCAAAAGAGCCGATTGCAGGGCTCACGACATCAAATGGCTTACGTGCGGGTTTAGCGGGACTTTGCAAATCCATCGCAAACGAATATGCACCTTTTGGAATTACACTTAATTTATTGTTACCAGGCTATACAAACACAGACCGGTTAAAAGAACTTAAACTTTCGGATGAAAAAGTAAAACAGATGGTTCCGGCGGGAAGACTCGGTGAGCCGAAAGAGCTTGCTGATCTTGCAACATTTTTGGCTTCTCCACTAGCAGGTTATATCACTGGACAAAGTATTGCTATAGATGGCGGCGCTCTTAAATCACATTAAATTAAAAGCTAACTTAAAGTATTTTTAACAATAAGTTAGCTTAAGTATTAAACTCAAAAAAATTAATGAAATGTTGGTTTGACGTTTTCAGCTGAATCGTCGGCTTTCACTTCATAATCATCTGGATGTTCGGGAGTTTGAGGCTCTTCCATCGGAGGCTCCTTACCGAAAGTTTTAGGATCCTCTTTATTGTTCCCTTTATTTGCTTGTTGCTGGTTTTCATTCTGGGAAATTTTATTCGGATTTTTATCTTGTGCCATTTGAGACCTCCAAATTGTTGTCTCTTTATTTGGACGCCAAATAGGAATTGATTCAAGATGTACTTTAGCAAATGGAGTTCTTTAAGGCCAACACTCAGTGAAGTTTACAGGCTGGAGACAAGATTTCGCCAATCAGATTCAGCTCCATCTCTTTCCAAAGAGATTCTGTGGCGTTATTTTGACATCGGTAACTAGGACCTGAATGGATTTTTAAATTTTCACGTACCCACTGGTCTAGCATCTTCGTGTAAAATTCCGCGGATCTGCTAGCTGAGTAATTTGTGGAGTGAAAGTTAAACCAGGTGGGATGATTTTTTAAGCACGCAAAAAGGGGAACCTCATAGCTTGGTTTCACATCGCACATTTCAAATATTCTAGAAAAACTTGTTTCACTCCAGCTACTGGAGTTTCCACTTAAGTAGTAGCCCAGTAAATAGTCATTTGAATGACCGTTTTCATGCGCAATTCTTTGAGCAATGAGGTCAGGACCCATTTCATTATCTTTAACGTTCACAACAACATGTATGCGGGTAGGATAGATGTTATAGATTTCTCCGAATTGTCCTAAAACAGGTTTTATTCCTTTAGATGGAATAGCATCCATCCTGAGCAAACTTCCACCTGCTCCCCAAATATGGGAAAACTGGTGAACTTTTTCAAGTCCGGTTCGTGTTGCGATAGCTTTTTTTAATTTTTCAAAGCCAAGCTGGATCTGTCTTAAATCTTGAATTTTCCACCCAAGTGTCGTTCCCATTTCTATTTTTAAATTTCCGGGCAGCAAAAGTACGCGGTACTTATTCCAGAAATCTTTCTGCAATTGAACTTCCGCTTGAGACGATGCTTTTTTCTGGAGTGCTGAAGTTATTATTCGAGCAAGCTGAGAGTTCCTTAAAAAACTCCAAGTCAGCGGACGAAGTTCTTTTACGGTTTGATTGTCAGTTAAGCAATCCATGGCTTCCGCTAGAATTGTTGCGGAAGTGTTTAAGCAAGTGGTCTGGTCTTCTATCTCAACGACAGAGCAAAGAGTTTTTACATTATTCCAAACATAATTAAAAAAACCCAAAGACCTTTTACTGCGGAAAGATTTTTGATGGAACTGAACAGGCGTGATGATATTCGCAGGATCGGTGATTGTGCTTTTCGAATTCTCAAAATCAACGCAGACAGAAGCAAAGCTTAGGCTTGCGCTAAATAAGAAAATAAAAAGAAAGAAACGTCCCGCAAATGCCATAAATATTTTTTGAAAAAAGTGAGATTTAAGCTTCTCCTCATGATTGGGTAAGATTGCAAATTAAAATCCAACAAACATGCTGGAATACCATTGTGATTACGATAGGTTAGGGGTCTAAAGAAAGGTATTAGCTGAGGATCAATTAGCCACCAGCCCAAAAGGGTCATCTAGTATCTGTTTCCACTGTCCCGATCTTCATCAAATATCACAATCGGAGAGCCTGCCACCGACGGCAAATTCAAGATTTCTTGAGTGATTTCATGGCTGATGTGCGGGTTATTAGATCCACAATCTCTAATTCCAAGTGGTACCCACATAAAGTCAGGATTTTTCGACAACCAAACTCCGCCTGTGATTTCACCTAGAGCATTATAATTTAACGTATATTTGTAAGTTCTTGTATAGAGCGGCGCAATTCCCGGCGGAAAATTTGGTCTGTTATCGTATCTATGAAAATTCAAAATTGCAGTCACCTCAAAAGATGAATCGTTAATTTTTTTAATCGACATTTGATAGCCAGAAACCGGGTGATTATCGACGGCTGGATCTGACCGGTAGTCAATGATAACGGGCTTTCGTAATTTACCAATATAATACGTTAGTGTTTTGTGAAAAAGTGCTGGATAAATATCACGGCTGTCATCTCCGGCGCGGTTCCGATTTCGTTTTCCATAGAATGAAGTAACAGCACAATAATCAGTTTCAGATAAAATGCCTTTTTGGTCGGCGACCGAAAAAGTTACGCCTGAAACAGGATCTTTTTTCGAAACACGGGGCTCGGGTCTTAAGATCGAGCTTGAAGCCCAACCGTTGCAATGGCCTTCCCACCAAACGCCATTGTACTTATGATTCGCATTTTCCCAGGCTTGTGCGATAGAGGCTGCGCCCGTTTTGTTTTGCACATATTTATCGTACTTTGCGAATGGAGAAGTCGGGGATTTCGAAAGGCGCTGAGTTTTATAGGGCCACCAAAAACCCCTCCATGGTAGAGTTTCTGCTTGCTGAAAAGCTGCATAATGACCTTCATTCAATATAAACGAACTCGGTTTTAAGAAAATAGACTGAGTGAGCGTTTTTAAAACTGCTTCAGCACTTTCAAGCGAAATTTCTGGAGTGGGAATTTTCTTTAGATTCTTAGGTTCTTTATAAGGAACAGAGAATGGATTAAATTCGCTCGCTTTCACTTTATGAAAAGTAATTTGTCCTGACAGAAGCGATCCATGAGTCATGAATCCATCAATATCAACGGTAAAACTCAGCTCTGAAGAAATCTTGGGTCGATCAGCATTGAAAACAAAAAGGGGATCGCTCGAAGCTTGGCCACTGTGATAGCACCATTTTTGAAGGGTTGTTTCGTGATCGTCATCATTTACGCTTGCGACTTTCATGGGTTGAAATTCGTAACAAGTGACTCTGTTTGCATCAAATGTCACGAGGGTATCCGCAAATGAAGGAGTGGCTGCTAGAATTAAAAAACTAAGGATTAATTTTTGAATGGCCACTAGAACACTCCTTTGTTCAAGACGACTTTTTTATTGTCTTGTTTTTCATTTTATTAGAATCTTAAAAATCTCCAACCAAAATGGGTCTCTGTTTTGAAACACATAACATAATTGCCTGGCTGTATTATGCTAAAGAGCAATCGGGTTTTAAGTAAAATTAAAATAAAATGGCAGGATTTTCTTTGTGGGAGCAGTTAAAATGGAACGGCGATCGCGAATTCATTTAAAATAATATTACTCATCATTTTAAAATTAATTTTTAGATCTGCATCGCTGTACAGGGCGGTCGAGTAGTGGAAAAATGGCATCGGCATAATATCAATTGGTGTTCCATTTATCTTTGCCTCGTACATCCAAGGATACTTATCCATCGAATAACATTCTCGAGCTTTGTAGCTTCCGTAATCGATGTCCTCGCAATAAATTGGAGTCTCTCTTGTGTAAATGCCTGCAGTGAGTCCCCAACTAGAGCTTTTTCCGAAAGTCGAGTAGTACCCGTATTGAATTGCGCCTGCGAAATTGTCGTAACAATCCTTTACAATACCCGCCACAAACAACTGACCATCCGAGCCCTCATACTTCATGCCTAAACCAGGGGTCATCACGCTATCGCCGTTCTTGTCCATTTTACGTGGCATCACCAAGCTTGCCTCAGTCGTGGGACGAACCCCATGAATGACGAATGAGGGAACAACAAGGCTCCATTGTTTTTTCGGCGCAAATTTAGGGGTGACTTGGTTTTTAATTCGACTCGAGGTGGTGACTGATGCAGTGCTTTTTTGAGAACGCATTGAATTAAGTTTCATCGAGGTGCTTTTCGTACCAATGCTTTGAGCTCCTTGTAATAAAGGAACCATCAAAAGAACTGAAACAAAAAGACTCAAACTCAGGAAATGGTTAAGCAATTGGAGACCCCTCAAGCTTAACGACACGGCGGCAGGCCTATTGGGTCAATTGAATTTCCGCAAATGGGTGTTTTGGCACAAAATTAGACTATTTAAGCCCCATTGTGCTTAATAAATAGATCGTTCAAAGGATTCAAATCAGCCAATGTCTTTGTGTTGCGACAAGCGTTGAAGCGAAAAAATTTTGAGCCTAACGTAATGCTTAACGTTTCTTCTTGCAGCAAGAAAAGGACTTTAAATATGGAAGTGAATCCCGATTCTTTTTGGAAAAAATGTAGCTCGTGTAAAAAGCCTATCGCGTTCGGTGCTAAATACTACATTTGCAGCGTTTCAACCTGCAGTGGTCAACGAACAGGTTATGTTTTTTGCTCCATGCCTTGCTTCGAAGTTCATTTACCAGCCGCGCGCCACAGAGATGCCGGCGGGATTCAAAAAGTTGCGCCACTTACGAACGCAGGCTCTGTCACAGTATCGTCGACACCGGCAGTAGCAACAAGTTCACTAGCCGACGCTAATTCGCCAGCTAGAAGAAAAATAGTCACAGGCAGCCTAAGCGTTGCGCAAGCCACAGCGTCACAAAAAATTCCACGAGATATTTTGATCGTGGCTTCGAAATTAAAAGATTACATCCACGCACGAAGCGAAATGAACACGTCAGCAACGGTCATGGAAGTTTTGTCTGATATTGTAAGGCGGGCCTGCGATGAAGCCATCGATCAAGCTCGTCAAGAAGGTCGAAAGACCGTTCTCGACCGCGATTTTAAAAAATCATAACTTAAGCGGGTAGGGATTTGAGAAAAATTACTTTTGAAGTAATTTTTCTAATTTCTCCATACGAGCTTTTAGTTCTGCAATTTCTTTATCTTTAGCTAACTTCTCTTGGTGCGCTTGGGCTTTTAACTTTGTGTTCTCTTGTTTTAGAGAAGCAATGTCACGGCTTTGTACTTCAGAAGTTTTAAATAACTCTTTAAAAGCCTGAATCAAGGGAGCCACCAAAACCGCGTAATCAACTTTTTTGTATCCCGATTCGTTATCAGTAATCACCGCCGTTGGAAAAACCTTTTCAACATCCTGGGCGATCACACCGATATCATGGCGACCAGGGCTACCAGATTTTTCATTCCAATCAAACTCAACACCACGTAAAGCTAAAATCTTACCCATTGGGTTTATGATTTCCTTGATATTTGATTTCAAGCGTTGATCAGAAGTACAGTTCGTACCTCCAGAGCCGTTTCCTAACGTACAATCAGTTGCGCCTTGAACCCTTAAGTTTCCAACAATATGTAATTTCTCAGACGGAATGTTCGTGCCGATACCTACATCTCCGGCAGGAGTAACTCTGAATCTCTCGACTGGAGAACCCGCTCCATCAGGAGTCAATTGCAGGACAAATGCCGTTGGCATATCATTCACGCCCGTAGCACCAGCTACCTGAAAGCGTAAAGATCCACCAGATCTGAAAGCTCCACCATCAAAACCCGAAGCGCCGAATTCGAAAAGATAATCTCCGTCTTGATTCGCTGTCCAACCAGTGCGAGATGTTTGCGCTGAGAACATTCCATAACCACCAACTGATTGCTGAATAATTTGAGAATATCCGGCGTCAGCACGTTGATAAAAAACGTTTCCGCCACTTGATCTTGTTACAGCAAGGGCTTCCGCTGGATTTGTGTTGCCGATACCTACATTTCCATCGGCTCTAACAGTCATTTTAGTTGTTCCATTTGTCTCGATATTAACATTGAAGTTATCGTTAGTTCCTAAAGAAGCAGTGCCACCAAAGGAATTTCCGTTTTGCATAAAGCCACTAGTTGCTGTTAATCCGGTGATCCAAGAAGTTGTACCAGTTCCATCAGTCGAAAGAACCTGTCCAGTAGTTCCGGCTGAAGTTGGCAGAGTCATACTCCAAGTCGTAAAAGAAGATGGAACAAGAACATTGAGTGTACCTGCAACTGAACCATTAAGGGCGAATTGATCAAAAGTGCCAAGAGCGCCCGTTACGCCACCAGTTCCATCACGCATAACGAAAGTATTAGCTGTTTTTGCAGTTGCAGAAGCCATACCTTCAACAATAGAACCAGTAGATGAAACCATCACTTTACCATTAGTTAATGCTATCGCAGAATTTGTTCCGCCGTTTGCGATCGGTAATGCGCCTAGCATAGAAGTTGTTAAGTCGATAAGTCCAAATGCTGGAGCACCGCCACCAGCCGGAATTCTTAAGACTTGGTTAGCAGTTCCGGCAGTTGTAGAAGTAGGTGAAAGTCCAGCACCACCGCCCAGTAAAACTCCGTTAGCAGTTAATAATCCAGAAGAAGCTTGAGTAGTCGCCGAATTATAATAAGGGATGCCACCCGAAGTTCCAGAGATCGTTGTTCCAGAATTAAACTTATCATAATCAGTTTTTGAAATTGTACCTGAAGTGACGCCAACGCCTGAAGCAAGAGGAATATTAAGTGTATGCGTACTAACTGCAGAAGAAAAAGCGGGTGCAGTTCCGGTAGCACCTGTCGCAAAAGTCTGCGAAGCGGCTGTTAAGGTATTAAGAGTTGTAATGCCAGTCGCAGCTGGATTTTCCCACGTCGCAAGACCTGCAGCATCTGAAGTTAAGACTTTTCCTAAACCCGGAACGCCGCCTGTTATTTTGACTTGTCCTGCAACTTCTAATTTTGCTCCAGAACTAACGGCTCCAATTCCAATATTTCCAGTCAATAAATCTCCGTAAAGAGCATTTCCAATATTTAAATGATTGCTCGTCGTTGCTGCCGGAGCCACGATGTTGGGTCCAATCAAAATATTTGAGCTACCTGTGGTCGTTGTATTTCCTGAGTTATAACCAAGCATCAAGTTGGCGCTTCCTGTTTGTAAAAATCCACCGGAAAGCGATCCGACAAGAACGTTTTGGCTTCGCGTATGTAATCCCGTGCCCTGCCCAGCAGAGTAACCTATCGCCACGTTATCAGCACTTGCTCCAGTTAGTAATTCAAGAGTCCGTGCGCCAACAGAGGTATTGTTACTCCCAGAAGTAGCCCCATCCATTGATTTATAACCAAGACCTGTGTTGAAATCACCTGTCACATTGTCAAGTGATTCAGTTCCGACTCCCGTATTTCGTAATCCCGATGAGCCAGCTGATAAACCAAGATAGAGCGAGTCTCCGGAAACAACAGCATCAGAAAGCCCATTGATATCTGTAACGGGAGTAATCCACTCGAGACCAGAAAGTGCCACAGAATTAGCAGAGAGCACTTGTCCGTTTGTTCCAACTGGTAAACGCACATGCGTTGTCGCATCACGAGTTAAAATGTCTCCCTTAGTTGTAAGCGGAGAAGTTAACTTAGCAACGAAAGAATCGTAGTCTGTTTTAGCAATCGTACCTGATGTGACACCAGCACCTGAAGCGAGAGGTATATTTAATGTATGAACGTTAGCAGCAGAAGAAAAAGCGGGAGCAGTTCCTGCAGCAGCCGAAGCAAAAGTCTGAGTTGAACCTGATTGACCACCAAGTGATGTTAAGCCTGCACCTGAAACGCCAAGTGCTTGAATGGCAGAACCATCCCAATACTTAACAGAGTTAGAAGTCGTATTAAACCAAGAGTAACCTTTTTGAGTTGCATTCCATCCAGCAGTTGATGGATCAGCAGCAGTTTGGAATAAACCTAAAGTGCCACTCATGTTATCGCCAGCTTTATTGAGCGGCGTGTAACCGATAGCAGCTAAAGCATTCGCGTTTGTAAGTGAAATTGCACCAGCAGTTACAGTTAGATTAGTTCCA